>CAYOJA010000015.1:0-50299 GCA_964404175.1 uncultured Thiobacillus sp. | reverse complement strand
ACACCGGCAACATGTTTCCAAAGGAATACCGCAACGCCATCTTCGTCGCCGAACACGGCTCGTGGAACCGCAGCCGGAAATCAGGCTACCGAGTCATGATGGCAAAACTAGATGGAAACCGCGTGGTGGAATACAAACCCTTTGTCACCGGCTGGCTGAACCTGCAACAAACCCTGGGACGCCCCGCCGACGTGCTGGTCATGCCCGATGGTAGCCTGTTGATTTCGGATGACCATGGGGGCAGGATTTACCGAGTACGCTATTCGACAGGCAGGAAATAAAGTGTTTGAGTAACGGCCGAGAATTTATTTTGTGCCTGGCCCATATAATTTCGCGGGAATGACATTCGCAAACTGGGGCGTCATTAACATTACAGCGCCAAGGAAGCCAAGTTTGCAACAGTAAATCAGGGGGCTGATATTGAAGACCTTGAATCTTTTGACGTGTTAGGGGCGGTTAAGCTATTTTGTATATATGAAAACCACCTACGATTTTCGAATCGATGCCTGGAAGCCAGAAACGCTTCCGATGGCCAGGCTTGCCGAATATCTGGCAAAACTGTCGCTTTTGTTCGGAAACAAGGAACACGTCCATTTCCACAAGATTCGCAAGGGCAGTGCCATTCCGGAGATCGTGGTAGATGAGCCTGCCGTGCCCAAGGTTAACGAACGGCTGCGTCTGGTTGGTGCATTGGATGCCCCAGAAGACATTGCGCGCGCTAACCGCGAAATCAATTGCATGCTTCGCGATGACAATGCTACAGGCGCACTCAAATTCAAGGGTGGTGCCAAGATACTGGACTTTCCTGGCCGTAAAACCCCCCTAGCGGAAGAAGCCGTGGTGTATGAGTTCGGTGAACTGGATGGCGTTGTTATTCGTGTCGGCGGCAAAGACGAAACCGTCCCGGTTACATTAGAGGGGATGGATGGCGCCTATTACCGGTGCAATGCAAGTCGGGAGACCGCGCGCCAACTGGCAACCTATCTCTTTGGTCAATCTGTACGAGTGACAGGGCGCGGGAAGTGGCGGCGCAATCAGGAAGGCTGTTGGGAGATCGAGACCTTCGACATCAAGGGTTTCGAGCCTCTCGATGAAATGCCCTTGGTTGATACCATCGCTGCCATGCGTGCAATAGAAGGCAGCGACTGGAATGAACTGGACGACCCACAAGCTGAATTCAAACGCCTGCGGGGAGAGTAAATGGTCGTTTTTGATGCCACTGTTCTGATCGATCTGTTCCACCCACGCACTCACCCCGACCACAAGACCAAGCTCGAATATCTCATCGCTGAGCTACAGCGTAAAAAAACTAAAATCGTTATTCCTACTCCAGCGTTATCAGAGTTCCTCGCACGGGCAGGTAAGGCGCGTGATGGTTACCATGAAAAACTGGCAACCTCCGCCGCCTTCAAGATCGGTTCTTTCGACGGTCGAGCCGCCATGGAATGCGCTCTTATGCTTAATGCCGCCCTCACCAGCGGGGACAAACGAGCAAATACCAAGACTTGGGCCAAAGCAAAGTTCGACTGGCAGATTGTGGCTATCGCCAAGGTGGCGAATGCCCATACGATCTATTCGGATAATGGGGATCTTGTCCGTATCGGTGCGAGACATGGACTCATGGTTATCAAGACGGACGATCTGCCACTCCCGGTCTCAGCAAGACAGGGCAAACTAGACCTCACAGAATAAATAAGTACCCCATATCCGATCCGCAATGTCAGGACATTTGACTGAATTAACGGGCCAGGCTCGAATTGAATTTCAGCACTAGCACTGTTTTATTCCAGCTTTTAATTTCGCCGTCCAGTTCTCCTGACTTCCTCTTGGAAGCGGTGTCAGCGATTTCCCACGTCCCTCCCATCTCACCTATCACATTTCCCCACACGCATTCCCTTTTCCAAACGGACTAGTCCGATGACTTAAGCCATCCGGTGGATTTGCATTTGATGACTGATTGTTAGGCTGCAAGGGTCTTCTGTCTTGCGCGAATTCACTCTCGCATGACGGGCAGGCCATTCAAAGACCTATCAAAGGAGTTAGCCATGAATCTGATTATCGAATGGAACCACATCATGCTTGAAGCGGTACGGGCGCTGGGCCGGCTGCCGCTGTCCAGCCCGCAACGCGCGCGCGGCGGCCCGCCGCAGGTAGCGCGTTCGATCGGCATTCTTTACACATGCATTTACGACGCGTGGTCTTCGTATGACACCACGGCGAATCCTGTGCACAGTTCGGTGGGTGACCGGCCGGCCGGAGAGCGCAACGATGCGAACCGGCGCAAGGCGATCAGCCAGGCGGCGTACCGCGCGTTGATCGACCAGTTTCCACCCAGCGCGTATGAACCTGAGTTCAAGGCTGAGTACGAAGCACTGCTGGCCAGCCAGCTTGCCAAGGATGGCATTGCGCCCGGCAACATGAGCACGTCGCCGCTGTCCAATCCGGTGAGCGTGGCTAACCGCGCGGCGAATGATGTGCTGGCATTTCGCGCCACCGATAACTCGAATCAGGCAAATCTGTATGCGGACACTACCGGCTATGCCCCGGTCAATTCGCCCATGTCTGTCCTGCTGCCCGCGCCGGTGGACGCTGTTGCCGACCTTGGGCGCTGGCAGCCGCTGGGTTACCTGAGCACGGAGCACGAGCACAAGGTTCCTGCCTTCATCGCGCCACACTGGGGCATCGTCAAACCCTTCGCGCTGACCAGCGGCAGCCAGTTCCGCCCAGCCACGCCGCCTGCCTCGCCGCTCTCGCAGAATTATCTCGATCAGGCAAAACATGTTGTGGACATTCAGGCCAGGCTGACATCCGAGCAAAAGGTCATTGCCGAATACTGGGCGGACGGGCCAAATTCAGAACTGCCCCCGGGGCACTGGACGGAGTTTGCCGCCTATGTCGCCGAGCGCGACGGGCTGGACATGAACGAGAGCGTGAAGCTGTTTTTTGCCCTGGCCAATGCCATCTTCGACGCCAGCATCGCCACCTGGGATGCCAAGCGCGAATACGATTATGTGCGCCCAGTTACCGCCATTCGCCACCTGTTCCGCGGCAAGCGCATTCTGGGCTGGGCGGGCCCCGGCAAGGGTACGCAGGAAATTCCGGGCGAAACCTGGAAGCCGTTTCAGTCGGCGACATTTCCCACGCCGCCCTTTGCCGAGTTCACGTCAGGCCACAGCGGGTTTTCGATGGCGGCCGCCACGGTGCTGAAGAATTTCACCGGCAGCGATAATTTCGGTTTCTACTACTCGCAGAATGAGCCGCTAAAAGCCGATCCCACCGAGCCGGTGACCGACGTGGTGCTGTCGTGGCCGACGTTTACCGCCGCCGCGCTGGAAGCGGGCGAGTCGCGGCTGTATGGCGGAATTCATTTCTACGAGGGTAACGTGGTGGGCCTCGACCTGGGCCGCAAGGTAGGCGAAGCCGCCTATGCGAAGGCGCAGGATTTGTGGTCAGGCGCGTAGAAAAAATCGGAAAAAGCTGGCGCCCCCGACACGAATCGAACGTGTGACCCTCCCCTTAGGAGGGGGATGCTCTATCCACTGAGCTACGGGGGCGTGGCGCGCATTTTAGCAGGTTGCCTGCGCGGCCAACTCTGGCTGCTATGATGCAGCATGAAATTCGTTCTTATTCTCCTCCTGCTCATCATTGCCTGGGCTGTCTGGCGTGCAATGAATACCGGTACCTTGCCGCAACCTGGAAGCCCCGCGCCAGATTTCCGGCTGTCTGATCAGACCGGGAATTTTCATCAATTGTCTGACCACGCCGGCAAATGGCGCATCGTTTATTTCTACCCGAAGGACGATACGCCGGGCTGCACGAAGGAGGCCTGTACTTTTCGCGATGGGCTGGCCCGGTTGCAGGTTGCCGATGCGGTGGTGATGGGTATCAGCGTGGACGATGCCGGAAGCCATCGGCGATTCGCGGAAAAATACCGGCTCAACTTTCCCCTGCTGGCCGACAGCGACGGCGCCGTTTCAAGAAAATACGGCGTGCTGATGGACTGGAAGGTCTTGCGCATGGCGAAGCGCGTGACCTTCCTGATTAGCCCGGACGGGAAAATCAGCCATGTTTATCCGCAAGTCGACCCTGACCGGCATGCGGGGGAAATTCTCGACAGATTAAAACAAAATCCGAAATAGCATCCTTGGGCCGGATGGCCGATAATTGGAGAACTTCTGGAAGATTTCATGGCCGTTTTTTCCAGGGTCCCTAATAAAAAAGGAGGAGCTTCCCTCGGATGAAGCGCATTTTCTTTTTGATTGCCGGCGGCGCTTTTCTGGCTTTGATCATTCTGATCGTGGCTTTGACCGCGAACGGCATCTATCAGCTATCCCGGATTCAAAACGAGATGAACCGGGTGGTGGAAACAAATGGCCGCAAGATCGACATCATCACCCGCACCCAGGTTGCCGCGCACGCGCGAACCGACCAGTTGTTGCGGATGGCCATCGAACGTGATCCCTTTGTGCGCGATACGCTGTTCCTGGACTTCAACCGCGCCGGATTCATGGTGGGCAGCGGACGCCGGGCATTGCTGCAACTTGGTTTCACGCCTCGGGAAAAAAACAAGTTCGATGCGCAGACCGCGCACATCCGGAAAATCGAGCTGACTCAGGAAAAAATCACCGACCTGCTGTCACGGGAGAAAGTCGAGGAAGCGCGGCAGGTTCTGGTGGCCGAGGCCATTCCCTTGCAGGAAAAATTCAA
Source organism: uncultured Thiobacillus sp. (assembly GCA_964404175.1). Taxonomy (GTDB): domain Bacteria; phylum Pseudomonadota; class Gammaproteobacteria; order Burkholderiales; family Thiobacillaceae; genus UBA6918. The sequence goes on along the minus strand of CAYOJA010000015.1, from coordinate 45,592 downwards.
TGTCATGCTGGCCGATTTCCGCGAGGATTTGCAGCGCGCGAACGATGAGGCACTGATGCAGGCGCGACAGGATTATCAGCGCAGCCACCGCATGATGCTGGTCTACGGATTCATTGCCGCGCTGCTGGGTCTGGGCCTTGGTTGGCTGACGCTGAACCGGCTTGCCCGCGCCACGCACAAAATCGAGCAGCAGATGGCGGACCTGAAAGCGTCGCATGCCGCGCTGGAGGAAGAAGCCACGCACGACCCGCTGACGGGCCTGGCCAACCGGCGGCTGTTTTATGACCGGCTTCAGCACGCCTTGCGTCAGGCCAAGCGCCATGGAAAAAAAGTGGGCGTCCTGTTTGTGGACATGAACCGCTTCAAGGAAGTCAACGATATCCACGGCCACCATGTCGGCGATGCCGTGCTGACCGAAGTGGCCGCCCGGCTGGTGAACAGCGTGCGCGAATCCGACACCATCGCCCGCGTGGGTGGAGACGAGTTTGTGGTGCTGCTGGAAGACTTGCGCGATCGCAACGACTGCTATACCGCCGTCAAGAAAATCGAGGAATCACTCAGCCGCGACACCAATCTTTATGGCCTGGGGCTTGAGCTATCCGCCAGCATTGGCCAGGCCATTTATCCCGACGACGGCCTGACTGAAGATCAGCTGATCCATGCCGCGGATGCGGCCATGTACAACATCAAGACACGCATGTCTGAAGCGCGCCAGCGCTCTCTGTTCAATCATTAGCGGTACGGCGCTCGGCGCGCGCCTTCCTGCTCCACACCCAGACGTATTGCATGCCCGAGGCGACGGTGGTGGCAAACACCAGCCAGAACATCGGGCGCACCCAGTCCTCGCCGGGCACGATGCCGGCTTCGTGGCCCAGCACCAGCGCCAGCATGGCAAACTCAGCGAAGGTGTTGGCCTTGCCCAGCAAGGTCGGCTGGATTTCCAGATGTCCCGCCATGCCACGATAGGCCAGCGCACCCACCACGATCACCGCGTCGCGGATGACGATGGCCAGTGTGACCCACACCGGCACCATGCCGAAGCTGGTCAGCACCACCAGCACCGACAGGCCCAATGCCTTGTCGGTGACGGTATCCAGCGCCGCGCCGATGGCCGTGCATTGATTGAGCTTGCGCGCCAGATATCCGTCCAGGCCGTCGGTCAAAGCGGCAATCAGGAACACCCAGGTCGCCGCGGCCCACTGATTTTCCAGCATGAACCAGATCGTCGCCGGCACACCCATGAGGCGGATGCCGGTGATCGAGTTAGGCAGGTTGAAGGCTTTTTCTTCGCTCATGGTACTAAGGTAATACGCTCTCCCAGATTTTTTCAAGCCGCTTGGCGGAAACCGGATAAGGCGTTTTCAGTTCCTGCGCGAACAGGGACACGCGAAGCTCTTCCAGATGCCAGCGGAACTCGGCCAGCGCGGGATCGTGCACCCCGGACTTGCGGTGCATGGCCAGGCGTTCCAGATAGCGTTTTTCCAGCCCCTGGATGATGGCGGCATGGCGCGGGTCGCGTTCGCCCGCGGCGGGAAGCTTGTCGAAGCGGCGCAGGATCGCATTCAGGTATCTTGGCAAATGCTGCCAGCGTTCCCACGGCGTCTGGCGGATGAAGCCGGGATAAACCAAGCCAGTCAGATGGGCCTGTTCATCCTTCAGCGCGTGGGTATATGGCGTTTTCTGGTTGAGCCTTGCCTGTACCTGCTGAGTCAGGTCAAGACAGGTTTCGGCTGATTTCAGCAATGCCTGCATGACCGGCGCGATGCGCGGTTTGGCCCGTTCCTTCTGCTTGTCGAACTCCTTCTGGCTGCGCGGTAGCGGATCGTCGCCGAGGCAGGCGCGGTCGGCAATGGTGTCGAGCAGGTCGCTGAAAAAGCTGTCCGCATTGCCCAGGCCGCGATACTTGAGCGCCAGTGCCGTCTGCCGGCCCAGGTCTTTTTCCAGTTGCCTGAATTGCGGTGCAAGGGCAATACGCAGCAGGCGAATCACTCCCCGGCGTGAGGCCGCTTCCGCGCCTTCCGGCGTATCCATCAGCTTCATGGATACCGCCTCGCCTTCGTCGATCAGCGCGGGGTATCCCGTCAGTTGTTGATCATTGCGGACAAAACTCACGCGCTCGGGCAGATCGCCAAAATCCCAGGCCGTGATGCCCTCGCGCTCGTGCTCGCCGCGAACTTCCGTCTGGCCGTAGGCCAGGCTGGCGGTTTCGCCCAACTGCTGTCGCAATGCGGTCAGGTCGCGGGCCATGGCCAGTTCCTGTCCGCTGTCATCCAGCACGCGCACATTCAGTTTAAGGTGCGGCGGCATGTCTGCCTCACGCAGGGTAACCCGGCTCTTTGCGCGCTTTTCCACCCAGGCGGCGATAGCCTCCGCCAGCGGCATTTTTCCCGGCACGGCCTCGCTCAGGAAAGCGGTGACGGATTGCGCCAGCGGCACGAAGGCATTCCTGATTTCCTTGGGCAGCGCCTTGAACAGCGCATTCACCTGATCGCGCAGCACACCCGGAATTGCCCAGTCGAGTTGCGCTTCGTTTACCCGGTTCAGCAAATACAAGGGCAACGAAAGTGTCGCGCCATCCAGCGGGTGGCCAGGTTCAAAGCGGTATTTGACCGGGCAGGAAACGCCGTCGATCTCGATAGTCTCGGGATACAGTCCCTGCGAAAGATCAAGCCCTTCGGCGACGATATCTTCACGGCTCAATTCGAGCAGATCGGGCTTGACAGTCTTCAGCCACTTTTCGAAAGCCGGGCCGTTGTGCATGCCGGCCGGAATCCGCGCATCGAAGAAAGCGAAGATGCGTTCTTCGTCCAGCCAGACTCCGGACTTGCGCGCCTTGTGTTCGAGTTCCTCGATATGCGCGACGAGTTCCTGATTGTGCTTGAGCCAGGGTGCCTGGGTATCGTATTCGCCCGCCACCAGCGCGCCTCGTATGAAGAGTTCGCGCGCGAGCACCGGGTCGATCGGGCCATAGTGAATTTTTCTACGCGAAGCCAGCGTCACGCCATACAGCGTCACCCGCTCGTAGGCCATCACGCGCGCGGATTTCCGATCCCAGTGCGGCTCGGAATAAGCGCGTTCCAGAACATGCTGCGCGGCGGCTTCGATCCACTCCGGCCTGACTTCCGCGGCCATGCGGCCCAGCAAGCGTCCGGTGTCCGTGAGTTCAGCCGCCACCACCCACTTCACGCCCTTCTTCGCCAGTACCGATGCCGGATGCAGTCCGTAGCGCAAACTCCGCGCACCCTGGTAGGCGCCTTCGCCGGGACGGTTTGAAGCAGCGCCGCCACGCGCCTTCACATCATCCGAGCGGAAACCGATATTGCCCAGCAGGCCCGTCAACAGCGCCTGATGCAACGCATCGTAACCGGCCGGCTTTTCATTCAATCGCAGGCCAAGTTCCGCGCACTGGGTGGCAAGCTGTCCATGCACGTCCCGCCATTCGCGCATGCGGCGCGAAGAAAGGAAATGGTCTGTCATTTGATCGCGAAGCTGCCGATTGGATTTCTTGTGTTTGATCTGCTCGTCAAACCAGTTCCACAGCTTGATCACCCCGATAAAATCAGAACGCTCGTCGGCGAAAAGTTTGTGCTTTTCGTCCGCGCTGCCCGCGCGTTCCAGCGGCCGTTCGCGCGGATCCTGAACCGACAGGAAGCTGGCAATCGTCAGCATTTCCGCCAGACTTCCGTTGCGCTCGGCAGCCAGGATCATGCGGGCCATGCGCGGATCGAGCGGCAGGCGTGCGATGCGCTTGCCTGTTTCCGTCAGCTCGTTCCTTTCATCCAGCGCGTTGAGCTCATGCAGCAGGCTGTAACCATCGGCGATGAATCTTGAATGTGGCGGATCGATGAAGGGAAAGCTCTCCACCGCGCCCAGACCAAGCGATTTCATGCGCAGGATGACGCCCGCCAACGAGGAACGCAGCAGTTCCGGATCGGTGAAGCGCGGACGGTTGTTGAAATCGCCCTCGTCGTACAGCCGAATGCAGATGCCATCACTGACCCGTCCGCAGCGGCCCGCGCGCTGATTGGCCGAGGCCTGGGAGATTTTTTCGATCAGCAGCTGCTCGACCTTGTTGCGCGCTGAATAGCGTTTGACCCGCGCCTGACCAGTATCAATAACATAGCGAATGCCCGGCACCGTGAGCGAAGTTTCCGCCACGTTGGTGGACAAGACAATGCGACGCGCATTGCCCGGCTTGAAAATGCGGTCCTGCTCTTCCACGGAAAGGCGGGCAAACAGCGGCAGGATTTCCGTTTGCGGCGGGTGGTGCTTGCGCAGAGCCTCCGCCATCTCGCGTATCTCGCGTTCACCCGGCAAAAAAATCAGTGTGTCACCCCAGGCCTCGCGCGCCAGCTCGTCGGTCGCATCGAGAATGGCCTGAATCAAATCCGGTTCATCCTTTTTTGCCTTGCTAGTTCTAACTCCCCTCTCCCTTTGCGGGAGAGGGGTGGGGGTGAGGGGTAAAGCCTCCTCATCCCCCACCGGCCGATACCGCACCTCCACCGGGTATGTCCGCCCCGACACTTCAATTACTGGCGCATGATTAAAATGGGCCGAGAATTTCTCCGCGTCGATGGTCGCCGAGGTAATCACGATTTTCATTTCCGGCCGCAGCGCGGTCAGCGTGTGCAAATAACCCAGCAGAAAATCGATGTTGAGACTGCGTTCATGCGCCTCGTCCACCACGATGCAGGAATAGGCCGAAAGCATCGGATCACCCTGGCTTTCCGCCAGCAGGATGCCATCGGTCATGAACTTGATCCGGGTGTCACGCCGGACTTTATCGGTAAACCTGACCTTGTAGCCGACCAGCCCACCCAGTTCGCCTTTCAGCTCTTCGGCCACGCGCTGCGCCACCGACCGCGCGGCGATGCGGCGCGGCTGCGTGCAGCCGATAAGCCCGCCCCCATTTGAACCTGGGCCTCCCAACCCGGCTTCCAGGCACATCTTTGGAACCTGCGTAGTCTTGCCAGAGCCGGTTTCGCCGCACAGTATCAGCACCTGACTCTGCTTGAGCGCGGCGATGATGTCACTCCGTCTGGCGGATACAGGCAGGTCGGGATAAGTAATTGGTTGGGTCATACAGTCCATCTATCAGTGAAGGGAGAAGGGTAAAGGGGGATGTCCTCCCGGCGCTTCACGCCACCCTCCCTGCCGGGAGGGTTTGACCCTTCCCCCTTGAGTGCCATGCCTGAAAAGGATGGCCGCGATCCCTTCCCCCTTCACTCCAACCCTTCACCTGTTTCGGATATACCGGTTATCGTCAAACGTTTCCAGCCACTCCGGCTTGTACACCGCCATCAGCGTCGCCATCATGCCGGTTGTAAAAGCTTCGGACCACGCCAGCAGAAAATAGTACGGCGTGTAATGCTCGAGCAGATATTCCAGCGGATACGCGCCGGACAGCCACATCACCATCGTCGACGTCAGCGCCACCAGGCCAATGGCCAGGGCCGCGCCGAAAAAGCCGTTTACCAGCACGTAGATGAAAAAATGATTGGGCAGTCTGCGGTCCGCGAGCCGGTACAGGTGATGGGTAATCGCGGCCGGTACCGCGCAGAACACCAGGATTTCAATACCCAGAGCTGGCAGGCTGGCCTTGCCTGCCAGCGAGGTGGCGATTGCGGCGATACTGGCCGCCAGCCAGCCGCGCCAGAAACCGAACATCAGCGTGGCGATGCTTGCACCCAGAAGATGAAACGACAGCCCAGGCCTGATCCCCGTGCGGATCTGCCACAAGACCATCAGCGCCACCGACACGGCGAGGAACAGGTTGAGACGGGAAACATCCTTGAGACGCTTCAGTTCTCCCGAACGCCAGGCAAACCACAGCATGACCAGCACCCCGGCCCAGCCCAGCGTCTGCCAGCCCTCGGTGAAGACTAGTAACTCCTTGTTCATGGCGATATTGTAAGTGAAGCGATACGCCGACCCGTTATACTTTCAAGCTCTGACTCATTGCGCATGTCCTATGAAACTGGCCCTGTTTGACCTAGACAATACACTCCTCGCCGGCGACTCGGATTTTGAGTGGGCGCAATTCCTCATCGGCAAGGGCGTGCTGGACCGCGAAGTTCACGAAGCGAAAAACCACGCGTTCTACGAGCATTACAAAGCCGGCACACTGGATATCCACGCTTTTCTGGATTTTCAGCTCAAACCGCTGAGTCACCATTCCATGGAGCAGCTTGACAGTTGGCATCGGGAGTTCATGGAAACCCGGATTCGTCCCATCATCACCGACAAGGCGCGGATACTCGTGCAGCGTCATCAGCGCGAAGCGGACAAGGTCGCCATCATCACCGCCACCAACCGTTTTGTCACCGCGCCCATCGCCCGGGAGTTCGCCGTGGAGCACCTGATTGCGACGGAAGTCGAGATGGCTAATGGCCGGTACACGGGTCGTGGCGCGGGCATACCCTGCTTCAAGGAACACAAAATCACCCGGCTCGACATGTGGTTATCCGAACTCGGTCTGTTGTGGGAAGACGTGACGGAAAGCTGGTTCTACAGCGATTCTCTGAACGACCTGCCATTGTTGCAGCGGGTAACCCACCCTTTCGCCGTCGATCCCGATGACACGCTGGAAGCGCATGCAAAACTCAATGACTGGCCGATCATCAGCCTGAGGAGCTGAAAAGAGGCGACTGATATAATTCAAAAACCTATCAACGCAGAGGCGCAAAGACGCAGAGAAAAACCCTTGTGAAAGTCATGATTCCTTCTCTCCGCGTCTCTGCGTCTCTGCGTTCATTGCTTTTTTTCATCGCGCAATGATCCGTCGCTTCATCAAGCAAGTTTTCGGCAAGTCCGGCAAACGCCCGGCCAACGGTGACGCCGTGATTCTGCCGCGCTCCGCGCACGGCATCCGGCGGGATGCCATCAACGACTGTGCGCTGAAGACATGCGAATCCCTGGCGGATGCGGGCTTCAAGGCTTTCGTCGTCGGCGGCGCGGTGCGCGACCTGATGCTGGGGAAAAAACCCAAGGATTTCGATGTCGCCACCGATGCCACGCCGGAGGAAGTGCGCCGCCTATTCCGCCGCTCGCGCATCATCGGACGCCGTTTTCGCATCGTGCACGTGATGTGCGGCCGGGACACAATCGAAGTAACAACCTTCAGAGCTGCCGGCAACTTGACCGGTGAAGACGAGGACGAACGCCCCACCGATGAAACCGGCCGTATTCTGGAAGACAACATCTTCGGCTCGCAAAGCGAGGATGCCGCGCGCCGCGATTTCACCGTTAACGCCCTGTATTACGACCCGCTGCGCGAAGAAGTCTGGGACTACCACGGCGGCGCCGAGGATTGCCGGAAGAAAATCCTGCGCATGATCGGTGACCCGGCAACCAGGTTCAGGGAAGACCCGGTGCGCATGCTGCGCGCCGCGCGTTTTGCCGCCAAGCTGGATTTCCACATTGATCCTGCCACGCGCAAGCCCGTGGCTGAACTGGCACCGCTTCTGAACAACGTCCCGCGCGCGCGCATTTTTGACGAAGCGGTCAAGCTGCTGATGTCCGGCCATGCCTTGCGTGGCGTGCATCAGTTGCGTGCCGAAGGCCTGCATCACGGCATGCTGCCGTTGCTGGATACCATTCTTGACGACCCGCAGGGCAAGCGCTTCATTGAAGCGGGCCTGAAAAACACCGATCAGCGCATACACGAAGACAAGCCCGCCTCCCCCGCCTTCCTGTTTGCCTGCCTGCTCTGGCCGCAGGTGCAGCGGCGCTGGAAGGCGATGGAGTCAGCTGGAGAAAAGCCCATTCCCGCACTGTTCGCCGCCATGGACGAAGTGCTCGATGCGCAGCGCGAACAGCTGGCGATCCCGCGCCGCTTCGACGGCATGATCAAGGAAGTGTGGGCCTTGCAGCCGCGCTTCGAATACCGCTCGGGCGCGCGCCCTTTCCGCTTGCTGGAACACCCGCGTTTCCGCGCAGGCTACGACTTCCTGATCATTCGCGCCGAATCCGGCGAGATTCCGCTAGAGCTTGGCGACTGGTGGACGGACTTCCAGGATGCGGATGACGATTCTCGCAAGGCCATGCTGCTTGCCGACAGCGGCCCCAAACCCAAACGGCGGCGGCGCCGCCGCAAACCGGCAGGTCACGATTCCACCACACCAGCGGACGAGTTTCCGGCATGATGGTCACCGCCTATATTGGCCTGGGCGCCAACCTCGACGACCCCGCCGCGCAGGTCATTCTGGCCATGGACGAGCTGGACAAACTGCCGGAAAGCCGGCTTGTCGCGCGCTCGTCGCTTTATGTCTCGGCACCGGTTGGCTATGCAAACCAGCCGGATTTCATCAATGCGGCAGTGGAAATCGAAACCCGGCTGTCCCCTCGCGCATTGCTTTCCGCGCTGCTGGAAATCGAACATCATCACGGCCGCAATCGAAGCTTTCGCAACGCGCCGCGCACGCTCGATCTCGATTTGCTGATGTATGGCCGCGCGCATTTTCACGAGGAAGGTTTGACCCTGCCGCATCCCCGCATGCACGAACGCGCCTTTGTGTTGATGCCTTTGCTGGAACTCGCGCCGGCGCTGTCGCTCCCCGGCGGCAGCCGCATCGACATGCTGCTTGGATTGTGCGCATCGCAGGATGTGCGCCGCATGACGGCGCATGAACCGCGCTCGGCCGGAGGTCTGGCCTGATGCAGCCGAATATTCTCGGAGCAAGCTCATGACGCCGCTCGCCCGCTACCGTTACATTGTGGTAGAAGGCCCCATTGGCGTGGGCAAGACCAGTCTGACGAAAAAGCTGGCCAGCCATTTGCAGGCCGATCTGCTGCTGGAAAATGCCGCCGACAATCCTTTTCTGCCGCGCTTCTACCAGGACCCCAAGCGCTATGCACTGGCCACGCAACTGCATTTCCTGTTCGATCGCGCCAGACAGATCAGCCAGCTCGCGCAGGGCGACCTCTTCCGCCACAGCATCGTGTCGGACTTTCTGCTCGACAAGGACAGGCTGTTCGCTCGGCTCAATCTCGATGACGACGAGTACGACCTGTATCGCAAGGTCTACGATGACCTTGCCCTGCAATCCCCGGTGCCGGATCTGGTGATTTATCTGCAAGCACCAGTGGATAAACTGAAATCGCGCGTCAAGCGCCGCGGCATCGATTACGAACAGGGCATGAGCGCGGATTATCTGGATCGTCTGGCCTCCACCTACAGCGAGTTTTTTCACCACTACGACGCGGCGCCGGTGCTGATGGTCAACAGCGACAATCTCAATTTCGTGAAAAGCGCGACGGATTTTGAACTGCTGCTGGAACGCATCGCCAAGATGCGCGGGCCGCGTGAATTTTTCTCGCGCGCGGCATGATGGACAACATCAAACCCATCACCCTCTCCACTCTGAAGGCCATGCGCCAGCGCGGCGAGAAGATTGCCGTGCTGACCGGTTATGACGCAGGGTTTGCCCGTGTCATGGATGAAGCTGGCGTGGACGTCATCCTGGTCGGCGATTCGCTGGGCATGGTGGTGCAAGGCCAGCCCTCCACGCTTCCCGTGAAGCTCTCGGAAATGAGTTATCACACGCGCTGTGTTGCGCGCGGTGTGAAGCGCGCTTTCATCGTCGCCGACCTCCCCTTTGCCACCTACCAGCAAAGTCCCGGGCAGGCGTTTGCGTCTGCTGCAAAGCTGATGGCGGCTGGCGCGCACATGGTCAAGCTGGAAGGCGGCGCGGTGATGATTGAAACCGTCGCATTCCTTGTCAGCCGCGGCATTCCCGTTTGTGCGCATCTGGGCTTGCTGCCGCAATCAGTCAATCAGTTGGGTGGCTACAAGGTGCAGGGCCGCGACGAACCCGCTGCAGCCCAACTATTGGCTGATGCACGCGCCATGGAAAAAGCAGGCGCCGGGTTGCTGGTACTGGAGGCAATTCCCGCAAGGCTCGCTGCCGAAGTGACACAAGCGCTGTCCATTCCCACCATCGGCATCGGCGCAGGCGCGGATTGCGACGGGCAAGTCTTGGTGCTGTATGACGTGCTGGGCCTTTATCCCCACCCGCCCAGATTCTCGAAAAACTTCATGCTCGGCGCGGACAGCATTGCGGGCGCATTGACGGCTTACGTGCAGGCAGTCAAAGCCGGCAGTTTTCCTGGCGCCGAACACGGCTTCTGATGGATATACTGAACTCCCCGCGCGAGCTGGCGTTATGGAAAGCAGCCCATGCACGCTGCGCCTTTGTGCCGACCATGGGCAACCTGCATGCCGGCCATGTTTCGCTGGCGAACAAGGCGCGCCTGACCGGCCTTCCCGTTATTGCCAGCATATTCGTCAACCCGCTTCAGTTTGGCCCGGGCGAGGATTTTGAACGCTATCCGCGGACCTTCGAACAGGATTGCGAACAACTAAAGAAAGCCGGATGCCATGCGGTGTTCGCGCCCAGCGTGCAGGACATGTATCCGCAACCACAAGATTATTTTGTCGAGCCGCCTGCCTTGGCCAACGAGCTGTGCGGACAGTACCGGCCCGGACATTTTCGCGGCATGCTCACTGTCGTGCTCAAGTTGTTCAACCTGGTCCAGCCAGCCGTCGCCATTTTTGGCAAAAAGGATTACCAGCAGCTTGCACTGATTCGCGGCATGGTCGCGCAGATGAATCTGCCCATCGAGATTCTTGCCGGAGAAACGACCCGGGCGGAAGACGGCCTGGCCCTGTCATCGCGCAACGGCTATCTGTCTGCGCTGGAACGCAAGGAAGCGCCCCGGCTGTATCAGTGCCTGAAACAGATCGCCGATGCACTTGCCCTGGGCCGGACTAATTTCGAGGAACTGGAAACGCAGGCGCTGGGCACCCTGTATCAGCATGGCTGGAAAGTGGACTACGTCAGCATCCGGCGCGAGGACCTTGGAATGCCCAACGAGGAAGATTCAGCTTTCGTGGTGCTTGGCGCGGCCCATCAGGGGAACACCAGGTTGATCGACAATGTCGAAGTGTCCGGCAACAAGCCTGCGGCGAAATAGCTGCAATTCCCTTATAATTCAGGCTCATAGATTCCGGGGGATGCATATGACCCGAACCATGCTCAAATCCAAGCTCCACCGCGCGCACGTCACGCATTCGGAACTGCATTACGAAGGCTCGTGCGCCATTGACGAAAACTTGCTCGACGCGGCCGACATCCACGAATACGAACAGATACAAATCTACAACGTCAGCAATGGCGAGCGTTTCACCACTTACGCCATCCGCGCGGAACGTGGCTCCGGCATCATCTCGGTGAACGGCGCTGCCGCGCACAAGGCCGCGCCCGGCGACATCGTCATCATCGCCACTTATGCAAACTACAGCGAACTGGAACTCGCGCGATACGCGCCCAACCTGGTGTACCTGGATACCGAGAACTGCATTCAGGGCAGCCGCAAGGCAATCCCCGTGCAGGCCGCCTAGATCGTAATTTCAATTTTGCTTCAAAAAAACAAACGCCCCGGTGACGGGGCGTTTGCACATCCCCCTCCCTTTTGAGGAGGAGAAATCAAAGGTACTTATTTCGCTACAGTCACTTCCACTTCAACGCGGCGGTTGGGACCGTGGCAGGCGATCAGCTCGGCCTTGGGCAGCTTGGCATCGCACTGCACCACGGGCTGGGTGTCGCCCTTGCCGGCGGTGATGATCTTGCCGGCCTTGACGCCTTGCGCCTTGAGGTAGCTGGCGACGGCAGCAGCACGCTTCTGCGACAGCTTCATGTTGGAAGAAGCCTTGCCGGTCTTGTCGGCGTGGCCGATGACACGAATGGTGTCGACCTTGCCGGCAGCCTTGATCTTGCCGGCCAGTTCATCCAGCTTGGCTTTGCCTTCGGCCGTCAGGTCCTTGATGGAAGACTTGCCGGACTTGAACAGGGTATCACCGCCCAAGGCTATTTTTGTAGCCACGCCCGGCTGGAAAGCAGGAGCGGGCGCAGCTTGCGCAAGCGCCGGGGCCGCAGCCTGTGCTTGACCAGGCTGGATGTAAGGATTAGGTCCGAAGAAAGGAAGGCTGGGGGCCTGGGCGCCGCCAGGGGCTTGAGCAGCACCACCAGGCACCAGTCCGCTAAACATCTGCTGGGTGCCGGCAGGCAGGAAGCCCGCAATCATGCCCAGCATGTTTCCATAGGTTGAGGGATCCAGCACGTTGATCGGCACATTCACACCAGCCGGCGGCATCAGAGAAACCACCGGGTATTTGGGTTTCATGAAGGTTTCCCAGGATTCGCCCATGCCAGCCGGATTAACCAGCGCGCCGGCCATGCTGCCATAAAGCTGCGGGTTCATCGGCGCGAACATCAGGCCCCAAACGCGCGGATCCATCGGCGCCATCATCCACTTCATGTAAGTGTTAGGGTTCATCATGTTGATGCTGGCCTGCATGAACTTGGGGTCCATCGGCAACATCATCCAGCGCATCATTTTTGCCGGGTCTACGGTTGACCAGGTGTTCTGCAGATAGAAGCCCGGGTCCATCAGGCCGCCCACCCAGCGGGCGGATACGTTAGGGTCCAGAAAACCAGCGTAATTCTGAAGCGCCGAAGGCTGCATCATGCTTTGCATCATGCGAATCCAGCTTCCCGGCTCCATCATCATGTCCATGGAAGCGCCCACCATGGACGGATCGGTCATCGCACCGTACCACTGGGTAAAGGTCTTGGGATCCTTGAAAGCCGAAGCGTTCTGGGTAAAGTCGCCCATGCGCTCAAGCCATTTCTGCGCATTCTGCGACTGTTGGGAAGGTGCTGGCATCGGAAACGGCAACAGCACGGGTTGCCCGCTTCCACCCGCCGGGACGGTCAGACCCGGGATGACAGGCAACGGCAACTGAATCGGCGCACCAGGCTGGGCGACAGGATAGGACTGCACCGGAGCGGCAGGCTGCGCTGCCATCAGGGGAGCGGCAGCCAGAGCGGCGGCCAGGGCAAAACTAAGGCGCGAGGGTTGCATGATAAATCTCCATAAAAATATTGCTAAATCGGTTTTGACCGTCTACCTGGCTGATTTCCGGTCTCCTCGGAAGCCCAATAACACATGCCAAGCCAATAGACAGAGACAGTAATTTTTTATAAGTATATTCGAAAATACCGCTTCGAGTTCCGTCCTGACACTTACAGTGTGGAAACCAAACAACAAGAGTTGTTAATAACTAACACTTATTGCACTGATTTAGTGTGCAGGCGGGATTCAACACCTATCCATTGTGATTATTTTATCGACCAGGCCTCGATATCGATCAAAAATCCTGGATTCAGGCATTTGTAACAACTGGCGCGTGATGGGAGCTTCCCCCACATTGTCAGGATTGATTCTGGCTTGGCCTGTAGCCTCGCCGAAACCCGCCTGACTTGCATCGCAAATCTGGTGCCGGGAGGGGGACTCGAACCCCCACAGTGTCACCACCGGCGGATTTTGAATCCGCTGCGTCTACCGATTCCGCCATCCCGGCCTGGGAGTGGAGGCGCGGATTATCGCCCAAGGCGAAAGGCCGGGCAAGGCGTGAGACTAATAATCCGGGATAATGCTGGGTTTTTGGCCTTGCCAGCGCCCATCTCAATGCGGCTTTCCGACTTCGATTACAACCTGCCCGGTGAATTGATTGCCCAGTTCCCGGCCCCCGAGCGCACGGGCAGCAGGCTGCTGCATGTGGATGGAATTCGCCTGTCGGATCGTTTGTTTACTGAATTTCCCGGCCTGCTCCATCCCGGCGACGTGCTGGTTTTTAACGACACGCGCGTTATCAAGGCACGACTGTTCGGCCAGAAAACCACCGGCGGCCAGGTGGAAATTCTGGTGGAAAGGCTGCTGCCTGATAACGAAGTGCTGGCCTTTGTCCGCGCCAGCAAAACACCCAGGGCCGGCGCGCGCATCCAGGTCGCAAATGGCGTTGAATTCGAGGTGCTGGGCCGCCGGGAAGACTTGTTTCACCTGCGCTGTCACGCATCCGAGAGTTTGCCCGATGTGCTGGAAACTGTGGGCCGTTTGCCGCTCCCGCCCTACATCACGCATGCTCCGGATGTGATTGACGAATCGCGTTATCAAACAGTTTATGCCAATCAAACCGGCGCCGTGGCCGCCCCTACTGCCGGGCTGCATTTTGATGACGCGATGCTGGCGCGACTGGACAAAATCGGGGTGAAGCGCGCGACTGTCACCCTGCACGTTGGCGCGGGCACGTTTCAGCCGGTGCGGGCGGAAAATCTGTCTGAACATAAAATGCACAGCGAACGGTATACCGTTCCCGAAAAGACGGTTGCGCTTATCAACGAGGCGCACAATCAGGGAAAAAAGATTACGGCTGTCGGCACCACCAGTCTGCGCGCACTTGAATCGGCGGCGCTTTCGGGCGAGCTGAAAGCCGGGGAAAACGAAACGGATTTGTTCATCACGCCGGGCTTTCGCTTTAATGTCGTGGACCGGCTTTTGACCAACTTTCATTTGCCAAAATCCACCCTCCTCATGCTGGTGTCCGCTTTTGGCGGCCACGGGAATTTACGCAAGGCGTATGAACATGCTGTTGAGCAGCGTTACCGTTTTTTCAGCTATGGCGACGCCATGCTCATCGAGAAACAATCATGAAGTTTGAACTGCTGGGCACATCGGGAATGGCCCGCCGGGGAAAAATCGAGCTGGCCCACGGCACGGTGCAAACCCCTGCCTTCATGCCGGTCGGCACTTACGGCACGGTCAAGGCCATGTCGCCGTGCGAGCTGAAAAAGCTGGGCGCCGAAATCGTGCTGGGCAACACCTTCCATCTCTGGCTGCGGCCCGGCCTGGAGGTCATCGAGACCTTTGGCGGCCTGCACAAGTTCATGGGCTGGGATGGCCCGATTCTTACGGACTCGGGCGGTTTTCAGGTGTTCAGCCTGGGCAAGCTGCGCAAGATCACCGAGGAAGGCGTGAAGTTCGCTTCCCCCATCAATGGCGACAAGCTGTTTCTGACGCCGGAAGAATCCATACGGATTCAGCGGATACTGAACGCCGACATCGTCATGATTTTTGACGAGTGCACGCCTTATCCGGCCGATCGCAAGACTGCGGCGCATTCCATGCAGCTATCCTTGCGCTGGGCCGAACGTTCGAAAAAAGCTCATGAAGGCAATACCAATGCGCTGTTTGGCATTGTGCAGGGCGGCATGCACGAGGACCTGCGCGACCAGTCGCTGGCCGGGCTGGAACAGATCGGCTTCGACGGTTATGCCATCGGCGGCCTCTCCGTGGGCGAGCCCAAGGAAGACATGAGCCGGATTCTCGCTCATACCGCGCCGCGACTGCCGCAGGACAAGCCGCACTACCTCATGGGCGTTGGCACGCCGGAGGATATTGTCGAAGCGGTGGCGCAAGGCATCGACATGTTCGATTGCGTCATGCCGACGCGCAATGCCCGTCACGGCGTGCTGTTTACCCGAAACGGCGACCTGCGCATCAAGAATGCCGTCCATCGCAACGACCCCGGCCCCATCGATCCGGCCTGCGAATGCTATGCCTGCCGGAATTTTTCCCGCGCCTATGTACACCATCTCATCCGTTGCGGCGAGATTCTGGGCGCGCGCCTGGCCACGATCCACAACCTGACCTATTACCAGGACCTGATGCGAAATATCCGTGCATCAATTGAGGAAAATCAATTTGACGCCTTCCGTGCGGCCTTTACCGAAGCAAGGCGCTCGGGATGTTAAAATGCCCAAGTTTGAATCAACAGGGCCAAGCCAACATGAAAGTGAAACCATCCATCGCAGCGATTCCCGCAGGTCTGACACTGCTGTCCGGGACCGCAAACGCCCAGCCCGCACAGCCTGATCCCTTGATGAGCATGCTGCCGCTCATCATCATTTTTGTGCTGTTCTACTTCATGCTGATCCGCCCCCAGATGAAGCGCGCAAAAGAGCAGAAGAAAATGCTGGAATCCCTGCAAAAAGGCGATGAAGTTGCCACCGCCAGCGGTCAGGTCGGCAAGATCGTCAAGGTCGGTGAACAGTATGTGTCACTGGAAATCGCCGACGGCGTGACCACCCACGTGCAAAAATCCGCCGTACAGACCCTGCTGCCCAAGGGCACGATTAAAGGAATTTAATGAATAGTGAAGGGTGAAGGGACCGCGCCCTCGGCGCTCAAGGGAGAAGGGTAACAACCGCTCCCGCCTTCATACCCTTCCCCCTTCCCCCTTCCCCCTTCACTAAAATATGAACCGCTTCCCCCTCTGGAAATACATCCTCATCGGCATCACGCTGCTGATCTCCTTCCTGTACACGCTGCCCAATTTTTTTGGCGAGGTGCCGGCGGTGCAGATTTCGCCGGTGAAGACCACCGACAAGGCGGATGACAATCTGCTGAAGCAGGCGACTGCGGCGCTGCAGAACAGCGGCCACAAACATGGCGATGCCTTCATCGACGGCAACAGCGTCAAGATCCGCTTTGCCAGCACCGACGACCAGATCAAGGCCAAGGATACGTTGCAATCGGCCCTGGGCAGCCGCAACACGGTTGCGCTCAACCTGCTCTCCGCCTCGCCGTCCTGGCTCAATTCCATCCGCGCCCTGCCCATGTATCTGGGTCTCGATTTGCGCGGTGGCGTGCATTTTCTGCTGGAAGTGGACATGAAGGCCGCGCTGGAAAAAGCCGCCATCCGCTACCAGGGCGACATCCGCAGCGAGCTTCGCAGCGAAAAAATCCGCTATTCGCGCATCAGCCGCGAAGGCAATACCGTTGTTGCGAAGTTCTCCACCCGCGACCAGCGCGATGCCGCCCAGGTAAAAATCGGCAACACCTTTCCCGACCTGAATCTGGTCACCGAGGACGGCGTGGATGAATTCGGCCTGACCGCGACGCTCAAGCCGCAGGCGGAAAAACAGATCCAGGAATTCGCCGTCAAGCAGAACATCCAGACCCTGAGCAACCGCGTGAACGAACTGGGCGTAGCCGAGCCGGTGATCCAGCAACAGGGTATCGACCGCGTGGTCGTCCAGTTGCCCGGTGTGCAGGATACCGCCAAGGCCAAGGATATTCTGGGCCGCACCGCCACGCTGGAAATCCGGCTGGTGGACGAGGAAGGCGACATCAATGCCGCCGCCGCAGGCCAGATTCCGTTTGGCGACGAGATGTATCAAAGCCGCGACGGCCTCCCCGTGCTGGTGAAGAAGGATGTGGTGCTGACCGGCGATTCCATTACCGATGCCACGCCGGGTTTCGACAGCCAGACCAACCGTCCGGCCGTGCATGTGAATCTGGATGGCAAGGGCGCGCGGATTTTCAAGGAAGTGACGCGCGAGAATGTCGGCCACCGCATGGCCATTCTGCTGATCGAGCGCACCCAGACCGAAATCATCACCGCGCCGACCATCCAGGAAGAAATTGGCGGCGGGCGCGTTCAGATCACCGGCATGGAATCGCCGCAGGAAGCCTCCGACGTGGCGTTGCTGCTGCGCGCCGGCGCGCTGGCCGCGCCGATGACCATCGTCGAGGAGCGCACGGTCGGCCCCAGCATGGGCAAGGAAAACATCGAAAAGGGCTTTCACTCCAACATCTGGGGCTTTCTTGCCGTCGTCGCGTTCATGATTTTCTACTACCGCGTGTTTGGCCTGTTCTCATCGCTGGCGCTGGCCATCAACGGCTTCTTCCTGATCGCGCTGCTGTCGATGTTGCAGGCCACCCTGACCCTGCCCGGCATGGCCGCCATCGCGCTGACGCTTGGCATGGCGATCGACGCCAACGTTCTTATCAATGAACGCATCCGTGAAGAACTTCGCAATGGCGCCAGCCCGCAGGCCGCGATTCACGCGGGCTACGACCGCGCATGGGGCACGATTCTCGACTCCAACCTGACCACGCTGATTGCCGGCATTGCGCTTTTCTGGCTGGGTTCCGGCCCGGTGCGCGGCTTTGCCGTGGTGTTGTGTCTGGGCATCCTGACGTCCATGTTCAGCGCGGTGACGGTTTCGCGCGCCATGGTCAACCTGACCTACGGCCGCAAACCGCGCCTGGCCAACGTTTCGATCTGAGGAACACGCAATGATCCGCTTTTTCGATGTCGACCGCGTCATCCCGTTCATGCGCTACGGGAAGGTCACCACCTTCATCTCGCTTGCCACCTTCTTTTTCGCTGTGTGGGCGCTTTGGGCCAAGGGCCTCAATCTCGGCGTTGATTTCACGGGCGGCACGGTGATGGAAGTCGCCTACAGCCAGCCCGCGCATCTCGACAAAATCCGGGCTTCACTGGAAGGCGCGGGACTAAGGGAAGTTTCGGTGCAGAACTTCGGCACCTCGCGCGACGTACTGATCCGCCTGCCGGTAAGCAAGACATCCACTTCGGCGCAAACCAGCAATCGGGTCATGGAAACGCTCAAGGCACAGACGCCCGATGTGACCTTGAAGAAAGTCGACTTTGTCGGTCCGCAGGTCGGCAAGGAACTCTATGACAACGGCGCGCTGGCGCTGTTTGTCGTCGCCGTCGGCATCATGATTTATCTTGCATTGCGTTTTGAATGGCGCTTCGCGCTTTCCGGCATCATCGCCAATGCGCACGACATCGTCATCATCCTGGGGCTGTTCGCGTTCTTCCAGTGGGAATTCACCCTGACCGTGCTCGCAGGCGTGCTGGCGATCCTGGGCTACTCGGTCAACGAATCCGTCGTCGTGTTCGACCGGATTCGCGAGAACATCCGCAAGATGCGCAAGGCAAGCATCCCCGACCTGATCGACAGCGCCATCACCACCACCATGAGCCGCACCATCATCACCCACCTGTCCACGCAGATCATGGTGCTGGCGATGCTGTTCTTCGGTGGCGAGGCGCTGCACAACTTCGCGCTGGCGCTCACCATCGGCATCATGTTCGGCATTTATTCTTCCGTGCTGGTCGCCTCGCCCCTGCTGCTCATGCTCGGCGTCAAGCGCGAGCATTTCCTGCGCGACGACAAGCCGAAGGAAGGCGTGACCGCCGACGGCGCGCAGGTTTGAAATCAGTGAAGGGGGAAGGGAACGCGGCCATCCTTTTCAAGCATGGCGCTCAAGGGTAAAGGGTAAAACCTTCCACCTCGCTTCATACCCTTCCCCCTTCACTTAAATAATGCTTCACGAATTCATCAACTGGATCCTGACCACTGTCCATGACTGGGGTTACTGGGGCATTTTCATTCTCATGGGCCTGGAATCCACTGTGCTGCCCGTCCCCAGCGAGGCGGTGCTGATCCCCGCGGGCTATCTCGCATACCAGGGCAAGATGAGCTTTGCCCTGATCGTGCTGGCCTCAACAGTTGGCAGCCTGGCAGGCGCCACCATCAATTACCTCTTCGCGCTTTGGGTCGGCCGCCCCTTTCTGGAACGCTGGGGAAAATACTTCTTCGTGCGCCCCGAGCTGCTGCACAAGACCGATGCCTTTTTCGAGAAACACGGCGCGGTCTCCACGTTCACTGGCCGCCTGATTCCCGGTATCCGCCACCTGATTTCACTGCCTGCCGGGCTGACGCGCATGAACTACGGCAAGTTCGCCTTCTACACCTGCCTGGGCGCGGGCATGTGGTCGTTGATTCTCACGGCAATGGGCTGGTATATCGGCGGCAACGAAGAGCTGATCAGGCAATACCTCAAGCAGATCACGGTTGCGCTGATCGCCGTCGTGGTGACAGGCATTGCGTTGTACTGGTGGTGGCAAAAAAAGAAGTAAATCCCTGTCCGTGCGGCAGCGCGAAAGATTACGCGGCATGCTGCGGACAGTTCATCAGCGGCAGCCAGATAGCGCCCACTGCCGAGGCGTTGATGCGTTCACGCTACACCGCCTACACCCGGCACGACACGCCTTATTTACAGGCAACCTGGCACCCAGATACCCGCCCGGCATCGCTTGATCTGGACGAACCGCCCCAGCCTGCCTGGATCGGCCTCAAACTGATCCGGCATGAGCAGCAGGATGGCAACCACGCCATCGTTGAATTCGTTGCGCGCTACAAAATCAATGGCCGCGCGTACAAGCTGCATGAAACCAGCCGGTTTCTGAGACAGGCTGGCCAGTGGTTTTACCTTGACGCGCTCGATACCGAAACAGACTGAGATAAAATCTGTCCGAACAATTTACGGATTATCAAAAGGCCCCGGATGATGCAAAACAACCCGACCCGCATGAAACCGCTTTCCACCATCCTGTTTGGCAGCCGCTGGCTGCAGATGCCGCTTTATCTTGGCCTGATCGTGGCGCAGGCCGTGTACGTCTTCCTGTTCTGGAAGGAGCTCGCGCACCTCGTGCAGGAAACCCCGCACCTGACCGAAGAGAAAATCATGCTGGTGGTGCTGGGGCTGATCGACGTCGTGATGATTTCCAACCTCCTCATCATGGTCATCGTCGGCGGCTACGAAACTTTCGTTTCAAGACTCGGTCTGGAAGGCCACCCCGACGAGCCCGACTGGCTCTCGCACGTTAACGCCAATGTGCTGAAGGTGAAACTCGCCACCGCCATCATCGGCATCTCGTCCATCCACCTGCTGAAGACCTTCATCAACGCGCCCAACCTGGATGAAAAAACCCTGCTCTGGCAGGTCACCATCCACATGGCCTTCGTGCTGTCCGCCATCGGCATTGCCGTCATCGACAAGTTGATGGGACACGCCGTTATAGACGAGAAGCACTAAATCGCCGGTAGCTTTCGTCAGCCGGCCACCGATTTATACAGGAAACTTCAGCAGTACCTCTTGCTTTTCATCACATAATCAAGAGACTGACGCCCGAATATCTATAGAAAAGTCAAAAAGATGGACTCGTAAAATGCCTGTCTCTATATTAACTATTAGATCTCGAACATGACTTCTGAGGCACCAGGCAAGCGTCCATTTTATAAGTATGCATCGGCCGAGACCACTCTGGCCGTGCTGACAAATCGCACAGTCCAATATAGCTCACCGTTAAAATTTAATGACCCATTCGATTTGCAACACGGGCTTCACTTTGATTTCGATATCAACACGCTGCACAATAAAGTAGTAGATCGAATAGAAGAGCTCGCAGCCTTACCGTCAAGGCCAAAGGTTGACCACAATGATGTGTGGGGCCAGATCGTACTTGCTGCGCATGAGCACTATCCAACTCATGGTTTTGATAAGAACGCATGGCTCAGCATGACGGCCGAGCCTTTCCGAGCGCTTCTTTGTCAGATTCAAGACACCCAAAAACAATATCAGCAGCATTGGCAGCAAAGGCTGCTTCCTAGGATTAAGGTGTTTTGCGTCACTGAAGATCGAGACAATCTATTAATGTGGGCGCACTATGCAAAGGATCACACGGGCGCAGTGCTTGAGCTGTGGTCGCTTCCTGAGGAGGATAATCCGCTATCGGTAGCTAGGCGTGTTGAATATCAAGACACTCCCCCAGTGTTTTTTTCAGAAAACGAGTGGATCGACAATCTCACAGGAATGGGCCGGATTGATGCAGACCAGCTCTACCGGCGATATGCATACATAAAAAGCACGCACTGGTTATATGAGCAAGAGTGGCGCGTCTGGTACCCGTACTCAAACTCTACGGGGCCGTATGATTATGTCCCTCTAAGGCAGTCAGAATTTGCCGCCCTATATTTCGGATGCAATGCGGACCCCGATTTCATAAGCAAGGCAACCGATTTGCTGCGTTTGTCGTTCCCAAATAGTCGGGCCTTTAAGGCTCGCAAGAAGGAGCGTGAATATGCTCTGGAATACACCACGATCTAACTTTCCTATCCACCGGACCGTAAGCCAGCTACGCTGACTGCCATCCGGTGATTTTTGACGTTCCGTTTCAACGACCGCTAAAAGCCATAAAGCAGCAAAACCCTGGTCGAAACACTTGGCGGCCAACTTGGCCTTAAACAACACGCACTCTGGCCAGGCTACCGTCAGCGAGAGTTTTTATTTGTCGGTATAAATCAGGTAAAACCCCAGCGCGGCCAGCGCCATCCACAGGAACATCGCGCCCATCCCGATGTACTGGGTTAACGTGCCCATGAAGAGCATGACCAGCAATGCCACCACCAGCACGGCATTGCCGGCCTTGAAGCGTGTTCCGTGTTTGGGTTCTTCCATGATCGTCCTCTCTCAAACTTGTGGATGTGCCCGCTCCAGCTTGCTATGCAGCTTGTTGAGCGCATGCAGGTAGGCCTTGGCCGAAGCCACGACTATGTCCGTATCCGCGCCCTGTCCGTTGACGATGCGCCCGCCCTTGGACAGCCGTACTGTCACCTCGCCCTGCGCATCGGTGCCGCTGGTGATGTTGTTGACCGAATACAGCAACAAGTCCGCCCCGCTGTTGACGACCGATTCCAGCGCCTTGAAAGTGGCATCCACCGGGCCGGAGCCATCGCCCTGCGCGGGCTTTTCCTGGCCTTCGTCGGTAATCACCAGGCGAGCATGCGGCGTTTCGCCGGTTTCGGAGCAGACCTTGAGCGATACCAGTTTGAAGCGTTCGTGCTCGGCGGCGTAGCCCTCGTCGCTCACCAGCGCCTGCAAATCCTCGTCGAAGATTTCGCGCTTCTTGTCGGCCAGTTCCTTGAATCGGGCGAAAGCAGCATTCAACGCTTCTTCCGAATCCAGTACGATGCCCAGCTCGGCCAGTTTGGTCTTGAAGGCATTGCGGCCGGAGAGTTTGCCTAAAGTCAGGCGATTGGCCTTCCAGCCCACATCCTCCGCGCGCATGATTTCGTAGGTTTCACGGTGCTTGATCACGCCGTCCTGATGGATGCCGGATTCATGGGCGAAGGCATTCGCCCCGACGATGGCCTTGTTGGGCTGAACCGGATAACCCGTTATGCCAGAAACAAGCTTTGAGGCCGGAACGATCTGCGTGGTATCGATGCGGGAATCGCAACTGAACACATCCTTGCGCGTGCGCACGGCCATGACGATTTCTTCCAGCGAGGCATTGCCCGCGCGCTCGCCCAAACCGTTGATGGTGCATTCCACCTGACGCGCACCGGCCATGACAGCTGCAAGCGAATTGGCCACCGCCATGCCGAGATCGTTGTGGCAGTGGGTGGACCAAATCACTTTATCGGAACCGGGCACGCGCTCGATCAATTGCTTCATGCGCTCGCCCCACAGTGCCGGAATCGAATAGCCCACGGTATCCGGCACATTGATGGTTTTCGCGCCAGCCTTGATGACTTCCTCGAAAATGCGGCAGAGGAAATCGATGTCGGACCGTACCGCATCCTCGGCGGAGAACTCCACGTTGTCGGTGTATTCGCGCGCCAGTTTCACCGCCTTGATCGCGGCCTCGACCACCTGGTCGGGCTGCATGCGCAGCTTCTTTTCCATGTGGATGGGGCTGGTGGCGATGAAGGTATGGATGCGCCCGGACTTGGCTGGCCTGATGGCCTCGCCGGCCGCGCGGATGTCGCGCTCGTTGGCGCGGGCCAGCGAGCAGACGGTGGACTCGCAAATGCTTTCGGCAATGGTTTTAATCGCATCGGCATCGCCGGGACTGGCGGCGGCAAAGCCCGCCTCGATCACGTCCACGCCCAGCTTTTCGAGCTGGCGCGCGATGCGGAGTTTTTCTTCCTTGGTCATGGATGCGCCGGGGCTTTGCTCGCCATCGCGCAGGGTGGTGTCAAAAATGTATAAACGGTCGTTCATGCTGTTCTCCAGGCCCGTGGCCCATGTAGTCTGCTACTCGTTCCCCTGCTGGGGAACGCTTCGTAATTGTATGGGGAGTATAAAGGTCGCTTACTGCTTGCGCAGCAGCAGGGTGCCGAACAGCATGTTCGACAGGCAGATGGCAAAGGAGGGAGAAGCCAAATTAGACATGGTCTAAATCTATTTTATTTTTCTTCGTCTGGCAAGGCCTTGGACGTTTTTTCCTTGCGTTTCAGCCAGTGCCATGTGGTGTAAACATAACCCGACAGTCCATACAGCACGAACAGGATCAGCAGCACTTCGGGCGGGCTGGTGGACACCAGAATGAAAAACAGAACAATCAGCAGCACCACGAAGAACGGCACGCTGCGGCGCAGGTTGATTTCCTTGCCGCTGTAGAACTTGAGATTGGTAACCATGCTGATGCCGGCAAACAGGGTGACGCCCGCCGCCAGCCAGGCAACTTCCTCGCCGCTGACGCCATATTCGATCATGACCCAGACAAACCCGGCCACCAGGGCCGCCGCCGAGGGTGATGGCAGGCCCTGAAAAAAGCGCTTGTCCGCGACTTCGAGCTGGGTGTTGAAGCGCGCCAATCGCAAGGCCGCGCCGGCACAATAGACAAAGGCGGCTATCCAGCCGAATTTACCCAGGCCCTTGAGCGAATACACGTACATGATGAGCGCGGGCGCCACGCCAAACGACACCATGTCGGAAAGCGAATCCAGTTCCGCGCCAAATGCACTCTGGGTATGCGTCATGCGCGCCACACGTCCATCCAGGCCGTCCAGCACCATGGCGATGAAGATGGCCACCGCCGCATGTTCCCAGCGGCCGTTCATGGCCTGCACGATGGCATAGAAGCCCGCGAACAGCGCGCCGATGGTAAACAGGTTGGGCAGGATATAGATGCCCCGATCCCGCATCCGGGTGCGCATGACTTCGCGTTTACTGTGTTTGAAATCCAGCATGCTCAGATTCTATTCCATTTCCAAATCAGGATGATCGCGCGAAGGCAACGAGCGAGCGACGAAGACAGTATGTGCGAATACGGCCAGGAGTGAGCGAGGAAGCCGACAAAGCGAGGGCCTGATTTGGGAATGGAAAGCTACCAGCGCGCCAGGATGGTCTTGGCAGCCTTCACCCTGTCGCCAATGGAGACTTCCGGTCTGGCGCTTGTGGGCAGGTAGACATCGACCCGTGATCCGAAACGGATGAAACCGTAGCGTTGTCCGCGCACCAGCGTATCGCCCGTGCGTACGTAACAAAGAATGCGGCGCGCGATCAGTCCGGCGATCTGCACACAGGTCAGATCACCGCGTTCGGTGGAAATCCATAGCCCATTGCGCTCGTTTTCAGTGGAGGCCTTGTCGAGATCGGCATTCACGAACGATCCCTGGTTGTACCAGCGGCCCTTGATTTCACCATCCACCGGGCTTCGGTTGGAATGCACATTGAACACATTCATGAACACGCTGATTTTCAGCGCTTCTCGATCAAGATACGGGTCCTGTACCTTTTCGACCGCGACGATCCGGCCGTCGGCAGGTGAAATCACCGCATCGTCATCCAGCGGAGGAACACGCGCCGGATCGCGAAAGAACTGAAGGACAAACAGCGTCCACAGCCAGAACGGCAATGACCATTTGCCCAGAATCCATGTTGCGGCAATCGCGACCAGCAAGGAACCGGCCAGATAAGGCCAGCCTTCTCGGGCGATGATGGGGTGGTTTTGCATGATGAAGTTGGAAGGGGACGAGAAGGGTTGGGGGTTTACACCCTTCCCCCTTCACCCTTCCTTGGGGTTCTAGTTCTTCGACTGGTCAACCAGCTTGTTCTTGCCGATCCACGGCATCATGGCGCGCAGCTTGGCACCCACCACTTCGATCGGATGCTCGGCGTTCAAGCGGCGACGCGCAGTCATCTCAGGATAGTTGGTGCGGCCTTCCAGAATGAACTGCTTGGCATAGTTGCCGTTCTGGATGTTGTCCAGCGCTTCCTTCATGGCCCAGCGCGACTCGTCGTTGATGACCTTGGGACCGGTTACATATTCGCCATACTCCGCGTTGTTGGAAATGGAGTAGTTCATGTTGGCGATACCGCCCTCGTACATCAGGTCAACGATGAGCTTGAGTTCGTGCAGGCACTCGAAATAGGCCATCTCGGGGGCGTAGCCCGCATCCACCAGGGTATCGAAACCGGCCTTGACCAGTTCCACGCAGCCGCCGCACAGCACGGCCTGCTCGCCGAACAGATCGGTCTCGGTCTCCTCGCGGAAGCTGGTCTCGATGACGCCGCCCTTGGTGCCGCCATTGGCTGCCGCGTAGGAAAGCGCGATGTCTTTGGATTTTTTGGAGACGTCCTGATACACCGCAATCAGCGAAGGCACGCCGCCGCCCTGCGTGTAGGTGGAACGCACCAGATGGCCCGGGCCCTTGGGCGCGATCATGATCACGTCCACATCCTTGCGCGGCACGATCTGGTTGTAGTGGATATTGAAGCCATGGGCAAAGGCCAGCGCGGCGCCCTTCTTCAGGTTGGGCTCGATCTCATTGTAATACAGTTCTGACTGCTGCTCGTCCGGCACCAGGATCATGACCACATCGGCTTCCTTGACGGCCGCCGCCACTTCCTTGACGTTCAAGCCAGCCTTCTTGGCCTTGTCCCACGATGCGCCGCCCTTGCGCAGACCGACAGTAACCTTCACGCCGGAATCCTGCAGGTTGTTGGCATGCGCATGTCCCTGTGAGCCGTAACCCACAATGGCAACCTTCTTTTTCTTGATGATGGACAGGTCAGCGTCCTTGTCGTAATAAACCTTCATGTTTTTCCCTTGCTTTAAGTTGTATCCAAGAATTCAGACTTTAAGAATGCGGTCGCCGCGCCCGATGCCGGATGCACCGGTGCGCACCGTTTCAAGTATCGCGCTGTCATCCAGCGCCTCCAGAAAGGCATCCAGCTTTGAACCCGTACCCGTCAGTTCGATGGTATAGGTCATGTCGGCCACATCGATGATGCGCCCGCGGAAGATATCAGCCATGCGCTTCATTTCCTCGCGATCCTTGCCCGAGGCGCGCACCTTGACCAGCATCAGTTCGCGTTCGATATGGCTGCCTTCTGTGAGATCAAGCACCTTGACCACGTCAACCAGCTTGTTCAGCTGCTTGATGATCTGCTCGATGACATCCTCGGAGCCTTTTGTCACGATGGTCATGCGCGACAGGGTGGCATCCTCGGTCGGCGCCACCGTCAGCGACTCGATGTTGTAGCCACGGGCAGAGAACAGGCCCGCAACGCGCGACAGGCCGCCCGATTCGTTTTCCATCAGCAGGGAAATGATATGGCGCATGTCAGAGCTCCTCCGCCAGTATCATTTCCGACAGTCCCTTGCCGCCTTCGACCATGGGATAGACGTTTTCGGTCTGGTCGGTGATGAAATCCATGAACACCAGCCGTTCTTTCAAGGCAGGCGAAAACGCTTCCTTGAGCGCTGCCTCGACATCCGAGGGCTTGTCGATGCGCATGCCGACATGCCCGTAGGATTCCGCCAGTTTCACGAAATCCGGCAGCGAATCCATGTAGGACTCGGCGTAGCGGCTGCCATAGAAGAACTCCTGCCACTGCCGCACCATGCCCATGTAACGGTTGTTGAGGTTGACGATCTTTACCGGCAGGCGGTACTGCTTGCAGGTGGACAGTTCCTGGATGCACATCTGGATGCTGGATTCACCAGTCACGCAGGCCACTTGGGCATCGGGATGGGCAAGCTGCACACCCATCGCATAGGGCAGCCCCACGCCCATGGTGCCCAGACCGCCAGAATTGATCCAGCGGCGCGGCTTGTCGAACTTGTAGAACTGCGCGGCCCACATCTGATGCTGGCCAACGTCGGAAGTCACAAAGGCATCGCCCTTTGTCGCTTCCCAAAGCTTCTCGACAACGTATTGCGGTTTGATGATGTCCGACTCGCGGTTGTATTTGAGGCAATTACGCGAGCGCCACAATTCGATCTGCGTCCACCAGGTATTGAGCGCGGACTCGTCCGGTTTTTCCTTGCTGGCCTTGAGCAGCTTAAGCAACTCATCCAGCACCTGTTTGACATCGCCAACGATGGGCACATCCACCTTGACCCGCTTGGAGATCGAGGAAGGATCAACGTCGATATGAATAATCCGGCGCTGCTCGCGCGCGAAATGCGCCGGGTTGCCGATCACGCGATCATCGAAGCGCGCGCCGACCGCCAGCAGCACATCGCTATGCTGCATGGCCATGTTGGCTTCGTAGGTGCCATGCATGCCCGGCATGCCCAGAAATTGCCGGTCGCTGGCAGGGTACCCGCCCAGCCCCATCAGGGTGTTGGTGCAGGGGAAATGCAACAGCTTCGCCAACTCGGTCACCTGCTCCGAGGCGTTGCCGAGAATGACGCCACCGCCGGTATAAATCATGGGGCGCTTGGCTTCCAGCAGCATTTGCGCTGCCTTTTTGACCTGACCGGCATGTCCCTTGAGAACAGGGTTATAGGAACGCATGGACACCGAATCCGGGTAGACGAATTCCGTTTTGTGCGCCGTCACGTCCTTGGGAATATCCACCAGCACAGGCCCCGGGCGGCCAGTTGCTGCAATATGGAATGCCTTCTTGATCGTGGCAGCCAGATCCTTCACATCCTTGACCAGGAAATTGTGCTTGACGCAGGGCCGCGTGACGCCCACCGCGTCCACTTCCTGAAATGCATCCAGCCCGATTGCAGGC
The DNA here is from genome assembly GCA_964404175.1 of uncultured Thiobacillus sp. Lineage (GTDB taxonomy): Bacteria > Pseudomonadota > Gammaproteobacteria > Burkholderiales > Thiobacillaceae > UBA6918. The sequence goes on along the minus strand of CAYOJA010000015.1, from coordinate 17,275 downwards.
GTAGGCACCTGACCGGAAATAATGACCACCGGGATGGAATCCATGTAAGCCGTGGCAATCCCCGTCACGGCGTTGGTCACGCCGGGCCCGGAGGTCACCAGCGCCACCCCCACCTTGCCCGAAGCGCGAGAAAAAGCGTCGGCCGCATGCACGGCGGCCTGCTCGTGCCGCACAAGAACATGCTTGAATTTATTCTGCTTGAAGATTGCGTCGTAAATATTGAGTACTGCCCCGCCCGGATAGCCGAACACAAATTCGACCCCCTCTTCGGCAAGACAGTTTACGACGATCTCGGCGCCGGTTAATTCCATAAAAAAACGCCTAAAAACAAAGTTTTCCGTAAACGTTGAAGGGTAACGTTTTAGCCCACCGCGGTCAAGGAAGAGAATGAAAACAGGCCCGCTTGGGGCCTGTTTGTTGTGCATTAGGTGGAATACCCTGACATCAAGCAGTGTTAATCATGCGCCACCTCTGCCAGCGCGGACATGATTTCATTCAGCGATCCCTGTCCGTTTTGCATCATGCAAACCAGGTTTCCCATTGAACACACCGACACCTGCGAACCATGCACGACCCAGCCTTGCGAAGGCGCCCAGCCGCGCATTTGCGAAAACAGGGAGAACAGATCGGTGTTTCCCGAAACCATGCGGCGATACCACTGCGCAAATTTCGCCAGGCGCTCCATCATGTCGGCGGGCAGCATGCCGGCCGCATCCATGATGCTGCCATCATCCTGAAACCGGCAAACTGCCACCACACCATCCAGCACGAGTAGTTTCTTCAGGGGCATGTTATTTACTCTGGTTACGCCGTGCAGGCCTGGACGGCATTGAATGAGGCTTCGTAATTGACATCACGATTCTTGAGGATGACACCGCAACGATCACCCACCACCACCGACCATTCCAGCCCGACCATGGAAAACCCCTGCAATGGCTCAAAGCCTTTTTGCCCGGTAAGGGATTCCCAACCCCGCGCTTCAAGTGTGGCAACAGCCATATTCGCCACGCAGGAATGCGCCAGCAAATCGAGAATCTGCGGCGTGATTTCAGTACCCTCGCGAATCTGGTGACCCGTGATATCGCCTTTGTCCGTGTAAGAAAATGCTGCCAGCGCGCCCGGCAAATCCATCATCTGTTCCAGTGTCATGACTGCTCTCCTCCCGAAATCGTATATGTTCTAAACTGACCGAATAATCCGGTTCAACCGCTGGTCAGTACAAGGCTTCCTTCACATCGCCGCCGATTTTCGCATACAGATTGACCAGCAAATCGTCGCCAACATCGCCAACCTTGGCACGCATGATGGTCATGACATCATTCAAAAGGTCCGGCCGGTTCTCGATAAAGGCAAAATAATTTCCGACATTGCATACCGATGCCTGCGCGCCCCGCACTATCCAGCCCTGCATCGGCTTGCATCCGCAGTTCGCGGCAAACGAATCGAAAATTTCGGATTGCATGTTGACGCTCATGGTGTTGGAGCGGCAAAGAATGGACGCCATCCTGGCATATTCCGCGGTCAAGGCGCCCTCAAAGGAGAACCGGTCTCCTCGATACGCAAATTCACCCGCAGCGATCACACCGGGTATGGCCATGAGTTGCTTTACGATATGCATCGCCAACCTCCTCCTCGAATTATTATCTGGCCTCTGCGGCTATTTGCCGCACTTTACTGCGAATATAGAACCTCCATGCAAGAAAACGCAACCTCCCAGCCAAAAATTCCCGGCATCTGGCGACGTCTGGCCGCCATGCTATATGAGTCCTTTCTTATCCTTGCGGTCTTGATGGCGGCCGGATTTGTCTATATTCCCCTCTTTGGCAATGCAGACGGACCGCTCGAAAAAGCAGTGTTTCAGCTTTACCTGCTCATTGTGCTGATGATTTATTTTCTGGTTTTCTGGACCCGCGGCGGCCAAACGCTGGCCATGAAAACCTGGCGAATCCGATTGACCAATCTGAGTGGCGCAAACATCAGCCCCCCTCAAGGCATATTGCGGTTTTTCCTCGCAATAATCAGCCTGGGGTTTTTGGGAGTTGGTTTCCTCTGGATGTTTTTTGATCCGCAAAGGCAGTTTCTGCACGACAGGCTGGCAAAAACGCGGTTAATCAGCACGATCTGATTCAACGCCGCTCCAGCCATCCCAGCGCACCCAGGGCCAGGGCCAGGAAAAACAGCGAGGGCGCGACCGCAGTCAGCATGGGCGGCCAATCGTTCAACAAGCCCACATGCGAAATCAGGCGATTGCTGAGATGGAAACCCAAACCGGCAAGAATTCCGAGAAAGATTTTAAGATTGATGCCGCCAGAGCGGGGAGAATGGAAGGCAAACGGCAAGGCCATCAGCATCATCACCGGAATGGCGAAGGGGTACAGGATTTTTGACCAAAGTGCCATTTCGTAGCGTGAGGTTTTTTGTTTGTTCGCCTTCAGGTGCTGGATGTATTTGAGCAATACCGGTGTCGCCATTTTTTCCGGCGCCACCAGCAGCACACTCAGAATGTCCGGGCTTAGCACCGAACGCCAGCTTCTTTTCGGCTCGTCCATGACCTTGATTGCCTCGGGCGAGAACGCCGTGTCGCTCACATTTTCCAGCAACCACTGCTGATTCTTCTGCCAGACACCATTCCGGGCGCCGGTAATCCGGACCAGTTCCCATTTGTCGTTGAATTCATAAATCCTGATATCCCGAAGGCTCGCATCCGGCAAGACTTCCCGCACGTTAACGAAGGCATTGCCATCCTTTACCCACAGTCCGCTCCGGAAAGCCTGAGCCACAACGGATTTAGTCGCACGCAATTTCAGCTTCTGGGCCGCCTGCTCGGTCCACGGTGCCACAAGCTCACCCACTCCCAACGCGATCAGTGCGAACACGAGGCCCGCGACACCGAGGTACGCAGAAAGACGCCAGTTGGAAATTCCCGAAACCCGCATCACGGCAAACTCGGAATTCATGACCAGCCGTGACATGGCAAACAGGGTGCCAATCAGTGCTGCGATGGGAACAATTTCATAAACGTGGCCGGGAATATTCAGCAAGACAAACAACGCAACCTGCGCCAGCCCGTAGCCGCCCCTGCCCATGCCGCCAAGTTCATTGACCAGATCAAAAAAGGAAAACAGCACCAACAACGCAAGAAATATAAAGCCTGCGGCAAATGCCACTTCCTTCAGCAAATAGCGTGCGATCAGGTTCAAGGATTTACGGTCCTGAGCGGCTTCATGCGAAGCCGATATGCAAAGAAAAGCACCAGCGCAATGATCATGGGCAGGTGCCCCAAGAGCAAACCGGCCACGACATTCAATTTGTCCTGCGCAACCCAGGCCTGACTGATGGACATCAGATTGTTGTAGAGAAAGTAAATGAGCAAGGCTGCAATCAAACCGAATGAACGGCGGGCTCTCGTATTCACAAAGCTGAGCGGCAAAGCGAACAAAGCCAGCACAACAGCGCTGATGGGCGAACTCAGACGGCCCAGCAACTCAGCCCGCGCATCGGGTGCGGCCTGCTTGAGCAGATCGAGCGTGCCGGTTTTTCTGGCCGTCATGCCCCTGGCCTGGGCTTCAACAGGATCCAGACGCATCCAGTATTTCTCGAACTGAACGATACGGTAATCCGCCCTGCCTGGCGTTCCCTCATAGCGACGGCCCTGAGAAAGAATCAGAAAGCGGGTACCGTCCTCAAGCTTATCCTGGCGGCCCTCGGCTGCAACGACCACGCCCAGCTTGTCGCCCTCGCTGGACTGCATGAAAACATTCTTCACGGTTCCAGTCAGGGGATTCAGATTCTCGACGAAATAAACCCGTTCCCCGCCATGGGATTCCGCAAACAGTCCAGGTGCAATTGCCGAAGTATCCTCCCGGCTCAACAACTCCTGCCTGTAAATATCCTTCTTGTTCATCGCCCATGGAATCAGCGCCGTTGTCAGCAAAGTCAGCACCGCCACAAGTGGCAATATGAAAAGCAGGACAGGCTTGGCCCAGTCCAGCAGGGAAAGCCCCGAATTCAGCCAGATCACCATCTCGCTATCGCGCCAATAGCGCATGAAGGTGAGCAAAACGCCGATGAATATCCCGATTGAAAGAAGAACAGGCAAAAAATGCAGCAGGCTGAAGCCCAGATAGGTAAACACGGCTTCGTTGGCAAGTTCGCCCCGTGCGGCATCCCCCAGCAAACGGATGAAAAGCGTCACCAGGGTAATCGCGATCAAAACAATGAGCGAAGCCCCGCTCGTCAAGCTCAATTCCCGGAGCAGTGCCTGACGATAACGCATTAAATAGGGGTCTCGGAACTCAAATTGGACTCAAGGAGGTTTTGACTATCCGGCTGGTGTTTGCAAAGATTGGAGTTATCCAAGTTAAGAAGGTCAAAGAAACCCCATGTCAGCCAAACCAAACGAAATCAAATTTAGCATAAAAACCGACGATGCCGCGAAACTGCGCTGCGATTGCATTGTTGCGGGCGTCCATGATCACAGGCAATTGACAGCCTCTGGACGCGCACTGGACAAATCCTCCGGCGGGCACCTCACAAAAATTCTTCGCAGCGGCGACATGAATGGCAAACCCGGCGGCACGCTGTTGCTGCACGGAATTTCCGGCATTGCGGCGCCTCGTGTTCTCCTGGTGGGACTGGGCAAGGAAGATGAATTCTCGGAGAAGCGCTACCGTGATGCCATCGCCACGGCAATTGACGCGCTAAAGGATACCGGCGTCGAACATATCGCCGTGACACTGACGGAAACCCAGGTCAGCAAGCGCGATATCGTCTGGAATTCAGCTCAGGCAGCCATCGTGGCGAGCGATGCCCTGTACCGTTTCGAGCAGATGAAAAGCAAGCCATTGGACCCCGCCAAACTCAGGCATATCAGTTTTACCGCCAGCAAACGTCAGGAAACCGCTGCCAGCAAAGGGTTGAAGCAGGGAGTTGCCATTGCCCATGGCATGACACTGGCCAAGGATCTTGGCAATCTGCCCTCCAATGTCTGCACGCCTGTCTATCTGGCAAATCAGGCAAAACAGCTTGCGAAAACTTATGGATTCAAGTGCAGGGTAATGGATCGCGCTGCCTGCGAAAAGCTTGGCATGGGCTCATTTCTGTCTGTTGCCAAGGGCAGTGACAAGCCGCCCCAATTCATTGAGCTGCGCCATGAGGGCGGCAAGAAAGGCGACAAGCCCATCGTCCTGGTCGGCAAGGCCATTACCTTCGACGCCGGCGGAATTTCCCTGAAACCCGCGGCGGACATGGACGAAATGAATTACGACATGAGCGGCGGCGGCTCAGTGCTCGGCACGTTCCGTGCCATGGGTGAACTGGGTCTCAAGCTCAATGTGGTCGGACTGATCCCCGCCTGCGAAAACCTGCCCGACGCCTCCGCCAACAAGCCTGGCGATATCGTCACGGCCATGTCCGGAATGACCATTGAGATTCTCAACACCGATGCCGAAGGCCGGCTCATCCTGTGCGATGCGCTGACCTATGCCGAGCGCTTCAAACCCGCTGCCGTAATCGACCTGGCGACACTGACGGGGGCCTGCGTCATTGCGCTGGGCCATCATCCAAGCGCCCTGTACGCAAATGACGACAAACTGGCGCAGGGACTGGAACAGGCCGCGGACCATGCCTGGGACAGGGTGTGGCGCATGCCGTTGTGGGATGAATACCAGGAGCAGTTGAAAAGCGCGCTGGCCGATGTTGCCAACATTGGCGGGCGGGCGGGCGGCTCCATTACCGCTGCCTGCTTTTTGTCAAAGTTTACCCAAAGCTACCCCTGGGCCCATCTCGATATTGCCGGTACGGCCTACCGGAGCGGACGCGAGAAAAAGGGTTCCACCGGCCGCCCCGTTCCCTTGCTGACCCAATTCCTGATTGAGCAGCAGAGCTGACGAAAACCCTCGCCCAATGACCCACATCAGCTTTTATACCCACGCCGAAAACAAGCTGGCCGTTGCCCGCCAACTGATTGCCAAAGCCTGGAGCCAGAAACTGAACGTGCTGGTATATGCTCCAGATAACGCCATTGCCAGGGAGGTTGACAGGCTGCTATGGACCCAGCCCACACTGTCATTCATTCCGCATTGTCTGGATGACAGCCCGCTCGCGGCGACCACGCCCATACTTATCGGCTCGCGCATGGAAACGCTGGCCCGCGCCGATATCATCATCAACCTTGATCATGAACCCCCTTCAGTATTCAGCCGTTTCGACCGCTTACTGGAAATCGTTACCCCGGAAGAAACCGACCTGATGGCAAGCCGGCAACGCTATCGCTACTACAAGGAACGGGGCTATGATCTGGTAACGCATGACCTGCAAGGTCAGCACTAAGTTTGGCATCTGAAAGATGGAACAAGGCATAGCACAATGAGCCAGGACCCTCTACTCGACAAAATGGATGCGTTGCTCAAGAAGCACCGTGGCAACGAGACCGAGCTTCCTGCGCAGGAAACCAGAGTAGCCGAGCCTATTCAGGTCGAGGAGCCTGCCGCCCCGCCGCCGGATGCCTGGCTGCCCGTCCTGACCGATGTCATGGTCATGGGCAGTCTTTCCAGTTCTCCGGTAGCAGAAATAACCGAGGCACCAGAAGCAGAACTGGCCGTCACGGAATCGATACCTCCCCCACCAGAGTCTTCCCCGCAAACAGAACAACCGTCTATGCCGGCGGCAGAGGAATCACATGCCATCTCGGATACCATGGCCGAGCAGTTGATGGGGGAACTGGAACCAAAATTGTCAGCGCTGCTTCAGGACAAGATTTCCTCGCAGATTCACAACAGCCTGGACGATACCGTCTCGGCGCTGCTGGCGCAGCTTGATGTCAACATCCGCGAAATCGTGCGCGAAGCCATCAATGAAAGACTCGGGAAACCCTGAGAATCTCCCCGTGCCGTTATAATTGCGGGTTTTGAATCCACGGCAACCCGCATGGAACTCGCCAAAGCTTTCGAGCCCAAAGACATCGAATCCCGCTGGTATCAACAGTGGGAATCCGCCGGCTATTTCAAACCTGGCTCTAATCTTTCAGCCGGCGATTCAACTCATCCGTCCTACTGCATCATGCTGCCGCCGCCCAATGTTACGGGCACGCTGCATATGGGACACGCCTTCCAGCACACCCTAATGGACGCGCTTATCCGGTTGCATCGCATGCAAGGCGACAACACGCTCTGGCAACCCGGCACAGATCATGCCGGTATCGCAACCCAGATCGTGGTCGAACGTCAGCTCGATGCCAAAGGCGTTTCCCGCCACGACCTGGGCCGCGAAAAATTCCTGGAAAAAGTCTGGGAATGGAAAGAGCATTCCGGTTCCACCATCACCCGGCAGATGCGCCGGCTGGGCACCTCGCCCGACTGGAGCCGCGAGCGCTTCACTATGGATGATGGCTTGTCAAAAGCTGTCACCGAGGTTTTTATCGCGTTGCACAAACAGGGGCTCATTTATCGAGGCAAGCGCCTGGTCAACTGGGACCCCGTCCTGCAAACCGCCGTGTCCGATCTGGAGGTCGTCAACCAGGAAGAGGACGGTTTCATGTGGCACATCCTCTACCCGCTGGAGGGTAAAGCAGGACACCTGGAAGTCGCCACGACACGTCCGGAAACCCTGCTGGGCGATGTGGCCGTGGCCGTCCATCCGGATGACGAACGCTACCGCCACCTGATAGGCAAACACGTCCGTTTGCCCATCGCCGAGCGCAGCATCCCGATCATTGCCGACGAATATGTCGACCCGGCTTTTGGCACCGGCGTGGTCAAGATCACCCCCGCCCACGACTTCAATGACTATGCCGTTGGCCAACGCCACAAACTTGTACCCATCAGTATTCTGACGCTTGACGCAAGAATCAATGAACTGGGGCCGGCTGAATATCAGGGCCTGGATCGCTATGTCGCACGCGAGAAGATTCTTGCTGCCCTGAAGGACAAAAACCTTCTGGTCGCGGCCAAGCCGCACAAACTCATGGTGCCGCGCGGCGACCGCACGCACGCCGTCATCGAACCCATGCTGACCGACCAGTGGTTCATGGCCATGGAAGGCCTGGCCAAACGCGGACTGGATGTCGTAAAAACCGGCGAGCTCAAGTTCGTGCCGGAAAACTGGACCAGCACCTACAACCAGTGGCTGGAAAACATTCAGGACTGGTGCATCTCCCGCCAGCTCTGGTGGGGGCATCGCATCCCCGCGTGGTATGACGACGATGGCAACATTTACGTCGCCCATAACGAGGATGAAGCAAACAGGCTCGCGGGCGGCCGCGCCCTCAAACAGGATGAAGACGTACTCGACACATGGTTTTCCTCCGCGCTGTGGCCATTCTCGACATTGGGCTGGCCGGAAGAAACACCCGAGCTCAAAAACTTCCTGCCTGGCTCAGTCCTCGTCACTGGCTTTGACATCATTTTTTTCTGGGTGGCGCGCATGGTCATGATGACCTTGCACTTTACCGGCAAGGTACCCTTTCACGAGGTTTATGTGACTGGCCTCGTGCGCGACGCGCATGGCAACAAAATGAGCAAGTCCAAGGGCAACATCATCGACCCTATCGACTTGATAGACGGCATCACGCTGGACGCATTGACTGGCAAACGCACAACCGGCCTGATGAATCCGAAACAGGCTGAGTCCATCGCCAAACAAACCCGCGCCGACTATCCAAATGGTTTTCCCGCATTTGGCACCGATGCCGTGCGCTTTACCTTCGCCAGCCTGGCCACGCACGGACGCGACATCAAGTTCGACTTGCAGCGCTGCGAGGGTTATCGCAACTTCTGCAACAAGCTGTGGAATGCGACACGCTTCGTCCTGATGAACACAGATGGCAAGGACTGCGGGGGCGATGCCAGCCAGCCACGCGAATATTCCTTTGCCGATCACTGGATTATCAGCCGGCTTAGCGAAGCCACTCGCGATGTTCTGAGCGCTTTCTCCGAATACCGCTTCGACATGGCCAGCCGCGCGATCTATGAATTCGTCTGGGACGAGTATTGCGACTGGTATCTGGAACTGGCCAAGGTACAGCTCCAAACCGGTAACGAAGCGAAGCAGCGAGCCACCCGTCATACACTGATTCACGTTCTGGAAAGCGCGTTGCGTTTGGCGCATCCCATCATTCCCTTTATTACGGAAGAACTCTGGCAAAAGGTTGCGCCCCTCGCGGGCGTTGCCTTGAATAAGGCGCCCTCCAGCGACAGCGGCAACAGCATCATGCTTCAGCCTTATCCTCAGGCAAATGACAATGCTGATGACAGGCAATCCACCGCCCGGATTGAAGAACTCAAATCGCTGGTAGACGCCGTTCGCGGCCTGCGAGGCGAAATGAAACTTTCACCCGCAGAGAAAGTGCCGCTCGCACTGGCTGGCGACAATACCCGTTATCAGGCATTTGGTCCCTATCTGACCGCACTGGCCAAACTCTCCAAATTCGACATCAATCCGGAATTGCCTGCGGGTGATGCCCCAGTTGCCATCGTGGGCGACTGCCGGCTGATGCTGCAGATCGAAATCGACAAGGATGCCGAGATCGCGCGCCTGAAAAAGGAAATCGACCGAATCGAAGTCGAGATCAGCAAATGCAAGGCCAAACTCGGCAATCCCAATTTCGCCGACAAAGCCCCCCCTGCGGTGGTCGAACAGGAAAGGAAAAGGCTGGCCGAGTTCACGGCAACTCTGGAAAAATTAACAAACCAGCTTTCCAGATTGATGCAATGAAAAAGGGCCGCGATGCGGCCCTTTCACTTTGCAAAGAGCTTATTACTTCTTTGCGGATTTTGCCCCGGCTACCGCACCGAGCATGTCCACGATTTCATTCGGAGTGGAATGGATGCGCATGAAATGCCCCATGCTCAGATTCGGAAAGGAAACGGCAATCCGGTAGCGGCCAAACAAGGCATAGACCGAATTGTTTACCACGTAGAGTTCATAAGGCAGCGCGGCGATACTTTCCTGTCCGCCAATTTTTGCTATCCAGCGGCCATCACCCAGTGTCTCGTCATTCATGGCCACGCCAAACACAGCCATTTTTTTCTCTGGCATCACCACTTCATAAACCTTTGACGTCCTGGCTGCGCCCTTGGCCAGATTGTCCTGAACAGACTTCACGGCTTCGTCAAAACTCACATATTGAGCAAGGAGATTTTTTTCGGAATCGAATCGCTCCATACCAACCAGATAACGGTACTTGGGCAAGTCTTCCGCTGTTTCATCGCCACCAAAACCAAGGCCCGCGCCAAGCGTCTTGGCCAGTTTCTCTTTCAGGGCACTGACAGTTTTTTCGGCTTTCGGAAACTGCCCACGGAAATAAGCCCGATACCAGTAATCCGGGTTCATGTAGGTCACTGTGCCGTCCGACTTGACCCCGACGCGAATACCTGCCCCAACGATGTTCGATCCACCCAGCGTCCGAATCTCGTTCAGGATTCCTTCATCCGAAACGACCACAACTCCATAATCCGGAAGCTGATGCGGCAAATAGCGCCCCAACACCTGGAAACCCGCGGATTTGAGCCTGGCTTCAACCTCATCCGCCACCTTGGCCGTTTCCGCCGGTTTAAACTTTTCCCCCAGAACATAGGGCGTGATCGCCCAGGACATGGACGATGAAAAAAGCATTACAGCCAGGACAAGAAATTTCAGCATGTCACACCTTATGAAAGTCGCAACAAAAAACCGGGCACAAGGCCCGGTTCTGATTGTATAAGAATATTAGCAAAAAGAGAATTACATCTTCCAGCTATATTGAAGGCCCACAGAGTTTTGGTACATCCTAATTGTATCGATACCACCACCGAAACCTGGACGTGCACCACTTACATCATTATCAAATCCATGCATGTATGCGGCAGTGATTTCGTCACCATTGGCACGTTTATATGTAAAGCCCAGTGTTATGTGGTTCTCAACAACTGCAGGTGCCAAGATATTGAACATGACTTCACCACAAGTGGTATTGAAAGGCATGCCTGCACACGCTAAATCACCTTCGATAGGATTATTGGCATGACTATAACCAGCACGGAGCGTCCAAGAATTATTGTATTTGTATTCCATACCGAGTTTAAATACATTTACATCATCCCAACCAAAACCCGGACCTGCGTCATTTCCCAAAAGGTTAAAAGCAAAGTTTGGAAATACTGGATTGCCAATTGAATTGATATCGCTGTAATTGATACGCTGATAATCCAGCGCCAACCTAACCGCCGGCGTTGCCTGCCAAGATATACCCACATTGTAATTCTCCGGGATATCGAAATCGCCTTGCTCAGCGAAAAGGCCAGCATACGTGTCAAACTCACTAAAATTCATTTTGGAAGCATATGCTGCACCAATCGTTACCGTTGGGGTAATCTTGCCCAAGTAGCCGACACGTACACCGTAGCCAAAGGCATCGTCATACCCTAGATTATTGGCCATGCTAGGTGTGCCGGGAGCTTGAAAGCCAGCAAATCCTTGCAAGCCTTCTGCCCGGAAACGCTGATAGCCCAAAAGAGGAGAAATACCAACTGAATGATTTGGTGCCAACTTATATGCGGCTGTTGGTGCAACAATCAACTGCATCAGATCAACCCCTAGATTCCCTACCCCACCCAGCATATTTGGCGCAGGAGAAACTATCGGATCATAGTTCGTGTTCATACCTCCATTGCCATAAACCGTCACCCCTAGCGCTAGATCAGGATTAATCATGCGGTTATAGCCAAACTCAGGAATGAGGAAGAAATTGGATTCACTTTCTGCATATCCGCTAAGAGCACCACCCACATTCGTAGCTTGACGAATAGGGCTGAACAAATCCGCACCCAAATCCATACGGTTGCCCACAAAAGCAGCGGCAGCAGGGTTATTGGCACCAAAGAAGGCATCTTCAGTGCTGGTTGTGGCGGCCCCAGCCATGCCCTTGGCTTTCATGCCATAGCCATGGGAAAAATAACCGTTGGTTGCGTTTGCGCCAATAGAGAGGCCTGCGAGTGCAAGACCAATAGCGAGACGTGTGAATTTCATGGTGCCTCCTGAGCAAAATAATCTGTTATGCAAGGCTTAACCTTCTGATTAAGTAGAAGGAATATACCTCAAAGCACGAAAATTAATGACGGGAATTGCAACAAACCGCTTGATCACGTTGCATGAAAACCACAAACAATGCCAATACAATTGACAACAAAAAAGGCAGCCTCAGCCGCCTTTGTTGTTTGTTTAATCCGTATCCTTCAGATGAACAGACAGATATCCGATTCGCCGGCAAATTCGAAGAAGGTGGCTGCGCCACCGTATTCCATACCATCGATGAAGTCGCTGTGCTCAAAGCCAAACAGTTCAACCGTCATCTGACAGGCAATGAATTTCACATCGGCCTCCTGGCAAAGACTGCGCAGTTCCGGAATGGTCGCCACGCCGTTATTGGCAATAGTCATTTTCATCAGGCTGGTGGCAACATTCTCATAACCCGGCACCAGAGACTGCACGGCGTTGGGAATGTTCCAGTTGATGCCTTTGAACCACTTGGGACCAAATGGCATTTTCATTGGCATGCCGGGATTGCCCAGCGGGCTTACCTTCAGGCCGGAAACATCCTTGCGCACCAGCTGCAGGCCATAGAAAGTAAAGAAAATCTGCACGTCATAACCCAGCGCCGCTGCAGTGGAAGCAAGAATGAATGGCGGGTAGGCCCAATCGAGCGTTCCCTTGGTGGCGATAATGGCAAGCTTTTTGGTTTCCATGCGATGTCTCCCGGTCTAAATTGGCAAGGTTGTCGGTCTTGGCGCCGAATTATTTTTTCTTCATGAAGAAAGTGTATTCACCACCGGCTTCGGCGGAATTCACCAGTTCGTTGCCCGTCTGCTTGGCAAATGCCTGCATGTCCTTGACGGAACCCGGATCGGTGGCAATCACTTTCAGAATGTCGCCGCTGGTCATCTCGGCAAGCGCTTTCTTGGTGCGCAGGATGGGCAGGGGGCAGTTGAGGCCACGGGCATCAAGTTCTTTACTGAAATCCATTTTGAGTGTCTCCAAACGTTAACAAATCAGGAACTTCTTACGTTAACCCACAGGTCAAATTATTGCAATACGGAACAGGGTAATTTGACTTTGGCAGATCAAGCCGCCAAGGCCTTGCCGGACCTGGCCCAATTCATGATGCCGCCCGACAGGTTATAAACATTGCTCACCCCTTGAGACATCAGCCAGGCGCAAGCCTGCGCTGAACGCGCGCCCGAGCGGCAATAAAACACGATGGGTTCGCTTTTCTGCAAGTCTTGTACTTTCAGCGGGAGCATATGCAGGGGAATATGGGTAGAGCCTTCGATCTTGGCCTGGGCGAATTCCGCCTCGGTCCTGACGTCGATCAGTTGCAGGGAACCATTTGCCTTCAGGGCTTCCAGTTGATTGGGGTCTATTTCACGAACTCCGAACATGGCTTGAGTTACTCCAGATGAATTGCATTAACAAACGCTAATATACGGATTTTCCCTGAAAAATCAATAGGCAACCTGTTGGTCAACTGCGCTGCGCGCCATGAAACAGGTTGACGACATGCCTTGCCTCGGCAAAGAAAAGCCATCTTTCGGCAATCAGGCCGGCGAAAACAGACAGCAGCGCTGCAATACCCAGTGTCAGGTTGGCCTGTTCCAAGGCCAGCCCCAGCAACAGCACGGGAAGAGCAAAAGCCAGCAGCATGGAAATCACTTTCAATCCCGAAGCCCGCAAGCGCGGAACCTGGTAACCGAACTCCTGGGTTAGAAATGTCCCGTGCGTATGTCCCGCATCCAGCAGGCGAACCTGGGCACGGGTAAATCCAGTTGCGGTATTTATCGTTGAACCGACCCCGATACGAGTGATCCAGTAGAAATAAATCGCCTTCACGAAGGCTGCAACGAACAACTGGAACAGCGACATCAGCACATAGGGCATGACATCTGCCTTGGCCATCATCGCCACCACCAGCAGAATCATGCCGCCGGAAAAGTGGCCCAGCGAAAGGTAAGCCGCAGGCACCAAAGGGGTATTCCACTGGCGTATGGTCTTAAGGCTGGCATAGATCATCGCGGTGGAAAAAATGGTCATCCACGCAATCAAGGTCGCAACCGCGCCAGACAAATGCCGAAGCACAGGCCACATGTCCAGCCAGTAAAGCGCCAGATAGACCAGCGCAAAAGGATAGAAAGCGACCGACAGCACGCCTTCACGCGACAGCCAGGATGTGCGCCAGCGTGAAAACGCGCGCCAGGCGTTTTTAGGATTGGCCAAATGAAGCGTGGAGGAAATCAGTCCGACACCCACCATGACGATGGCCAGCACACCCGTCCAGAAAACATGCGTGCCAGGCATTCCACCGCCCAGCTTGAACAAATCTGCCAGGTAAATTAGCGCGAACAAACCGAAGCCCGCGCCTGACAGAACCGTAAAAAAAATGACTGAAAAAGCCGGATGCATGCGTATTCCCTAACGTTTGACCATGCGATTAACAAACTGCTTGAGCTTGCCTGTCAGCCCGGTTTTGTCCGCGCCCATCTCAACCGGAATCGGCTTGTGTTTACGCGGTGGCAGATAATGGTTGGTCGGGTTGTAACCCAGTTCCGGCAACAGCATGTAGCCCTCCCGTTCGCGCACCACCTTGCTGACTTCGGAATTGGGGTCATCGAAGTCGCCGAACATCCGTGCATGCGCCGGGCAGGTCAGCACGCAGGCTGGCTGGCGATCCTCGACCGGAATGTTCTGGTCGTAAATGCGATCCACGCACAGCGTGCATTTCTTCATGGTGCCGGTTGAACGGTCCAGTTCGCGCGCGCCATACGGGCAGGCCCACGAGCAGTAATTGCAGCCCATGCACTTGTCCTGATCAATCAGCACGATGCCGTCTTCGGCGCGCTTGTAGCTGGCGCCAGTCGGGCACACCGTCACGCAATCAGCGTCCTCGCAATGCATGCAGGACATGGGAAAGTTGACCGTCTTGCTGTTGGGATAACTGCCTACTTCAAAATGGCGGATGCGGTTGAACCAGACGCCGGACGGCTCGGCGCCATAGGGTTGGTAATCCGACAGCGCGCCCGTCGTGCCGGAGGCATTCCACTGCTTGCAGGAAACAGCGCAGGCATGGCAGCCCACGCATACATCCAGATCGATGACGAGCCCGAGCCTCATGCCTGGCCCTTGTCTTTCTGCTCGACACGAGCGTCGTAACGCAGCACATCGGGACGAGAGTAATTATCCGCCGGCAGGCGCTTGAGCGCGGAAAACTGCGGCCAGCTTCCGGTTTCCCCCGCCTCGGCCTTGGATATCTTCACACGGAGATCGAACCATGCTGCCTGCCCCGACACCGGGTCGGAGTTGGTGATGCGGCGTTCGCCATTCCGTTCAGGCAGCAATTCGGAAATCAGGTGATTGAGCAGGAATCCCCTGGTCGCCTCCGAAGCATCTTCCTTCAGCCCCCACGCGCCTTTCTGCTTGCCGATGGCATTCCAGGTCCACACGGTATTTTCCTGGCAGCCTTCCATGGTCTTCAACTGGCAGCGGATTTTTCCATTGCGTGATTCAACACACACCCAGTCGAAATCCTTCAGCCCCATGTCGGCGGCTTTCCTTGCGTTCATGTACAGATAGTTCTGCGCCATGATCTGGCGCAGCCAGGCATTTTGCGAATCCCACGAGTGGTACATGAACATGGGCCGCTGTGTCAGCGCAAAAAATGGGTACGTTTCGGCATCCACCCGCTGTTGCTCCAGCGGCTCGTACCACATGGGCAGCGGATCGAAGTATTTTGTCAGTCGTTCCCTGTCGGCATGATCGTGTGGCTGGGGACCGTCATACAGTCCCTGACCCGCCAGCCGGAACTTCTGCAAGGGCTCGGAATAAAACTGCATGATGATCGGCTCGACCTTGCCGACAAACCCTGCCTCCGACGCAACTTCCAGATATTCACGATTCACGAAACGCATGTATTTCTGGTTGTCCGGCCAGTGGTGCGCGAAGAAACTCTGGTTGTCGATGTAAGCCTGCCACTGCTTGGGATTGGGCTCGCCCTTGAGAAACTTGTCGCCATCCTTGCCGCGCCAGCCCGAGAGAAAACCCACACCCGGCGAGCGCTCGTAGTTGACGATGAAATCCGGGTAGTCCTTGAACTTGCGCGTGCCGTCCTTGTTGGTAAACGCGGGAAATTTCAGGCGCGAAGCCAGTTCCACCATGACTTCCTGCCAGGGCCGCACGTTGCGATCCGGCTGGATCAGCGGATAGCGAATGGCGTCGGCTGCCGCGTCCGGCTCGGAAATCGGGCGATCCAGCAGCGAAATGCAATCATGACGTTCAAGGTAGGTAGCATCGGGCAACACCAAGTCGGCAAAGTTGACCATTTCCGAGTGGAACGCATCCACCACCACCAGGAAGGGAATCTTGTACTCGCCAAAACTTTCCGGGTCCTTCTGCCGCAGCATGTCCTGAATGTTTTGCGTATTCATGGATGAATTCCACGCCATGTTGGACATGAACAGGATTAGAGTATCGAGCGCATAAGGATCGTGGTTGGTGGCATTGGTAATCACCATGTGCATCAAGCCATGAGAAGATAGCGGCGCCTCCCATGAATAAGCCTTGTCGATGCGAAGCGGATTGCCGCGCTCGTCGATCACCAGGTCTTCCGGCCGGGTGGGAAACCCGAGCGGCGGCCGCGACAAAGCGGTGTTCGGCGCATTGATGATGTCGACATTGTTTTCCGGCAACTGGTGCGGCGGAATGGGTTTGGGATATGGCGCGCGCGCACGGAAATTGCCGGGACCATCGAGCGCGCCCAGCAGCATCTGGATAAAATGAATCGCACGGCAGGCATGAAAGCCATTGGAATGCGCGGAGATTCCACGCATGGCATACATCGCCACCGGCCGTCCCACCACTTTATCGTGCTTGCGGCCCCAGACATCCGTCCATTCGATCGGAAATTCGATCGATTCCTTGAACGCGATGTGCGCCATTTCCAGCGCGATGCGTTCGATGGTTTCCGCGGTCACACCGCACTCGGCGGCGACATTCGCCGGGGAATAACGTTCGTCCAGATAACGTTCCGCCATCAGGCTGAAAACCGTCTTCAGCCGGCGTCCGTCCTGGGCGACGAAATCGCCAAATAACGCCGGCGTAACGCCAACCTCGATGCCATTGACGAAGGTTTCTTTTTCCAAGTCCCACACTTGCGGCTGGTTGTTTTCATCGCGCAGAAACAGGCCGTCATCCGAATGTCCCGGATTCTGGATCACCAGCCAGGTGGCATTGGTGTAGTTGACCAGGAATTCAT
>CAYOJA010000014.1:0-50988 GCA_964404175.1 uncultured Thiobacillus sp. | reverse complement strand
GCAGCATCCATTTCTTCCAGTTTCTTTTTCAATTCCGGGCGACTGAGCTTTTCCAGTTCGCTTGGAGTGGGGGCCTTGTCATTGGTAACGGCTTCTCTTGCATTATCGTTACCCTGCGCGCGATTCTTGTAAGAATCGCCGTCGCGAGCCATTGCAGCTCCGTTAAACAACATGAGCGACAACGCAATCATCATTGGCTTGTGAAACATTCAAGTCTCCTGGTTATTTCGAAGATCATTTCCAGCAATATTCGACGCTCTCTGATCCCGAGCTGGTTTTCGCGCCCGTATTATCCAATGTCAACGTACCGCATTTTGAATCCGATGCCATCGCACCCTCGGGCGCCGCGGTCAGTGTATAGGTGGTGGCAGTTCCAGCAACCGTGATGCCATATTTCGCCGTACCTGATTTCGGTGACTGCGCAATCAGTCCGCCGAAGGATGAATAATCATTCGAGGTCGTGAAATGCCTTTCCAGCAGCTGTGCATTTTCCAAAAGAATGGATCTGGCTTCCGCGCGGTTTGCTCTCATGACGTATTCCTGATAGCCCGGGTACGCGATTGTCGCCAGTATCCCGATGATCGCCACCACGATCATCAGTTCGATCAGGGTAAAACCGGACTGAATGGGTTTGATGTTCTTCATGGCCATACACTCCATCTCCATTTACTGAATTTGCATCCAGTAGATACGGTTGACTGGCGTACCAGGTGAAGTAGGGGGGTCTTTCAGGTCAGGCGGTTCCTGATAGCCCGTTGTTTTGGTAGCCCCGGTCGAACCACTGGTCACGCCTGTTCCCGACCCGCCATGCCCGCCGGCGTCACCGGTACCCCCCGTCATTTCGGAGAAAAAGTCGAATGACGAAGCAGTCGTGCTCGCACTGAAAAAGACCGGCCGGCTCAGTATGCCAATATCGGACTTCACCGCGGAGGGCGCCGTTCCATCCGCCAGGGCATCTTTGGCATCGAATGACTTATCGTTGTTCAGATCCATGGCAAGGATTCCAGGCCTTTTGCCTGTCGTTGGGTTCAGCACAAAGGACCACGAATCGCCACCCGCCGCGCAACGGTCATCCTTGGGCACGACCGTGACAAAAATGAGCCAGCTGAAAGCAAGCGAGGGCTTGACCACAACTCGCTCACCCGCTGCCAAGTGGCCGAGATCCATGAACCAGCCCAGTTTCCCGCCAGCCCAGTCCACGTCATTATCGGTCGTTTCACGAAGCGTAAAGGTTTCGCCATCGACTGTTTTTCCCTCCTCTGAAACGATTTTCTGCTCCTGCAGGTCGCTGCGGCCCGACACGGCAGAACCCTTGTCCCATATTCCATAAACAGTCTGCACGGAAGTGTCGGAGACATCGGTCATGCCCAGGTACTTCCCGGTGCCGAAATACACCATTACTCCGCCCGCTCCGCTATCAGGGCTCGCTCCCCATATGGGCGCGGAGGTAATGGGTTGCGCGGCTCCTGCCGCATACAGCTTGTAGTCCGCCGTCATCGTGGTCAGGTTGATCTTCCAGAGATTGCCCTTCAGATCGCCAGCATAGGCATAATCCACAATGCGGTCGCCATTGGTGTCGATGAGGGCGGGCTCGGAAAGTCCGTTTTCTCCCAAAGAACCATCATCCACCACGATTTCAGCTATCTTGCCACCCGTTGCGACGTTCAAGAGGTAAAGTGAAGCCGCCCCGGTCGAACTGTTATAACCGTTATTGACAATAACCGCCCATTCCCCCGAATTCAGCCTGACGATTCTTGGCCGCCCCTTGATATAGCCCAGGTTTCCAAAACCTGTATCCGAGCTGGATTTTTCCCAAAGCACATTGCTCGCGGAAAATGCGGCCGGATTGCTGATGTCGATCGCAAATATGGCCTTGCCACCATTCCCCAAACCACTGGCAAGAATGGTTTTCCAGCTGCCTGAATAGTAGGCATCCCCAATCCCGGGCGGACCATCGACAAAGTATTTATGCGCATATCCCGGGTCTGTCAGACCGCTCAGCTTGTCGTAAACAGCGTTGGGGATGTAAGCCAGCAATTCCTTGCCCCCGTCTGAACTGGTATCTCCCCGGAATCCATGCAACATGCCGTCATTGGCGCCCGCGTAAACCATGGCAAGCCTGCTGCTCTTGGCCGCAAGGAAAGCGGTGTAAGCCGTCTTTTCCGCCGCCGTACCGCCAAAACTGGCCAGGCTGTAGCCAAAGTCCTCATTGCGCGTATAGGCCAGATCGGAGTTGACAATATCTCCCAACACGGTATTGGGCCGGTTGCGGAATGTTCCGCCATTACGGATTTCCTTGGAGGTATCGCCACGTATCCAGTTGACCCTGTCGCTGCCCTTGGCATCCGCCGTCCCAAGCATATTGGTATTCAGCAGTCCCTGCTGTGCGGATGTCAGGTTCGCCCAGTCAAACACCACCCCGCCCGAACCGGTGTTCCAGGTAAATACCCTGGACAGGCTGCGGCTGCTCATCAACTTGCCCGCATCCCAAATCGAGGCACTCAGCCCTGAAGATGTAACCGGGTATGCCAGCAGTTCACCCCCCCAGCTCTTGGGATCAAAGCGCGCCTGAAACACCAGAGAATCGGTGATGATACTGGTTGAGTTCGACGACAGGCCGGCCGCCGCCGACACGTTGGCATTGATCGAATTCAGGATTGTGCGGAAGGCGGTCGTCATGGATGCCGGCTCTTCCACGCTGAAGAACTGCCCACGGCTGTTGATGGCTGCGTGCCACAGGTCATAAACGTTGCCGGGCGACACATTTGATCCTGTTGCAGGCCAGTTTTTTGTTCCGGCACTCAATGCGGCAAAATCGCCGCTGTAGGTATCGCCACCCCAAATCGGATCCGACATGGTACCGGTCAAGCCCAAACCCACAGTGAAGTTGACCATATTCTGCCAGTTCGCGGGGTTATTCCTGGCATTCCAGTATTCCGCGATGGCATCCGCATCGTCTGGTACGGGTATATAGGCCGGCACCTTGTTGTCGAGAATGGTATTGAGATCATTGCGCCAGTAATAAAAGGCGATATCCGCCAGGCTGTCGCTGTTGGCATCGCTATAGGGCGCTCTCGCCGTGTAACCGGTTCCATCCGGGAAGGTGTGGGCCGAGTTATCCTGGTTGCCCAGTCCAATACTCGCATCTGAATCAGTGTTCCAGATGCCGTCCGTCATCATGATGTGGAAATTCTTGCGGCAGGCCAGCACTTCGCCAGTGGTATCCACTTGCGGATGTTCAAGGTAGGGATTGTTCAGTCCGGCTGTAGTCTGGTAAAAACCGCCTGCCCTCTTCATGGCACTCCTCAACGGCGTTCCACCCTCGGAAGAAAAGCGCTGCAGGAAATTGTAGAAAGTCGTGCGATGGGCCGCGGTCATATCGCGGAGGCGGTTGTCTACACTTCCCCCCGCATAGCCGGAACAGGTGCCCGTCGTCAGGCTGTTGCAACAGGTGTATATCGTGCAGTTGATGCTTTGCCAGGCAAGTCGGGCCTCGCTGTCGCCAATCTGCCCCGCTGCCGACATGGCGGCGGAAATGGTCGACAAGGCGCGCGTGCGGTAAAAGGAGTACCAGTTGGCAAAGTTCTGCCGTTTCTGTGTGTTTGTGCCAGACGTGACATCAGACGCAGTCCCCACCCTGACCAGGGTGTAGCAATTGTCGTTTGTTTTGTTTGCGGGGGAGCAGCCCGTCGAACCGGGCAAGTATCGGTAATAGTAAGCAGCCCTTGATGCACCAATACCCGGACCATCGTAATTGCTGGAATCACCAGCCGTATCATTGTAATAAATAACCGTCACACGATAGTTATTGGAAAGGTCTACTGTTCCCCTGCCCGCATCAAAACCATTACGGCGTGCACTCGTCCAGCTTGTCGTATAGGTCACGCCGTCCTTGCGGGTTGGAATGTCGTACTTGACTGCCGGATTGTAATAAAGGGCATTGAAATCGGAAGATGCATATCGACGTGTTCCAGATGTACCTGAAATGCCATCCGGCACATAGCCCCACGCCATGCTGCCCGAGTCATCCAGTGTCATGACGATATTGGGAACGACCGGAGCGGTCAGAAAAAGCGGCGTGTCCGCGAGCGATATGGCCTTGCCCACGCCCGGGAGCAACAACACGCTCATTGCAACCAAATAGTGTTTGAGGTTCTTCATGGTTTCACCCTCTATTCCCTTCACTCTTACCGGTAGCCATACAAAATATCTGATCACGATGACTACTGAACATAGATCGCCTGCAGAATCACCACAGCGCTGTCATCTCCGCCTACACCACGGGCCGTTACACGGTACCGTTTCGCGGCAGCCAGATCCGTCATTTTTTCCACTACATATTTGGGCTGTTCCTTGACTTCGGACACCGTAACAGCGGGGGTCTTGGTGGCTCCGGCAGCATTCCAGTTGAATCCAGATACCGCCACACCATCACAGTCCCTGTCCCCGCTCCCGCCCCAGAATGCCTGACTGTTGGGATTGCAAAGATTGAATAAATACAACCCACCCGAGCCTGGGGTCTTGATATCTCCCGCAAAAGCAGTAGCCGCGTAACCTGGCACTTCCGCCTTGGCCGCCGCCAGGGCGGATTCCGCTGCCTGAAACGCCAGATCACGGCTACGCGCATTGCCGGCCATGCGTTCCTGCAAACCCATGACCTGAGCAGCGGTCGCGCCAAGAAGCGCCAACACGCCCAGGAAAATCAGCGCCACGACCAGTGTCACACCGCGTTGCCGGTGTTGAAGGGGTATGCCATGACACAAGGAATGGAGTTCATGCCTCATAAACGGCTCCTGGTACCAATGGTCGAGGTAAAGACCTGACGAATGCGCCGGTCCGCGGCTGTAGTGGTTGAGGTGGCACTGGCCGGGAATTTATATGTCTGCGGTTCGGTCACCACATTGTCTTCCGCCGTGCGCATCAGCAGACTGACCCGCATGCTGACGACCTGGCTCCAGTCTGCCACTGCGCCTGCATCAACATAGTTGTCCGCGCTTTTATCAGCAGAGGTATCCACGCCATACTGAATCTGCATGTCTTCCACACCCTCGACAAGCTCTTCCGTCACCATCAATCCCTTGGAGATGGTTTGCCGATAGAGGGCTGGCTCACCCGCCGGGTTACTGGCTATGTAATAGAGCTTGCTCATCACACGCAGGATTCGGGTCCCTTTGGGAAAGGTCTTGGCCGTTACAGATGTACAGGGGTCAGTAATAAGCGGCTTAGGCCCAAGATTGGCAGAGCAATTACCCGGGCTCGTACCGCCTGTCGCATGAACAGCCGTAGTTCCTGCGGTCGCAGGTCCGGAAGCCTGAAATACTGCTGCCGTATCGCAATCAGTCACAACCAGGATGTCATCTTTAACGATATCGGTTGTGGAAGCAAAGTTGAAAGTGGATGCACCTGCATCATGGCTTTGGACAAGATAGGGAGATTCGCTCGCGCGGAATAGCTGGACAGCATCGCCCATTGCCAGGCTGGCGGTAAATGGCGCCGCCGCGCTGCCGCCCTTTTCATAACCCTTCATCGAATCGCCAAACAAATCGCCATAGGCAGGGGTGTTCAATACGTTGGCGACCTTGGTCGTATCAAAGCTGCATCCGACCTGCCCCGCCATGCGCAGGTCATAGCTCATGGTTTCAATGGCGTAGCGGGCGTTTTCCTGAAGCCGGGACAAGGCATCCTGCGTACGATAGGTTTGCCTACTGCCGACGTATACCTCGCCCACAGCCAGGACAATGATCATGCTAAGAGCAAGGGCGATCATCAGCTCGACCAGCGATAAACCGCGCTGTCTTGATATCAGGCCGGCTGCAAAGGAGGTTAAGTATTTCTGGTTCATGTTCATGGGCACACAACGGCTGGATTTGGATCACATACTTTTGACTCAGTGATGAACTGAAGATCTGCGTTACTGCCGGTATCGCGCCAGGTAACCGTCACCCTCACTTTATTGTTTGCCAGTAACTGAATGTCCCCAACTCCCCCTGGAAGAACATTGGCAACTTCAGTCTTCCAGGCGGCAATGTCCGCACCGGCCGTACCGCCTGCAAAGTTGACCCGCAACCGATCCAGACCGTCGGAAGCCAGAACAGTGGCCTGGCTGCGCATGTAGGCATTGTGGTTGTTTTTCATGGAGAGGCTTTGCAACCCAGCAAAACCCAGCAACCCGAGTGCCAGCACAATAATGGAAATCAACACCTCAAGAAGCGAGGTGCCTGATTGGAAATATCTGTTCATTTTCATATCGAACAACTGCCCAAATCGGAAGATGACGCCAGCCTGGCACGAAGGGGAGTAAGCTGGATGCCCCGGGCTGTTGTGGCATCGCCATCGTGGCAAACGACAAAGGAGCCATTGACGCCGGTCGTACCGCCATGATTCGCCACTCCTGTCCGATCAAAATTCACATAGTCGCCAACGCCACTTTCTGAATCGATCGCATAATCAGTTGGCAGTGCTTCATGAGTCCTCAATATTGTTTCTCCAGACCCATCAACAGCCGCCGGATTGTCGCCATCCAGATTCACAAACACAATCCAGCCATCGCTCCAGGTTCCACCGCAACTTGTTCCCGTGCTGCTGCTGCAAAGCGACACGGTTACCCCACGCTTGATGGCTTCGCTCTTGGCATAGATAAGCGTGGTCATCAGGTCATTGTTGACGCTTGCCAGCCGATTTCGAATCGTAAAATCCTGCATGGCCGGTATGGCGAACGTCAACGTGATGGCAAGAACGGCCAGCGTGATCATGAGTTCGATCAAGGTCACACCCTTCTGAACCAGCCAACTAGAGTCCCAATTTGTCTTTTTCACAGTACCCAACCTACCCAAGCCCTTAATTTTTAGCCAGAAAAAGATGATTACCGGCATTCTTTCAAGAATGAACGGCAATGACACCCTGTTTACCCTAACAGGTTATCGGCTACTGAACTTGGAGCTTGAGCTATTGGACTTAGCAGGCGTCTTTGATCAGGCGAACGCGCCCCGTACTGTTGATGATCAGGCTACGCTTGTTTCCTGCCAGGCAAAGATGAAAGCTGCCTGTAGCAAGGTGAGTGGGCCCCTGACTCACACCAGAAGGCAAATAACTGGCATAGGTGCTGAAGTTGGTTGTTGAAACGATAATATTGTCCGGCTTGTGCGATTGAACTGAAAGCAGCCGGTCTGTTCCCTCGAATTCCCCAATGACACCGCGATCGACAAAAACCAGCCACCCCTGCTGCCAACCAGCTCCGCTCTCACAGGTTGGGGTTGACGAATTTGCTGAAGCACTTTTACAAAGACTTACTCGAATTCCCTGCTTGATGGCCTCTGATCTGGCATAGCTCAATGCGCTGCTTAATTGATTGGTCATGCCCGCCAGGCGTGTGTTACTGACCAAAAATCCATAGCCCGGCACAGCTATCCCCAATAAAATACTCAAAACAGCTACTGTGGTAAGCATTTCCACCAGCGTTACGCCTTGTTGTTTCATTTTTTCCTCCCGGCTATCTTGTCGTTTCCGGAAGAATTGCAGGCATGGTTAAAAAACACCATATAACCAAAGACATAGGTTTACAGTGATTTACATTCCATTGGCTTCGAAAATACGCAAATGACCCACGGGGTTTTCGTAATTGGCGGCGGGGCCATGGGCCTTGGCGCTGCGATCGAACTTGCTAGGCGGGGGATATCAGTTACGGTGGCCGACCGGGGGCAATTGAATAGCGGTTCTTCCTGGGCAGGAGCCGGCATTCTGTCCACCCTGCCGCCTTGGGGCTACGCCGAGGAAGTCAGCCGCCTTGCCCTGGCCGGCATGCGGGCCTGGCCGGCGTGGGCTGGATTGCTTGAAAGCCAGGCCCAAACATCGCCCGAGTTCTGGCCCTGCGGCATGGAAATCAAGCTGGAAGACGGACTGGATGCCGCCCTGCACTGGTGTCTTGCTCGCCAGTTGCGAGCCGAAATAAGGGCAGACGGCATCTGGCTGCCGGATGTTTCACAGGTTCGCAATCCTCGACTGCTTGCCGCCATGAAAGAAACCGTCATCACACTGGGCGGAAAATTGCTGTCCAATTGCGAAGCCAGCGGCTTTGCAACCGAAAAGGGACGCATCGTCGCAGTCCATACCAATCAGGGCGACCAGCAAGCGAACCTGTTTGTCCTGGCAACCGGTGCCTGGGCGGGATTGCCCCTAAGCGGCATGGCCTCCGTCCCCAACATCCGCCCCATGCGCGGGCAAATGTTGTTATACCCGCCCGGCAGCCATGGCCTTGACCATATCATTCTGCAAGACGGCTTTTATCTGGTACCGCGCCGGGATGGCCACTTACTGGCAGGTAGCACGATTGAAGATGCCGGTTATGATGCTTCCACAACAAGTGAAGCCCTGAGCACCCTGCACCAGAAAGCCTGCGAAATATTGCCTGCCCTGAAAAACCATCCGCCAGTTAAAAGCTGGGCTGGCCTGCGCCCCGGCAGTCCGGACAATCTTCCTGTTATTGACCGGCACCCGGATTTTGAAAACCTGTGGGTGCATGCCGGCCATTTTCGCTATGGCGTGACCATGGCGCCAGCCAGCAGCCGCTTGCTGGTTGAGTTGATGACCAACGAAACACCATTTCTTGATCCTGCGCCTTACTCCTGGCAGGCTGCACTCAAACGGAAATGGCAGGACTCGCCTGCATGCTGACCATCTGGCGATTCACCGACGGCAAACGCGGCCACGAGAACCAGACGCTGGGTCTAGTCGAGGCGCTCTGCCGATTGACGCCCTGCAAAGTGGAAACGCTGACCATTGCCAAAGGCTGGTCATCACTATTCGATTGGCTGTTCAAACGGTTTCCAGCCGGCAACGCACTGCCGAAACCCGACCTGATCATCGGGGCAGGTCACGCCACCCACTGGCCAATGCTGGCGGCGCGCCGCGCGCATGGCGGAAAGATTGCCGTGCTCATGAAACCTTCTTTGCCTCTGGCATGGTTTGATCAAGTCATCGCACCCGAGCATGATGATTTAACCGAAACGCCAAATCGGCTCCAGACCAAAGGCCCCATCAACCGTATCCGGCCAGGCCATCATGATGAACGTACCGGCCTGATGCTGATCGGTGGTCCATCATCCGAATACGGCTGGAACGAAACCGCCCTGCTCAAACAGATTCACCTGATTGCCCTGCACCAGCCAGAAATCACCTGGCATCTGACCACGTCGCGCCGGACGCCGTCCGGCTTCATCGCCAACGTGGAGAAGCTTGGGCTACCCAATCTTCATGCAGCCGACCACAACAAGATCAGCCGGAACTGGCTGCCGGAACATCTGGCGCAATCGGCACAGGTCTGGGTCACGCCCGACAGCGCCTCCATGGTGTACGAGGCGCTCACCTCGGGCGCCGCCGTCGGTTGCCTCGAGCTTCCATTTCTCAAACCCGGCCGGGTGGCACGCGGCCTGCAAAATCTGGTCAGGGAAAACCGGGTGACCGAATTTCCGGAATGGGAACGCAGCGGAATACTCAAACCCAACACCCAAGCTCTCAACGAAGCCGAACGTTGTGCAAAGACGCTACTGCAATGGCTGAAAAAAGACTGACCATCCTGCAGGTATTGCCCGCACTGCAATCCGGCGGCGTCGAACGCGGCACGCTGGAAGTCGGCAAATATCTCGTCGACCATGGCCACCGTTCGCTGGTCATTTCCGCAGGCGGCCACATGGTCGAACAGCTTGAACACGAAGGCAGCGAGCATTTCACCTGGGACATCGGTAAAAAAAGCCTGTGGACCCTGCGCCTGATTCCCCGCCTGCGCCGCTTTCTGATCGAAAACAAGGTCGACATCCTGCACGCCCGCTCGCGCATGCCGGCCTGGATTTGCTATCTGGCTTGGAAAGGCATGGATTCCGAAACCCGGCCTCGATTCGTCACCACCGTGCATGGCCTGTATTCGGTCAATGCCTACAGCGCGGTCATGACCAGGGGCGAACGGATCATTGCCGTATCCGAAACCGTACGCGATTACATTCTGAAAAACTATCCTGATGTGCCGCCTGACAAAATTGTCGTCATCCCGCGCGGTATCGATCCGGCCGAATACCCATATGGCTACAAACCCCATGCAGAATGGCTCACTGCATGGAACAAACAATATCCTCGGCTTGAAGGAAAAAGGGTGCTCACCCTGCCCGGCCGCATTACACGTTTGAAGGGTCACGAGGATTTCATCGAACTGATTGCCCGGCTCAAAGAACTAGGTGAGCCGGTCCATGGCCTGATCGTCGGCGGCGCCAGCGCGAAAAAGCAACGCTATCTCGATGAACTGAAAGCCAAAGTTCACGCTGCTGGACTGGAAGCTGACATCACCTTCACCGGGCAGCGA
This sequence comes from uncultured Thiobacillus sp., assembly GCA_964404175.1. Lineage (GTDB taxonomy): Bacteria > Pseudomonadota > Gammaproteobacteria > Burkholderiales > Thiobacillaceae > UBA6918. The sequence continues at coordinate 40,640 of CAYOJA010000014.1, read as the reverse complement.
GAAGACCTGCGTGAAATCATGGCTGTATCGGACATCGTGTTGTCGCTCTCAACCCAGCCCGAATCCTTCGGCCGCACCGTGCTGGAGGCGCTGAGCATGGGCGTGCCGGTCATCGGCTACGGTCATGGCGGCGTGGGCGAACAGTTGAAGCGGCTTTATCCCCGGGGACAGGCGATATTGGGAGACATCGATGTCCTTGTGAGAAAATGCCGGGAAATACCGGCAGCGGCCAGAACCGAGCTTCAAGCACCTCCAACCACCTTGAGGGACATGCTCGCAAGCACCTCGTCGTTGTATGAAAAAACCGTGCAATCAATAACCCGCTCATGATCGCTTCAGCCCAGACATGAAACCTCTCTTTAAAAAATTAAGCCGCGCCATTCGCCATCCCTTCAACGTGCGTTACGCCGAAAAACGCCTGGCCGAATATCACGCCAGGCCGCGCAGCCTGGAAGAAGTCGTGGACTGGGCGATGAATTTTGGCGGCGGTGGCTACATGCGGGTCAAGACCCTGCAAATTCCGTCTGAAATCACCCGGCTGGCCAGTGCAGTCAAGGCGATCGAACCCAAAATCATCCTGGAAATCGGCGCCGCCAGCGGCGGAACGGCGCTGATCTGGTCAACCCTGGCTACCGAGCGGGTCATCACCTGCGACCTTCAGGACATGACGCACCAGGCCCGGCTGTTCACCCGCTTCCCGCCTCCCGGTTCCAACTGCAAGGTCACCCTGCTTTCCGGCAATTCCCACGATCCCGGCTTCAGGGCGCGCGTCGCCGGGGAACTGAACGGCAAAAAAGCCGACTTCCTGTTCATCGACGGCGACCATACCGAACAGGGCGTCACCGCCGACTACAACGACTACAAGGAATTCGTGCGCCCAGGCGGCCTGATCGCGTTTCATGACATCGTCGAAAGCCAGCCCCTGCCCACCAATCAGGTCTACCACTTGTGGAAACGCCTGAAGCCGCTGGCAAGGGTCGAAGAGTTCGTGAACGACTCCGGCCAGCGCGGCTTCGGCATCGGCGTACTGCACGTGCCGGAACAGGGCGCGCCGGATTTGCCTGCCTGAGAATGAGCAATCCCTGCGTCATCGCCCGCCTCGCCGGCGGTCTGGGCAACCAACTGTTCATGTATGCATTCAACCTCGCCATGGCGGAACGCAATCATGTGCCGCTTAAACTGGATGTCCGGGGCGGCTTCATGCGCGACCGCACTTATCAGCGCCAGCATTTGCTCGACCACATCCTGCCGCCCGTCCCGCCGGCGAGCCGCTGGGAAAGCCGGTTGTTTCCGCTGGGCCACACCCTGCGCAAACTGGATCGCAAGCTGAATGCCCGCCGGCCGCTGGAGCGCCGTTACTATGTGCAGGAACGTTCTTTAAGCTTCGATCCCGAAATCAGGAATTTGAAAATTGTCCGTCCCACTGTGTTCAACGGCTACTGGCAGGCGCCGCAATATTTCGATGACCTGAAGCCGAGCATCGCCGAGCGCATCCGTTTCCCGGAAGCGCTAATCTCCCCTGTTCAGGCTGAAGCCGAAAAGATTCGTTCGGCCGGAAACGCCGTGTGCCTTGCTATCCGCCGTTACGAGGAAGTGCCAAAACCCAAGCATCACATCTTGCAACTCGATTACTTCCGGCAGGCTATGGCGCTTATCGAGCAAAGCATCGACAAACCGCATTATTTTGTTTTTGCCCAGGACATGGACTGGGCCCGGAATAACATCCGCAGCCAGCATCCGGTCACCTTTGCCAGCGAGAAAGACCTGCATGCCGGCGTGATCCAGGATTTGTACTTGATGACCCAATGCAGGCATTACATTCTCTCGAACAGCTCCCTTCACTGGTGGGCAGCGTGGCTGAATCAGTCGCCGGATAAAAACGTCATCGCGCCGGCCAAGGGCTGGCCGAATACAAACATGCTGCCCAACGACTGGATTCAACTACCTTGAGTATCCGCATGAACAAATCCAGACTGCTCGGCTGGGCCATTATGTTCCTCATCGTCTACTGCACACTGGGCGCGGTGGTCTATTTCGCCAGCCTGCTGGCGCTGCAAAGCGGCAGGCTGATCGAATTGCCGTGGGTAGTCTCGGCGCAAAAATCGATGTATCGCGGCGGCATGATCACTGTCAGCAACTGGCTGGGGATCCCTGGCTGCATCACCCCCGACCCTGATCTGATCTACAAGCCGGCGAATGGCACATGCAAATTCGACGACATCGAATTCAAAACCATGCTGAACTTCACTGATGAAGGCCGTAACACCGGCACCAAACCAGCGGGGACAGGAATCGCGATCATCGGCGATTCCCACGCCATGGGCTGGGGGGCGAATGATCTGGAAACCTTCTCGGCCCAAATGCAGGCGTTGAGCAAGCGTCCCGTATACAACCTTGCCGTGGCCAGCTACGGCACATCGCGGGAATTGATTCGGCTGGAGAAATCCGGCGTGCTGGATAAAGTCGACACCGTCATCATCCAGTACTGCAACAACGACAAGAGCGAGAACCTCAAGTTTGATACGGCATCACGCGAGGAACTTTCAAAAAAGATATTCGGAACGAACAAGGACGCCCCGCCGCAGCCGGGCAAACTTCAATACATCGCCAAGGGTTATTGGCTGACCCTGGCCTCGCCCTTCCGCTCACTGGCGGAAAAGCTGCGGCGCAAGAATTTCGCGCCGCACTACGAAGCCTTCATGCCCGTACTGGAAAAGCACCGGCATGTCCTGGAAAACAAGCGCGTGATCGTGTTCTACAGCAACCCCTATGGACAGAAATACCGCAATTTTCCCGCCGGCCAGGATGCCCGTCTCCCCAATGTGTACTTTGTGGACCTGGATCTGTCTCCTTCTATCTACCGCAAACTCGACAATCATTTGACCCCGGCCGGGCATCAAATCGCAGCGGAACGACTGTTAAAATACCTGCAATCCCTGCCATGAAAAGATCAGCTACTCCATGAGTGCACACGAAGATTTATCCCGACAGGATGAAAACCGGAAACAGTCCTCGGACCGGTTCTTCGGTCTGACATTCTTTGTTGCCTTCCTGATCATCGCGCTCTGGCCTTTGCTGCATGGTGGCGCAGTCAGTTTGCCTTTTCTCGGCATCGCACTGGGCTTTCTGGGCATTTCCCTGGTCGCCCCTGCGCTGCTCGGTCCGCTCAATCGCCTGTGGCTGAAATTCGGCACGCTGCTGCATTCCATCACCAGCCCGATCATTCTGGGCATCATGTTCTTTCTTGTCATTCTGCCTATCGGGCTGATCATGCGCCTGCTTGGCAAGGACTTTCTGCGTCTCAGGTTTGACGACAGTGCATCAAGCTACTGGATCAGGCGCGAGCCGCCCGGGCCGGAAAAAAACAGCCTGAACCGGCAATTCTAGGAGAGCCTCATGTCGATCTTCCGTGAACTCTGGGAATTCATGCGCGTGCGCAAGAAATTCTGGCTGCTGCCCATCATCCTCATCATGATGCTGCTCGGCGGTCTTCTGATCCTGGCCCAGGGCTCGGCTGTCGCGCCGTTCATTTACACGCTGTTCTGAGAAGGCGACCCGTGTACATCCTCGGCTTATCGGCCTATTACCACGACAGTGCGGCCGTTCTGCTCAAGGATGGCAACATCATCGCCGCCGCTCAGGAAGAACGTTTCTCGCGCAAGAAGCACGACGCCCGCTTTCCGGTCCATGCGCTGAATTTCTGCCTGGACGAAGCCGGAATTCCACTTGCACAAGTGGATCGTGTCGCCTTTTACGACAAACCCTTCCTCAAGTTCGAGCGCCTGCTGGAAACCTATCTGGCTTTCGCACCCAGGGGCTTCAAGTCCTTTCGCATGGCCATGCCCTTGTGGCTGCGCGAGAAACTGTTCCAGAAGGATCTGCTTGCCAAGGAACTGAAAAAATTCGCGCCCGATATCAACTGGCTCGACCGGCTGCTGTTCTCGGAACATCACCTGAGCCACGCCGCCAGCGCCTTCTTCCCCTCGCCATTTGACGAGGCGCTGGTGCTGACCATGGACGGCGTGGGCGAATGGGCGACCACTTCTGCCGCCATCGGCCGCGGCAACAGCCTGGAAATCTTCAAGGAAATTCATTTCCCGCATTCGCTCGGCCTGCTCTATTCCGCTTTTACCTATTACCTCGGATTCAAGGTCAACTCCGGCGAATACAAGGTCATGGGTCTGGCGCCGTATGGCGAACCCAAATACGCTCAGACCATTTTCGACCACCTGATTGATCTGAAGCCCGACGGCTCCTACCGGCTGGACCAGTCCTATTTCGACTACTGCACCGGCCTGACCATGACCAATGCGAAGTTCGATGCACTGTTTGGCGCACCGCCCAGAAAACCTGAGGATCCGCTGACCCAGCGCGAAATGGATCTGGCCGCCTCGGTGCAGGCCGTCACCGAAGAAGCGGTGCTGAGGATGACTCGCGCGCTACGCGAGGAAACCGGCATGGAAAACCTGTGCCTGGCCGGCGGCGTGGCGATCAATTGCGTGGCCAATGGCAAGGTGCTGCGCGACGGAAAGTTCAGGCAGGTGTGGGTGCAACCCGCTGCCGGCGATGCGGGCGGCGCATTGGGAGCGGCACTGGCCGCGCACCATTTGTTCCTGGATCAACCTCGCCAGGCAGGGGATGGCAAGGACAGGATGCGTGGCGCCTATCTGGGACCCATCTTCGAACAATCCGATATCGAGGCGCGACTGACTGCGGCTGGCGCAAAATACCACGTCGTGACGGATGAGTATCTCATCGAGCAGACCGCAAGCCTGCTGGCCAGCGAAAACGTCGTCGGCTGGTTTCAGGGACGCATGGAATTCGGCCCGCGCGCGCTGGGTGGCCGTTCCATCCTGGGCGACCCGCGCTCGCCGCAGATGCAGTCCGTGCTCAATCTCAAGATCAAGTACCGCGAATCCTTCCGGCCATTCGCACCTTCCGTGCTGCGAGAGCACGTTTCGGAATGGTTTGATCTCAATGAAGACAGCCCCTACATGCTGATGGTGGCCGATGTCGCAACCTCCCATCGAATCCAGACCGACCGGGACAAGGGCCTGTTTGGCATCGAAAAGCTCAAGGTGCCGCGTTCAAGCATTCCGGCCGTGACACATGTCGATTATTCCGCGCGCATCCAGACCGTACATGCCGATACCAATCCGCGCTACCATGCCCTGATCTCGGCCTTTTACAGCAAGACCGGCTGCCCGGTGCTGATCAATACCAGCTTCAACGTGCGCGGCGAACCCATCGTCTGCACCCCGGAAGACGCTTTCCGCTGCATGATGGGCACAGAGATGGATGCCCTGGTGATAGGCAACTGCATCCTGCTGAAAAAAGATCAGGATGAAAAATTGAAGCTGGATTACAAGAATGCCTTTGAACTGGACTGAGCAGATACTAATTACTTAGTACAACTATCCCCAATCACACAAGCCACTGATTCATGAGTCCGAAAAAATTCTTCCGATTCCTAAAGCACGCACCTTCCATGCTGGGCGAATTACGTGAGCTCAAAGCTCAGGCTCGCAAATCCCCGCACACATTTGCGTTCGGCAAGCTAAATCCCTATCCGCACGAGAAAAAGCAGCAAAGCGGCACTGCCAAGGGCCACTATTTTCATCAGGACCTGTTGGTGGCGCGACGCATCTTCGAGAGCAAGCCCGAAAAACATGTTGATGTTGGCTCTCGTGTCGATGGTTTCGTGGCGCATGTGGCAGCTTTCCGGCCTATTGAAGTACTGGACATCCGTCCCATGGATTCCAAAGTGCGTAATATCCTCTTTAAACAAGCCGACTTGATGTCGCCACCACCAGAAATGGCCGGCTACACCGATTCGCTCTCCTGTCTGCATGCCATCGAACATTTCGGATTGGGCCGCTACGGTGATCCAATCGACTTCGAGGGCCATCTCAAAGGCCTGAACAGCCTCTACATCATCATCAAACCCGGCGGTACCTTGTACCTTTCCTGCCCTATCGGCTCACAGCGGATTGAGTTCAACGCTCATCGCGTGTTCGCAGTGAAATACCTGCTGTCGCTGTTCGAGGGAAAATTCAATTTGCGCAATTTTTCATACGTGGATGACCGGGGCGACTTGCATGAGAACGTGGCCATGACTGCCGACATGCTCGATGCCAATTTTGGTTGCCAGTACGGATGCGGTATTTTCGAGTTGGCTAAAATATGAATACACTCAAGCAATACCTGAAGGTCCTGCGCTGGTCGCTGAGCGGTCGCCCCTTTCCTCCGCCGCACCTGATCAAGCAGAGAATGATTCTCGGCGCACTCAGCCAATACCGGCCCCGGATCATGGTTGAGACTGGTACGCTACTGGGAGACATGGTCGAAGCCATGAAGGGCAAATTTGCCCGGATTTACTCCATCGAAATCAGCCCAGAGCTTGCGCGTAAGGCGCAGCAACGCTTTGCCGGCGACAGCCATGTGGAAATCATCGAGAACGATAGCGCAATAGCCTTGCGCGATCTGGTACCTGCCCTGCCGGAACCCGCGCTGTTCTGGCTCGATGGCCATTATTCAGGCGGCAATACCGGCAAGGGAGAAAAGGAAACTCCCATCATGGAAGAGATCGAGACCATACTCTCCAGCCCCTTGCCTCATGTCATGCTGGTCGATGATGCACGCTGTTTTGGTACAGAAAAGGATTATCCAACGCTGGTCGAATTCAAAGATTTTGTGCACTCGCGACGCCCCAATGCACGCATCTTTGTCAAACACGACTGCATCCACGTCCTGCCTGCATCACAATGATACGGATGCTTTCACCTACATACGATTTGGCCACCCCCTATGCCAAGTAACCTGAGAAAATTTTTCCTCAAGCCCCTTTCCAGCGTACTGAAAAGATTCTTCATGCTGACCAGTGGCGGCTATTCGGTGGGCAAAGCCTATGGTGCGCGTTTCCTGTTCGACTGGCGCCATTCGCTGGACAAGAAAGTCGCACTGGAATTGTATGAACATGACCAGATCAATTACTTCCTCGGCGAACTCGACAGAATCAAGCCTGACCTGTTCGTTGACATTGGTTCGCATGCGGCGCTTTATTCGGTTGTGCTGAAATCCCGCTACCCTGATCTTGAGGTGCATGCCTTCGAGCCTGACCGTACCAATTTGTGTCAGTTGTATGCCAATCTGTTCGTCAACGGCCTCACTCGTGATATCCAGGTGCATGAATTCGGTCTCTCCGACCGGGCTGGCAGCATCGCCTTCGATACCTCTGAAGCCACCAGCAGCCGCGGTACCCGGCGCATTTCCAGCACAGGCAACAGCACCATCGAGATCCGGCGGCTGGACGAAGTGTTGCACAACACAGGCCGCACCGTGGCCATGAAGATCGACGTCGAAGGTCATGAATGCCAGGTCGTGGATGGTGCCAGGACATTTCTGGCAGCGAACCGCTGTTTCCTGCAAGTTGAATCCTCAGATGAAAATCGGGTTCCCCTGACGGCGCAGCTTGAGCAACTGGGCTACCGTCATGTGGCCACGCTCAGCGACCACTTCTTCACCAATATTCCAGTTCTTGCCTGACTTTGTCTGCGATTGCCGGGCAAGGCGCCCTCGAATTCAGGAAGGACATTAACGGCCTCCGGGCCTATGCAGTCATTGCCGTGTTGCTGTACCACTTCGACACGGCTGGCATGGGCGGCGGCTATGCTGGGGTCGATGTATTCTTCGTCATCTCCGGCTTCCTGATGACAGCCATCATCCTGCCCAAAGTAGAAGCTAGCCGCTTTAACCTGTCCGGCTTCTACCTCGCAAGGATTCGGCGCATCTTCCCCGCCCTTGCCGTGCTTTGTTCTGCGGGGCTGCTGTTCGGCTGGTTCTGGCTGGCGCCCTATCTCTACGAAAACCTGGGGAAAAGCGCGGGGGCTTCGCTACTGTTCATCTCCAACTTCGTTTACAACCGCGCCGGTGGCTATTTCGCCGCACCGGCGCACGACAACTGGCTGCTGCACACCTGGTCGCTGTCGGTCGAATGGCAGTTCTATCTGCTGTATCCACTGTTGCTGCTGGTACTGGCTAAATTCTCGAGTGGTTCGCACCGCTTCATGCGCGTGGCACTGCTTGCCGCTCTGCTAGCCTCTTTTGCATACGGCGTGTATCTGACTGCCACCAAGCCCACCAGTGCCTTCTTCATGCTGCCATCGCGAGCTTGGGAACTGCTGGCCGGCAGCCTGGTGTTTCTGCATGCCAGCGCCGTCCCGTCAGACAAGAGCGGCCTTGTTATGGAAACTGGCGGGCTGGCTCTTGTCTTCTTCTCCTTCTTTGCATATGACAGCAGCACGTCCTGGCCAGGCTATTTCGCTGCACTACCGGTGCTGGGTACTGGCTTGGTTCTCGCAGCCGCGCGTCAGGACTCCTGGTGGACCGGTAACCCGATTGCGCAAAGTCTAGGGCGCTGGTCGTACTCGATTTACCTGTGGCACTGGCCAACGGTTGTAGGCTTGGGATATTTTGGAGTGCGCGATGAATTACCTTGGTTACTGGCCGCCATGGCCGCTTCGCTTGTTCTGGGTGCCATCTCCTACCACTTGGTCGAGCAGCCCAGTGCACGCTGGATGCGAACCCTGGACAACAGCAAAAGCTGGCGGGCAGTCGGAGCAGGATTCGCGCTGGCTTTCGGATTTGCTGCCATTGCCTATTTCGATCATGGCGTAGCAAGAACATTGCGACTGCAGCAAGAAGTGCTCACCGTTGCTCAAGTAAAGCAAGATACCGACCGTCTGACCCGCTGTAACACTGAACAGAGCCGATGCCTGATGGGGGAAGGCAAAGTGCTGGCCATCGTCTGGGGCGACAGCCATGCAATCGCCGCAGTGAATGGTGTCGTTAAGGCCGCGCGTCGCACTGGTGGCAGTGTGCTGTTCTTTGGCCAACAGGCCTGCCCAGTCATTTTTGGCGCACGCAGCAGCAATCCTAAATCTCCGGATTTCTGCCAGGATTTCAATCATATGGTGTACAAACGTCTGAACGAGACCGCCCCCGGCACGCCCGTCATCATCATCCATCGCGCCGGTACTTATATCGAACCCGGAGAACGGCTGATGTATTTCGATGGCAAAGTCCCCGACAGCCCCGAAGCACGCCGTGTGGTCTACGAACAGCACTTGATCGATTCGCTTTGCCGCATCGCAGCAAATCGCCCAGTGCATGTGTTGCTGCCTGTCCCAGAAATGCCCTATGACGTGCCAGCTGTGGCCGCTAGAGAATTGATTCTGGCCGGCAAATCTCCTCACCCCACCATGTCCCTGGCAAATTACAAGGCTACGAACGCCGCCATGATCGCCACACTGGTAAAAGCGCATGAGCATTGCAGCGTGAGATTGCTGGACCCATTGCCCTATCTGTGCGCTGAGGAAATTTGCCCTGGCATCATCGACGGCCACCCGCTTTACTTCGACGACAACCATCTAAGCAATACAGGTGCCACTCGCCTGGCTCCACTGTTCGAAAAAGTCTGGGAATAATGCGTGCTTGCCCCCTACATTGGGGCAAGTTGTGCTTGGCGCCCAAAGCTTTCCGTCGGCCAGCGATAGTCGTGGCTGAACGGCAACCCGAGTGTCGCCTCGATCATATACTGAGCCACCAGCCGTTCGTTGAATTCGCGATGCCCCAGCTCGTAACCCGCGCGGGCGACTTTCTGCCGTTCGCTTTCGTTCTCCATGAAATAGCGAAGCTTGTCGATGAAATCATCCGCCCCTTCCACTTCGACGATGGCATCCTGGCCGTACAGTTCCGATAGGTTGAAGGATTTGGTGGCAAACACCAGCAGGCCATTTCCCTGGTACAGGCCGATGCGGTCCGATGAATACAGATAGAGTTCTCCGCCCGTGCCTGGCCGGGCGTCGGCATTGCGCTGGCTGAAGTTGAGTCCGATTCTGGCCTGCCCCAAGGCCCTCATGAAAGCGGCGCCGAACAGGGAGGGATTGCCGCCGTGGCCATAGAAAGCACAGCGTGCCTCGGGAATCCTTTCACGAATCAACTCGTAGGCGCGGCCGCGCAAGTCATCGGGATGCAGCCATTTGGAAATGTGGCCGGCGAAAAATACGTCATGCGGCTGGTCTGTGCGTTCGTGGCAACGATGGACGTCGATGCTTGAATCGACCGGGTTAGGAATGAAGGCAACGCGGGATTTTGAACCGGCGATCCGGGACAGGATGGGGCCCGCTGTGGTGACAAAACTCCAGTCCACCACTTCTGCCTTGTTGCCGGCATTGCGGAAATTGGAGGCATCGAACAAGGGGTCGATGTAGTACTGGAAGATCGCCACATTTGGGAGAAGCCTGCGTGCCTTGGCCAGCGTTTCCGGCAGGATGATGTCCTGTGAGCAAAGCGCGATGACATCAGGCTCGAAGTTCCTGCATACCTCCAGAAACTTGCGATTGCAGGCACCGGTCCCGGTACTGCGGGAATGAAGCCAGGACGAATAGCGCGCGACATCCCGGTCGCTGAACCAGTAGACTTCATGGTTATTGCGGATAAACCCGTTGTTGATGCGAACGGGCAGGAAATAATTGCGGGCGCCCAGGGATTTCAGGTGGGTGTGGGAGGCGTGGAGAATTTTCATGCAAGCACACTCCTCAGCTGTTCTCGAATGGCATTCTCTGAAAAGTATTGGCGGCTTGTTTCGCTTGCCGCACAGCCAAGCCTGTTTAACCGTTCGGAATCAGATGCCAGAATGGCCACCTGTTCTGCCAGGGACTGCGAGTCGCCTGACGTGCACCATACCAACCCCGTGTCTTTTGCATGGCGCAGTGGCTCAGGATAAGCATTTGCATGGCGCGTGATCACTGCTCTGCCACATGCAATTGACTGGTATACCTTGTTAGGAATGACCCTGCCCGCCTTGGGTGTGGTACCAAAGACGCCAAGCAGAATATCGGCGTGGTGAATGCGTGCGGGAAGATTTTCATAAGGCAGCCAGTCTTCAAATATGACATTTTTCATACCTCGGGCTTTCTCCTCGCATGTCTTCTTTAGCGGGCCCTGTCCGATCAATATCCATTTTACCGGCGGCCCCCGATACAATCCGGCGGCCTCGATGATGGTTTCGGGGCCTTGCAATGGAATGAAGCTGCCATAGAAAAGAACCTCCAGCGGCTCGTCCGGCTGTTTTGGCTGCAAGGGCTGGGACGTAAAGAGCATTTCCTCCGCCCCTACATAAACAATCGCAAGTTTGTCGCGACTGACGCCCAGAACATCGGCGAAATAATCCGCATGGGCAGGCGTATCGGCAATAATCCGGTCTGCGCACTGAAACAACCCATGCTCCCAGTTTAGCAGGCGTTTTGCTCGCCCACTCTCCGCGCTCAGCTTGGTGCGCTCGTCCACCTGTTTGTCGTAAGCGGAAATGAGTGGATCAAATACAAGCGGCACGCCCTGCGATCTGGCAAACCGGCTGGCGGATTTGACATCCCGCTGACGAAAACAGGGCACCCAGACCAGATCGGGTTTGGGTAAATGGCGAATACGCGCCTCCCAGTCAGCCAGGCTTGAAAGTTTCGGGTGAAAGTCCGCCACCTGCCACCCCAGATCTCCCAGCAATCTGCGCAAGATGCGGTTGCGTGAATAGTCCGGATCAAAGCGTCCCCACCAAAGCACCGTGGGCAAGGCTATTGTCCTTTCCGCTTTAGTCGAAAGAGCTCCCGCGCCTTTGCGAGACGAATGAAACGCTGGAAGGCGTACATGTGACTGACCACGATGCCGTCGATGCCGTTGACGAATTCGCGTCGCAGAAAATATGACTTGAGGAATGCCAGGAATGGAATCATCAGCAGGCTGAATGCGGAAGGATTGCGATTCTTCTCAAGAAGGTCTCGCGCCCGTAGCGAGGACACCTCATTGGCTTTTTCGACATGATGGGTCAGCGAGCGGAAGGAGCGATGGATGACCATGCCTCTCAGCTTCCCCACCACGCCCTCGTGAACCACGACCGAATCATGCACAGGCGAATCCTTGAAGCCCGCGCATTTTCTCCTGTACAAACGCACGGGATGATGGAATGCGGTCCAGCGATGCCCTTTGTCCTGGAATGGATAGAGCGGCAGGATGGGCAGCGTGTAAGCTGCCTGTGGAGGCAACCCTTTTTCAAACATCGCCTGTATCTCTGCTCCAAGTTCGGGGGAAATTTCCTCGTCCGCGTCCAGGTTCAAAACCCAGTCGTTCCTGCACAGCGTTTCGGCGAAAACTTTCTGCGGGCCATATCCACGCCATTCATTGAACACCACGCGCGCACCGAGTGACTCGCTGAGTGCAACGGTGTCATCCTGGCTGCCGCTGTCCACCACGATGACTTCGTCAACCCAGTCCATGACGCTGTTGAGGGTGCGGCCGATACGATCCGCCTCGTTTTTGGCGATGATGAAAACGGAAATGGGCAGCAACTTTACAGACATGGATTCAAACGTTTCCGTAATAGGAGTCCGCGCCCAGCTTGCCAATGGAACGATAGCCTGCTTGCAGCATAAAGGCATCAACCTGATCAAGAGTTTGCTGTGTCGTCTCCACCTGCAACACCGCCTGGTTGTTTTTCAGAAACTGCCGCATGCCAGACAGCACCATCAGCTCGGCGCCTTCGACATCCAGTTTCACCAGAGCACGAATACCGGTAAAAGAAAAAAGATCGTCAAAAATCCGGGCTTCAACCTGGAGGCTGGCTTGATAGGCTTCCTGGCGTCGATGCAGCTCATCCGGCAGCAGGGTTGAGACGCCCGTCGAATGTGGATCAACATAGAGATCCAGTTTCCCGTTTCGATCGCCAAGCGCCATGTTGTACAGTTTTACCCGGCCATCCAGATTGTTCAGATAGAGATTGGCGCCAAGCTGGTGGACATTGCGCGGCAGCGGCTCAAACGCATGAAGTTGGGATAGCTCCGCCTCATCGGACAGCAACACGGAATAAAGACCAAAATTTGCACCAATATCAAAAAAACACTGCAACTGATGCTCGCGGATAAGCTGGCGGCAGCGGGCAATCTGCTCAACCTCATACGGTCGCCGGATGATAAGTTGCTGGTCAATCCAGTTGCGGTTGTCCAGCAGCCATTTCCGGTCCAGCCTGCCGTAAACATCAAAACGGCTGCGAAACTTGTAAAGGCGCTTCAGCAGACTCCAGTGCAGTTTCTTCATTGTTCTGGCAATTGTGGACTCGGATGCATGCACATATCTCAAGTATGGCCTGTTTGTGCGATGTATTATACGCAAAGCAAAGCCAGTCCCGACCGGATAACTCATGACTGACAACCCCTCCAATCAAGCAGACAAGATTTGCGTCAAGCTGCTTTCGCCCATCCCTGACCGGTATTTTCTTCACCAGTTGCCCCACTGCAATCCGGAATGGGGGCAGTGCCGTTTCAGCTTCGACCCCGAAGACAGACATTACGACTGGCTGGTGGTCTACGAAGACCTGCGTACAGCCAACAAAGATGGAAAACGCGGCTTGCATGAGACTCTGGCCTGTCCGCGCGCGCATACCATGCTGACGACCAGCGAGCCTTCTTCGATAAAGCACTATGGCAATGCCTACACTCAGCAGTTCGGTTGTGTGCTTACCAGCCAGGAGGAATGGGCGCTGCCGCACCCGGATCGCATCTTTTCCCAGGCAGGGCTGATATGGATATATGGCGTAGGTTCAAAAAATGTTGTCGCCTTCGACCAGATGGCAGCTCATGCCCCCCAGAACAAGACCAAAACCATTTCCATGGTGTTCTCGCCCAAGCGCATGCGGCATACCCTGCATCATCGTCGTTTCAACTTCATGCAGAAGATGTTGCAGTCATTGCCTGGGCTGGATGTATATGGCCGCGGCGCAATCCCCCTGGACGACAAGGCCGAGGCGCTGGACGCCTATCGCTATCACATTGCCGTCGAGAACTACATTGGCCCGCACCACTGGACGGAGAAACTGTCCGATGCGTTTCTGGGCCTGACATTGCCCTTTTACGCAGGCTGCCCCAATGCCGCCGATTATTTCCCGCCGGAGAGCTTCATCCCCATTGACATGAACGACCCGGACGGTGCGGCGAGAATCATCCGACAAGCCATCTCAAACAATGAGTATGAGAAACGATTGCCAGCCATTCTTGAAGCACGACGTCGTGTCCTGTTTGAGCACAACCTGTTTGCCATGCTCTCGCGCGAAATCGAAAAAAGACACCAGCCTGGTTTGCCGGCAAGCGGCAATGAGGTCATCTACTCACGCCATGCCCTGAGGAAACAAAGCCTGCTTGCCGGAATAAGAGACATGTATGGAAAAACGCGAGCCCGGGCCATTCATCTGATACTTCGGCGTTGAACTGCCAGGAGATGGCTCTGCTCAGATATTGGCACATCCAATAAATTCCTGATACGCGGCTTGCAGTCCTGAATTGAGATCAGTTTTCGCCCTCCACCCCATCGAATTGAGCCTGCCCACATCCATCAGCTTTCTCGGCGTGCCGTCGGGTTTGGTGGCGTCAAACACGATCTCGCCGGTGTAGCCCACCACGTCCTTCACCGTTTCGGCCAGTTCGCGGATGGTGAGGTCATGACCCACACCGATGTTCACCAGCGGCGGCAGGCCATCGTTGCGGTTTTGCCCAAGCAGAGACACGAATTGCTCATCCGGCAGGTTCATGAGATGGACGCAGGCGTCGGCCATGTCTTCGCTGTACATGAATTCGCGCCTGGGCGTGCCGGTGCCCCAGACCGTCACCGTCGGACTATTGTTGACTTTGGCTTCGTGAAACTTGCGGAGCAACGCGGGAATAACGTGGCTGTTCTCGGGATGGTAGTTGTCGCCGGGGCCATAGAGATTGGTGGGCATAACGGCGAGATACTGGGTCTTGTACTGGCGGTTGTAGCTCCAGCACATTTCGATGCCGGCGATCTTGGCCAGCGCATAAGGTCGATTGGTGGGCTCCAGCAGTCCGGTGAGCAGGTGTTCTTCCTTCATGGGCTGGGGCGCCAGCTTGGGGTAGATGCATGAGGAGCCCAGGAACAGCAGGCGCCTGACCTTGTTCTTCCAGGCGGCGTGGATGATGTTGGTCTGGATGGCGAGGTTGTCGCGGATGAACTCGGCGGGGTATTCGTTGTTGGCGTAGATGCCGCCGACCCTGGCGGCAGCAAGGAAGACGTAGTCGGGTTTCTCTGAATTAAAGAAAGCTTCGACGGCGGCCTGGTTGGTAAGGTCAAGCTCGGCATGGGTACGGTTGATGAGCTTGGTGTAGCCCCTTGATAGCAGGTTACGCGTGAGGCCAGAGCCGACAAGGCCGCGATGGCCGGCCACATAAATCCTGGCGTTCTTGTCCATCGTTTACTCGTGGTAATCCATGGCCTTGTAGCCATGTTTCTTGATGAGTTCGTCGCGCTCGGCGGACTTGAGGTCTTCTCTCACCATCTCGGCAACGAGTTCGTCGAAGCTGATTTTCGGGGTCCAGCCGAGTTTGGATTTGGCCTTGTTCGGATCACCCAGCAGGGTTTCGACTTCGGTGGGACGGAAGTAGCGGGGGTCGACGGCAACGATGCACTTGCCGGCATGGTCATAGCCTTTCTCGTCGACGCCCGATCCTTCCCAGCGTATCTGCATGCCCAACTCCTTGGCAGCGGCGTTAATGAAGTCGCGCACGCTGTACTGCACGCCGGTGGCGATGACGAAGTCCTCGGGTTTGTCCTGCTGGAGCATCAGCCATTGCATCTCCACGTAGTCCTTCGCATGGCCCCAGTCGCGCCTGGCATCCATGTTGCCGAGGAAGAGGCAATCCTGTAATCCCAGCTTGATTCTTGCCAGGGCACGGGTGATTTTTCGGGTGACGAAGGTTTCGCCGCGGATGGGCGATTCGTGGTTGAACAGGATGCCGTTGCAGGCATACATGCCGTAGGCCTCGCGGTAGTTGACAGTGATCCAGTAGGCATACAGCTTGGCCACTGCATAGGGGCTGCGCGGATAGAAGGGGGTGGTTTCCTTCTGCGGGGTTTCCTGTACCAGGCCGAAGAGTTCGGAGGTGGAAGCCTGGTAGAAGCGGGTTTTCTTTTCCAGGCCGAGGATGCGGATGGCCTCGAGCACGCGCAAGGCGCCGAGGGCGTCGGAGTTGGCGGTATATTCGGGTTCCTCGAATGACACGGCAACGTGGCTTTGAGCGGCAAGGTTGTAGATTTCGTCGGGACGCACCTGCTGGATGATGCGAATCAATGAAGAGGAATCGGTGAGGTCTCCATGATGGAGAATGAAGCGGCGGCCTTTCTCGTGCGGGTCCTGATACAGATGGTCGATGCGGTCGGTGTTGAACAGCGAGGTGCGGCGCTTGATGCCATGGACCTCATAGCCTTTGTTCAGCAGGAATTCGGCAAGATAGGCGCCGTCCTGGCCTGTGATGCCGGTGATGAGGGCGATTTTCATGTTTGTTCCTGAATGGCCTTTGAGAATGCATCAAACACGGGTTGCAGCAGATTTCGTTTGGTCTTGAGCGACGCCTGATTCACCACCAGCCGCGAACTGATGTCCATGATGTGTTCCACTGCCACCAGCCCATTGGCCTTGAGCGTGCCGCCAGTGGAAACCAGATCGACGATGGCCTCGGCCAGACCTACCAATGGCGCAAGTTCCATTGAACCGTAGAGTTTGATGAGATCGACGTGCACGCCTTTTGAAGCAAAGTGCTCGCGTGCAGTGTTGACGTACTTGGTAGCAACACGAATGCGTGCGCCTTCCTTGACTCTGCCTGCGTAGTCGTAACCTTCTCGCACTGCGACCATCATCTGGCAGCGTGCGATGCGCAAATCCAGCGGCTGATACAACCCGGCGCCGCCGTGCTCGATCAACACATCCTTGCCGGCGATTCCCATGTCCGCACCGCCGTGCTGGACATAAGTTGGCACGTCTGTGGCACGTACGATGAGCAGACGGACATCATCGCGATTGGTGGGAATGATGAGTTTGCGTGAAGCCTCGGGGTCTTCGGCCGGGTGAATTCCCGCCGCTGCCAGCAGCGGCCGTGTTTCCTCGAAGATGCGTCCCTTGGAAAGTGCGATCGTGATCATAGTCAATGAATTCTTCTTATTCTTGCGCCGAGTGCCGAAAGCTTGTCCTCGATGTGCTCATAACCACGGTCAAGATGATATATCCGGTCAATGATGGTTTCGCCCTGCGCCACCAGGCCGGCAAGCACGAGACAGGCTGAAGCGCGCAGATCGGTCGCCATCACCGTCGCGCCATCCAGTCTTTCCACCCCGCGAACCAGGGCAGTATGTCCGGACACATCAATATTTGCGCCCAAGCGCTGCAACTCCTGCACATGCATGAAACGGTTTTCGAATATCGTTTCAGTCACACTGGCCGCACCTTCGGCGATGCAGTTCATGGCCATGAATTGCGCCTGCATGTCGGTCGGGAAAGCAGGATGCGGCGCGGTGCGGACATCCACCGCCTTGGGCCTGCCTTGCCGGCAAACCTTGATCCAGTCCGGCCCTGTTTCCACATTTGCGCCCGCTTGACGCAGTTTTCCGATGACTGCATCCAGTGCATCGGGCCGGGTATGCGTGGCTTTCACACAGCCCCCCGCCATGGCGCCGGCAACGAGAAATGTCCCGGTTTCGATGCGGTCTGGCATCACGGCATAATCAGCGCCTTTAAGTTCCGCCACGCCTTCGATGGTGATGATATCCGTGCCCGCGCCATGAATTTTTGCGCCCATTGCAGTCAGGCAACGCGCCAGATCGACCACTTCCGGTTCCCTTGCCGCGTTTTCAAGCACCGTGGTACCTTGGGCTAGGCAAGCCGCCATCATCAGGTTCTCGGTACCGGTCACGGTCACGGCATCCATGACGAAGCGTGCGCCTTTTAACTTTCTGGCCTTGGCATGAATGTAGCCGTGCTCGATGTGGATCTCCGCGCCCATTGCCTGCAACCCCTTGATATGCAGATCGACGGGGCGCGAACCGATGGCGCAACCGCCCGGCAGCGACACGCGCGCTTCACCAAAACGAGCCAATGTGGGGCCCAGCACCAGAATGGAGGCCCGCATGGTTTTCACCATCTCGTAGGGCGCTTCCAGAACGGGAATCGATGATGCATCCAGTTCGACCTGGCCTGCTCCTTCCCTGCCCAACTGCCGGGTAATTTTCACGCCCATGTGTGCCAGCAGCGCCAGCAACGTGCCAATGTCCTTGAGGTCGGGCACATTGGACAGCCGCAAAGGCTGCGCGGAAAGCAAGGCTGCAGTCAGGATGGGCAACGCGGCATTCTTGGCGCCGGAGATCCGCACTTCGCCATTGAGCGGCACGCCACCGTGTATCAATAATTTATCCATTTTTACTGACGGCTGGCCCAGTCTTCCGGCGTAAAGGTTTTCATCGACAGCGCGTGTATCTCCTCGCGCATCCTGTCGCCCAACGCCTTGTATACGAGTTGATGCTGCTGAACCATGTTCTTTCCGCGGAACTCCGCGCTGACGATGACTGCCTCGAAATGCTGGCCATCGCCACGCACTTCCAGCTTGTCGCATGGCAGGATAGCGCCGATCCAGCGCTCGATATCTTCCGGAGTAACCATTTATTCAGTGTCTGAGTTTGTAGCCGCGTTTGAGCAGCAGCAGCGTAAAACCGGATATTGCCACAAAGCAGACCGCAACGACCAACAGGCTGGTGACCGGCGGGATGTCGGACAAGCCGAAGAAGCCCCAGCGAAAGCCATCAATCATGTAGAACACGGGATTCCAGTGCGAGGCGGCCTGCCAGAAATCCGGCAGGGAATGGATGGAATAAAATACGCCCGAAAGGAAGGTCAGCGGCATGATGAGGAAATTCTGGAAGGCGGCAAGCTGATCAAATTTCTCCGCCCACATGCCCGCGATGATCCCCAGTGCCGCGAGTATGCCAGTCGACAATGCCGTAAAGAAAATGAGCCATACAGGATGCATGAGGGGCAGCTCGGTGAACCAGATTGTGACCAGCCCCACGCCGATGCCAACAACGATACCCCGGACAACCGACGCCAGCATGTAGGCCGCAAAGAATTCCAGATAGGAAAGCGGCGCCACCAGCACGAAAACGATATTGCCGGTGATTTTTGATTGAATAAGACTCGATGAGCTGTTGGCGAAGGCATTCTGGAGCATGGACATCATGATGAGGCCAGGCACCAGGAAAGTCGTATAACTGATCCCTGGATACACCTGCACGCGCTCCTCCAGCACATGCGAGAAAATCAGCAAATACAGCATGGCGGTAATAACCGGCGCCAGCACGGTCTGGAACGCCACTTTCCAGAAGCGCAGCAGTTCCTTGTAAAGAAGGGTGTAAAACGCCGTCATGATTTGCGGATGATTTCGGTGAATACGTCTTCCAGATCCGGCTCGACGAGCTGCATTTCCTGCACTTTGAGTCCCACTTGGCGAATGGCCGCCAGCAGCTGTTCAAGCTGGCCGTATTCCTGAAATCCCAACACCCATGTGCCGTCCGTTGCAGGCTTCAGGCCAAGTTCAGCCGGTGGCACACCATCAAGCCTCAGACTCGCCTGGTGCTCCTGTCGCCGCGACAGCAAATTGCGCGTGCTGTCCAGCGCCACCACCCTGCCTTGCTTGAGCATGGCAATGCGCTCGCACAGCGTTTCGGCCTCTTCCAGATAATGCGTGGTCAACACGACCGTATGGCCTTCACGATTCATCGAACGAATGAATGCCCAAAGTGTCTGCCGCAAATCAACATCCACGCCCGCCGTAGGCTCATCCAGCACGATAACGGGCGGTTTGTGCACTAACGCCTGCGCCACCAGCACCCGGCGCTTCATCCCGCCGGACAAGGTACGCATGTTTTTGTCGGCGTGTTCAGTCAGGCCAAGATGATGCAAAACATGCTCAATCCAGCCGTCATTTCTGTGAATACCGAAATAGCCGGATTGCAGGCGTAGTGTTTCGCGCGCGGTAAAAAAGGGGTCGTACACCAGCTCCTGCGGCACCACACCCAGGGCGCGGCGGGAATGGCGGTAATCGCGGATGACATCGAAACCCATGACCTCGGCCGTGCCATGACTGGCTCGGGTCAGCCCCGCAAGAATGCTGATGAGTGTGGTTTTGCCCGCGCCGTTGGGACCGAGCAGGCCGAAGAATTCGCCTTGTTTGATTTCCAGATCGATGCCATCCAGCGCGCGAACCTGGCGAAACTGTTTCACCAGACCCTGAACGCGAATAGCCGCGCTCATGCGACCTGGTCTGCTACGCCATACAGGGAAGCAAGGTTCAGCAGGCAGTGGGGCAGGCCAGTGATATTGAGTGTCCGATTTTTCAGGCGTGCTTCACGGCGGCAGGAGAAAACCAGCCCCAATGCGGAAGAATCCACATTCTGGATACCGGAACAATCAAGCGTGTCCACACCGGATTGAATCAATGGCCGAAGCTTCTCAAGGATATCCGGAACTGTATCAAGCGTTATATCACCAGAGAGCTGGCAAATATTTCCTTGCTGCTGAATCATAAGCCTGCGACTTGCATCGAACCAGGCGGCGGTTGCACATTAAAAGACGCGGAAGGCTTTACATTGGCCGCCGGTTTGCCAGGTGCGGACTTGGGCGAAGTGGCCTTGTCCTGATTGCGGGATTTCGCTTCCAGTGTGGCAATCAAGCCATCAATGCCGGATTGACGGATGGTGTTCGCGAAGGAAGAACGATAATTGATGACCAGGCTCACACCGTCAATCGCCACATCGAATACCTTCCAGCCAAAACTGGTTTTGTACATTTCGTAATCGATCGGAATGGGTTTGCCACCCGGCTGCTTGATCTCGGTCTTGACTGTTACCTGGGTGTCTTCCGGACGCATGTTGAGCGGCTTGAAATCCACCGTCTGGTTGCTGAATTCTGTCAATGATGTTGCATAAGTCCTGACCAGCAGGGAACGGAATTCCTTGACCAGCGCCTGCTTCTGTTGGGGCGATGCGGCATTCCAATGCTTGCCCACGGCAAGCTGGGTCATGCGGTTGAAATCGAAATGCGGCAACACCCTGGCCTCAACCAGTTCGTAAGCTTTTTTGACATTGCCGCTTTGAATGTCCTTGTCTGTCCTCAGGATATCCAGAACTTCCTGGGTCGTGTTCTTTGCCAACTGATCCGGTGGCAACTCCGCGGCTTGCGTACTTATTGCAAACAGCCCCACCAACATACTGAAAACAATGCGATACATGGTATCTCTCCAAGATTTCCTGACCAAGCTAGTGACCACAAGAATTTACTTCTGTTCCCCGGTCAGCTTGCTTAACTGCGCCACGTTCATGTTGAAGTCATTAACCGTGCGCAAATATTCGGTTTGAGCCAGCACATAACTTTTGACTGCTTCAGCGAGTCTGTCACCCTTTTCGAGTCCGGCCGAAAAATCTGCCAGTGATGCAATGACCCAGCGGCGCGCGGAAGCCGCGCCATCGGCAAGCTCCTTCTGCGCTTCAAAATTGGCACGAGCATTGGCATACGCTTCGCTCACCTCGAAGGGAATGCCTGCCAGCGCAAACTGACGTTTCTGATTGAGCGCCTCCAGCTCGGCCTGCGCCTGGCTCACCCGTGAGGAAGCCACGTCAAAGACTGCATCCCACTTCACCCCCAGCACAGGAGTCAGCCCACCGCCATTGAAAGGATCATAAACATGCGGGTTCTCCAGCTTGTCACGCTGTGAGGCGTAGCTGAATGTGCCCACCACGCCAGCGTAGATGTCCGGCATGATTTCAGCCTTCTTGGCCGCGACCAAGGCGCGGCGAGCTTTCAGGCCTGCCTCAAGCTGTTGCATTTCAGGCCGGTCGGACAGCGCCTTGGCTTGAAGGTCAGCCAGATCGACATTGGGGAAAGAAACCGGCTCGAGTTTGTCCTCCGCAACGGCAAGCGGCGCTTTCAGGCCTAGCCCGGTAAGCACTCTCAGCCCATCCAGGCTGATGGACTCAACAGCCCGGGCCTGATGCACATACTTGCCTATCAGACCCTTGGCGGTTTGCAGGGAGTAGAGGTCGGACTGGGTTACTTCACCCGTTTCTTCTTTCAGCGCATGTTCTGCCCGGCTAATGGACTGGCCGAGACGGCTTTGCATGTCTTCCAGAAACAGCCGGATATCGCGCGACGTGAGGTAGCCGAAATAGGCACGCTTGGTATCAAAAACCGTTTCAGCCTTGGTCTGCAAGACCTCGCCGCGCTTGATGTCGATATTGCCCTGCGCCGCCTTGCCGTATTCGTCAATCTTTCCGAAGGTGTACAGGGGCTTGATCAATGCGAATTCGAGATGTGTCCAGTCGGACAGGCCATTCCAGTCGTTGCTGTCTGATCGCGGCGTACATGGGAGTGCCGTACAAGACGAAGACCCACCTTGATAAAACCCGCCCTCAACCGCCGGCGCCAGTCCAATAAAGGCATTGGCGTTGACGCGCCAACCCTGATTGCCCTTGACTTCGGTCAGAAGACCGCGCGCAGCCTCGACCAGATACTCGCGTTCCTTGATGCGAGGGTCGGCGGACAGACTCATTTGAATGGCCTGATCCAGATTGATGGTTTGCGCGCAGGAAAATCCAGCCGTCAGAGACAGGCCGGTGGCAAAACATGCCAGCGCAAGTTTACTGGGCTTCATTCGCTGTTCCTTCTTTTTGTGGTTCTTCCTGGGCCTTGCTATATAAAAATTGACCTATCAGGTTTTCCAGCACAACAGCCGACTGCGTCAATTTCAAACGATCGCCATTTTTCAATTTTACGCTTTCCCCACCGGCTTCCAGGCCGATGTACTGTTCACCCAACAGACCCGAAGTCAGGATGGAGGCTGTCGTGTCAATCGGAAAGCTGTAGCGCTTGTCCAGGTTAAACGTAACTGCGGCTTCGTAGGTCTTGTCGTCAAAATTGATCGAGGACACCCGGCCCACCACCACCCCGGCGCTCTTGACTGGCGCCCGTGCCTTGAGTCCGCCAATGTTCTCAAACAGCGCGGTTACCTGATAACTGTCTTTTGCATCTACGGTGTTCATGCTGCCAACCTTGAGCGCCAGAAACATCAGCGCGCCAATGCCCGCCACCACGAAAATGCCTACCCACAGGTCCAGCAAAACCCTGTTCATTTAACTAACTCCCCGGAACATGAATGCGGTCAAAACAAAGTCCAGCGCCAGGATGGCTAAGCTGGATGTCACCACCGTGCGTGTGGTCGCGCCGGATACGCCTTCAGCGGTTGGCGGCGCGTCATATCCTTCGAACAGCGCAATGGCTGTCACGGCGACACCGAAGACGACGCTTTTAATGACTCCGTTGAGGATATCTTCCTCAAAATCGACCTTGGCCTGCATCTGCGACCAGAAGCTGCCTTCGTCAACGCCGATCAGCACCACGCCGACCAGATAGCCACCCAGAATGCCCATGGCCGAGAACAGCGCAGCCAACAAGGGCATCGATATGACACCTGCCCAGAAGCGAGGCGCAACCACGCGCGCCACAGGATCGACCGCCATCATTTCCATGGCCGCCAACTGCTCGGTGGCTTTCATCAGGCCGATTTCAGCAGTTATCGCCGAGCCCGCCCGGCTTGCAAACAGCAGCGCGGCTACAACCGGGCCCAGTTCCCTGACCAGCGACAGCGCAACCAGCACGCCCAGCACCTCCTCTGAGCCATAAGTCTGCAAGGTTTCGTAGCCTTGCAGGGCAAGCACCATGCCCACAAAGAGGCCCGAAACCAGAATAATGATGAGAGAAAGAACGCCGGAGAAATAGATTTCGCGGATGGTGAGTCCAAACCGCCGGAATGCCGTTCCGGAACGCATCAAGGCAGCAACAAAGAAACGCGTGGCGTAACCCATGCGGGAAACACCTTCCAGCGTTCGCCGGCCAATCCCCGCAATGGAGCGGACAAGCGTGCTCATGACTCCAGCCTCAAATCAGCCTTGTATGATCTGGCTGGATAATGGAACGGCACCGGTCCATCCGCTTCACCGTGCACAAATTGATGCACAAAAGGCAGCCCAGACGCGCTGATCTCGGCTGGCGTCCCTTCCGCCTCAATAATCCCTTCGGAAACAAAATAGACGTAATCCACGATCTTCAGGGATTCCTGAACATCGTGAGTCACCACAAGGGAAGTCAGGCCAAGGGTATCCGTCAACCTGCGTATCAGATTTCCTGTTACTCCCAAAGAAATGGGATCCAGGCCGGCAAATGGTTCGTCGTACATCACCAGCATGGGTTCAAGCGCAATAGCGCGCGCCAAGGCTACACGACGTGCCATGCCCCCTGATAATTCAGAGGGCATCAGGTCGGCGGCGCCGCGCAAGCCTACGGCATGAAGCTTCATTAATACCAGGTCGCGAATGACGTCTTCGGGCAATTTTGTGTGCTCGCGCATCTGAAAAGCGACGTTCTCGAATACGTTCATATCCGTGAACAATGCGCCAAACTGAAACAGCATGCCCATCTTGCGCCGCAAACCGTAAAGGTCATGCTGTTTCAATTCGCTGACCACCTGCCCGGCTACTTTGACGGAGCCTTGATCCGGTTTGATCTGTCCACCAATTAGTCGCAATAGCGTTGTTTTTCCGCAACCACTATTGCCCATGATCGCTATGACCTGGCCTCGTTTTGCAGTCAGATTGATGCCCTTGAGTACAGGCCGGTCACCATACCCGAAGGAGACATTTTCTATTTCAACCAGATTATCCAAAGCTCTGGCCCTTCTTTTTATTAACCGGTCAATTTTAACGGATGCCTGTTGTTTATTACCGGCTTAAACCCCCAGAACCTCGATCAATTCATTCACTTGTCTCAAAAGAGCCAAGTCTGTCTCGCGTGAAATCAGATAAAGCGGACACCCGGAATTTATTGAAGATTGCATGATTTTGGCTAAATCACGCATTGAAGCTCCTGGTGCCAACCAATGAATATCAACTTCACCCTCCATGACACATTTATCACCGAATTTATTGATTAAATTAACATTTAAAGGGCCGTTTTCTTTTGGGGATTCCAAGACAAACCGGAAACCATCTTGAACCTCATCAAGCAATGCCTCAACCTCTGCTTCCGTAAACTTTGCCCAAATATTGAACGGAAGATATACACAGCGAAACTGAGTGTTGTAAAAGGCCAACTTCCACTCTTCCGGTAAATCCTCGGGGTAAATAACATCCAATTCATTATTGTCCGCCCACCCAACCGTGCCCGAATACAGGTAATAGTTTGTCTTGTTATCGATAACCATATATTCTTATATTTGAATAAATTTTGACCGTTGCGACTGGCAATACAATTGTTAACAATGTCTCATTTTGCATACATTTGACCCATCAGAATTGAAACCCAAAAATGGTTAGAGATTGCTAATATTCAAATACACGCATACCATTTCATCATAAATTAATCACATAAATTAAATAATATTTCACCCCTCAATTACCCTAACTTAACTTACAGGAGAGCACCATGAAAAAACTTACCACCCTTGCCGCCGGCCTCATGCTGGCTCAGTTCGCCATGGCAAATGGCACAGCCCCCGCAGCCGCTCCTGCCGCTGCCTCCGCCACGCCTCAGTCCCCCGCCCAGTGGCTGGATCGCATGACCGATTTCACCCGCAACGCTTCCGCCTACCGTGATCCCAAGGTGTTCGTGCCTTGGTCCAACGCCGTGACCGAGCCTGCTTTCTACACCCAGATGGGCGTCAACATGATGGATCCGGGTAACTGGTATCGCATGATGGGCACCATGACCGATCCGCGTTCGCTGAACAACTACATGCAGTTCGCCGACCCCAACATGTACATGAAGTGGATGGCCGCCTCAATGGACCCCAACTTCTACACCGCGCTGATGACCACCATGCTGGATCCGGGCAAAATGATGCGCTGGATGATGATGCCCATGGATCCCCAGATGTGGAACATGATGATGCAGGGTCTGAATCCCAACATGTACCTCAAGTGGATGATGGCACCTATGGATCCACGCGCCTGGTCCCTGATGATGGCCCCCATGAACCCCAACCTGTACACCTCCTGGCTGGGTCAGTCCATGAACCCCGCCACCTACGGTTCCTGGGGCACCTGGATGAACCCCGCCAGCTACTCTGTTCCTGGCGTTGCTCCTGCTGGTGCAGCCAACCCGTTTGACCTGAGCGCGCTGTTTGGTGGCATGTACGCCCAGCCGGCAGCAGCTCCCGCTGGCGCCCCAGCCGCTGGCGCACCTGCGATGGCCAACCCGTTTGACCCGAACACGCTCCTGCAGATGTTCAATCCGGCTGCCTGGACGGCTCCCGCAGCACCCGCCGCTCAGCCCGCACCCGCAAAAAAATAAGCTAAAAACTGTAGCTTAATAGAGACAAAAGTCGGTCGTAAGACCGGCTTTTGTTGTTTATGCGCATCAGTTTTGTTCGTGTGTTCGTATATTAGAGTATACTTATTATCAGTTTAGGTATTCCCTTTACTTAACTCTGAACACACACCCTTCCTTAATTTTCTAATTGGAGAGCTAACATGCAAGTTAAAAAAATCGCCCTGGTTCTGGCCCTGTCTGCAACCGCCCCCGCCTTCGCCGCTGAAGTCAACGCCATCGAAGCCCTGACCAACCCTGTTGCTTCCGCTGCCGTCGCCAAGGATCCCAAGGCCATGGTCGAGTTCGTCAACGCCATTACCGAACCCGCCTTCTACGTTTCGGCTGCCAATGCATCCATGGAACCAGCTACCTATGTCAAGATGATGAACGGTTCCATCGACCCGGCTTCCTACAAGGCCGCCATTGAGCTGACCGACCCGGCCGTTGCCACCAAATGGATGGCCGCTTCCATGGATCCCAATTTCTACACCGCGCTGATGGTAAAGATGGCCGACCCGGGCAAGATGATGCGCTGGATGATGGCTCCCATGGACCTGAAAAACTACCAGCCCGTTTTCAACGCCATGAACCCCGCCCTGTACACCAAGTGGATGACTGCTTCCATGGACGTGAACAACTACCAGGCTGCTCTCAAACTGGCTGACGTCAACACCTACAACCAGTACGCCACTGTTGCCGCCGACCCCAAAACCTACGGCACCTGGGGCTCTTTCATGGATCCCAAGACCTATGGCAACGCCACTGCTGCGTTCAATCCGATCAGCTTCTTCCAGATCCCGGCTCAGCCTGCTGCTGCCAAGTAATTGAAGTTGATGCAAACAAAAAACGGGACGCTCAGGCGTCCCGTTTTTTTGCCTGTAAATCGGTCAAATCCGACGCCAGGTCGTGCCTTTCGGGCCGTCCTCCAGAATGATGCCGGCGTTTTTGAGTTCGCCACGGATACGGTCGGCCTCGGCAAAATTCTTGCTCAATTTGGCTTCCTGCCTTGCCTTGACCAGGCTATCGATTTTTTCGTCATCGCTTGAACTCTCCCCTCTGAGGAATACTTCAGGCAATCTTTGCAACAACCCAACGACATTGCCCAAGGCTTTCAACAACCCAGCCAATTCAGCGGATTTGCTCTTGTTCACCTCGCTCGCAAGTTCAAATAACACCGCCATCGCCTCTGGTGTATTGAAATCCTCATCCATTGCCGCTTTAAATCGTGCCGCGTAAACATTATCCCAATCCAGCTTTATCTCGGCTGGCGGAACGTTCTTCAAGGCCGTATAAAGCCTTGTCAGGGCGCTTTTGGCATCTTCCAGATGCGCGTCGGAATAATTCAACGGGCTGCGATAGTGCGCACGCAGTATGAAAAACCGCACCACCTCGGGGTCAAATTTGTTCAGAATTTCGCGGATGGTGAAGAAATTGCCCAGGCTCTTGGACATTTTTTCGTTGTCCACCCGCACAAAACCGTTGTGCAGCCAGTAATTCACAAACTTGCAGTCGTGCGCGCCCTCGGACTGCGCAATCTCGTTTTCATGGTGTGGAAACTGTAAATCCTGCCCGCCGCCGTGAATATCGAAATGACGTCCCAGAAGTTTCCCGCTCATCACCGAACATTCGATATGCCAACCGGGCCGGCCAAGCCCATAAGGCCCTGGCCAGGCAGGCTCACCCGGCTTGGCGGCTTTCCACAACACAAAGTCCAGGGGATCGCGTTTGTGCGTATCAATCTCCACACGCTCGCCTGCACGGAGATCCTCCAGCGACTTGCCAGACAACGCCCCATAACCCGGAAAGCCGCGCACACTGTAGTAAACATCGCCATTCTCTGCCTGATAGGCCAGGCCCTTGAGCTCCAGGGCCTGAATCATGGCGGTCATCTCTGCAACATATTCAGTGGCCCGGGGTTCGTAATCCGGCCGCAACACCCCCAGCCGCGCCTCATCTTCGTGCATGGCCTCGATGTAACGCTGCGTCAGGCTGGCCGGTGATTCATTATTTTCAGCAGCCCGCTTAATGATTTTGTCGTCGATGTCCGTAATATTCCGGACATAGGTCACCTGATAACCGGAGGCTCTGAGCCAGCGGGACACCATATCAAACACCACGAAAACACGGGCATGTCCTAGATGGCAGAAATCGTAGACAGTCATGCCACAGACATACATGCGTACCTTGCCGGGCTGCAGTGGACTGAAAACTTCGAGTTGACGGGTTAAGGAGTTGTAAAGCGTGAGTGTGGACATGCAAGTGATCCAGCCAGGCATTTTTGCCAGAAAGGCCGCGCAACCAGCGCGTGGAGTTGTTAGAATGCAGCGTTATTGGTAACTATTTTGAGTTTAACACATGCCAAATTTGCGCAAACTTGCTTCCATCCTTGTATTTGCCCTGATTGCATCGCCCGGGGTTACAACCGCCGATGACATCCAGGACATCAATCAGCTATTTCGCAAAGGCGACCTCACTTCAGCATATAGCCGTGTCAATCAATACCTGGCGAAGAACCCCAAAGACGCTCAGGCACGATTTCTGAAAGGCCTGATCCTTGCCGATCAGAACAAGTCATCCGAGGCCATTCAGGTCTTTACTTCCCTGACCGAGGACTACCCGGAATTGCCCGAACCCTATAACAACCTGGCGGTTCTCTATGCCGCGCAAGGCAAGTACGATGCCGCAAAAAATGCGCTGGAAATGGCCATTCGAACCCATCCGAGTTATGCAACCGCCCACGAAAACCTGGGTGACCTGTACGCAAAAATGGCGACCCTCGCCTATGACAAGGCGCTGCAACTGGACAGCGGCAACAAGACAGCACAGACAAAGCTATCCCTGATTAAGGATATGATGTCTGGTCAGGCGCGCCGCCCTGTCATGACCGCATCGGCCAAACAGGAAAGTAAACCTGCGTCAGTTGTTTCCAATCCCCCTGTTGTGAAACCTGCCGTCCCAACCGACAAACCAGCAGCAACCCCATCGGCTGCCAGCAAGGATGAGGCCATTAAGACGATTCAAGCCTGGGCCAGCGCCTGGGCCGCGCAGGATGTTGATGCCTATCTGAGTCACTATGCGCCGGATTTTGCGCCATCCAGCATGTCGCGTTCTGCATGGACTGCGCAGCGACGTGAACGCATCACGGCCCCCAAGGATATTTCCGTGACACTGCATGATATCCAGGTATTGAATGCCTCCAACACTCGCGCCACTCTGCGCTTCAAGCAGGACTATCAATCCGACCGTCTGAAGAATACTTCTTCCAAGACGATGGAACTGGGCCTGATTGACGGAAAGTGGCTCATCCTCCGTGAGTCCGGCCGCTGAATCAATGGTGAAGGCTTCGCTTCCTTTCCTGCTGCTTGGCCTGCTGGCTTTGCCAGCCAAGGCTGACATTGGAGAGGCTGACCAGCTTCTTGCCGACAGCCTGCAGGAAATCCGCCTGAACAAGCTTGAAAGCGCTCTGACCTCCATCAACAGGCTACTGGACCGTTACCCCAATTTTCGTCTGGCACAGCTTATCAAAGGTGACCTGCTGCTGGCCCGGGCAAAACCGATTTCAACTCTGGGAAATGCTCAAGGCGGCAGCGACCAACAGGCAGATTTGCGCGAAGAGGCCAAGGTTCGCATCCAGGCCATCAGCGATCCTGTCGGACCCACCCTGGTTCCAGAAGAACTGATGTCGCTTTCAAGCGATATCCGCTACGCCCTGGCTGTCGATGCCAGCCGGGCAAGACTCTACGTATTCGAAAACACCGAAAATGGCCTGCGCCGGGTCGCCGACTATTACGTGACCATGGGCAAGCTTGGCATCGGTAAAAACCGCGAGGGCGACAAGCGCACCCCCATCGGCATGTACACCATTACCAGCTTCAAGCCGGATGGCGAACTTGAAGAGCTCTATGGCATTGGCGCATATCCACTCAGCTATCCCAACGAATGGGACATCCGTCTCAATCGCAATGGTTATGGCATATGGCTTCATGGCGTTCCTCGCGACACCTATTCACGTCCACCCAAAGCCAGCGATGGCTGCGTGGTACTTTCCAACGAAGACCTGAAACAGCTTGGTCGCTACATCAGCATTGGCAAAACACCCGTCATCATTTCCCCATCATTGACCTGGTCAGACCCCGAGTCCCTGTCCGTGGCACGCGACGAGTTGAACGAGTCAATTGAAAACTGGCGCAAGGATTGGGAAAGCCGCGACACCGAGCGTCTGCTGGGTCACTACTCTCGAGAGTTTCGTGATGGCAAAAACGACTTCCAGTCGTTCGCCAGCAGCAAGCGGCGCGTCAACGCGGGAAAATCCTGGATCAAGATCAATCTTTCCGGCTTGAGCATTTATCGCCAGCCTGGCCAGGCTGATCTGGCAATCGTATCGTTTGATCAGGATTACCGCAGCAGCAACCTGGAAAACCTGTCCAGAAAGCGTCAGTACTGGCAGCGGGAAAACGGACGATGGCGCATCATCCAGGAAACAATTCTTTAAACAAGGAAAAAAATGGTCAAACTGCACACTTCCATGGGCGTCATCGCTCTGGAACTCGACGCCGAGAAGGCCCCCAAAACGGTCGCCAATTTTCTGCAATACGTGAAGGATGGTTTTTATGACGGCACCATTTTTCATCGTGTCATTGATGGTTTCATGATCCAGGGCGGCGGATTTGAATCCGGCATGTCCCAGAAGTCCACTCTTGCCCCCGTGGAGAACGAGGCAGCCAATGGTTTGAAGAACGATGCCTACACCATAGCCATGGCACGCACGCCCAATCCGCATTCCGCAACGGCGCAGTTTTTCATCAACGTTTCCAACAACAGCTTCCTCAACTTTACTGCACCGACGCCTCAGGGCTTTGGCTATGCAGTATTCGGCAAAGTGATCGAAGGCAAGGAAGTCGTCGATGCCATCAAGAAGGTCCGCACTGGCAGTCAGGCGGGACATCAGGACGTACCGGTTGACGATGTCATCATTACCAAAGCCGAAATTGTCTGACCAGAAGCAATCCGGCAGATCGCTATTCGTAGCGGATCTGCACCTGACAGAAGAGCGCCCGCTTGCCACCGGGCGCTTTTTTCATTTCCTCGAACATATCGCCAAGGGGGCGGATGCCCTTTACATACTGGGCGATCTGTTCGAATACTGGGTTGGCGACGATGACCTGAATAATGCAGTCGCGCGCGATACCGCCCAAAAACTGAAAGCACTCGCCAACTCGGGCACCCCGGTTTATTTCATGCACGGCAACCGGGATTTTCTGGTCGCCCAGCACTACGCCGCACAATGCGGCATGACTCTGGTTGCCGACCCCGTTTCTGTTGATTTATACGGCACTCCCGCCCTGCTCACCCACGGGGACACCTTGTGCACGGATGACACCCGTTATCAGCAATACCGGAAATGGGTGCGCAATCCGCTCGTGCAAAAGATGCTGCTGTGGCTGCCCTTGAATGTGCGACACGCTCTTGCCGGATCGGCACGCGCGGGAAGCGAACAATCCAAGGCCGGAAAATCCTGCGACATCATGGACGTCAATCAGGATGCCGTTGCGCGGGCGTTCGATGAGTATGGGGTAACACGCATGATCCATGGCCACACGCACCGTCCGGCGAAACACGAATTGACGGTGTCAGGTAAAAAGCTCGAACGCTGGGTCCTGCCAGACTGGTATGGCGAGGGTGGCTATTTGGTTTGCACCGGGGAAGGCTGCACGCTGGGCGCCGTCTGATCACCTTCGGGCGGCTGCATCGTTACATATCCCTTGGGAAGTTTGAACAGAGCGGGATTCAGTTTTTTCATTCCGCTTCCTGAAAACTGCCGTATCCTGCCCTCGTAGTCGCGCTCCTCGATCGGCAAGCCATATTTGAGGGCGCGTCCACCATCCCAGACGTGATGCACCAGATCGCACGTCTGCCTCAAGTCCGCCGGCGTATTGAGATAAGTCTGCAACTGGGTATACGCCAAGGCGGATTTGTATTCGCTCAAGGCGCGAACAGCATCCGGCTGCAAACCCTTTGCCGACACGGTTTCCGAGCAGAGCATGCCGTCCGCAAACACCTGAACACGCAGGGTGTCCTTCTTTACAGGCGTTGTCTTCTCATCCAGCTTGTAGTCCTGGGGACGAGTCCTGGGTAAAGGACGATTATGCATGCGCATGAGAATTCTCTGTTCATGCAGAACATTCACCACCTGCCGGGATTTCCGGTCAAACAGCACGAAATCTCCGCTGTCCTCTCCGCCATCCAGGCGCACAAAACGATCTGAAATGAGGATACGCGTCAGATAAGGTTCACTTCCCGGATCCTGATCCTGATAGCGCAATTCAAGCATGCCGGCTGCTTGTGCCTTCACGCACATCAGCACTAACAAGCAGGCAATAAATCTCAAGCGTCCAGTCCTCTCGCCAAATCGTTTCGAATGTCCCGCACTGATTCCAGGCCGACCGCCACTCGAATCAGCCCATCGCCAATTCCCGCAAAGGCACGCTGCTCGGGCGTCATGCGGCTTTGCGTGGTCGAGGCCGGATGCGTAATGGTCGATTTCGCATCGCCCAGATTCGCTGTAATAGACAGCAGCTTGCAGCCATCCACCACGCGCCATGCCGCTTCCTGTCCGCCCTTCACATCAAACGCCACGATGCCGCCGCCGGTTTTCTGCTGCTTCATGGCCAGTTCGTGCTGGGGATGCGAAGGCAGCCCGGGATAAAGCA
This sequence comes from uncultured Thiobacillus sp., assembly GCA_964404175.1. Lineage (GTDB taxonomy): Bacteria > Pseudomonadota > Gammaproteobacteria > Burkholderiales > Thiobacillaceae > UBA6918. The sequence goes on along the minus strand of CAYOJA010000014.1, from coordinate 7,634 downwards.
CGCGCTCCACATTCGGATGACTCTCCAGCCAGCGCGCAAGTTCCAGCGCGCTTCGAGAATGCGCTTCCATGCGGATGGATAGTGTCTCCAGACCTTTAAGAATCACCCAGGCATTGAACGCCGAAAGTGTCGGCCCGGCCGTGCGCAGAAAGGTGTAAACGCCTTCCATCAATTCCTTCGAGCCCAATACCGCGCCGCCCAGCACCCGGCCCTGCCCATCCAGGTATTTGGTGGCGGAATGAATCACGATATCCGCACCCAGTTCCAGCGGCTTTTGCAGCGCGGGCGAGCAGAAACAGTTGTCCACCGCCAGCCAGACACCCGCCTGTTTGGCAATGGCCGACAATGTGGCGATGTCGCTCACCTCGGTCAAGGGATTGGAGGGCGATTCCACGAAAAACAATTTCGTATTGGGCCGGATCGCCTTCTTCCAGTCCTCCGGATCGGTCGGTGAAACGTAGGTCGTCTCGATGCCAAACCGGCCCAGAATATTCGAGAATAGCTGCACCGTGGATCCGAATATCGAGCGCGATGCGACGACATGCTCGCCAGACTTCATCAGGCCCATTACCGTTGCCAGAATCGCCGCCATGCCGGAAGAAAATGCAACACAGCGCTCGGCGCCTTCCAGCGCCGCCAGTCGCGTTTCCAGCATGGTGACTGTGGGGTTGGTGAAACGCGCGTAGATGTTGCCCGGCTCTTCGCCCTTGAATCGCGCGGCTGCCTGTGCCGCGCTATTGAACACAAAGCTGGAGGTCAGGAACATCGCCTCGCTGTGCTCATTGAACTGGCTTCGTACGGTTCCGCTCCGCACCGCCAGAGTTTCGATATCGTATTCTTGATCGCTCATGCCACTCTCCAAATAAAAAACCCGTTCGCGCGGGAACGGGTCTCACCACGCTTTAGCGGCATTTTTCAGGCGCCCCGCAAGCTGTGTTCAAATCAGCGCCAGTTGCAATTTATTCCGAAGACTCGCACCCGTCAAGCACGCCCGCCCGACACCAGATTCAGATCGAGCTGCTGTGTTTCGATGGAATGAGGCTGCGCATCGCCATTGCGTACATCCTCGATGTAATCCAGGTAGGCGGATGTGACATCGCCCGTGATGTAGCGGCCATCAAAACAGGATGTGTCAAAGTCCTTGATCGATGGGTTCTCGGCTTTCACATCCTCGACCAGCGCGCTGAGATCCTGATAAATCAGGGCATCGCAGCCAATTTCCCTTGCGATTTCTTCGTCGCTGCGATTATGGGCAAGCAGCTCCGCCCGCGTAGGCATGTCGATGCCATAAACATTGGGATAGCGCACGGGCGGCGCGGCGGAGGCAAAGAACACCTTGGCCGCCCCGGCATCGCGCGCCATTTGCACAATCTCGCGGCTGGTTGTCCCGCGCACGATGGAGTCGTCCACCAGCAGCACGTTTTTGTCCTTGAATTCCTCGGCGATGGCATTCAGTTTCTGGCGCACGGATTTCTTGCGCAACGCCTGGCCCGGCATGATGAAGGTACGGCCGATGTAACGATTCTTGATGAACCCCTCGCGGTAGGGAACGTTGAGATGGTTTGCCAGTTGCAATGCCGAAGGCCGGCTGGTATCGGGAATGGGAATGACTGTGTCGATTTTCAGATGGCTGAATTCACGCTTGATCTTTTCCGCCAGCGAGACACCCATGCGAAGACGCGTCTTGTAAACGGAGATGCCGTCCATGACCGAATCCGGGCGCGCCAGATAAACATATTCGAAAATGCAGGGATGCAATCCCGGCTTGCTTGCGCACTGCCGGCTGTGCATGCGGCGGTCATAATCAATGAACACCGCCTCTCCTGGCGCCACGTCCCGCAGTATCTTGAATCCCAGCGCGTCGATCGCCACCGATTCGGAGGCAATCATGTATTCAGGCGGGTTGACGCTTTCGTTCACGCCGATTACCAGCGGACGGATGCCATAGGGGTCGCGAAAAGCCAGCAGGCCATAGCCAGCAATCAGCGCAACCACCGCGTAAGCGCCACGGCAGCGCGCATGCACTCCCGAGACGGCGGCAAAAATCGTGTCCAGATCAAGCCGCCCTGCATGGCCTCGCGCCTGCAACTCATGCGCCAGAACATTCAGCAGCACTTCCGAATCGGAATTGGTATTGACATGACGCAAATCCTCGACAAACAGGGTCTGCTTCAGCTCATCGGTGTTGGTGAGATTGCCGTTGTGTCCCAGCACGATGCCAAAGGGCGAGTTGACATAAAAAGGCTGCGACTCGGCCGAACTGGCGGCGGACCCCGCCGTCGGGTAGCGCACGTGCGCGACACCAATGTTGCCAAGCAGATTCCTCATGTCGCGCGTCCGGAACACGTCACGCGCCAGGCCCGGCGCCTTATGCATGTGAAAACGTGCGCCTTCCGCCGTGACAATCCCGGCCGCATCCTGCCCGCGATGCTGCAAGACCATCAGGCCGTCGTAAAGCAGCTGGTTAACCGACGTATTGGCAACGACGCCGATGACTCCGCACATGGTTGTTCACCCGTAATGGATATGTTTCGCCAAACTGGCGGGGAGGAGCGGTTGAACCGCAACAGCCAAAAATTCCAAGTGTTTGGAAAAATAGGCATTCTTCCAGAACTCCGTCTGCGGCAGCGAGGTCAGGCCGGCAGCCAGCGTCACTCCTACCAGTATCACCAGCCCCCGCAACAAGCCGAATATTCCGCCCACCACTTTATCCGCGCCGCCCAGTCCGATTGCGCCCACCGCGCCTTTAACCAGATGCCCGAGCAGCATGACGCCTATCATCATGACCAGAAAGACCACGACAAAGCCCGCAAAATAGCGCAGCCCCTCGCTTTGTACGTTGATCGGCAGCAGAGGACCCACGGCGGCCGCGCCCCACTTGCCCGCCAGAAAAGCCACAATCCATGCACCCAGCGAGAAAATTTCCTCGACCAGGCCACGCATCAGGCTGAGGATGACGGAAGCCGCCAGAATCAGGATCACGATCCAGTCCAGCACGGTCATTTTTCCACCACCTTGCCCGCCACCCCGCCTGCCGCCAGTTTCGCGGCAACGGCATCCGCCTCGCTACGGCTGGAAAACGCGCCCACGCGCACACGGGTGCTGTTTTTTACCTGCTCAGTATAGGATTTGAACCCCAGCCCGGAAATACGCGACTGGACTTTTTGCACGTTCGCCTTGTCGGAGAACACACCGACCTGGATGGTATAGGTTTCGGACTGTTGTCCTGACGCCAGTGCCTTGGCCGGCTCCGCGGGTTTGGCGGGGGGGATGGATGGCGCAACTGCCACTTCTTCACGCTCCGGCGCCGGCGGATTGGCAGGCGTCGCCTCTTCCCCTGAAGCCTGGGGTTCAACCGTGGTGTTGGCCGGAGGCGGGGCATACTCAACCGTGCTTTCACTGGCCGGCGGAACTGCCGGGGGCGGTGGCATGCGGACATCCAACGGGCCGGCGGGCGGCGGTTCATCTTCCAGAACCAGCGGCAAAAGAATGACGGCAAAGATGGCCAGCGCCACCGCGCCTATCAACCTGCGGCGTGCCCGCAGTTTGTGATCCTGGTCTGTTAGGGGGGCTGGCATCAGGTAAGAGTCTGGAGTATTTCCGCGACGGTGTGAAACGATCCGAAGGTGACAATTCTATCACCTTCGACCGCATGGCGTCCGGCCGCATGAAAGGCAGCCAATGGGTTTTCATGAGGCCTGGCATCCTTCCCTGCATGTAGCTTGACCTTGGCCGCCAGCGCTTCGGCGGACTGTCCTCGTTCCCCCGCAAGCCCCGCTACAAACCAGGTATCGAAACAGTCTTTCAAGGGTGCGATCACGCCCGCCGCATCCTTGTCCGCCAGCAAGGCAAAGACAGCATGGGTTTTTCCAACCGCCGGACAAGCCCGCAGATTTTCCGCCAGCGCACGCGCGGATTCGGGATTGTGCGCAACATCCAGCACCACCTCGACCGGACCGGGAATTTTCTGGAAGCGGCCCGGCAGACGCACATTCGCCAGGCCTCGATGAATGGCGGCCAGCGTAACCGGCAACCTGTCCGTCTGCACGGCCAATGCGGCTAGCGCACTGGCCGCGTTCTGTATCTGATGGGCGCCCGGCAACGCGGGCAGGGGCAAGCCCTTCAGAACTGTCTCGCCCATCTCGAATTCCCAGCTCGATTCGTGTCGCCTGAAGGAAAACTCGCGGCCCGTTTGAAGTAATGCCGCGCCAATATCCCGTGCGTGGCGAATCAGGCTTTGCGGCGGGTTGGACACGCCGCAAATGGCAGGTTTGCCCGCCCTGTAAATTCCGGATTTTTCAAAACCGATGGCCTCGCGCGTATCGCCCAGCCAGGCCTGATGATCCAGGTCGATGCTTGTCACTACGGAAACAGTGGGCTCGAAAACATTGGTCGCATCCAGCCGGCCGCCCAGCCCCACTTCCAGAATCGCCACCTCCACCCCGGACTGAATGAACTGCCACATCGCGCCCAGCGTGCCGTGCTCGAAATATGTGAGCGTCACCCCCCCACGCGAGTTTTCGACAGCCTCCAGACCCGAAGCGATATCGTCATCGGATGTCTCCACTCCATCAATGCGAACGCGCTCGTTGTAACGCAGCAGATGCGGCGAGGTATACAGTCCCGTTTTGTAACCCTGCTCACGGAGAATGGATTCGAGATAGGCGCAGGTCGAACCCTTGCCATTGGTGCCGCCGACAAGGATGACCGGGAATAATGGCTGAAGCCGCATTGCATCGCGTACTTGCGCGACACGCTCCAGCCCGAGTTCGATGGAATGCGGATGGGCCTGCTCAAGTCGCGCAAGCCATGCAGCCAGGGAACGTGTGCTCAAGCAGCCAATGCCGGACGCTTCAACAGCATGGCGATGGTTGCCGCCAGTTCGTCACGCATCTGGCGACGGTCAATGATGCGGTCGATCGCGCCTTTCTCCAGCAGAAATTCGGAACGCTGAAAACCTTCCGGCAGGGTTTCACGCACGGTCTGCTCAATTACCCTTGGCCCGGCAAAGCCGATCAGCGCATTCGGCTCGGCGATGATCAGATCACCCAGCATGGCAAAACTGGCGGATACCCCGCCCATGGTCGGATCGGTCAGCACGGAAATAAACGGCAGGCGGCTGGCGGAAAGATGTGTCAGCGCGGCGGAAGTCTTGGCCATCTGCATCAACGAGAACAAACCTTCCTGCATGCGCGCGCCACCGCTGGCGGAGAAGCACACAAAGGCGGATTTCGTTTCGATGGCAGTTTCCACGCCGCGCACGAAACGCTCGCCCACCACCGATCCCATCGAGCCGCCCATGAACTTGAACTCAAACGCGGCCACCACCACCGGCAGGGTCTGGATAGCGCCCGCCATCACCACCAGCGCATCGCTTTCTTCCGTTCCCTTTTGCGCTTCCGAGAGACGGTCGGGATATTTCTTGCTGTCCCTGAATTTCAGCGGATCGATGGGCTTGACCTCCATCCCGATCTCGCGCCGGCTTTCCGCATCCAGCAACATGGCCAGCCGCTCGCGCGCGCCGATTCTATGGTGATATCCGCACTTCGGGCACACCTCCAGATTGTTCTGCAGGTCGGCCTTGTACAGCACCTCGTTGCACGACGGGCACTTGGACCACAAGCCCTCCGGCACCGACTTTTTTGCCTCGCGGCGCGCCTTGATTTTCGGCGGGACGAGTTTCTGAAACCAGCTCATTTAAGACATCCTAGCTTTGACCCCCTCTCCCTTGAGGGGAGAGGGAGGGGTGAGGGTGAAACGCACCCACGCGTATTCGTATTACCGTAACCCCCTCTCCCTCAGGGAGAGGGGCTGGAGGTGAGGGTGAAACGTTTATTCACCCAAAATGGTCATTTACCAGCCGCATCCACACCGCGCCGCAAATCCTGCACCAGCGCCTTCAATCTATCAACCACGTCACTCTCGGACGAGTTCTCTATCTCGTTCACGATCCGGCTGCCCACGACCACCGCGTCGGCAAATTCCGCCATGCGCTGCGCCGTTTCCGCGTCGCGTATGCCAAACCCCACACCAACCGGCAGATTGCAATGCGAACGGATCATGGCAATCTTGCGCGCCACCTCCTCCACGTCCAGATGCCCGGCGCCCGTCACGCCCTTCAGCGAAACATAATAAATAAAGCCGCCCGCCGCATTGGCCACCTGCTCCACCCGGGCTTCCGGCGTGGTGGGCGACAGCAGAAAAATGGGATCCAGGCCATGCGCCTTGAATACATCCGCCACGCCGTGTGATTCCTCCGGCGGAATATCCACCGTCAGCACGCCATCGACACCCGCCTGCTTCGCCGCCTTGGCAAACGTCTCGTAACCCATGTGTTCCACCGGATTGGCGTAACCCATCAGCACCACCGGCGTCGTGTCATTGGACTTGCGAAACTCCACAACCATGCCCAGCACGTCTTTCAGCCCCACCTTGTTGGCCAGCGCCCGTTCGGACGCCCGCTGAATCACCGGTCCATCCGCCATCGGATCGGAAAACGGCACGCCCAGCTCGATGATGTCCGCACCTGCTTCAACCAATGCGCGCATCAATGGCACGGTCAATCCCTTGCCGGGATCGCCCGCGGTAATGAAGGGAATCAGGGCTTTCTTGTTCTGCGCCTTCAGCGCGTTAAAGGTGTGGCCAATGCGGCTCATGATTTTTATATTAGTCTCTTGAATAATTTACAGGCTAATCCCTGACAGCTTCGCCACGGTATTGATGTCCTTGTCGCCGCGCCCGGAAAGGTTCACGAGGATGATCTGGTCCTTCTTCATCGCCGGCGCGAGTTTTTTCGCCTGGGCAATGGCGTGGCTGGATTCCAGCGCGGGGATGATGCCTTCGTATTTGCACAAGTCGTGGAAGGCGGCCATGGCTTCGTCGTCGTTGATGGCGACATACTCGGCCTTGTGCGCGTCTTTCAGCCAGCTGTGTTCGGGGCCGACGCCGGGATAATCTAGGCCTGCCGAGACGGAGTGGGTTTCGATGATCTGGCCGTTTTCATCCTGCATCAGATAAGAACGAAATCCATGCAGTACGCCGGGGGTGCCGGCGGAAAGCGGTGCGGCGTGCTTGCCGGAAGCAATGCCGGAGCCACCTGCTTCCACACCGATGAGCTTGACTTCCGGATACGCAAGATAGGGATGGAAAATGCCAATGGCGTTCGATCCGCCACCCACGCAAGCCACCACGCAATCGGGCTGGCGGCCTGCGTGTTCCTGCATTTGCGCAATGGACTCGCGGCCGATCACGCACTGGAAGTCGCGCACCAGCATGGGATAGGGATGCGGGCCGGCGGCCGTGCCCAAAATATAGAAAGTGGATTCGACATTGGTGACCCAGTCGCGCATGGCTTCGTTGAGCGCGTCCTTCAGTGTTTTGGAGCCGGACGACACCGGCACCACGGTCGCGCCCAGCAATTTCATGCGGAATACATTTGGTGCCTGACGCTGAACATCTTCAGCCCCCATGTACACCACGCATTCCATGCCATAACGCGCGGCAACGGTGGCGGAGGCCACGCCATGCTGGCCCGCGCCGGTTTCGGCGATGACGCGCTTTTTACCCATGCGCCGTGCCAGCAGCGCCTGGCCGATGGTGTTGTTGATCTTGTGCGCGCCGGTGTGGTTGAGGTC
>CAYOJA010000013.1:0-53490 GCA_964404175.1 uncultured Thiobacillus sp. | reverse complement strand
CGGCTTCGCTGTCCGCCTGGAAGCCGAGATGATCAAGCCCCTTCTTCCCCGCCCGTGTGGAAATGGCGAAGTTGATGCGCGGCTCTTCCAGCATCCACTTCGCGTAATCGCTTTCGACTACGGCAGGCATCGCATCGAACAGCTTCGAATAAAACTCGATGGAAACAGCAAGATCGGTTACGCCGACATGCACATGAAAACGCTTCATGATTTCTTTCCTTTCGGTTTGCAAAGGCTGGCGGGCGTGCAGGCTTCGCCCTGGCAGCAGTTTTCGGTGAGATAGGCCAGCAGCGCATTCATCGCATCGAAGTTGGCCCGGTAATAAACGAAACGGCCTTCCTGCCGGCTGACGATCAGGCCCGCGTTGGTCAGTTCCTTCAAATGAAAAGAGAGCGTGGGCGCGGGCACCTGCAGGGATTCATTCAACTGCCCGGCGGGAATACCCTCCGGCCCGGCCTGCACCAGCAGACGAAAAGCGCTCAGGCGCGTTTCGTGCGCAAGCGAGGCAAGGGCGTGGACGGCTTCGTATACTTCCATATTTTCATAATTATCGAAATATATGATCGTGTCAAGACTGGCGGCGATAAAAGCTAGAATTTCACATGCCTGTCATTACCCAAAGAAACGTCGACCCGGAGTCTCGCGCCAGACTCATCTCGCAGGGAATCGACCCGCTTCTCGCCAGACTGTTTGCATCGAGAGGCGTCATCGCCGCCGAGGAAACCGAAGGAAAACTTACCCGCCTGCTGCCGTTCGATTCTCTGAAAAGCATCGGCCAGATGGCGTCCGAACTGGCGGACGGCATCGAGGCAGGTGCGCATTTTCTGATTGTGGCGGACTACGATGCGGACGGCGCCACGGCCTGCGCCACCGGCGTGGAAGGCTTGCGCATGCTGGGCGCACAGATCGGTTATCTCGTTCCCAACCGGATCAGGCATGGCTATGGCCTGTCGCCCGCCATCGTTGAGGAAGCTGCCTGCTTGTCGCCCGATGCGATCATCACGGTGGACAACGGCATCGCCGCCGTCGAGGGCGTGGCGGCCGCCAACGAGCTGGGCATTCCGGTGTATGTCACCGATCACCATTTGCCGGGCGACCGTCTGCCGGATGCCGCCGCCATCGTCAATCCCAATCAGCCGGGTTGTCCATTCCCCAGCAAGAATGTAGCGGGCGTTGGCGTGATGTTCTATGTGCTGGCCGCGTTGCGCGCGGAATTGAGAAAGCGCGATGCATTCAACGGCAAGGCCGAACCCGATCTGCGCACGCTGCTGGATCGCGTGGCGCTGGGCACGGTGGCCGACGTGGTCAGGCTCGATGCCAACAACAGGATTCTAGTGAACCAGGGTTTGCAGCGCATCCGCGCGGGCCTTGCCTCGCCTGGCATACAGGCCTTGTTTCAGGTGACGGGACGCGACCCGCGCAAGGCCAGTGTCTACGATCTGGGCTTCATGCTGGGACCACGGATCAACGCCGCCGGACGGCTGGAAGACATGCAGATAGGCATCGAATGTCTGCTTGCGCCAAATCTTGAAACCGCGTTGCCACTTGCGCGGCAGTTGCACGAAATCAACCAGTCGCGCAAAAACATCGAGGCCGACATGAAGGAGCAGGCTTTTGCCCTGCTCGATGAATGCGAAACCGTCAACCGCCACGCCATGGCGGTGTATCACCCGGAATGGCACGCGGGCGTGGTTGGCATTCTCGCTTCGCGTTTGAAGGAACAGTACCACCGTCCGGTGGTTGCTTTTGCTCCAGGCGGCAACGGCGAGTTGAAAGGTTCGGGCCGCTCCATTGCCGCGCTGCATCTGCGCGATGCGCTTGACTGGATCGACCGTAAGCATCCTGGGCTGATCATCAAATTCGGCGGTCACGCCATGGCGGCGGGTCTCAGCATCCGCGAGGCGGATTTTTCGCAATTCCAGAAAGCCTTCGAGGAACTGGGCCGCGACTGGCTCTCCCCGGCCGACCTCGAAGAAATCATCGAAACCGATGGCGAACTGCATCCGGATGAAATCAGCATCGCGCGCATCGGCGAAATGGAACGTTCAGTCTGGGGACAGGGATTTCCTTCACCGCTGTTTGAAGGGAAATTCACCGTGCTTGGACAACGGCTTGTCGGAGAGAAGCATCTAAAATTGGAAGTGTCTCTTGAACAACAGTGCTTCGAAGCCATGGCTTTTTTCCAGACCGATCCGCTGCCAACCCAATTCAGGGGGGTGTATGCACCCATGCTCAATGAATACAACGGCACGGTCCGCATCCAGTTGAAGCTGCATTACTGGGAGGCGCCGTGAACCCCATTGACTGGCTGCCCGCCGATCTGTCCATCCTGCCGCGCTATCTTGTGGCCATTGCATTGGGCCTGCTCATGGGACTGGAACGCGAGCGCAATCCCAGCGCCAAGGCCGGGCTTCGCACCTTTGCTTTGACTGGTTTATTTGGCGTGCTGGCCTCGCACATCGCCGACATGACGGATTCGCCCTGGATGATCGTGGCCGGGCTTGTGCTGACAGGCGCGATGATCGTGGCAGCCTATGCGCGCAAGCCCAATGAAGATGGCGACCCGGGCACCACTACCGTCAGCGCCCTGCTGATCTGCTACGGGCTGGGTGTGTTGTGCTGGTTCAATCAATTGCAGCTTGCCGCCATGCTCGGCATCGGCGCCACGATACTGCTGTACTTCAAGGCCGAACTGCGCGGCATCAGCCAGACCCTGACGCGCCGCGACCTGATTTCCATCCTGCAATTCGCCGTGCTCTCGCTCATCGTGCTACCGCTGCTGCCCAACGTCGGCTACGGCCCTTACGGCGCGATCAATCCGCATCAGATCTGGTGGATGGTGGTGCTGATTTCAGGCCTGAGCCTGGCGGGCTACGCCGCACTCAGAATCGTTGGCCAACAGCACGGTGCGATTCTGGTCGGCCTGCTGGGCGGGCTGGTTTCCTCCACCGCCACCACGCTGACTTTTTCGCGTCACGGCAGACAAAGCGAATCGCTGAAAAACCTGGCCATCATCGTCATCGTGCTGGCCAACCTGGTGGTGCTGGTACGGCTGAGCATCATCACGGGGCTTCTCGCTGGCGGCGTGCTCTCGGCGCTCATCCCCATACTGCTGGGTGGATTGATTGCCGGAACACTGGCCGCGGTCTATGGGCTGCGCAAACTCAAACCCGGACCGGAAGCGCCGGAACTCACGCTTTCCAACCCCACCGAGATACGCACCGCGCTAACATTTGGTCTGATATACGCCGCCGTTCTCCTCGCCTCTGCATGGCTGTCCGATTATGCCGGCGCAAAAGGCCTGTATGCCGTGGCAGCCGTGGCCGGCCTTACCGATGTGGACGCCATCACCCTGTCCACCCTGCGGCTGCATAATCTGGACCAGATCGCCACGACACAGGCCGTCAACGCCATCACCCTCGCTTTCCTGTCCAACCTTGTTTTCAAGTCGGGGCTCGTATTGCTCATCGGTGGCTGGCAGGTTGCCCGTCATGCCATCGCCGGCATGGGCGCAACCGGTTTGGGCATGGTGACGGCATGGCTGGTGTTCTATCTGGCCTGATATGCAATTCGGCCAAGCCGGGCCTGTATAATTCGCGCTTTACTGAAAACGCATCAACACCATGGAAGCAGAAGTTCTCAATCAAATCCAGGGCCGGATAAACGATTTGACCGATCGTGCGCGCGCCCTGAGGGGGTATCTTTGACTACGATGCGAAGACCGCGCGTCTAGAAGAAGTCGTCAAACTAGCGGAAGATCACACCCTCTGGGACGACCCGAAAAAAGCCCAGGAAATCGGCCGCGAACGTAAAAGCCTGGAAGATGTTGTCCTCACGCTGAATCAGATCGCGCAAAGCCTGACCGATGCGAGAGACCTGTTCGACATGGCCGTCGCCGAAAATGACGAGGACACGTTTAACGCGGTGGTCGCCGATATCGACGGCATCGAGGAAAAAGTCACCGGCCTGGAATTCCGCCGCATGTTCTCCAACCCGGCGGACCCCAACAACTGCTTCATCGACATCCAGGCCGGCGCGGGCGGCACCGAAGCCTGCGACTGGGCCTCGATGCTGTTGCGCCAGTACCTGAGATACGCCGAGCGCAAAGGTTTCAAGACCGAACTGCTGGAAGAAACCGAAGGCGATGTGGCCGGCATCCGCTCGGCCTCGATCAAGGTCGAAGGCGAATACGCCTATGGCTATCTGCGCACCGAAACCGGCGTGCACCGGCTGGTGCGCAAATCGCCGTTCGACTCCTCGGGCGGGCGCCATACCAGTTTCGCCAGCGTGTTCGTCTACCCGGAAATCGACGAGTCGTTCGAAATCGAGATCAACCCCGCCGATCTGCGCATCGACACCTATCGCGCTTCCGGCGCGGGCGGCCAGCACATCAACAAGACCGACTCCGCCGTGCGCATCACCCACCTGCCCACCAACATCGTCGTGCAGTGCCAGAACGACCGCTCACAGCATCGCAACCGGGCCGAAGCCATGGCCATGCTGAAGTCGCGTCTGTACGAAGCCGAGATGCGCAAGCGCCAGGCCGAGCAGGACAAGCTGGAAGCCGGAAAGTCCGACGTGGGCTGGGGCCACCAGATCCGCAGCTACGTGCTGGACAACTCCCGCATCAAGGACCTGCGCACCAACGTCGAAATTTCCAACACGCAAAAAGTGCTGGACGGCGATCTGGATGCGTTCATCGAGGCAAGCCTGAAACAGGGCGTTTGACATGGAACCGCGGCTGGCGCTCTCCATCACCGTCGGCCTGCTGGTGGCGTCCAACGTGTTCATGACTTTCGCCTGGTATGCGCACCTGAAGAACCTGTCCGACAAGCCCTGGTGGATCGCCGCCTTCATCAGTTGGGGCATCGCGCTGTTCGAGTACCTGCTGCAAGTGCCGGCCAACCGCACGGGGTACACCACGCTTAGCCTGCCACAACTCAAGATTCTTCAGGAAGTCATCGCTCTGCTGGTGTTTGTTCCCTTCCTGATTCTTTACATGGAACAGCCGCTCAAGCTGGATTATTTGTGGGCGGGGTTGTGTCTCATCGGCGCGGTGTATTTCATCTTCCGCAGCTAGACGTTCGCCAGCGCCTTGCAAACGAAGCATTGGCCCGACAACCGCCAGCTAGGTCATTCCTGGCAATTGATATATATTGAGAGCGGTTATTCAAGAACATGCATGGCGCCAGCCAGAGGAGACCCAAAATGAAAGTCAAAACACTAGCCCTCGTTTTACCCTTGGTTTTTGCCGCATCCGCGACGATGGCGGCGGACGAAGCCAAGCCCGTTGACCCCTCTCAACAAATACCCGGGGCGCCTGACGAAATGGCCAGGATGATGATGGACTTCACCAAAAACGCCGATGTCCTGAAAGATCCCAGGAAATTTGTTCCGTTCTTCATGACTGCCACTGAACCCAGTTTCTACTTTGCCATGGCTAACCAGGCGCTGGAACCCGGCCAGTGGGCAAACACGACCAACTCGCTCATGAGCCCGGCCAGCTACGCTGCGTGGATGCCACTGGCGACCGACCCCGAGGTGTACACAAAGTGGATGGCCGCCGGCATGGATGGCAACTTCTACACCGCCCTGCTCACCCAACTCACCGACCCGGCCAAGATGATGCGCTGGATGATGGCGCCGCTGGACCCCAAGGCGTTTGAGCTGGTGCTGAAAACACTGAATCCGCAGATGTATCTGAACTGGGCGCTCTCACCCACCGACCCGCGCTGGCTGCAGGCCGGCATGACGCCGATGAATCCCAATGCATACATGGGCTGGATGGGCACCACCATGAACCCCGCCACTTACGGCAATACCTGGAAAGGTTTCGCGACATATCCTTACGCCACCATGCCGGGTGCAATGCCGATGCCATCTCCCGCCATGATGCCAGCCATGCCCACAATGCAGATGCCTGCGATGCCCTCGATGCCGGTAATGCCGGCAATGCCATACGGCGGCATGCCCATGCCTTATGGTGCGATGCCGAGATAATATTTTTCTCAATGACAAAAAAAGCGCCCCGGATCCGGGGCGCTTTTTTTTCAAACTCAACCTGGCTAATTATTTACCCATCCGAGCCGCGCGCGCGGCTTCTTCGTATACCGAGCCCAGGTTAATCATGGCCTTGGTATAGCCTTGCGTCGCGGCTTTCTGGAACCAGCCGATGGCGGCGTTCAAGTCCTTGCCCACGCCCAAGCCATCGCGATACATCACGCCGAGGTTGTTCTGCGCGGCGGCATCGCCGCCATCGGCGGCCTTGCGATACCACTGCGCGGCGACGGCGGCATCCTTGGCCACGCCCTGTCCTGATTCGTACATGACGCCGAGGTTGTTCTGCGCCCAGGTCACGCCCTGGTCGGCGGCTTTCTTCAGCCACTCCATGGAGTCCTTCTGCTTGCCGGGGTCCCTGGCCATCAGCCAGCCCAGCCGCGCCTGCGCTTCGGCCATGCCCTGATCGGCGGCCTTGCGGTACCAAGCCATGGCGTCAGCGGCATTGGCAGCCACGCCCTTGCCCTGCTCCAGCATTTGCGCCAGATTGAACTGGCCGTGCATGTCGCCGGCTTCGGCGGCCTTGCGGAACCAGTTCACCGCATCAGATGGATTGGCATCCATGCCGCGCCCGTCACGCAGCATGGCGCCAAGGTTGTTGGCAGCCACGGCATTGCCCTGCGCGGCGGCTTTTTGATACAGCGCCACCGCCGTCTGCGGCGCGAGCGCCACGCCTTCGCCGCGCTCCAGCATGAAGGCAAGCTGGGTCATGGCGCTGATGTCACCCAGTTCGGACGCGGCCTTGAACCAGTGCGCGGCCTGGGTGGGATTGGCGGGCGAGCCTTCGCCCTTGTAGTGCATCCAGGCCAGTTTGGTCTGGGCCTGAGCATTCTTCTGCTCGGCGGCCTTGGTCAGCCAGACCAGCGCCTTGGCCGGATCGGCTGGCACGCCATTCATGCCCTTGCGATACAGCGTGCCGAGGTTGGCTTGCGCCGCCGCGTTGCCCGCTTCCGCCGCCATGGTCATCCACTTGATGGCTTCAGCCGGATCGGCCTTGACGCCACGGCCTTCGGCGAAGCGAAGACCCAGATTGTTCTGTGACGGCGCATCGCCCAGTTCGGCCGCGCGCGTCAGCCACTTGACGGCTTGCGTCTCATCTTTCTGCACGTGCTTGCCATCCTGATACAGGCCGGCGATGAATGCCTGGGCATCCGGCAGATTTTGTTCCGCTGCCTTGTTCAGCCAGTTGAGACCGCTTGGCACGGTCTTGGCGTCGTTTAACTGCAAGAGTCCCAGGTTGTACTGCGCGGCGGGTTCGCCTGCCGCGGCCGCCTTGCCGTACCAGTTCATGGCCTTGGCGATGTCCTTCGCCACGCCTTCGCCTTTTTCATACAGCCAGCCCAATTTCATCTGCGCTTCCGTGTCGCCCTTTTCGGCGGCCATTTCGTAATAGCGCATCCACTCGGTGGGCGCGGGCAGATCCGCCGCCAACAGACCCTGAGCGGAAAAGGACAGCATCAGACCCAACATGATTCTGGACAACGGCTGCGACATGGTTCGACTCCTCATTAATAATTTAAGTGGGATTGCGGTATTCAATGGGTATGTTGACCCAGGCGGAGACAGGTTCGCCATTTCGACGCGCGGGTTTGAAGCGCCAGCTGCGGACAGTAGTGGCCGCGGCCTGATCCAGCACGGGCGCTCCGCTTGAACGCTTGATGAAAATTTCGCCTACCTGGCCATTGGTTAAAACCTGGGCACGCACTGTCACGATGCCCTGGTGACGGCCAGCCAGCGCGGTAACCGGGTAAGTAGGCTGGGCATTGCCTGGCAACAGAACCGGTGCGGATTCCATGACCATGGCCGATTCGGAACCCATGATGCTGGCAAGACCTTCGGGCATGGGTTTGCGATCAAAGCCAGCCATCATCAACGGCAACTCGCAAATGGTTTTGGGCGAACTGACCTTGACTGACTTGGCTTCATAGCGTTCCTCGATGTCATGCGCCATGGCTTGCGCCTCGACGCGCTGCATGGATGAAGCGCTGGCATCGTCCGTCACGCGCGACACCATGGCCGAACCGCGATCCGGCACGATGGCGGCATTCATGCTGCTGACCGCCGGGCCGATGCTGCGCGCGGAACCGGCTGAGGCCAGCAATTGGCCACCACTGCCACCGCCTTCGTCCATGCCGCGACTTGTGCCGCCGGCCGGCCGCGAAAAATCGCCCGCGCTCAGGCTGCGTCCGGAAGATGCACTTGTCCCCGCACGTGAACTGCCCTGCAAACCGCTTGCCGCGCGCTCTTCACCAGGCATGCCGCGCCCCGCCCCGCCGGATGAAAAATCCGCCGCCGATGCAACGGCACTCGCGGCGCTGCCAGTACCTTTTGCCTGCGCAGGCGCAATCGTGCTGCCGGGTGTTGAGGCCAGCTGTCCGCCGGAAGAACGTATCTCTGTCGGTGAGGAACCGCCCGCCCGCGCCACGCTGCCCGCGGGCGTCGGTGATGTCACCCTCGCGGCATTGCCTGCCGCGCGCGCCTGCTCGGGTGAAAGACTCGACCCGGTTGCATTGGCAAGCTGCCCGCCTGCAGAACGGATTTCCGTTGGCGCCATGCCACCGGCCCGCGCAACGCTGGCGGCTGTCGGCGCGCTGGTGCGAGCACCGCTTTGCACACCACGTACCGGCAGCGATGACGAGCCCGATCCGCTGGCCTGAAGACTGTAGGGCTGGCTGGCTTCGCTGCGCGGTCCGCCGCCGGCAGCCGTTTGAGTGGCACCCCCCTGGCTGCTGAACTGTCCGCCGCGATTCGAACTGTGCCGGTATTCCGGCGCCAGCGTTTGCGCGGCGGGCGTGTTGCTCGCAATCAGTGCCGGGCCGCGTTCAGATTCGACACCGGGTGCGGGCTTGGCCTGCATGCGCGATGAAGCCTGCTGGCCGGCGCTGGCCATGCGCGGCTGGATCGCACCTTGCTGATCCGCCTGCTGAAAAGAAGCCGCCGCGGGTGCCTGTCCGGGAACTGCCCGGCTGGTTCCCATTACCGGAGATGACGCATCCGGCAAGGCCACAGCGGCGGGTGCCGTCACTCTCTTGCCCTTGGTGCCACGCCTGGGCGGCTTGGCGGGCGCGGCCTGCACCACTTGCACCGACATTTCCTGATCCGGCTTGAGCGGAACCGGCCTGGGCTGTTTGGGCGGGCGAATTTTCTGGCGAGATTGAGTCTTTGTGGAAACCGGCTTGGCCTTGGCAGCCTGATAGTGTGGGCTGGCCTTGACCGGTTCCGCTGGCACCATCTCCACCTCGACAATCATCGGCTTAGGCGGCTGCGGATGAATGGCCCACTTCAACCCCATCAGGATGGCCAGGTGCAGCGCGATCGATGCCGCAAGACCGGCAAAGTGGCGGTTTTCAAAACGGTCGAACGCGGGTTGCAGCAGGCGGTATCGCTCTGCTTCAGCCTGATCGGCGGGTGCAACCGCCAGAATTCCGGCTTCGGTTTGCTTATCAGTTTCCGCCATGCTGTTCCTGCAGCGCGGTGACAAACGACAGCTTTGCCACGCCCGCGCGATTCACCGCCGCCATGACTTCGGCGATGCGGCCATAGGGCACCTTCTCATCGGCGCGAAGCTGGACATTGACGCTTTTGCCGCCCTCGATCAGCGACTTGAGTTTGGTTTCCAGATCGGTGCCGACCACTTCGCCCTGATCGACGAACACTTTTCCATTTTCGTCGATGGTCAGCTCCACCGCCTTCACATCCGGCAGCTTGGCCACCGGCGCGGTCTTGGGCAGGTTCACGTTCATCGACTGCATAAGGAACGGCGCGGTCACCATGAAAATCACCAGCAGCACCAGCATCACGTCGACCAGCGGGGTGACGTTGATTTCGCTCATGGCGGTGTATTCGGATTGCGTGTTGAAGCCCATGTGCGTGTCCCCTTAGTTGTCGCCAACCTTGAAGTCGGACTTGATGGACAGGTGCAGGAAATCGGTTGCGAACTGTTCCAGTTCAGCCACCATCAGACGCACGCGGCGCACGCCCCAGTTGTAGGCCAGCACGGCCGGAATGGCGGTCGCGATGCCGAATGCGGTGGCGATCAGCGCCTCGCCCACCGGCCCGGACACCACTTCCAGCGATGCGGTGCCGGTAATGCTGATTTCCTTGAGCGCATGCATGATGCCCCACACCGTGCCAAACAGGCCGACAAAGGGTGCGGTGCTGCCGATCGAGGCCAGAATCATGAGACCGGATTCCAGCCGGTGCTGCTCACGCTGAACTTGGGCGCGCAGATTGCGCTCAAGGATTTCCTGCCTGTCGCCCGAAGTGCTCAGGGTCTTTTCGTCGGACTGGGTCTGACGCAGGCTTTCAAAGCCAGCCTGTGTCAGGCGCGCGAGGAAACCTTCTTCCTTGACCGAGGAATCTTCCGCTTCCTTCATGCTGCGAGCCGCCCAGAACACGCGCTTGAAGCGCTCGTTCTGGCTGCGCGAGCGAATCTGCAGCCAGCCTTTTGAAAAAATCAGGAACCAGGTCACCACTGAAAATACGAGCAACAACACCAGCGTGGCGTTGACCGCCTGGGATTGAGTGAAATCAAGCATGAGTACTCCCTGAAACTACGGATGGGTAAATAAAGAAACTGCACACGAAAATTGCCTTGGCCTGCCAGAAACTTCCCGGAAAAACTAGGACGATTCTAACAAAGCAATGCCACGACATATTGAATATTTTTTATGCATGGGGCTACATATTGTTATCGTGTTGCGCGAAATCTACCCGTGCAATGTCGCTCACCAGCCAGAAGCATCTGGGAAATATGCGAAAATCGGGTTTTTGCAGCGCCCGGCTCCGGGCACCCCACGAATAGAACAACACCATGACCGACATTATTCAGCCAGCCGATGACAACCAGATTATTGCCGAGCGCCGGGAGAAGCTGGGCAGGCTTCGTGAAACCAGTCTTGCCTTCCCGAATGATTTTGAGCGCGTTCATTACGCAGGCGAACTGCAATCGCAATATGGCAATCTGGAAAAGGCTGAACTTGAAACCAAAGGCATTGAGGTGCGACTGGCCGGCCGCATGATGCTGAAGCGCGTCATGGGCAAGGCCAGTTTCGCCACGCTGCAGGACATGAGCGGCCGTATTCAGGTGTATGTGTCAAACGATGTAACGGGCGAAGCCGCGCACGATGCCTTCAAGCACTGGGACATGGGCGACATCCTCGGCGTGGAAGGCAGCCTGTTCAAGACCAACAAGGGCGAACTCACCATCCATGCCAGCAAGATTCGCCTGCTTTCAAAATCGATCCGCCCGCTGCCGGAAAAATTCCATGGCCTGACTGATCAGGAGCAGAAATACCGCCAGCGTTATGTCGATCTCATCATGGCGGAAGACACGCGCAAGACCTTCATGGCACGATCGAAGATCATCCAGGCCATCCGCGCGTTCATGGTCAAGCATGATTTCCTCGAAGTGGAAACGCCGATGATGCATCCCATCCCCGGCGGCGCGGCGGCCAAGCCCTTCATGACCCACCACAACGCGCTGGACATGGAACTGTTCCTGCGCATCGCGCCCGAGCTGTATCTGAAACGGCTGGTGGTGGGCGGCTTCGAGAAGGTGTTCGAAATCAACCGCAATTTCCGCAACGAAGGGCTTTCCACGCGGCACAATCCGGAATTCACCATGATGGAGTTCTACGAGGCCTATCGCGATTACCGCTACCTCATGGACTTCACCGAGGCCATCATCCGCGATGCGGCCATTGCCGCCTGCGGCAGCGCTATCGTCGAATATCAGGGCAACACCATTGATCTGTCCAAACCCTTCGACCGGCTGACCATTACCGGTGCTGTGATGAAGTACCACCCGGAAACAACAGCCGAACAACTCAACAGCCGCGAGTGGCTGATCGACCAGTTCCATCTGCGCAAAGCCGCCTACAAAAAGCACGACGGTCTGGGCGGTCTGCAACTCACATACTTCGAGGAAACCACCGAAGCGCTATTGGTGCAGCCCACCTTTATCATCGACTACCCGGCGGAAGTCTCGCCGCTCGCACGCCGCTCCGACAGGCACCCGGACATCACCGAGCGTTTCGAACTTTTCATTACCGGGCGCGAAATGGCCAACGGTTTCTCGGAGCTGAACGATCCCGAAGACCAGGCCGCGCGTTTTCTGGATCAGGTCAAGGCCAAGGAAGCCGGCGACGAGGAGGCGATGTATTACGACGCCGACTACATCCGCGCGCTGGAATACGGCCTGCCACCCACTGGCGGCTGCGGCATCGGCATCGACCGGCTGGTGATGCTGCTGACGGATTCGCCCAGCATCCGCGACGTGATTCTGTTTCCGCACATGCGGCCGGAACAGAACGCATAAATCTGCCGCGCAGACGTGCCCATCACTCCGGGTGAAATCGCCTTTGGTGAAAACGGCATTCCGCTAAGCCCCGAGTACGGGGATGTGTATCACAGTGCCGACGGCGGACTGGAACAATCCCGCCAGGTTTTCTTGCAGGGCTGCGATCTGCCGAATGCATGGCAGGAAAAAAAACGCTTCGTCATCCTGGAAACCGGCTTTGGCCTCGGGCTGAATTTTCTCGCCACCTGGCAAGCCTTCCGCAGACATCCCGGCCAGTGCCAGACCCTGCATTTCATCTCCATCGAGAAGCATCCGCTTTTACTTGATTCGCTGACACACTGTCATGCTGCCTGGCCCGGTCTGGCAGCTTTCGCCAATGAACTCCAGTCGCAATGGCCAACACTGGTCGCGGGCTATCACCGGCTAAGCTTCGACGAAGGCCGCGTGCAACTCACGCTCATTTTTGATGAAGCCGAAACCACGCTCAGGCACCTGAATGCGAAAGCCGATGCGATTTATCTCGACGGTTTTTCTCCCGCGAAGAATCCCGCGATCTGGTCGCCAGAACTATTGAGGCAACTGGGCAATCTGGCCGCGCCCGGCGCACGCCTCGCGACCTGGTGTGTGGCAGGCACTGTCCGGCAAGGCTTGCAGGATGCGGGGTTCAACGTCGAACGCAAACCGGGCTTTGGCCGCAAAAAAGAAAGGCTGGAGGCTCGTTTCGCACACACCTCGCGCCTCACCCCTCACGCTTCACCCAAAAACGCCACCCTCATCGGCGCGGGCATTGCCGGCGTTTGCCTCGCGTACGCACTTGTTCAGCGCGGCTGGCAAGTGACGTTGATCGAAAAACATCCTGGTCCCGCAATGGGTGCGTCGGGCAATCCCGCAGGCGTCGTTCGCCCGCAACTGACGCTGGATGACAGTTTCAACGGGCGGTTGTCGCGGCAGGCGTTTCTGCATACCGTTGGATTCATCTCCACCCTCTCCCCAGCCCTCCCCCCTCAAGTGGGAGGAGGACGTGGCGCTTCGCATGCATTCAATGGTGTGCTCCACCTGGCCAGGAACGAAGAGCAGGCCACGCACATGTCTGCCATGCTGGCCGCGCATCGATATCCCGGAACATTTGCACGCTGGGTCAATGAGGATGAAGCCAGCGAACTGGCCGGCATGCCCGTATCGGCGCCAGGACTTTATTTTCCCCAGGGCGGCTGGATGACAGGTCCTCGCATTGCCAGCTCACTATTGACTCAATACGGAGACAAGCTGACGCGCCATTTCACACACACCGCGACACGGCTGGAGCAAACGCCCGAAGGCTGGCGAGTGTGTGAGAACGATTCCCTGCTGGCCGAAAGCCCTGTCGTCATTCTGACCGGCGCGCATGAAGCAGCACTGTTCGCAAACCTGCCGCTCACGCCGGTTCGCGGTCAGGTCACCGCCCTGCCGAACGGCACGCTGCCTGATCTGAAAATCCCCGTCACGCGCGAAGGCTATGTGCTGCCGACAGAAAATGGCATCGGCAATATCGGCGCAAGCTTTGCATTTGATGACGACCCCATGCCAAGGGATGCAGATCAGACCAGCAACCTTGAACGGCTTGGCCGGCTATTGAAGAATCCGCCCGCATTCAATGCCCGTGAGCTTGGCGCCCGCGTCAGTTTTCGCGCCGCCACGCCCGACCGCCTGCCGCTGGTTGGCGCCCTCGCAAATGCAGACACCGGCTTCCCGCCAGAAACGCCGCTGCAACATCTGCCCCGCCTGCCCGGGCTGTATGCCCTGACCGGCCTGGGCGCACGCGGACTGGTGTGGGGTCCGTTTCTGGCCCAGGCGCTGGCCGCCAGACTGGACAATGAGCCCTGGTGGCTGCCGCAGGATTTGTGGAACGCCATTGATCCCGCACGATTTTTATTGCGCGATGTCAGAAAAAGATCATCATCTGGAAACTCATGAACGACAGGATTTCCCTCCCCATCTCCGGCATGACCTGCGCGGCCTGCTCTACGCGGCTGGAGAAGCAGTTGAACAAGCTGCCGGGGGTGGAAGCGGCCGTGAACCTTGCCAACGAAACGGCAAGCATCCGTTTCCTGACGGCCGAAACCACCTCGGAAAAAATTCTCGACACCATCCGCAAAACCGGATTTGACGTGCCTCCCCAACAAGTCATGCTGAAAATCTCCGGCATGACCTGTGCAAGCTGCGCATCGCGCATCGAAGCCGTGGTTAACAAACTGCCCGGAACACAGATCGCCGTGAATCTTGCGTCTGAAACCGCGCGGCTCACGCTGGATGCCGGCGCGGAACTTGAGCAGGCGCTTGCTGCCATCAAAAGAACCGGCTACGGCGCGGAAGTCTGGGATGAACAGAACCGGGCAGAAGCCCGGGAACGCGAGGCGCGTGCCGCGAAGAAGGAATGGGCTGTGTTCTGGATAGCCGTCCTGTTCACATTGCCGCTTGTTTTGCCCATGTTCGGCATGGCATTCGGCATGCACCATGAGTGGCTGCCGCGCTGGCTGCAATTCGCACTGGCCACGCCAGTCCAGTTCATCGCGGGCTGGCGGTTTTACCGTGGCGGCTTCAATGCGTTGCGCGGTGGCGGTGCCAACATGGATGTGCTGGTGGCACTGGGCACCAGCATGGCATGGGCGCTGAGCTCGGCTGTCACTTTTCTGGGCCTGGATTCGCAGCCCGTCTATTTCGAGGCAGGCGCGGCGGTCATCACCCTGGTGAGATTGGGAAAACTGCTGGAAGCCCGCGCCAAGCGGCGCACGCTTGAGGCCATCGAGAAACTGCTTGCGCTCACGCCGCAAACAGCCTGGGTAGAGCGTGACGGAAATTTCACTGAAATCGCCATTCAAAACATCGTGTCGGGAGAACGGGTTCGTGTCAGGCCAGGAGAACGCCTGCCCGTCGATGGCACAGTGGAAGGCGGCGAATCCGAAGTCGAGGAAGCCGCGCTGACGGGCGAATCGATGCCTGTGCTGAAACGCCCGAATGACAAGGTCTATGCCGCCACGCAGAACACGCTGGGCACACTGATCATCCGCGCCACGGGCGTCGGCGAACACTCCCGCATTGCCGAAATCATCCGCTTGACGGAAGCCGCGCAGGGTTCCAAGGCGCCGATCCAGAAACTTGCCGACCGGGTGTCCGGCATTTTCGTTCCCGTGGTCATCAGCATCGCCCTGCTGACCCTGCTGGCCACTGGTTTGTGGCTGGGTGACTGGAGCGAGGCATTGATACGCGCGGTGACAGTCCTGGTCATTGCCTGCCCCTGCGCGCTGGGACTTGCCACCCCCACCGCGATCATGGCCGGCACCGGACGCGGCGCGCAATTCGGCATCCTGTTCCGCAATGCGCAGGCGCTGGAAACGGCCGGGAGCCTTAATGTTCTGGCGGTGGATAAAACCGGGACACTGACCACGGGTGAATTTGCCCTCGCTGGCTTGCAGGCCGCACCCGGTGTTTCCGAAGAAACGCTGCTTGCAACGGCCGCCGCGCTGGAACAGGCTTCGGAACACCCGCTGGCGAAAGCCATCGTCAAGGCGGCCCGGGAGCGGAATCTGCAAACTGGGCGGATGGAACAATTCGTTGCCGCGCCTGGCAAAGGGATCAGCGCACGAATCGAAGGCGAGGCCGCCCTGGCCGGAACCGAAATGTTTCTTGCCGAAAATGGCGTCGAGCCATCCATTTTCCCTTCATCCTTTTCCCTTCACGCCACACCCATTCATGTCGCACTGGGCGGCCGTTTCCTGGGTTCACTTCTGCTTGCCGATTCGCCTCGCCCGGGCACTGCCGATGCACTGCAAAAACTGGCCGGCATGAAAGTGGAAATCGTCATGCTTACCGGCGACCAGGAGGCTCCTGCTCGCGCCGTGGCGGATCAGCTGGGCATACGCGATTTCCATGCGCGGCAAACTCCGCAGGACAAGGCGGCGGCAATTACGGCACTGCAACAGGCCGGGAAGAAAACCGGCATGGCGGGCGACGGCATCAACGATGCGCCGGCCCTGGCGCAGGCAGACGTGAGTTTTGCCATGGGCATGGGCACGGACATTGCCAAGGAAACCGCCGACATCACCCTTGCCCGGCATGATCTTGTGGCGCTGGCGGACACCATCGCGCTTTCCCGCGCCACGCTGCGAAAGATTCGTCAGAACCTCTTCTTCGCGTTCATCTACAACGTGCTGGGAATTCCATTGGCGGCATTCGGGATATTGAATCCGGTTTTCGCCGGCGGCGCCATGGCGATGAGTTCGGTTTCGGTCGTGACCAACGCGCTGCTGCTCAAGCGCTGGAAACCGTCTGTTTGATTTTCCTGAAATGAATCAGGTGTGGCTGTCCGCCTCGCGCCAGATGTCGTATTTGCCCGGCTTGCGATCCAGAAGATTGTAGAGAAACAGCAACTCGGCCGACACGTCCGGCGGAAAACCCTGACGGCCCCCACGCTGGTCGAATACCAGACCCTCCAGGTAACCCTGACACTGCTCGGATCCCCAGAATTTGCACAGCCCCTCCGCTACATGCGGGTAACTGCACTCGATAGCCGATTTGTTTTCCACTCCCATGCCACCAGTCTAGACCATGGCGCCAGGAATCCTTCTGTTGATCAAAGCCTTGCGTCGGATTTTGCCCACATGTCCGCGATGCCAGAGTCGCTTTGCAGCATCGTATAGAGCGAAAACAGCTCCTCTATGACTTCGCCCGGAAATCCCTTGCTGTTTCCACCGCCAGAATAAGTCAGCAAATTGTCCAGATACGCCACGCACTCCGGCTTCCCCCATCGCGCACATAGCTGTTTTGCAATGTGGGGAAATCCGGTTTCAATGCCAGAGACGATGTTTTCGTCGCGCTGGTATACCAGTTTTAAAGCTGCACCCATGATGGATTTCACCTCCTTGGCTGGGAATCGGCAGCGCCTTGAAAAGTTACAGTCCATTTTTGAAAAAAATGTTTAGAACAGCTTTTAGAACCTAGGTAATACCTTCCCTTCCTTTTGTCGCCGATTCGGATAACTGCGCAATGGCTGAACATATCGATTGCTGCTCATCCTCCAGCGCTTCCATCACCCGGCCAATTTGTGATTCGTCTTTGTCGCGAATCGCCGATTCAAGTTCGGCCGCCAGATCAAGCACGCCAAAAATTCCCAATATGCCGGCCACGCCCTTGAGTGAGTGAATCAGTATCTGCGCATCCTTGAATTTTTTCTCCCCCAGTCTCGTGCGAAGCCTATCCATATCATCCGACTGGCCGTCCGCGTATTTCTGAAGCAGGCTCAGGTAATAATGCGCCATGCCCGGCTGAACACCGAGCCAGGCATCCGAATCGAGGCCCGGAATCGCCGCCAGCAGCCGGCGCAGATTTGCGTTGCCTTCATCCTCGGCCAATATCCCTTCCGCGGCCAATTCATCCGGTGCAATATTCCCGGGCAGCCATTTGCGCAAGGTGGCGTAAAGGGTCTCTGGATCAACCGGCTTGGCCACGTGATCGTTCATGCCCGCTTCCAGACAACGCTTGCGATCCTCCTCATAAGCATTGGCGGTCATGGCCACGATGGGCAGGTTCTCCCGATCGGGAAGCGCGCGAATCCTGCGTGTCGCCTCCAGACCATCCATTTCGGGCATTTGCACATCCATCAGCACAAGGTCGTAATGCCGATTGCCGACCATCTCCAGCGCTTCCCGCCCGTTATTGGCCAGTTCTACCTGCAAGCCAGCCGAAGTCAGCAGCTCTTTCGCCACTTCCTGATTGATGGGGTTGTCTTCGACAAGCAGCAATCTGGCGCCCCCGTGCTGGCGGAATACCACCGCATCAAGACCGGAACTGTCCGGAGCGATTGGCATGACTTCAACACCCTGCCCCTCCGCTGAAAATATGCCCCGCAACATGGATGGTGTTGCAGGTTTGATCAGCGTGCCCGCGATTGTCGAAATCGTTCCGGATTGGCGCAACTGCTGTTCATCGAATACCGTCGTCATCAGGACAATGGGTATGGCCGGCCGGCCGGATGAAGCCAGCATACTGGCAACCGCCAGCCCATCCGGTTCCGGCATTTTCCAGTCCAGCAATATCAGGTCGTACGGGCTGTTTTGAGCGGTGCCGAGGGCCAAATCAACTGCCATCCTGCCAGAATCAACGGCATCTACCTGCGCGCCCTGCGCTTGCAGCATGCCTGCAAGCGCCTCTCTTGACGCTTCCAGATCATCGGCTAGCAGAATGCGGCGGCCTCTCAGTGCGCCATCCACGGCCTGATAAATCCTGCCGGAAATCTTGCCCAGACGCGCGCTGAACCAGAATGTGCTGCCCTTGCCGGGCTCGCTCGACACGCCCACCTGCCCGCCCATCATCTCCGCCAGGCGCCGGTTGATAGCCAGCCCCAGTCCCGTGCCGCCATACTGGCGCGTGGTGGAACTATCCGCCTGTTCAAAGGCCTGGAACAGGCGTGACTGGTTCTGCCTCGATATGCCTATGCCGGTATCCTCGACTTCGAATACCACCAGGACATCCTCGCCGGTTTGATCCTCCACTCGCACGCGAATGACGATCGAACCCCGATCCGTGAACTTGATGGCGTTGCTGACATAGTTCAGCAGTAGCTGGGAAAGCCTGGTTGGATCGCCGGCAAATTTCTCCGACAATGCCGGCGCCATTTCCACGACGAGCTCCAGTCCCTTGGCATGCAGGCGTTCGGCGGTAAGGGAGCAAATGTTGCGAAGCAGCTGATCCAGGTCCAGTTCAATATGCTCCAGCCGGAGTTTTCCGGCTTCGATCTTCGAGATATCCAGAATGTCGTTGATGATGGCAAGCAGGTGCCTGGCCGCCTCGTCCAGCCTGGACAGTTTGTCTGCTTGTCCCGCATCCTGTTCGTCGCGCCGCAGCAAATGGGTCAAGCCAAGAATGGCATTCATCGGCGTGCGGATTTCATGGCTCATATTGGCAAGAAAAGCGCTCTTGGCGCGGTTTGCCACTTCCGCCGCATCCTTTGCCGCGGCCAGCGCGGAAGTTCTTTCTATCACCAGTTCTTCGAGATGCTGGCGATAATGCTCCAGTTCATCGACATTGCGCTTTTTCTCGGTGATGTCTTCCTGAATCGACAGATAGTGCGTGATTCGCCCATCCGGCTCCCTGATGGGCGAAACGTGCGCGCGATGAACATAGATACCGTCATCCTTGTGGCGGTTGATGAATTCGCCTTCCCAGGTCTTTCCCGCCTGAAGCGTTTTCAGCAATTCATCAAACGTGCCAGGCGGAGTCAATTCCGTTCCAAGCGCATGTGCCTTCATGCCCATGGCTTCTTCACGCGTGTAGCCTGTATCACGGGTAAAGGCCTCGTTGACATACTCGATCCGGCCCTCAAGATCGGTAATCAGGATGGTATTGGGACTTTGCTCCACCACCATGGAAAATTTCCGCACCTGTTCCTGCTGGTACTTTCTCTCGGTGATGTCCTCTCCTGAACTCAAGGTACCGGCTATGCCACCGTTGTCGTCAAGCAGAAAAGTGTTGTGCCAGGCAATCAGATGCTGCTTCCCTTCATGATCGATGACCGGGTTTTCGTAATATTCCTCACCCATCCACCCTTCCGAGACTATCCGCCTGAACAGCGGATAAATCACATCCCGGCCAGAAGGCTGAGGCAGACAGGTTTCAAACCAGTTCCTGCCCAGCAACTCCGACTCATCATAGCCCAGCAGGTTGCAGCCAGCCCGGTTGATCATGGTGACATGGCCATTCTTGTCCAGCGCCACCATCAAGGTTTGCACGGTATTCAGATAGCGCTGATTGCGGTCTCGCTCCTGTCGCAATGCCTCTTCCTCAAGCTTGCTGTCAGTAATGTCCCGTGAAATGCCGAATATGCCGATTGCCCTGCCGTCCTGGTCATGCAGCGGTCCCTTTGTGGCCAGAAAGGTTCGCTCTCCATCCGACGTGCTCAAGACTTCCTCAAAAGTGACTGATCGGTTGTCGGCCATCACTTTTTCATCGTTTGCCTTGATGAGAGCCACTTGATCTTGCGGAAAGATGGCCGAGTCTTCCTGGCCAATGACCTCTTCCTTCAATTTGCCAACAATGCGGGCAGCCTCACGATTGAACAGAAGATAACGACCCTCCACGTCCTTGGCGAAAATAGGGTCCGCGGAATTCTCCGCGATGGCATCCAGCAGTTGCAGCGCCTGGAGCTTTTCCCTTTGCTGCCGAAGGGAGCGCTCTAAATAGCGGTAAAGCAGCACATACAGCAGGAGTGAAGTTACAACGACAAAAAGCCAGCCTTTCAGCATGCTGGCAAGAATGATGTTTTCCTTATTCTGGAAAATCAGTTCGACTGCCCAGTCGGACAGCAGTACCCAGAGGACTGCAAAAACTGCGTAGATCAGAACGATCCGTCGGATTTCTCCCTTGCCGGACGATTTCTGGATGTTTTCTTGACTAATTGAAGTGGGTCGAAGATCACTACGGGACTGCATGGGTGTATTCAGGCTCTTTACACAGTCCCGCGAGATTCTCGGCTGCTTTTAAGCATTCACGGTTGGACTGTGCCGGCAATCTTCAGTTTGCCGGTCAGGCCTTCCAGGGCTTCATTTTCGCCCGAAGCCGCGCAACCGCCTGCGAGTGGAGCTGGCAAACGCGGGATTCGGATACGCCCATCACCGCCCCGATTTCCTTGAGGTTCATGTCCTGCTCGTAGTACATGCCCATCAGGTTCTTTTCACGCTCGGGCAGGTCATCGATGGCATCGATCAGGCCCTGGCGGAAACCGTCGTCTTCCAGCAGAGAAAGCGGATCCGACGCATCGTCGATCAGGTAGCGTTCCAGGAAATTACTGCTTTCGTCATCGGAAAAATCTTCGTAATACAGCAGCTGGTTGCCTTTGACGTCGCCCAGCATGCTTTGATAGTCGTTAAGCGGAATGCCCATTTCCTTTGATATCTCCTGCTCGGATGGCGGACGGCCGTTGCGTTGCTCCAGCCGGTGAATGGCGGATTCGATCTGACGCGATTTCTGGCGGATATGGCGCGGGAGCCAGTCGGCTTCACGCAGATCATCCAGCATGGAACCGCGGATACGCTGGGTGGCATAGGACTCGAATTGCGCGCCCTGGCTGCCGTCGAAACGTTCGACGGCATCCATCAAGCCGATCAGGCCGACCTGAATCAGATCATCCACCTCGACGCTGGCGGGCAGTCTTGCCATCAGATGATAGGCAATTCGTTTGACTAGCGGCAGGTACTGCTTGACCAACTCGTTACCGCTGCTGAGATTATTAGCTGGCATAACTTGTAATTGATTTCGCCTCCAGGCCTCTCCTGTTCAGGATTCTAGCCACATATCGAGGCAAATCCGGGCATCCACTTAAAGTATCACTTGAAGTTTGTGCCGTTGCGTGGCGAATATGCCACACTTGGTCCGCTACTTCTGCCGAGGAAATTGGCAATTTCAGAAATCGTTGCGCAGCTTGTGCTACGCGGCTTGCGCCCGCGCCCGCCAGCAAGATATCAATCGCCGCCGGCAATCCATTTACTGCCTTGACGAAGGCATGGCAGGCATCGGCACTGCCCTCATCCACCAAAATAATCAGGGTTTGCGATGTTGTCCCATCCAGCGCAGCCCCCTCAAGCGAATACCGGAAGCCCCCAAACAACACCAGGTCCAGTCCCTCCGCAGAATCCGCGGCCGCCTGCACGATTGCGCCCTCTCCCGCCAGGCAGTCCGGCGCGAACAGCATCGCATGGCCGTCAGTCCCCGTCGTTTGTTGCATCAGCGGCTTTGTGGCTTCCCACTGAAACAGCGGACGAAAACCAAGTGATGCCGCGTGAGGGGTCACCTGAAGCACATGCCAGCCATGCTGGCCAGAAACCTGGGCGAGCCTTTCAGAAAAATCATCGAATGCCTTTGACTCCGATGGAACGAACACGCTGACGACGGCCGGTTTCATGCCGCGCGAAAACAGCCGCCGAAGTCCCTGTGCCTGATGATCGCTCAAAACTTAAGACGCTTCCTTGAGCGCTTCCGCCTCGGCTGCAGACCCTGCCACCAGCGGCCAGTCTTCCGCACGCATGGCGAACTCACCTTCGCCGGCCGCACGCAGGGCCCGGTCGATGAGATAGGCGGCATTGGCGGCATGCAGGTCTTCCGGCACGCGCTGGCCGGATGCCAGGCAAGCCACTGGCAGTTTCGCGCGCATGACGCAATCCAGCACCGGCGCCCACTGCCCGCCTTCATCCAGCTTGGTCAGTGCCACGCCAGCCAGCGGCATGGCGCCGTATCGCTGGACAATGCGGCTGGCGAGCGCGCCCTGTGTCGATGCCGCCAGCGCCAGCACGCAGGATGCACCCACCGCCGTCAGGATTTCCATCTGCTTCTGCAGGCGGTCATCGTCATGCGCAAAACCCGCGCTATCGATCAGCACGCAGGTCTTGCCGACAAGCGAGGCCAGGATGCGCGGTAGTCCGGATGCCTCATCTGCCATCACGCAGTCCACGCCCATCATTTCCGCATAGGCGCCCAGTTGCTGCTGTGCGCCAATGCGATAAGTATCGATGGACACCAGCGCCACATTACCGTGCCCATGCCGCATCACGGCCTGCGCGGCAAGCTTGGCCAGTGTCGTCGTCTTGCCGTGGCCAGTAGGCCCCACCAGCGCCCATACGCCTGGCTTCATGCCGGGCATGGCAGATTTGTCCATTGCCGCCATATTGCGTATCAGCACCTGGCGCAGCCAGGCATCGGCCTGGGCACTGGAAAAATTCACCGGCAACCGGGCAGCCAGAGTTCTGGATAGTCGCGGGCTGAATCCGGCCGACAGCAGCTTTTGCATTACGTGCACCCGCACCGGATGGCGGCGCTTCTCCATGCCCCAGGCAAAGCCCGCCAGCTGGTTCTGCAGCAGCGCGCGCAGCTTCACCAGTTCGCGCTTGATGGCGCCGCCTTCTTCCACAGCTGTTGCGCTCGCTGGCTGCCTTTGCGCAACGTCATCCAGTTCGCCACCCATCTCGCCATAGCGCCCGGCCACGAACTCCACGCCTTCCGTCGTCCTGCGCGAGGTCACCACCACCGCATCCGGGCCCAATTCTTTCCTGATCTGTTCCAGTCCTGACCGGGCATCACGGGCGAGGAATTTGCGCAGTTTCATGCTTCGCTCTCTTCATTCAGCAGGGTGGTAATTTGCAGGGTCTTGTCGGAAGGAATTTCCGCGTACGATAACACCGCCAGGCCGGTGCGGCGCAGGATGCGCGACAACGGCAGACGCAGCGCAGGCGCCACAAGCAGCACGGCGGGATGGCCTGCCTCGGTCTGTTGGGCAATGGCCCGTTCCGCCATCTGCGGCAGGCTTTCCAGCAGCTCAGGCGAAATCAGCGCTTCGCCCTCCTCGCCCATTTCGGCAATCAGCCGGTTTTCAATTTCGGGCGCCAGTCCAATCACATTCAGCGTATCCGCGCCTTCGAACAGCTTGTCGGTAATGCTCCGGCCCAGCGATGCGCGCACGGACTCCGTCAATTCATCGAGGTCCTGGGTCTTGCCAGCGCGTGCTGCCAGCGTCTCGAAAATGGTTTGCGCATCGCGGATGGAAACGCCTTCCGCCACCAGGTTCTGCAGGATGGTCTGCACGGATGTGGTCGGCAACAGGCGCGGCGTCACTTCTTCCGCCAGCCCGGGCGAAGTCGCCGTCAGGCCATCCAGCAACTGCTGTACTTCGGCGCGGCCGATCAGCTCGCTGGCATGGGCGCGGTAAATGGCCTCGACATGGCGCGCAATAACCTCGTCCGTTTCCAGCACAAGATAGCCGCGCATGCCGGCGCGCTCCGCGTCCTCCGCATCCAGCCACACGCCCGGCGCGCCGGTCAGTGGATCGACACCGGCCTCGCCAGTCAGCCTGCCCATCATGTCGCCGGTTTCCACGGCCAGAATGCGTCCCGGCGTGACTTCGCCGCGCCCCATTTCCACGCCCTTCAGCGTAATGCGATAAGCGGCAGGGTTCAGGTCGAGATTGTCGCGCACCCGGATGGGCGGGATGACCAGACCCATTTCCAGCGCATAGCGCCGGCGGTTCTCGGTGATGTTGTTGAGCACCTTGCCGCCCTGGTTGCGGTCCAGCAGCGGAACCAGTCTATAGCCTGCTTCCAGCGCCAGCACGTCCACCGGCGGCAGGTCGGCCCAGGTCAGCTCGGCCGGCGGCTCGGCTTCGAACTCTTCGTATTCCGGCTCGAACACTTCGCGGCGGCGGCCGCGCCGTTCGACAACAAACGCAGCACCGGCCAGCAGGGACGCCAGCAGCAGAAAGGCTACATGCGGCGTGCCGGGGATCACACCCATTACCGCCAGCACCGATGCGGCCACATACAGAATCTGCGGCCGGCCGAACAACTGGCTGACGAATTCCTGGTTGAGGTCCTGTTCATTGGACGTACGCGAGACCACGATGCCCGCCGCGGTGGAAATCACCAGCGCGGGAATCTGCGCCACCAGGCCGTCGCCCACCGTCAGCAGCGCGTAACGGTTAAGCGCTTCGGTCAGGCCCAGGTCATGCTGGAAAATGCCGACCGCGATGCCGCCGACCAGATTGATCACCAGAATGATGATGCCGGCGATGGCATCGCCGCGCACGAACTTGGACGCACCGTCCATGGCGCCGTAGAAATCCGACTCGCGCGAAATGTCAGCCCGCAGCCTGCGCGCTTCCTGCTCGTTGATGAATCCAGAATTCAAATCCGCGTCGATGGCCAGCTGCTTGCCCGGCATGGCGTCCAGCGTGAAGCGCGCCGCCACTTCGGCGATGCGTCCCGCGCCGCGCGTGATGACGACAAAATTGATGATGACCAGAATCACGAACACCACCAGGCCGACGGTGTAATTGCCGCCCACCAGAAAATTGCCGAAGGACTCGATCACCTTGCCCGCCGAATCGGTGCCGGTGTGGCCCTGGATGAGAATGATGCGGGTGGAAGCCACGTTGAGCGACAGCCTCATCAGCGTCGTCACCAGCAGCACGGTGGGGAACACCGAGAAATCCAGCGGCCGGCCGGCATTGAGCGCAACCAGCAGCACGATCATCGCCAGCGCGATGTTGAAGGTGAACAGCACGTCCAGCATGAAGGTGGGCAGCGGCAGCACCATCATGGCCAGGATCAGCAGCACCAGCACCGGGCCAGCCAGCTTCGTCAGCGGATTCGTTCCCAGCGTCAGCACCCCTTGCTGCGTGCTCATTCAGCCGCCTCTTTCTGCACACGGCGCTGGCGCGCGCGGATGCGGGCCTTGAATTCGGGGCTACCCTCGGCTTCACGCGCTTCCGCCAGCACCTCGGCACGCGTCATGGCCAGTCCCTTCAGATACCGCCACCACTGCCAGGGCGCATCCAGCAGCGCCGCCAGAAACACCATGCCCAGCAACAGCAGCAGGCCCTTCACCAACAAGCCGCCCGCCAGCATGGCAGCCTGATCGAGCGGCATGGCGGACAGGCCGGCCAGCTCATCCAGATGCGCCCGGAAAAACCACGCGAGCAAGGCCCCGGCCACCAGCCAGATCAGCACGGCCTTCAGGCCATCGAACAAACCATTGGGAGAAAACAGCCGCAGCAGGCGGGACAGCGGATTCAGCCGCTCGCCGTTGAACTGGATCACGCGCGGGGCAAACACCCAACCCGACAGCAGCATGGGCGCGATCAGCGCGGCCAGAAAGACAGCCGCCAGAAAGGGAAATACTTCCAGCCCCATTTCCTGCAGCAAGGTAAAAGACGATTCGGGAGAAAGTTGCGCCACGCCGCGAAAATGCGCAGCCATCAGGTCTTGCAGGCGGGTGAACAGCCGCGCGCCCCACAGCGCCAGACCGCCTGCCATCGCAGCCAGCACCAGCAGGGAAGACAGCTCGGCCGAGCGGGGAACATGCCCCTCTGCCCTCGCCTGGGCTAATCGCCGCTCGCTGGCCGGCTCGGTACGGGAATAATCGCTCTCCTCAGCCATCCTCGTCCTCTATGTTGGGGCGAGTTTAGCATGAAGAAGGGCCGATCAAGCCGCCATGCAATCCTCCAATCACCCAGCGCTTTAGCCATGTTGGCTGAACAGAGCAATCGAAAATCGGCCTAAGCAGACTATCGGGTGAGCATATGCATCAACCAGCTATCGGCTTGGAACGGACGGTCGGGTCCAACATTAAGGCAGTAAAATAACTTTCCCATGCGAACGATGATATTGGCAAACTGCTTCAACCTTTTTCAGTCTATGCCGTGTTTACTAACATGGAGAGCTAACAAGCGTAACAGGCAGTACTTCTGCGGTTCCAGAAGTTGCCTATAAAAATTAAGCGAGCCATGGTGCCATAGTTTGCCGTGCCTATTTTTATCTCGAGCAGAGCTTATTTGGGTGTGATGATCGCCACCATGCCATGATTGTCTTATGAAGCCGACGAATTATCCGCTACCCGAGACGCAAGACGCCGAACGCACGCATGGGAAGCTACCACGTACACTTGCTTATGCCAGCGCCATCGGAGCATGTTTATTCACAGCGGCGTTTGCCCGCCCGCTAGCGCCCTGGGTCGACCCCGCCAACATCGTGATGTTGTTCCTGCTCGTGGTGTTCATGGTAGCCTGGCTTCTGGGCCGTGGGCCGGCGCTGCTGGCCGCGTTTCTCGCGGTGGCCCTGTTCGATTTCTTCTTCATCCACCCGCACTTCACCCTCGCGGTCGAAAATGCACAGCACCTGATCACCTTCGCGGTCATGCTGGCGGTGGCGCTGATCACTGGGCAGCTGGCCGCGGTGGCGCGCGAGCGTCTGCGCTACATGGAACTAGCGCAAGAAACCCGCATGCAGGTCCAGGCCGAGCGCCTGCGGCATTCGATCCTGGCGAGCCTGTCGCACGATCTGCGCACGCCGCTGGCCGGGCTGGTGGGCCTGGCGGATACGCTGGCGCTGGCGCAGCCGCCGTTGCCGGCACCGCACGACGAGACGGCACATGCCCTGCGCGATCAGGCGCGCGCGCTGGCCGAAATGGTCAACAACCTGCTCGAACTGGCGCGGCTAACGCAGAGCCGCCAGCCGCTCAATCTGGAATGGCAGCCGCTGGAGGAGATCGTCGGTGCGGCGATCCAGCGTCTGGGGCCGGCCTTGCAGGGGCATCCCGTGAAGGTGGCTATCGACGCCGATCTGCCTCTGCTGGAATTCGATGCCGTGCTGCTGGAGCGCGTGCTGGGCAACATGCTCGACAACGCCGCGCGCCACACCCCGCCCGGCACGCCGGTGGAGATTGAAGCGCGCGTGCGCGGCGACGTCGCCGCGATCGCCGTGCGTGACGGCGGTCCCGGTTTTACGGCCGAGGCGCTGTCCGGCGCGTCGCAGGGTCTGGGCCTGGCGATCTGCCAGGCCATCGTGACCGCACACGGTGGCACGCTCGCGCGGGACAATCTGCCGGAAGGCGGCGCGCGCATCGTGTTCACGCTGCCGCTGGGCACGCCACCGGTCCTCGTTAAAGAAACGGAAACGGCATGAGCCGCGTGCTCGTCATCGAGGATGATCCACAGATTCGCCGTTTTCTGCGACTGGCGCTGGAGGGCGACGGCTGCACGGTGCAGGAGGCGAGCCGGCTCGATGTCGGCGTGGCGGCCTCGCGCTTGGGACCCGATCTGGTTCTGCTCGACCTCGGCCTGCCGGATGGAGACGGCCTCGACTTCATCGCCCCGTTCCGCACGCGATCTTCCGCGCCCGTCGTCGTGCTGTCCGCACGCGGGCAGGAGGCGGACAAAGTGGCCGCGCTCGACGCCGGCGCCGACGACTACCTGGTCAAACCCTTCGGCATGGCTGAACTGCTGGCGCGGGTGCGCGCGCAACTGCGACGGCACACGCGCCCGGAAACGCAGGCGGCAGAGATCCGCTTCGGCGACGTGGCGGTCGACATGGCGCGCCGTGAAGTGCAGCGTGCGGGCGTGCCGGTGCATCTAACGCCGATCGAATATCGCCTGCTCGCCTTCCTCGTCGCGCACGCCGGACGTGTGCTCACCCATCGCCAGATTTTGCGCGAGGTGTGGGGGCCGGGCCATGTAGACGCCGGCCACACGCTACGGGTGTACGTGGGCAAGCTGCGCCACAAACTAGAGGCCGACCCCGCGCAACCGCGGCATCTGCTGACCGAAACCGGCGTGGGTTACCGCATGGAAATCGAGTAGGTGCCTCGGCGCTGGATCGCTTCGTCCGCGTTTACACCGTTTTTATACCTGTCCTGTCAGTATCCGCACCATCGCAATTTCCGGATCGCCGACATGACCGCTGAAACCAAATCGCAACGCCTGCCCGCGCTGACCCTCGCCGCCCTCGGCGTGGTGTACGGCGATATTGGCACCAGCCCACTATACGCCATCAAGGAAGTGTTCGGTGGCGCACACCATGCGGTACCGAGCACGCCGGAAAACGTGCTCGGCATACTGTCGCTGCTGGTGTGGACACTGATCCTCGTGGTGACGGTGAAGTACGCGACCTTCATCATGCGCGCGAACAACCAGGGCGAAGGAGGCATCATGGCGCTGATCGCGCTGGTGCACCGCAACACGCAGAACGCCCGCCAGGCCCGTGCACTAGTGCTGCTAGGCTTGTTCGGTGCGGCGCTGTTCTACGGCGACGGAATCATCACGCCGGCGATTTCGGTGCTGTCGGCGGTGGAAGGCCTGGAGGTAGCGACACCGGCGTTCAAGCCCTGGGTCATCCCCATCACGCTGGGTATCCTGTTCGGCCTGTTCTGGGTGCAGCGTCACGGCACCGGGCGGGTTGGCGGCCTATTCGGCCCCATCACCACGCTGTGGTTCGTGGTGCTGGCGATACTCGGGGTTGTCAACATCGCAGAGATGCCAGTCGTGCTCTCGGCGCTGTCGCCGCATCATGCCGTCGCCTTCTTCATGGCGCAGCCGGGCATGGCCTTTCTGTCGATGGGCGCGGTCTTCCTGGCGGTGACCGGCGCCGAGACGCTCTACGCCGACATGGGGCATTTCGGTACCAGGCCGGTGCGGCTGGCCTGGATGGGACTGGTGCTGCCGGCGCTGACGCTGAACTATTTCGGCCAGGGCGCACTGCTTCTCGCCGATCCTGCCTCCATCGCTCACCCCTTCTATCATATGACGCCGGAATGGGCTCTTATCCCCATGGTGATCCTGGCCGGCGCGGCCACGGTCATCGCGTCGCAGGCGGTGATCTCGGGCGTGTATTCCATCACCCACCAGGCGATCCAGCTCGGCTACGTGCCGCGCATGCACGTGCAACACACGTCCAGCCAGCAAAGCGGCCAGATCTACCTGCCCGGCGTGAACTGGGCGCTGTTTCTGGCGGTGGTCGTGCTGGTGCTCGAATTCGGCAGTTCGTCCAGCCTCGCCGCGGCCTACGGTATCTCGGTGTCGGGCACGATGGTCATCACCACGCTGCTGGTCTACGTGGTGGCGCGTCGGCTGTGGAAGTGGGGACGGCTACCCAGCGGTCTGCTGTTCGGCGGCTTCCTCGCCGTAGACCTGGTGTTCTTCACCGCCAACCTGACGAAATTCGCCGACGGCGGCTGGTTCCCGCTGGCCTTCGCTGCGATCGTGTTCCTGCTGATGACAACGTGGAAGCAGGGGCGCGCCCTGCTCAAGGCGCGCCGCGACCGCGACGCCATGCCGCTCGACGCCTTCGTGCAGAGCATGAGCAGCGCCAGCGTGCCCACGGTGCCGGGGACCGCCGCATTCCTCACGCCCAACCTGGAGCAGGTGCCGCACGCGCTGCTGCACAGCCTCAAACACTACAAGAGCCTGCACGAGCGGGTGGTGATCCTGAACGTGCGCTTCACCGACACGCCCTACGAGCCGGAATCGGAACTCGTCAGGGTCGAACACCTGGGCGAGCGCTACCATCGCGTGGTGGTGCGCTTCGGCTTCATGGACCGCCCCGACCTCACTGGCGCCCTGCACCGCTGCGCCGACGCCGGCATGGCCTGCGACATGGAAAATACCACCTTCTTCCTTGGCCGCGAGACCATGATCCCGCGCAGGAAATCTGACATGGCCTGGTGGCGAGAAAAGCTCTTCATCGCCATGTCGCGCAACGCCGGGACGGTGGCGGACTATTTCGGGCTACCGCCCAACCGGGTCGTTGAATTGGGCGCGCAGGTCGTACTGTAAGCCGCTAAGCCAGATGCGGACGCAGGTATTGTGGAGGTTGTGGAATTGCACCTTCCACATGGCTCACTTACCCGATCTGGCCGCAACGACCAAGTACGCTACACATGATTAGAACAACAAAAACCATAGTTTCCGATGACCGTATTGAGGCAGAAGTACGCATTCGCGTGGTGAAAAAGTTGAAACTCGACTGCCTAGCAGCGCAGATGTCTGAAATCCATTACTTTGCCAACCAACCATTTGAAGAAACTAACCGGCAGCATTGGTCGAATTGAAGATATTGAAAAAATTTTCCTGGTGTCAGCTTTGGAATCGTCCGATGGTGAAGACAACTGAATTTTTCAGCTCGCTTCGTCGATCCACGCCATCTGGATGGCTTCGAGGATTTTTTCGTTGGAGTGGTTGGGGTCGTCGTTAAACCCGGGCAGCGCCATCACCCAGGCGTGCAGGTCGGTGAAGCGGACGTATTGCGGGTCGACGTCGGGGTGGGCTTCGTAGAGTTCGATGGCGATGTCGTTGATGTCGGTCCATTTCATGATGTGTTCACTCTCTGTCTTACCAAATGAATATCAATCGACCTGATGTCTGGTCATTGTGAGATCACCCTCACCCCAACCCTCTCCCATCAAGGGAGAGGGAGTTTCTGGCGTTGCACACTCAGTGCCCGCCTTCTTTCACCATGTTGATGGTGTATTTCGGAATCTCGATCACCAGATTGCTGTCCGCCACCCTGGCCTGGCAGGAAAGGCGCGATTGGGGTTCCAGTCCCCAGGCCTTGTCGAGCAGGTCGTCTTCCTTTTCCTCGGAGGGTTCGAGCGCATCGAATCCCTCGCGCACGATGACGTGGCAGGTGGTGCAGGCGCAGGACTTCTCGCAGGCGTGTTCGATTTCGATGCCGTTTTCGAGCAGCGTATCGCAGATGGTCTTGCCGGGTTTGGCTTCGATGACGGCGCCTTCCGGGCACAGTTCGACATGGGGGAGAACAATCAGTTGGGGCATACGCTAAGGGAGAGGTGATTGTTATAAGGACAGCTCGTCCAGCTTGTGTCCGCGCAAGGCCTTTTTCACGCTGGCGTCCATGCGGCGGGCGGCGAATTCCGAGGTGGCTTCATTCAATGATTCCACGGCGCGCTTGATGGCAAGATGGTCGTCGCCTTTCATGCGCTGTTCAAGTTCGCTGATCTTGTTTTCGATGGCGGTGCGTTCTTCGCCATTCAGCAGCGCATCGCCATCCTGTTCCAGCGCGGCGCGCGTGGCCTGCACCAGGCTGTTGCCTTCCACGCGCTGTTCGTTGAGCGCGCGGGCCTTCATGTCGTCTTCCGCGTGGGTGTAGGCTTCCTTCAGCATGCCGGCGATTTCGTCATCCGACAGGCCATAGGACGGCTTGACGGTGATGGCCGCCTCGACGCCGGTGCCCTGCTCGCGCGCGGAAACCGACAGCAGGCCATCGGCATCGACCTGGAAGGTGACGCGGATACGCGCCGCGCCGGCCACCATGGGCGGAATGCCGCGCAGTTCGAACTTGGCGAGCGAGCGGCAGTCGGAAACAAGTTCTCTTTCGCCCTGCACCACATGAAAACTCATGGCGGTCTGGCCGTCTTTAAATGTCGTGAATTCCTGCGCGCGCGCGACAGGTATTGTCGTATTGCGCGGGATGACTTTTTCCGTCAGTCCGCCCATGGTTTCCAGACCCAGCGACAGTGGAATCACATCGAGCAACAGCCAGTCTTCCTCCTGCCCGCGGTTGCCCGCCAGTACGTCGGCCTGCATGGCCGCGCCCAGCGCGACAACCTTGTCCGGATCGAGGTTGGTCAGCGGCGTCTGGCCAAAAAATTCACCCACAGACTGGCGGATGCACGGCATGCGGGTCGATCCGCCCACCATCACCACGCCCTTCACCTCTTCCGGTGTCAGCCCGGCATCGCGCAAGGCCTTGCGCGTCGGCGCCAGGGTCTTGTTGACCAGCGTGCCCGTGATCTGGTTGAAGATGGCGGTGGTCAGGTTCAGATCAACCAGTTCGCCGGTGGACAGCAGCGCGGTGATGCGCGCCTCGTCGTGATCGGTGAGTTGTTCCTTGGCTTCGCGCGCGCGGGTGAGCAACAGGCGCGTGTCCCTGGCATTCAACGGGGTCAGGTGCGACTGTTCGACGATCCAGCAAAACAGGCGCTGGTCGAAATCGTCGCCGCCCAGCGCGGAATCGCCGTTGGTGGACAGCACCTCGAACACGCCGCGCGTCAGTTTCAGGATGGAAATATCGAAGGTGCCGCCGCCCAGGTCGTACACGGCATAAACCCCCTCGGCCGCATTGTCCAGGCCGTAGGCAATAGCCGCCGCCGTGGGCTCGTTGAGCAGGCGCAGCACATTGAGGCCGGCCAGTTTCGCGGCATCCTTGGTGGCCTGCCGCTGAGAGTCGTCGAAATAAGCCGGAACCGTGATCACCGCGCCGACGAGTTCGCCGCCCAGCGAACGCTCCGCGCGATCCTTCAAGGTCTTGAGTATGTCGGCCGAGACTTCGACCGGGCTTTTGTTACCCGCCACGGTGGAGAGCTGAACCATGCCCGGCGCGTCGATGAACTTGTAGGGGTAGCGTCCCGGATCGCCCAGGTCGGCCAGGCCGCGACCCATGAAGCGCTTGACCGAGACGATGGTGTTGTGGGGATCTTCGCTCTGCTTCGCCTGTGCCTCGTAGCCGACATCCACCCTGCCATCCGCGTGATAGCGCACGACCGAAGGCACCAGCGCTCGCCCGCGCTCGTCGTCCAGCACCCGCGCCATGCTGGATTGCACCGAGGCAACCAGCGAGTTGGTTGTGCCGAGGTCGATGCCCACCGCCAGCCGGTGCTGGTGCGGGGCCGTGGACTGGCCGGGTTCGGAAATCTGCAAAAGCGCCATTAAGCCGCGTCCATTTCTAAGCTGCGTCTAATTCTTCTTGCGCGTCACCCACCTCTTCGATGAGCTTGTGCATGAACTTGAGTTCGCGCGTGGTGATGGCCGCGGCCTCGTCGTCCTTGGCGTCATCCAGTTCAACCGCGAGGCGGTTTTCCAGATTCACGGATTCATTGCGCAGGTCGCGCCACAGTTTGTCCAGCGCGGAGGCATTGCGGGTTTGCCGGGCCTCGCCAATGGACTCGCGCCACTCCATCTGTTGCATCAGGAATGCAGGCGGAAATGAAGTATGGCTGGCCGAGAAGACCTCATGGCCCCGCAAGTGCAGCAGGTAGGTCGCCCGCGACAATGGTTTCCTGAGCGTCTGGTAGGCTTCGTTCACTTTGGTGGCCCACTGCATGGACAGGCGCTTTTCGGATTCGCCCGAAGCGGCGAAGCGGTCGGGATGGACTTCGTTTTGCAGACTGCGGTAAGCGTCTTCCAGCCGTGTGGCATCGAGCCTGTATGTTTCAGGCAGGCCGAATAGCTGGAAATGGTTGGCGTGAAAATCCATTCAGGAGTAGAGGGTCGAGAGTGGAGAGTCGAGAGTGGAGAGGGTATGGAAGGTTTTTCTCTCGACTCTCAACTCTCCACTCGCAATTAGACGTTAAACGACTCCCCGCAGCCGCAGGTGTTCTTGACGTTGGGATTATTGAACTTGAATCCTTCGTTCAGGCCCTCGCGTGCAAAGTCGAGTTCCATGCCATCAAGATACGGCAGGCTTTGCGGGTCGACAAAAACCGCAACGCCGTTACTGTCGAAGCGCAGGTCTTCGCCTTGAACTTCGTCGACAAATTCCAGCTTGTAGGCCATGCCGGAGCAGCCGGTTGTGCGCACGCCCAGTCGCAGGCCAATACCCTTGCCACGCTTGGCGAGAAAATTGCTGACGTGTTTGGCAGCGCGTTCGGTAACGGTAATTGCCATGATCTGCCTCAGCCGTTTGCAGCCTTGGGCGCGTCTTCGGCAGCCCCGTGCTGTATTTGATTTCCCACGGCTTCGCCGTGCTTGGACTTGTAATCCGCCACGGCGGCCTTGATAGCGTCTTCCGCCAGAATCGAGCAGTGGATTTTTACCGGCGGCAGAGCCAGTTCCTCGGCGATGGTCGTGTTCTTGATTTCCATGGCCTGGTCGAGTGTCTTGCCTTTCACCCACTCGGTAACGAGAGACGAAGAGGCAATCGCCGAACCGCAGCCATAGGTCTTGAATTTGGCGTCTTCGATCACGCCGTTTTCGTTGACCCTGATCTGCAGCTTCATCACATCGCCGCAAGCGGGTGCGCCGACCATGCCGGTGCCGACATCGTCGGAATTTTCGAACGAGCCCACGTTGCGCGGGTTTTCGTAGTGGTCGAGAACTTTATCGCTGTATGACATTTTGTTTGCTCCTTTTGTCGCAAGTAAAGGGTGAAGGGTAAAGGGGGAAGGGTGTACCGCTGTTACCCTTCTCCCTTCCTCCTTCTCCCTTCACATAATCAGTGTGCCGCCCACTGAACGGTATTCAAATCCACCCCGGCTTTCACCATTTCCCACAGCGGCGACATTTCGCGCAGCTTGGCGACCTGCTTCTTCACCAGGTCGATGGTGTAGTCGATTTCTTCCTGTGTAGTGAATCGGCCGATGGTGAAACGGATGGAGGAATGCGCCAGCTCGTCGTTGCGGCCCAGCGCCTTCAGCACGTAGGACGGCTCCAGGCTGGCCGAGGTGCAGGCGGAACCGGACGACACCGCCACATCCTTGATCGCCATCATCAGCGACTCGCCTTCCACGTAGGCAAAGCTGATGTTGAGGTTGCCGGGAATGCGGCGTTCCATGTCGCCGTTAACCACGGTCTCTTCCATTTCCGACAGGCCTTTGTACAGCCGGTCGCGCAGCATGCGGATGCGCTCGTTTTCGGTGGCCATTTCCTCGCGCGCGATGCGGAAGGCTTCGCCCATGCCGACGATCTGGTGCGTGGCCAGGGTGCCGGAGCGCATGCCGCGCTCATGGCCGCCGCCATGCATCTGCGCCTCTAATCTGATACGCGGCTTGCGGCGCACATACAGGGCGCCGACGCCCTTGGGACCGTAGGTCTTGTGCGCGGAAAAGGACATCAGGTCCACTTTCAGCTTTTGCAGGTCGATCTCGACCTTGCCGGTGGCCTGGGCGGCATCGACATGGAAAATCACGCCCTTGCCGCGGCAGATTTCGCCGATAGCGGGAATGTCCTGGATCACGCCGATTTCGTTGTTGACGAACATGACTGAGGCCAGAACCGTGTCAGGCCTGATCGCCGCCTTGAATTTTTCCAGATCGAGCAGGCCGCTGGGTTCGGGCTGGAGATACGTGACTTCGTAGCCTTCGCGCTCCAGTTCGCGCATGGTGTCGAGCACGGCCTTGTGCTCGGTCATCACGGTAATGAGGTGCTTGCCCTTGGTGCCGGAATAAAAATGCGCCGCGCCCTTGATGGCGAGGTTGTTGGATTCCGTTGCACCCGAAGTCCAGACGATTTCCTTGGGGTCGGCATTCACCAGCTTCGCGACTTGCTCGCGCGCCTCTTCCACCGCCTTTTCGGTTTCCCAGCCATAGGCATGGGAACGGGAAGCCGGGTTGCCGAAATGTTCCGTCAGATAGGGAATCATTTTGGCGGCCACGCGCGGATCAACCGGTGTGGTGGCGGAGTAGTCGAGATAGATGGGAAA
This sequence comes from uncultured Thiobacillus sp., assembly GCA_964404175.1. Classification (GTDB taxonomy): domain Bacteria; phylum Pseudomonadota; class Gammaproteobacteria; order Burkholderiales; family Thiobacillaceae; genus UBA6918. The sequence continues at coordinate 17,409 of CAYOJA010000013.1, read as the reverse complement.
TTTCATGATGTTTGCACTTGAATCAAAACGAGGCCGCGACCTTGGTTCCGCGACGGCCATCCGGCAGCACGGCCACATTGCTGCCCTGCTGCTTGGCAACAAGTTCGGCAAGGGTTACGGAATCCAGATATTCATAAATCTTCTGGTTAAGACTGACCCACAGGTCATGCGTCATGCAGCGGTGTTCTTCGTGGCAGTTTTCCTTGCCGCCGCACTGCGTGGCGTCGATCGGTTCGTCCACGGCGCGAATGATGTCGGCCACCGATACCGTTTCCAGTGGCTTGGCCAGGGTATAGCCGCCACCCGGTCCGCGCACGCTGTCCACCAGGCTATGTCGGCGCAGTTTGCCAAATAATTGCTCCAGATACGACAGCGAAATATCCTGCCGCTCGCTGATGCCCGCCAGCGTAACCGGTCCCTTGCCATGGCGCAGGGCCAGGTCAACCATCGCGGTTACGGCAAAACGTCCTTTTGTGGTGAGTCTCATGATTTACCACCTATTCAATTAGTGACTGAAATATAAAATACCCGATTATTTCAGTCAACTATTGTAGTTGTCCGAGTAAATTAGTCAACTATTTTATTCAAATGTTCCGGGTCAAAGTCGTCCCTGGATTTTTGCGCCTCGGACAGTTTCACACCCATCTGTTCCAGTTGCGCCATGACTTCGGTCAACTTCTTGTCAATATTCGCGGTATGGTCGATCAGGCCATGCACCGCCTTGACCATGGGGTCATTCATGTCGGCTGAGATGGCATAAGCCGAAAAGCCCATTTTTTTCGCCTGGTCGTCTCGTGCCTTGCTCTCTTCATCCAGGATGCGCGCCGGAATGCCGATGGCGGTCGCCCCGTCGGGAACATCTTTGACCACCACGGCATTGGAACCGATCTTGGCCTCGCGGCCGATGGTGATGGGGCCCAGTATTTTGGCCCCCGCCCCGACCACTACCCCCGGCATCAGCGTGGGATGGCGCTTGCCCTTGTTCCACGAAGTGCCGCCCAGCGTCACCCCGTGATACAGCGTGCAGTCGTCGCCGATCTCCGCCGTTTCGCCAATCACCACACCCATGCCGTGGTCGATGAAGAAACGCCTGCCGATGGTCGCGCCGGGATGGATTTCAATGCCGGTGAGCCAGCGCGCGATATGCGACACAAAGCGCGCCAGCCACTTCAGCCCCATGCCCCAAAGACGATGAGACAAACGGTGAATGACGATGGCATGGAAACCCGGATACGTCGTGACGACCTCGAACACCGATCGCGCGGCCGGATCGCGGTCAAATACGACAGAGATTTCCTCTTTAAGCCTTGCAAACATAGAGCGGGACTGTTTTCCGACTAATTCGGTCGACAATTTTACCGCAATTCAGCAATCCCTGATTAACTGCTTTTTGCTGTCCGAGGAAGACGGGCCAAGCCTTATTCGGATGCTTTTGAATGCGTGCTTTCCATAGCCGAAAGCATGCCGCGCAGGATGTTGATTTCTTCCTTTTGCAGCCGGGTTCTGGAAAACAGCCGCCGTAGTTTGGGCATGAGCCTTTTTGGAGATGCCGGGTTGAGGAAACCAATCTGGATCAGCGTCTGTTCCAGGTGGTCGTAGAAACGTTCCACTTCCGCCAGGTCGGCGGCATCCAGTTCAGGCTCGGCAAACCTTTCTTCCAGCGCCATGCGGCGAAGCACATAGGCCGTTACCTGCACGGCCGCGCCCAGATTCAGCGAGTTGTATTCCGGGCTGGCGGGGATGGTCATCAAGGCCTGACAGCAGGCCAGTTCTTCCTTCGAGAGGCCGAAGGTTTCATTGCCGAACACGATGGCCACTTTGCCGTTCCGCGCTTCGGCCAGTGCATTCTTCGCAGCATCTTCAGGCGTCAGCAAGGCTGCCTGCAAATCGCGCTGGCGCGTGGAGGTGCCGATTGCCAGCATGCAGCCAGCCAGTGCTGCTTCCAGGGAGTCGCAGACCGTGGCGCTTTCCAGGAGATCCACCGCGCCGGATGCCATCGCATTGGCGTCCGCATGGGGAAACGCGCGCGGCGATACCAGCCACAAGTCCGACAGGCCCATGGTCTTCATCGCCCGCGCGGCCGCGCCGATGTTGCCGGGATGGCTGGGCCGTGTCAGCACGATACGAATATTGGAAAGGAGATTCCGGGTTTGGGGCAGCATGAATTAAAATACGCCTTCGCTCTTTAATGCTGATTCAAAAATCCCATGCACCCCATGCTCAATACGGCAGTGAAAGCTGCCCGCAAAGCCGGGGCGATTATCAATCGCGCCGCCAACGATCTGGACCGTTTGACCGTCCACGCCAAAAAACCACGTGATTATGTGAGCGAGGTGGACCGCTTCGCGGAAGAAACCATCATCGAAACCTTGCTGGAAGCCTACCCCAGCCACGCGATTCTAGCAGAGGAGTCCGGCCAGTCCGGCAACAGCGACCACGTCTGGGTGATCGATCCCCTCGACGGCACCACCAACTTCCTCCACGGCCTGCCGCAATACGCCGTCTCCATCGCCCTGCTGCACAAGGGCGTGCCAACCCATGCCGTGGTGTACGACCCGGTCAAGAACGAACTGTTTACAGCCAGCCGTGGTGCAGGCGCATTTCTCAACGAGCGCCGCATCCGCGTTTCCAAACAGCACAAGATGGACGACGCCCTCATCGGCACCGGCTTCCCCTTTCGCGAGTTCCATCACGCCGATGCCTACCTCGGCATGTTCAAGGACATGATGCTGAAAACCGCAGGCCTGCGCCGCCCCGGTTCCGCCGCGCTTGATCTTGCCTGGGTGGCCTGCGGCCGCTACGACGGCTTCTTCGAACTCGGCCTCAACACCTGGGACCTCGCAGCCGGCGCGCTGCTGGTGCTGGAAGCCGGCGGCCTCGTCGGCGATTTCCAGGGCAACGACACCTACCTGAAATCCGGGCACATCGTCGCCGGCAACCCCAAAATCTTCGGCCAGATGCTGCCGGTGTTCGCGCCGCATTTGACGCAGGCGATCCGCGCAGTCGAGTAAACACATGGCTGCTGCAAGCCAGCATACGCCGATGATGGCCCAGTATCTGGGCATCAAGAATCAGTATCCCGACATGCTGGTGTTCTACCGCATGGGGGATTTTTACGAGTTGTTTTTCGACGATGCGGTCAAGGCATCGCGCCTGCTGGGCATTACGCTTACCACGCGCGGGCAGTCAGCGGGCGAGCCGATCAGGATGGCGGGCGTGCCATATCACGCCGCCGAGCAGTATCTGGCCAAGCTCCTGAAGCTGGGCGAATCGGTGGTGGTGTGCGAGCAGATCGGCGACCCGGCTACTTCAAAAGGACCGGTGGAGCGGCAGGTCTCGCGCATCGTCACGCCCGGCACGCTGACCGATGCCTCGCTCATGGACGAGCATCGCGACGTCCTGCTGCTGGCGCTTTGCCCGGGTAATAGTGGCATCGGCTGTGCCTGGCTGAATTTAGCCTCCGGCCGGTTAACCATCACGAAAATCCCGCGGACAGAAATTTCCAGCCTGATCGCGCGGCTCAGGCCCGCCGAGTGCCTGATACCGGAAGGCTTTACGCTTGAATTTTCCGGACCAGTCAAGCGCCTGGCGGAATGGCAGTTCGATCCGGCGCGCGCCGCGCGCGATCTGTCCAGACAGTTCAACATGCAGGATCTGGGCGCATTCGATGTCGCCGATTTGCCCGATTCCATCGCGGCTGCCGGTGTGTTGCTGGATTACGTCAAACAGACGCAAAAAACCGCCCTGCCGCATCTTCAAGGTTTGAGGGTTGAGCGCGAGTCAGCACATGTGCGGCTGGATGCCGCCACGCGCCGCAATCTGGAATTGACTGAAACATTGCGAGGCGAGCCCGCGCCCACTCTGCTTTCGACAATCAACACCGCTGTAACGGCCATGGGCTCCCGCCTGTTGCGCCACTGGCTGCATCATCCGCTGCGTGACAGACAAATCTTGCAGTCACGAATTGACGCTCTCGATGCGCTGGCCAACGATGCACCACTCGTCCGCAAACTGGTTGCCGGCCTGAGAGAATGTGCCGACGTGGAACGCATTGCCGGCCGCTGTGCGCTGAAATCAGCCCGTCCGCGCGATTTGTCCGCACTGCGCGACACATTGGCGCGGCTGCCGGAAATTCATGGACAGCTGAACGATGTGCTGAGTTCGCTTCAGGCAGCACTGACGCCACAACCCGAAGTCCATGAACTGCTCACACGCGCGATCCTGGAAGAGCCTGCCGCTGTCATCCGCGAAGGCGGTGTGATTGCATCGGGATTTGACGCCGAACTCGACGAGCTGCGCGCGCTCACCGACAATGCCGGCGCTTTTCTAATTGATCTGGAAGCGCGCGAACGCGAACGCACCGGCATCCCAAGTTTGAAAGTCGAATTCAACCGGGTGCATGGCTTTTATATCGAAGTCACTCACGCACATGTCGAGAAAATCCCCGGCGACTATCGCCGCCGCCAGACTTTGAAAAATGCCGAACGCTACATCACGCCGGAACTGAAAGCTTTCGAGGACCGGGCACTCTCGGCCCAGGAACGCGCGCTGGCAAGGGAAAAATTCCTGTACGAAAGCATCCTCGACGCACTGCTGCCGCATGTACCGCAATTACTGCTAACCGCCACCGCGCTGGCGGAACTGGACGTGCTGACCTCGCAGTCTCTTCGCTTGAGAGAACAGAACTGGATGCTGCCGGCCTACACCGAATCGATTGGCATTGACATCGTGGCAGGCCGCCATCCCGTGGTGGAAGCGCAAACCGCGCAGTTCATCCCCAACGACACGCTGCTCTCCCCTGCCCGGCAGATGCTGCTGATCACCGGCCCCAACATGGGCGGCAAGTCCACCTACATGCGGCAGACCGCGCTGATCACACTGCTGGCCTGCTGCGGCTTGCCGGTTCCGGCGGATGCGGCAAGGATCGGTCCCGTCGACCAGATATTCACCCGCATTGGCGCATCGGACGACCTGGCAGGCGGACGTTCGACCTTCATGGTCGAAATGACCGAGACCGCACACATCCTCCACCACGCCACGCGCGAAAGCCTGGTGCTGCTGGACGAAATCGGCCGCGGCACCTCCACCTTCGATGGCCTCGCGCTGGCCTGGGCCGTTGCAAAACACATCCTCGGCGACACCGGCGCCCTCACCCTGTTCGCCACGCATTACTTCGAACTCACGCAACTCGCCCTTCAGCACAAGCAGCTTGCCAACGTGCATCTCGACGCCAAGGAACACGGAGACGATCTGGTCTTTTTGCACGCCGTCGAAGACGGCCCCGCCTCGCAAAGCTACGGCATCCAGGTCGCGCGGCTGGCCGGCGTGCCGAGCAAGGTCATTGCAGCAGCAAAACGCCGGCTGAAGGAACTGGAAGACGCGCAGATTCAGAAAGGCCCGCAGGGCGATCTGTTTGTGGAGCCCGAAAAAACCCTGCCAGAAAGTAATCGGGACAAATTGATGGAAGCGCTGGCTGCGATCAATCCGGATGAACTCAGCCCGAAGGAAGCGCTGGAAGAGCTATACAGGCTCGCGCAGTTGATCGAGCAATAATCTGCAACCTCGGCCCCGGGCCAAAGAACCGTCATCAGTTCCAGGCCATTGCGGACTCGATTCATTCTCTCGCAATGTCAGGCGCCGGCAGGAATTGACCATGGGTTTCCCAGATTCATGCTTTCATGAACCCATACGCTTGAAGCTGTTACGCAAACGGGAAGCCATGCTTACCACGACCAGTACAACACCGCCAGCAGCGAGGCCCGCCAGGGCATTAAGAATGGCGGCTGCAATCGAATGCGCCCAGCCAAGCTGTCCTGCCATATTTTCAATTCCGTGATGCAGGAACGGCAGACCATGAACGATGATGCCGCCGCCCACGAGGAACATGGCCAGCGTACCCAGCACGGACAGCGTTTTCATCAGCCAGGGCGCGGCAGCGAGAAGTACCCTGCCCAGTGCCTGTTTGAGTCTTGATGCGGTATTGCTGAGATAAAGCCCCATGTCATCCAGTTTGACGATGCCGGCAACCAGGCCGTACACGCCTGCGGTCATGAGGAGGGAAATGCCGACCAGTACGGCAACCTGCCTGCCAAAACTGGCGGCGGCTACGGTCCCCAGGGTGATGACAATGATCTCGGCGGACAGGATGAAGTCCGTGCGCACGGCGCCTTTGATTTTTTCCTTCTCGTAGGCAACGATATCGACGTCCTCGTCCCTGACCGCCTCGACCAGGCGCGCATGGTGTTCGTCATCTTCAGCCTTGCGATGGAACAAGGAATGCGCCAGTTTTTCCGCGCCTTCAAAGCACAAAAACAGGCCGCCCAGCATGAGCAACGGCATGATGGCCCAACTGGCCACCGCGCTGACGAGAAGCGCGGCCGGAACCAGAATCGCCTTGTTGACCAGTGAGCCCTTGGCCACCGCCCAAACCACGGGCAATTCACGATCTGCGTTAACACCAGTAACCTGCTGGGCATTCAGGGCGAGATCATCGCCCAGGACGCCCGCGGTTTTCTTGGCCGCAACCTTGGTCATGACCGAGACATCGTCCAGCAGCGTGGCAATGTCGTCGATTAGAAGCAGCAAGCTGGAACCGGCCATGGCGCAAGATACTCTGAGTCGTTGTTTCTGAAACAAGCAGAGGCTTTCCTGCCTCCGACCTGGAATGGTTGATGGTGCCGCTTGTCGGATTCGAACTGACGACCTACCGCTTACAAGGCGGTTGCTCTACCCCTGAGCTAAAGCGGCACGCTGGGTGCGCATTTTAAATGATCTGGCGATCAGTTGTGCGCTACTTGATGACTTTGAGTTGCGGGCGACCCTTTGGCGGTTCGGGCGGCGTTTCACTGCCGGTTTCAACCGCTGTGTTTGCGGCATGCTCGCCGGTGCTTTCCAGTACGTCGAAGTGCATGCCCTGGCCATTTTCACGAGCGAAGATGGCGGCGACGCGGTTGATGGGCACGGCGATTTCGTGCGAGGTTCCGGAAAACCGCGCGGAAAACAGCACCCAGTCGTTGTCGATGGCGAGGTCGCGCACGGCGCCCGCGCCAACATTCAGCACGATCTGGCCGTCCTTGACATAACCTTTTGGCACGCGCGTGTGCTCATCGACCTGCACGAGAATGTGCGGAGTAAAGCCCGAATCCACGCACCATTCGTAGATGGCTCGAATGAGATACGGGCGTGTCGATTGCATGGGGAAATTACTTCCTCATCGCCTTTTCGGTCGGCGTCATCGCATCATAGAAAGCGGGACGCGAGAACAGCCGTTCGCGGTATTTCAGCACCGGCGCGGCCTGCTTGGGCAACTGGATGTCGTAGTGCTCAAGACGCCACAGCAATGGCGCCAGCGCGACATCAAGCATGGAGAACTCGTCGTTCATGAGGAACTTCTGCTTTTCCAGAATCGGGGCAAGCTGGGTCAGGCTGTCGCGAATGGCGGTGCGCGAGCCTTCGGCCGCCTTCTGTCCACCGTGCTCGATGGCATTCACATGGGTAAAGAGATCGTTCTCGAAATTGTGCAGCACCAGGCGGGCGCGGGCGCGCATGACCGGGTCCGGCGGCATCAACTGCGGATGGGGAAAGCGTTCGTCGATGTATTCATTGATGATATTGGCCTCGGACAGCACCAGGTCGCGCTCGACCAGCACGGGTGTCTTGTTGCCAGGGCTGATGACTGCAAGGTCTTCCGCCTTGTTTTGCAGATCGACATCGATGACCTCAAAGTCCATGCCTTTCTCGAAAAGCACAATGCGGCAGCGATGGCTGTATGGACAGATTGTCCCTGAATAAAGCCTCATCATGATGAATAGTGTTCCTGTACGAAATGATGCTTCACAAAAAGGCGAAAGCCGGATCTTTGTCCGGCTGTGATTTCACCCCAAACCACTGGCAAAAACTCGCCAATATCAGTGGATGTCTTTCCAGAATTCCTTTTTCAGGTAATAAGCCACGATGAAAAAGATGCCCAGGAAGGCCAGCACCAGCAAACCGGTGGAAAGCCGTTTCTGTTTGACCGGCTCGGCCATCCAGGCTAGATAGTTCACCAGATCGCCGGTCATGGAATCGTATTCGGCCAGCGAAACGCTGCCCGGCTTGACCAGTTCGAAGCGCTCGAACACTTCCACCTGATTGCCGTCGTGGTCGGTTTCCTTCTTGAAGTGCGCGATCTGTTCGCCTTGCAGGGATGCCATCACGTGCGGCATGCCAACCTTGTCGAAGGCGATGTTGTTCCAGCCGGTGGGCCGGGAATCATCGCGATAGAAGCTGCGCAGGTAGGTATACAGCCAGTCGGCCCCGCGTGAACGGGCAATCACTGAAAGATCCGGCGGCGCGGCACCGAACCAGACCTTCGCGTCGGCGTACTTCATGGCCACGGTCATGGTGTCGCCAGGTTTTTCCGTGGTGAACAGCAGGTTGCTCTTGACCTGGTCTTCGGAGAGGCCGATGTCCTGCAGGCGCGAGTAGCGCATGTAGCTGGCCGAATGACAGTTAAGGCAATAGTTGACGAACATTTTCGCGCCGCGCTGCAGCGAGGCATTGTCCGACAGATTGACCGGCGCCTTGTCGAGGTGGAGGTGCGCGCCACCCGAGGCGAACACCGCCATGGGCGCAAAAGCCAGGACAGCGAGGAGTTGTTTGATGAGTTTCATTAGCCAGTCACCCTTTCCGGTTCGGGTTTGGTTTTATCGATCTTGGTGTACCAGGGCATGAGGAAGAAGAACGCGAAATACACCACGCTCAATCCGCGCGCGATCCAGGTATACAGCGGCGTGGCAGGCAGGATGCCCAGCCAGCCCAGGCCAATGAACGCCACTACGAACGCGGCCAGGAACCACTTGTAGATGGGCCCGCGATAGCGGATGGACTTGACCGGGCTCTTGTCCAGCCATGGCAGCGCGAAAAAGATCACCACCGAAACGCCCATCAGCAGCACACCCGGAAATTGCGATCCGAACATGGGCGGCACCGCGCGCAGGATCGCGTAGTACGGCGTGAAGTACCAGACCGGCGCGATGTGCTCGGGCGTCTTCAGCGGATCGGCGGGGATGAAGTTGTTGGCCTCGAGGAAGTAGCCGCCCATTTCCGGCGCAAAGAACACCACGGCGGAGAACACCATCAGGAACACCACCACGCCTAGAATATCCTTCACCGTATAGTACGGGTGGAAGGGAATGCCATCCAGCGGGATGTGGGTGACCGGGTCTTTCTTCTTCTTGATTTCAACGCCGTCGGGGTTGTTGGAACCGACTTCATGCAGCGCCACCAGATGCGCCACCACCAGGCCAAGCAGCACCAGCGGCACGGCAATCACATGGAAGGAGAAGAAACGGTTTAGCGTGGCGTCGCCGACCACGTAGTCGCCGCGAATCCACAGCGACAGGTCCTCGCCGATGAAAGGCACGGCGGCGAACAGGTTGATGATGACCTGCGCGCCCCAGTAGGACATCTGTCCCCACGGCAGCAGATAGCCCATAAAGGCCTCGGCCATCAGCGCCAGGAAGATGATGACGCCAAAAATCCAGATCAGCTCGCGCGGCTTGCGATAGGAGCCGTACATCATTCCGCGGAACATGTGCAGGTACACGACGACGAAAAACGCCGAGGCGCCTGTCGAATGCAGATAGCGGATCAGCCAGCCCCAGTCGACATCGCGCATGATGTATTCGACCGACGCAAAGGCCACGGGCACGCCGGCGGCGTTCAGCGAACCATCCGGCTTGTAGTGCATGACCAGGAAAATGCCGGTGACAATTTGCAGCACCAGCACCAGCAGCGCCAGCGAGCCGAAGAAGTACCAGAAGTTGAAGTTCTTGGGCGCGTAGTACTCGGACAGATGCGCTTTCCAGGTTGCGGTCAGCGGGAAACGGTCGTCGACCCAGCCAAGGAGTTTTTGCAATGCATTCATTTATCAGGCTCCTACGCTATCGACGCCGCTGTCGATACCAACCAGCAGCAGGCTGTCGCTGACATATTTGTGCGGGGGAACTTCGAGGTTGACCGGGGCAGGCACGCCGCTGTAGACACGGGCTGCGAGGTCAAAACGGGAACCATGACAGGGACAGAAGAAACCACCGTGCCAATCCGCGCCACCCAGATCCGCGGCACCAATGTCCTTGCGGTAAGTCGGCGAACAGCCCAGATGGGTGCAGATGCCGACCGCAATCATGTACTCGGGCTTGATCGAACGCGTGCGGTTCTTGCAATACGGTGGTTGCTGTGGCACTTCGGAAAGCGGATCAGCCAGCTGGTTGTCGTGCTTGGCCAGCAGGTCCAGCATTTCCTTGGTGCGATGCACCACCCAAACCGGCTTGCCGCGCCATTCAACCGCCAGGATGGCGCCCGGCTCTATCTTGCTGATATCCACCTCGACAGGCGCCCCTGCTGCCTTGGCACGCGCGCTGGGCAGCATGCTGGCGACAAATGGCCAGACCACGGCGGCTCCACCCGCCACGCTGACTCCAGCCGTGGCAGCTACCAGAAATTTGCGTCTTCCCCGATCCACTTCTTGTTGGCTCATCACTCCGACCCGATTGGTTAGGTTTAAAAAGCTGCGATTTTACCCAATTTAGCCATGGCTTCGGAAGACGTTGTTTACAAATGCTCCCAAAAAGACTTTATCGAACGCGTATAATTCTGAATAACTATTTGATTGCTTAACCGTTTGTTTATTAAAACATGATGCGCAAATACTGGCTGCTCTTCGCCCAGGCCGTGACCATCGCACTGGCTGTGCTATTTGTCGTTTCGCTGATCCGGCCAGATTTGCTGCACTGGCAGGCTGCCAAGCCCGCGGACAAACTCACCATCCACCAGGTGAATGGCAATGCCCCGGCCGGCACCAATACCTCATTCGCGGAAGCCGCGAAACACGCCATCCCCGCCGTGGTCAACATTTTTACCCAGAAGCAGGTGCGCGGCCCCCGCAATCCGTTTACCGACGACCCGGTGTTCCGGCATTTCTTTGGCGACCGTTTTGATCCCCGCCCGCGCGAGGTGTCCAACCTGGGCTCGGGCGTGATCGCCAGCAGCAACGGCTATATCCTGACCAATCATCACGTGGTGGATGGCGCCGAGGAAATCCAGGTGGCGCTGGCCGATGGCCGTACCGTACCGGCACAGGTAGTAGGCGCCGATCCGGAAACAGACCTCGCCGTGCTCAAGATCAATGCCGACAAACTGCCGGCCATTACTTTCGGACAATCCGACGGCCTGCGCGTGGGTGACTGGGTGCTGGCCATAGGCAATCCGTTCGGCGTGGGCCAGACCGTCACGCTGGGCATCGTTAGCGCGCTGGGCCGCACGCACCTTGGCATCAACACCTTCGAGAATTTCATCCAGACCGATGCCGCCATCAACCCCGGAAATTCCGGCGGCGCGCTGGTGGACGGCGCCGGCAATCTGGTCGGCATCAACAGCGCCATCTATTCACGCACCGGCGGCTCGCAGGGCATCGGTTTCGCCATCCCGGTCAGCCTGGCCAAGCAGGTCATGGAGCAGATCATCCGCGACGGCGGCGTCACGCGTGGCTGGGTCGGCATCGAGGTGCAGGACCTGTCGCCCGAACTGGCCGAATCATTCGAACTGAGCGCCACCGAAGGCGCGCTGATCGCCGGCGTGCTCAAGGGCGGCCCGGCCGACCGCTCTGGCGTGAAACCGGGTGACGTGCTGCTGAAGGTCAACGGCAAAACCGTGGAAGATTCCTCTTCCCTGCTCAACCTGATTGCCGCGCTCAAACCCGGCGAACAGGCGATGCTGGCCGTATCCCGCAAGAAGCAAACCATGGAGTTCAGCGTCAAGGTTGAAAAAAGACCGCCGCAGCCAAGGCAGGCTGAAGAGGAAGCCAATTAACCAGGCTTCGATGTGCCTGTATTTACGGAAAACATGGACGGGCGCGCACCCCGATGCCGACAGCCGTTAAGGCGCCTATTCACATAACCGGCCACACCCTTACGGTTGATTTAAATGCGTTTGACACTGTTGATGCTGGGCTTCGCCCTGCTGCTCTCGGGCGTATATCTCGTCAGCAAGCGATCGGGGCTCTTCCAGCAACGCCCTGACCAGGAAATCATCTACAAAAGCGTTGACGGCCACAGCCTTGCCTTGCATGTATTCAAACCACATGGAAGTCCGGTGGCAGGCGCCACTCCGGTGCTTTTGTTCTTTCACGGGGGCGCCTGGCAGTATGGAAACCCGAGCCAGTTCTTTCCGCAGTGCCGGCACTTCAGTGCCCTGGGCCTTACATGCATCAGCGCGGCCTACCGCATGGCATCGGTACACGGCACATCACCCGAAGAGGCGTTGCAGGACGCCCGGGACGCCGTTCGATTCATTCGCCGCAATGCGCGTTCGCTGGTAATAAACCCGGCCAAAGTCATCGCGTGCGGCGGTTCCGCCGGCGGGCATCTTGCCGCCGCACTAGGCACGGCTGTGGACTTGCCTGATCCAGGCGCCGATCCACTGATACCGGTTCGCCCCAATGCGCTCGTGCTTTTCAACCCCATGCTGAACCTTGCTCCGGGCATGCCGGATCACGAACTGGTCAGAGAACACTGGCATGCGCTTTCACCGTTCCATCATATTGACGATTCGGTTCCCCCCACTCTCATTCTTTCCGGCTCGGCCGATCCCGAGGTTTCCGTATCAACGGTGAACGAGTTTTGCCAGTCCGTGAAAAACCGGAACGGAAATTGTGATGCCGTGATCTACCAAGGGGCGGGGCACGGTTTTTTCAATCACGGACAAGATAAAGATCATTATTTCCGGTTGACGAATGAGGCAGTGACCGGATTCCTGAAACGCTTGGGCTACCTCTAAGCTATTTCGCCTGAATTGACCCAAGCTGATACGCGGCGATCTGCGTGGCAAACACAAACGGGTCTCTTGCCATGTCAGCCGAATGCCATGACAGCGCCTGACGCGCCCTGGCTGCCAGCTCATCATCCCCCAGCCTGAGGCTGGCCGCGATGAGCATGGCCGAAGGCGAAGGTGTCGCGCCATCGGGCAGAATCGCCTCCGGCTGGATCGTCTTCAACAGCGGGCTTTCCTCGCGGCGCCAGCCCTTGCCGGAAAAAAACTGTTTCCAAGCCCGATGCGTCAGCCTCGAAGCCAGTGCCCTGGCGGATGGATTCTTCGCCGCTTCCGCATAGTCCAGCAAACCCGTCACGACATACGCATAGTCTTCCAGTTCCGCGCCTTCGATTTGCTTGCCACGGGCAACGGCCTTGAACAATCCATCGTTGCGCACCAGTCGGGCCGAAATGAAACGCGCCAGGCTGGCTGCATGTCCCGCATATTTCGAATCCTCTTTCATGCCCGCGCTGAACGCGCTCAGCGCCAGCCCGTTCAGGCCTGCATTGCGCTTGTCGTCCCTGGGCAGACTCCGCCCCGGGCGGAGTTTTTTCATTTTCTTCAAGGCGCCCGCAAGCACGGCTCGTTCCGCCTGGTTCGGTGTCACCCACTCGGCAGGCAGGTAGCCAAAGTCGAAGGGCCGCACAGCATCCAGACGCCAGACACGGCGCGCCACGGCATATTCTTCCGCACTGAGGTGTTTCATCAGTGCGTCACGTTCCCACAAATAGAGAGTGCCTTCCCTGCCCTGGCTGTCGACCGCCGAAGTGCTGGCGTAAAAACCGCCGTCACGATCCTTCAATGCATCAATCATGAAATCGAGCGTGCCAAATGCGGTTTCCCGATATCGCGATGATTTAAAAATGTCCGCCGCACGAAAATAAATCACCGCCAGTTGGGCATTGTCGTACAGCATTTTCTCGAAGTGCGGCGTTTCCCATCCCGGATCGACGGTGTAACGGAAGAAACCGCCGCCCACGTGATCGCGCAGGCCCTTTGCGCTCATCTGATCGAGCGTCAGTTTCGGAAACGCCGCCAGTTCACCGTCTGGCGCTCTCGCCGTCTGATCCAGCAGCAAGGCCAGTTGCGGACTCAGGGGAAACTTGCTGACCTGCCCGAAGCCGCCGCGAAACTCGTCCCCTTCCGCACGCGCCAGCTTGAGGAATTTCTCCTGCCATTGAAGGACCGCGTTTCGATCCAGTTTCTGTAACTGCGGCGCCGCGGGCTCCGTCACTGCCTGACGTGCAAGCCTTTCAATTCCCGCGCGATCCGCCTGCCAGCGATCCGACAGTTTTTCCAGCACGCCACGAAATTCCTCGGGAGGCGCATACAGAATCACATAAACGGGATAGCCTTCCGGCGTCACGAAGGCATTGAGCGGCCAGCCGGCGATGCGCAGCAGGCGTTCGGAAAAGGTCTGTAGCGCATCATCCAGACCCGTGTTCAGTTCCCGGTCCACCTTTACCGGAATGAAGTCGCGATTCAGAAGCGCGGCAATTTCGCTGTTCTTGTAGGACTCGCGCTGCATGACATGACACCAGTGGCAAGCGAAATAGCCCACTGACACGAACAGCAGCTTGTTCTCGCGTTTCGCGCGGGCAATGGTTTCAGCGTTCCATTCCTGCCAGGCAACCGGATCCGTGCCGTGCAGCGCGAGATAGGGAGACGGATGGCCGGCAAGGCGATTGCCCGTGGCCGCATCCACCGGCACCCAGAAAAGCACCGGCAGAAGCAATATCAAACTTACAAACTGTTTCGCCACGCCTGATCTTCCGCATCAAACAGCCGGTTGGCTTCTTCCGGCCCCCATGAACCCGCGGGATAGGTGTGAATGAAATCACGCTCCTGCGCCCAGTATTTGAGAATCGGGTCCACCACACGCCAGGCCCATTCGACTTCGTCGAAGCGGATGAACAGCGTTCGGTCGCCTTCGATCAAATCCAGAAGCAGGGCTTCATAGGCATCCAGCGCGCGCTCGTGCCCCGAACGGAAACTCGCGTTCAGTTGCAGCAACCGCGTACTCAAATCCAGCCCCGGCTGCTTGACATGGATTTCCATGTGCATGGATTCGCGCGGCTGGATCGACAGCAGAATCCAGTTCGGATCGAGTTTCTCGATCGGCGTTTCGCGGAACAGTTGCTGGGGCGGATGCCGCAGACGCAGCGCGATCAGCGACTGCTGTTCCTTCAGGCGCTTGCCGGTGCGCAGATAAAACGGCACGCCGCGCCAGCGCCAGTTGTCGATGTAGAACTTGGCCGCGACAAAGGTTTCCGTGATGGAGCCCTTCTCCACGCCCGCTTCCTGCGCATAACCTGCGGCTGGCTGATCGTGCACGCTGCCCGGCGCGTATTGTGCGCGGAAAGCATGGGCATGCACCGCGCGTTTGGAAATCGGCCGGATCGAACGCAGCACCTTCACCTTCTCGTCGCGCAGTGCATCGGCTTCGAGCGCGGGCGGCGGCTCCATTGCCACCAAGGTCAGCAGCTGCATCATGTGGTTCTGCAGCATGTCGCGCAGCGCGCCGGCCTTGTCGTAATAGTCCGCGCGGTTGCCGATGCCAATGGATTCCGCGACGGTGATCTGCACGTGATCGATGAAATTGCGGTTCCACAGCGGCTCGATCAGGGTATTGGCAAAGCGGAACACGAGCAGGTTCTGCACCGTTTCCTTGCCCTGATAATGGTCGATGCGGAAAATCTGCTCCTCGTTGAAACTGCGATGCAGGAACTGGTTGAGCATCTGCGCCGATTCCAGGTCTTCTCCGAACGGCTTTTCCACCACGATGCGGTGAAAGCCTCTCGGCTTGTTCAGCCCCGCTTCCTCCAGGTTGCGAATGACCGATGGATAGTCGGTCGGCTTGATCGCGAGATAGAACACCACGTGTGAACACGTGCCCATGCTGGGTTTGGCCAGCGCTTCCTTGATCCGTTCATAGGCCGCTGCGTCTTCGAATTCGCCTTGCACATAACTGAAGCGCGAAATGAAATGCTCGCAGACGTCTTCCGGGCACGCTTCGCCCACGCGCTCGCGCAACACCTCGCGAAGATGCGCGCGCCATTCCGAATCGCCCCACTCGCGGCGGGAAAAAGCAATCAGCGAAAGATGCTCGGGCAACCGTCCCGCCCGTTCCAGATGAAACAGCGCGGGGATGAGTTTCAGTGTCGCCAGATTCCCGGTCGCGCCAAAAATGACCAGGGCGCAGGGCGTGCCAGCATCACTCATTTGCCGCCCACCTGATGACCGCCGAAGGCATTGCGCATCATCGCCAGAAGTTTTGCCGGGTAGTCATTGCTACCCTGGGTGGCATACCGCATCATCAGCGCCAGCGACATGACCGGCGCGGGCACGCGCTGGTTGATGGCTTCCAGCGCGGTCCAGCGGCCCTCGCCTGAATCGGCCACGTAAGGTTCGACATGCTCCAGGTTCTGATCGCGCTTGAGCACGTCCGCCGTCAAATCCAGCAGCCACGAACGAACCACGCTGCCGTGCCGCCAAGATTCCGTGACCGCCGCCAGATCGTAATTGAATTCGGTTTTGGATTTCATCAGCGCCAGACCTTCGGCCAGCGCCTGCATCATCCCGTACTCGATGCCGTTGTGAACCATCTTGGCGTAATGGCCCGAACCCGCTGGCCCGCAGTGCACCCAACCACGATCCGGCGCGGGCGCCAGCGCTTCGATGAAAGGCTTGAGCCGCGCAATGGAATGCGGCATGCCGCCCAACATCAGTGCATAGCCGTTCTCCAGCCCCCAGACGCCGCCCGACACCCCGGCATCGACATAGCGAATGTCTCTCTCCGACAGTTCCTCCGCGTGGCGCAGGCTGTCCTGGTAATAGGCATTGGCGCCGTTGACCAGCAGATCGCCCGGCGCGAGCAGATCGGCAAGCTGACCGATGGCCTGCTCCGTCGCATCGCCCGCCGGCAACATCAGCCAGACGATGCGCGGCGCGGCCAGGGTGCCCACCATTTCTTCAAGACTGCCCACGGCCAGCACGTTCGATTCCTCGGCCGCCAGTTCCAACGCTACTGAAAGCGTGCGGTTGTGGACAATCACCGAAATACCCTTGCGCGACAACCTGCGCGCCATGTTGGCGCCCATGCGCCCCAGTCCGATCAATCCGATTTCGTGCATGTCGTCTCCTGCTCAAGTCTTCAGGATAGATTATGCGCGTGCCCGCTATACTGTCGGCAGGAATTACCCGCATGAAAATTCTTTTTGCCACTTCCGAAGCCCACCCGCTCGCCAAAACCGGCGGGCTGGCGGATGTCAGCGGCGCGCTGCCGGCGGCGCTACGCCAAATCGGCGCGGACGTGCGCATGCTGTTGCCGGGCTATCCTTCCGTTCTGGACAGGGCGGAAAGGCTGACGCGCATTTTCCACATCGATCTGCCCGTTCACGGCGAAACAGCCTTGCTCGGCGGCATCATGCCCGGGTCGGAAGTGCCGCTCTATGTCATCGAGCATGCCGGTTATTATGGCCGCGAGGGTCTTTATCAGGACAAGGCCGGCAAGGACTGGCCCGACAACGCCCTGCGCTTCGGCCTGCTGTCGCAGTTCGC
>CAYOJA010000012.1:0-58228 GCA_964404175.1 uncultured Thiobacillus sp. | reverse complement strand
TATTTCACATACGGAAGTGACTTCCTCGCGTACGGGGATATGTGCCTGGCTCAGCTGGACATTGAATCCGGTGGCGCGCGCGATTTCGTGCGCGACAGTGGCAAGTCCGCCACGAGTGGGATCGCGCATGAACTTGAGGCCAGGCTGGTTCCATATGGCGCGTGCCAACGGCAGCACGGAGGCAGAGTCAGACTGGAGTTCGCCGGACAGTCCAAACTGTTCGCGTGCGAGCATGACGGCAATGCCGTGGTCGCCGACCGGTCCCGAGACGAGCACCACATCGCCCGGATTGATATTCTGCATGCCAAGCGGTTGCGATGCGGCGCGCTGGCCGATGCCGGCAACTGACAGATACAGACCTCCGCCTTCCGCATGCCGAACGACCTTGGTATCGCCTGCCGCGACTTGCAAACCGTTTTCCCTCGCAGCCCGCGCAAAGCTGGCAATCAGTCGATCGAGCAGATCCAGTTCGAGTCCCTCTTCGATGATGGCTGAAAGCGTGGCATAGCGCGGCTCGGCGCCCGCGACAGCCAGATCGTTGACGACGCCATGCACGGCCAGCGAGCCGAGATTGCCGCCGGGGAATTCCAGCGGTTGAACAGTGAAGCCATCTGTTGTCACCATGATGTCGCCGGATAAATCAGGCAAATGCACGGCGTCGGCGTCAGTGTTCAATACCGGGTTGGCCAGATGGCGCGCGAAAATTTCGCTGATCAGTTCGCGCATGTAGCGGCCGCCGTTGCCGTGGGCCAGGAGAATGCGTTGTTCGTTCATCGTGGGTTGTCTGTGTAGAGAAATTCCATTACCTGGCCCAGGCACACGCCTGCATCGTTGACCGGGATTTGGCCGGGAATATGCACCTGAAAGGCATTTTGTTCCAGCAGGCTTTTCGCCGTTTCGGTCAGCAGCCTGTTCTGGAAAACGCCGCCGGTCAAGCCAATGTCATTGATCCGGCTTTGTCCGCGCAGGAGCAGGGCCTGCTCGAGCAGGGCATGGGCAAGACTATCGTGAAAGCAGGCCGCGCGCTGTGAGGGCGAGTGCGCATGATCGGTCAGCATGGGTAGCATGGGCGACCAGTCGGTTTGCAGCAGGCCGTGAGCATCCTTTTTCAGTGGCAGGGCAATCGTGTCTGTCTTGCCGGCATGCACCGCAGCGGCTTCCAGCTTCATCGGGCCTTCGCCCTCGAAGCTGGCATGCGTACAAATGCCGGTGAGCGCGGCGGCGGCATCGAACAATCGACCTGCGGCATGCGTGACAGGCGCGTTGATGCCCTTGAGCCAGGCGGCGTGCAGCAGGTCCGGCGCGAAGTGGGCAGTGCGGCCGGTTTCCCACAACAGCGCGGCAGCCGAGCGCCAGGGTTCGCGTCCCGCCTGTTCGCCGCCGGGGAGACGGAATGGGCGGAGTGTTCCCGCACGCTGCCATCTTCCGGGTGCGCCGGTGAAGGTTTCCCCGCCCCACAACTCGCCATTCTCGCCAAGCCCCACGCCATCCCAAGCGAACACGATCCAGTCCCTGATTTCGGAAAATTCCCAGGCAAGGGCAGAAGCATGCGCGCGGTGGTGCCAGGCTTCGAACAGCGGCAAACCGGTATCCCGGGCAAAGCGCCGGTATCCATAACCGGGGTGCCTGTCCAGCAACAGGCGGGTGGCCTTGACCTGATACAGACTTTGCAAGTCCTCAGAAACTCGTGCAAGTATCTCCAGGCTTTTAAGAGTGGACAGATCGCCGATATGGGGAGAAATGACGACACGGTTTTCCCATGCCAGGGCAATCGCATTCTTGGTATGTGCACCAAGAGCGAGTACGGGTTCGCTCAATTCGCGCGGCAGTTCCAGTTCAACCGGCGCAATGCCGCGGCCGAGTCGAAGCGGACGGGGTTTATCCGCAATGATTCGATACACCGCATCATCCGCCGGGCGTACGATGGGGCGGTCGTGATGCAGGAAAGCGTCGGCGATATTTTCCAGCCGGGCCCGAGCTTCCTTGTTTTCAGTGATTACGGGTTCGCCGCTGAGATTGCCCGAGGTGGCGACGAGCGGACCGCCAAATTGTTCCAGAAGCAGGGCATGCAGCGGGCTGTATGGCAGCAGGCAGCCGGTTTCGTTGAGGCCGGGTGCGATTTGATGGCTTATTGTGCCGCCCGGTTTTTTGGGCAGCAGCAGAATCGGGCGCTGTGGCGATTGAAGAAAATCGAGTTGGGCTGTACCGCATTCAACGCAATCCAGCAAAGCCTTGCCGTCAGACGGAAACATGACGGCCAGCGGCTTTAACGGGCGCGGCTTGCGCATGCGCAAACGCGCGATGGCTTCGTCATTATTCGCGTCACACATAAGGTGGTAGCCACCGATACCCTTGACTGCGAGCGTGCAGCCGTCTTTCAGGAATCGAATGGCAGCCGCCAGCGCAGCGTCATTTCCTTCGATGGCGGGCTCGCCGGGTTCGACAAATTCCAGTCGCGGGCCGCATGCCGGGCAGGCGACGGGTTCGGCATGAAAACGGCGGTCGAGCGGATTCGCATATTCCTTGTCACAGTCCGGGCACATTGCAAAGACTTTCATTGACGTGCGCGAACGATCGTAGGGCAAGGACTCGATCAGCGTGTAACGCGGACCGCATTGCGTGCAGTTGATGAATGGATAGCGATACCGCCGGTTGCCAGAATCATTCATCTCGCGCAGGCAATCCTCGCAAACAAAATAATCCGGCGGAACATGGATGTTTGGTTCGCCGGATTGGCTGGCGAGAACACTGAAGCTGGTGTGATGGGCTGGGGAGGTGGGGGCTTCGTCTGTCAGTACCGGCCGGGCGATGGCGGGCGCTTCGCGGATGAGTGCTTCGGAAAATCGCGCGAGATTGTTTTTGCTGCCTTCGGCATGAATTTCCACAGAACCGGTCACGTTGCGCACCCAGCCGTGCAAATCAAACCGGTGCGCCAGCCGGTAGACAAAAGGCCGGTAGCCGACGCCCTGTACCCGGCCGGTAATCAGGTAATGACGGGCAATAACCGGTTCATGTGTTGAAGACACAACGCAACTATTCGGCGACAGTTGCCGTCACTTGTTCGCGCACGCCGCCAGCCCACCAGATGCGGCAGGCGCCTTCATCAGACACCATGCACGGGCCGATGGGATGACGCGGGGTACACGCAGAGCCAAACAGCCGGCACTGGTTGGGGTAGATTTTGCCGAGAACAACCTGGGCGCAGTCGCAGCCCGGCGGCATCTGGCCGGCACGGCGGCGGCCGGGTTCGGCGTGATCGGTGAAATGCACTCGCGCGTCATGCGCTGCCAAGGCTGGTTTGAGTGCGTAGCCCGATCGCGGGATGACGCCGATGCCACGCCAGTTGGCGTCGACGACATCCAGCGTTTCGTTCAGCAGCCGGATGGCGGTGTGGTTTCCGCCAGCGTGGGCGACTTCGGGATAGCAGTTGTCGAGAAAGCGCTCGCCGCTTTGCAATTGCCGCAGCACGGAATAAAAGGCCGCCAGCAGCGACTCGGAGGTAAATCCGGCGACCGTGGCGGGCAGACGATGTTGCTCAACCACGAAACGCCATTCTTCCGGCCCCATCACGGCGGACACATGGCCGGGCGCGACCAGGGCATTGAATCCCGGCGTTCCGGAGTCGAGCAGCATGGCAACGGCCGGCCAGGTGAGACGGCCGGACAGCAGGATGAAAAGATTGTCCGGGATGCCTTCCGCCAACAAGGCTGCAACCGGTGCGGTGGTGGTTTCGAAGCCGGCGGCGAAAAACACCACGCTTTTGTCCGGATTCTGCTCGGCGATCTTTCTGGCTTCGGTCGGGCTGGCGATGGGGCGCACATCGGCGCCGGCAGCCTGCGCTTCTACCAGGGAGCGCACTTCGCCCTTGGGAACATTGACCGGCACGCGCAACATGTCGCCAAATGCCACCAGAATGACCTTGTCTTTCAAGGCCAATTGCATGGCCTGATAGATGTCTTCTTCCGGGCAGACGCAGACCGGGCAGCCGGGGCCGGGAATCAGTTCGATGTTTTTGGGCAGCGCGCCACGCAAGCCCGCGTGGGTGATGGAGCGTTCATGTCCGCCGCACACATTCATGATGCGCACGGGCTTCTCGAAATCCAGCGCCCGGATTTTATCCAGCCAGGCGCGGGCTTTTTCGGTTGAAGTGTCGGACATGTCTTTAGCCGGGTTTTCCGTCCATCCGGGACTGGACGAGAATGGGGGCGTAAACAAACACAAATATCGCAAAGGCAGCCATCCAGAGCAGACCGCTGACGAGAATGGCGGTGGCGTAAGTATTGGACATCACCATCGGCCAGCAGACCCGGATGACGGCAGCCAGCGTGACAAGCCAAAAAGCCAGGTGGATGACTTTCGCGGGTTCCAGCATGCGCCCGGTATGGCCCAGTGAAACACGGGCCATCATGCCCAGGGTCAGCGTGCCCATGGCCCCGGCGGTAAAGGCATGCAGGGCAAGCGAAGGTGTGACGATTTTGACGGCAGCGAGCGCGGTCAGCACAAAGCCGATCACGATCCAGCCATATCCAAGATGCAGCACCCACAGCAAAGGCACGCTCCAGTACTTGCTTGTATACCAGCCGGCGAGGCGCACGGCATGCACTGCGGCCGCGATTGCCGCAATCAGCGCGGTGAAGGGAGAGAAAGGCAGGATGAGAATGGCGGCGAGTGTGGCCACGACGGTCGCGGGCGCCAGCCACTCCACCACCTTCCAGCGCCTGGCCTGAGTGCGCAGCTTGCCGTCGGTAAAACTGGGGATGACCCGGCCGCCCATGACCACCATCATCAGCACGATCATGTAAATCGCCAGCACGATTCCGATGTGTGCTGTGTGAGCGTAGCCCAGCCACTCGGCGTGTACCAGCAGGTTGGATATCGTGAGCATGGCCAGCATCAGCGGGAAAGCGGCGTTGCGCAACTGTTTCGCCCGCATGATGGGACGGGCGATGGCGATCATCACGGCCGGGAACAGGGCGGCATCGATCAAGGCATAAAGTTCTGAAGGCGAATCCGGAACGAAGGGCACCAGCCGGCCGGCCAGCCATAGAAAGAATAGGATGGCGAGTGGAATTCCTGATGGTGTTTTCATGCCAGTCCAGTTCTGCACCGCGGTCAACAGAAAACCGGCGATCACGGCACCCGTGAATCCAAAAATCATTTCATGCGCGTGCCACTGTTCCGCCGGAATAAACAATGCGAGCGGCAAGCTGCCGCGATAGAGCGCGAGCCAAAGGGCGATGAGCAAAACAGCAAAAACGCCCGCGCCAAGAAAAAACGGGCGGAACCCCAGCGCGAATGGGGCAAATTTTGGTTGTGGTGTCAGCGGCTTTAGTTCATCGATGGAAATGAGGGCCATGTGTTTCAGATAGTCGAGGAGTGCAGCCGCGTGCCATCGGGCTGAATGGCCGGGCGGCGGGTCGAGCCGGAATTTATGCGTGCCCGCTGGGCGGCCAGCTGCTGGCGCAGCCAGTCAAACCAGTCTTCCATTCCCGCATCCTTGCGGGCCGAAAGCTGCATGACCGGCGCGGAACTGGCCAGATGGCGTACATGCATTTCCGAACGGCCGGGATCAAAGTCATCCAGAAAGGGCAACAGGTCGGTCTTCGTAATCAGCACTGCGTCCGCCGCGCGGAACATGACCGGATACTTGGCCGGTTTATCGTCGCCTTCGGTGACGGACAGCAGCGTGACGTTGGCATGTTGCCCGAGGTCAAACGAAGCCGGACAGACCAGATTGCCGACGTTTTCGATAAAAAGGATGTCGATGCCATCCAGGTTCAAGTGGTGCAATGCATCGTGAACCATGTGCGCGTCCAGGTGGCAGGCCGTGCCGGTCACGATCTGGTGCGCCGGAACGCCCTGGGCGCGGATGCGCTCGGCGTCATTTTCAGTTTCCAGATCGCCTTCTATTACGGCGATGCCGAACTCGTTTTTCAAAGCCCGGATGGTGGCTTCCAGCAGGGCAGTCTTGCCTGAACCGGGTGACGACATCAGATTGATGGCGAGAATGCCACGTGCATCGAGATGAGCACGGTTGTGCGCGGCCTGGTCGTCGTTTTTCTTCAGCAGGTTTTGCAGGACCGAAACGGTTGTTGCACCCGGTTCGACCGGCTTGTAGGCAAATTTTTTGTTTCCGGGAGTGAGGTTGCATCCGCAGGTATCACACACTTTTTTCAGCCTCTATCATTTCCAGTTCCACGCTTTCCAGGATGAGTTCATCACCCGAGACTATACGGGTATGCCAGTCGCCGCACTTACCGCACAGAAGACGATTGGCGGAGGCTTCGGATTCCACACCGCAAGTCTGGCAGACAACGCGAATCGGCGCCTCTGTCAGTTCAAGTTTCGCCCGTCCCGCGACACTTCCCGCCGCTGCGAGCGGAAAGGCGCTCGCCAGGAGTTCCGGAACGATGCCGGAAAGCGGGCCGATCCTGATGCGGATAGCGGTTGCGTATTGCGCATGCTGGTCACGCACGATGTTCTCCACCTGTTCGATCAATGCCTGGGCCACGGATAATTCGTGCATGGTCAGGGATTGAGGCAGATAGCTTCGCCCGATTCCGCCAGTATCTGGTCATACAGTTCCCACGCCGAACGCGCTTCTGTTTCGGTGACTTTCTGGATGGCATAGCCAACATGCACCATGACAAAATCGCCGACTTGAGGAAGATCGTCCTGCATCATGAACAGACTCACGTCCCGGTAGATGCCTTTCGCCTGGCAGCGCGCGGTATATTCGTTCACGTTTTCGATCTGCATGGGAATGGCGAGGCACATGGGCGGCTTCCGGTTCTGGATGACCACGCATGCGGCCACCCGTTTCAATTCCGAGGAAATTAGTAGGAATAACAATTTATAGTTTAGCGCCTTGGCGGAATCCGATGCATGAATTTTTGGTTGAAAAAATTGATGCAGGTCATGATTTTTGACGCCTGTCATTGTTATTTCATCATCCAGTTGTTAAGGTGAATGCGATGAAGACACTTGTGCTCGGTATTGGCAATACGCTGCTCTCGGATGAGGGCGTAGGCGTGCATGTCGCCCAGTCCCTGCAAAGCCGTCTGCCACCCTCGGATGATCTGGAAATTCTGGACGGCGGCACATTGAGCTTCACCCTGGCGGTGCCTATTGAGAATGCCGATGCCCTGATCGTCGTGGATGCCGCACAGTTGAAGTCGCCTCCCGGAACCCTGCGAGTGTTTGAAGGTGAGGCGATGGATGAGTTTCTGATGCGCGGTCCGCGTTCCAGTGTCCATGAAGTCAGCCTCAATGACCTGATGTCCATTGCCCTGCTCGCGGGCCACTGGCCTGAAAAACGGGCGCTGGTGGCAATACAGCCTGAAAAAATCGATTGGGGTGATGCGCCTTCGCCCAGTGTGAATTCGGTGATACCTGAAGCCTGCCGCAGGATTGAAGGCCTGCTGGGGGAGTGGCATGTCCACGATTGACCGGATCCCAGTCTCCATAGCCGGCCCGGATGACATGCTGACGGGGCAGGCCGAGGCTGTCCTGACCGAAGTGGCTGAAATGCTCAAGCGCCTGATCGAACAGAACATCGAGGACAGCATCGATTTGCGCAGCCTGCCGCTTTCCGCCGCCGACAGGAAATGGCTGGACAGACAGCTCGGGCATGGCGAGGTCGAGATCCTGCTGGAAGCGGGCGGACGTTCGGTTTTGACGGAGACTGGCTATCCAGCCGTCTGGAAAATCGTGCATCGCGATGGACAGGAAAGAGTAGTGGCGGAGTTTGTCGAGGTGGCGTGGGTGCCCCGCATCATCAAGCCTGATGCCGGGGATGTCCAAATAGGATACGAGAGTCTATTATCTAACTTGAAGGTCGAATCCGGGGGAGCGTAGAAGATGGAACATGGCGATACCTTGCAGGCGAGAATGGAACAAAACGGGATGTCCCGGCGCACCTTCATCAAATACTGCGCGTCGCTGGCATCATTGATGGCCTTGCCGCCGAGTGCGGCGTATGCCATGGCCGAGACGCTGGGCAAGGCTAAGCGGCCATCGGTGATCTGGTTGCCTTTCCAGGAATGCACCGGTTGTACGGAGTCGATCACGCGCTCCCACTCGCCGAGCATCGAAGGCATGATCTTCGACATGGTCTCGCTCGATTACCAGGAAACGCTCATGGCGGCGGCCGGCCATCAGGCCGAGGAAGCCCTGCAGGCGGCCATGAAAGAAAATTACGGCAAGTACGTGCTGATCATCGATGGTTCGGTGGCCACCGGGCTCGATGGCGCGTATTCCTGCATTGCCGGGCGCACCAATCTTGAAAGCCTGAAGGAAGCCGCGAAGGGCGCCGCCGCCATTATTGCGCTAGGCTCGTGCGCTTCGTTTGGAGGGATACCAAAAGCCAACCCCAATCCAACCGGCGCGGTTGCCGTGTCCGACATCATCAAGGACAAACCCATCGTCAACATTCCCGGCTGTCCGCCGATTCCCGTCGTCATTACCGGCGTGCTGGCGCAATTCCTGACTTTTGGTACCCTGCCTGAACTCGACAAGCTCGGGCGGCCAAAGGCGGTTTATGGTGAAACCATTCATGACCGCTGCTACCGTCGGCCTTTTTATGATCAGGGAAAGTTTGCCAAGACCTTCGATGACGAGGGCGCGCGCAATGGCTGGTGCCTGTTCGAACTGGGCTGCAAGGGCCCGGTGACTTACAACGCCTGCGCGACCTCGAAGTGGAACGATTCGACGTCCTTCCCGATCGAGTCCGGCCATGGCTGCATCGGCTGTTCCGAGCCGGATTTCTGGGATGCGGGCGGCTTCTACAAGGCGCTGTCGATGCCGGCCGATCCGCTGAAGGTGGCCGCGACGGCTGCTGTCGCGGGCGCGGCGGTTGGCGTGGCGGTGAGCTTTGCCAACCGTGCCAAGAAGAGCGCGGCAAAATCGGCGCATGAAACGACTACGCTGGAGGATCTGGAAAAATGAATGAACTGCAATTCCTGACCTGGGTTCGCGGCCCGGGTCTCAACATCGCCGTGGGCATCTTCCTGCTGGGGATATTGTGGCGCCTGTTCGAAATTTACTCGCTGGGCCGCAAGAAGGATCTGTCCGCGCCGCGACAGGCCTCCGGCGCCTCCGGCTTCCATACTGTTTTCCGGCGCTCGCTGCCGCCGCCCGGCATGCTCAAGCGTTCGCCTGTCAGCTATATCGGCGGCTATGTCTTCCACATTGGCCTGGCGCTGATCGTGTTCCTGTTTGCCCCGCACATCCTGCTCATCAAGAACCTGATCGGGGTGTCCTGGCCCGCGCTGCCATCCCAGTTCATCGACCTCATGGCAGTCGTGACCATGGCGGCAATGATCGTGGTGCTGGTTGATCGCATCAACAAACCGGTCAA
The DNA here is from genome assembly GCA_964404175.1 of uncultured Thiobacillus sp. Lineage (GTDB taxonomy): Bacteria > Pseudomonadota > Gammaproteobacteria > Burkholderiales > Thiobacillaceae > UBA6918. The sequence goes on along the minus strand of CAYOJA010000012.1, from coordinate 48,870 downwards.
GCGCTATCTCAGTACCTTCGAGGACTGGTTTACCTGGACCGTGACCTTCCTGCCCGTGCTGACCGGCTGGATGGCGGTACAGCATCTGCTGTTGCCCTATACCACCATGCTGGCCCTGCATATCCTCAGTGTCGAACTGTTGCTCGTGGTGCTGCCGTTCACCAAGCTGTTCCACGTCTTCACGCTGTTCGGATCGCGCTGGTTCAACGGCCAGGTCAATGGACATAAAGGAGTTCCCGTATGAGCGCCACCCTCGATAAAGGCGTCCGCGTTCTCAAGGAAGTCATCGATGCGCCGATCGCCAGCTATTTCAACAGCTGTGTGCACTGTGGCCTGTGTGCCGAGGCTTGCCTGTTCTACACGGAAACCGGCGACCCGAAATACACACCCATCCACAAGCTTGAGCCCCTGCGCCGTATCTACGAGCAGGAATACACCCTGCTTGGCCGGCTCAAGAAAATGGCGGGCTTGTCCAAACCGGTAACCGATGCGGAACTGGATGAGTGGCAAGAGCTGGTCTACAACAGCTGCACGCTCTGTGCGCGCTGCTCTGCCGTCTGTCCGGTGGGTAACGACATCGTCTACATGGTACGCAAATTCCGTGAGGGCATGTCGGCCGCAGGCCATGCACCCGAAGGTATCAAGGGTGCGGTCAACCGGACGGTCAGCATCGGCAGCCCCATGGGCGTGAAGCTGCCTGCCGTGCAGGCGCAAATGAAGCATGTGGAAGCGGACACTGGCCTGACCATCCCGCTCGATGCCGAGGGCGCGGAATACATGGTGATGTTGTCCTCGATGGAAATCATCAATTTTCCGGAATATCTGGGTGCGATCGCCAGGATCATGCATCAGGCCGGAAAAACCTGGACGCTGTGTTCTACCGCATTCGAGGCTACCAATGCCGGCATCCAGATCGGCAATTCAGACCTGGCCAAGGTCATCGTTTCGCGCATCGTCGACGGTGCGGAACGACTCAAGGTGAAAACCGTGATCAGTCCCGAATGCGGCCACGCCTATACCGCATTACGCTGGGAAGGGGCCAATCTGATCGGCCGCCCGTTCACGTTCGAAGTCAAGCACATACTGGAAGTGCTGGCCGATTTTCAGGAAGCAGGCCTGCTCAAGACCGAGGGTTTCGAGACCGACAAGCTCACCTTCCATGATCCCTGCCAGCTGGTGCGGCGCGGCGGGGTCGTCCAGCAGCCGCGCAAGCTACTCAACCAGGTGGCAAAGAACTTTGTCGAAATGCCCGATGCCGGATTCATGAACTGGTGCTGCGGCGGGGGTGGCGGCGCATCCGCCATCGAGGAGGGCGAAGAGTTGCGTCTTGAAGCCTTCAAAAGGAAGAAGTCACAGCTCGAATCGGTCAAGCCGGATCGTTTGGTGACAGCCTGTGCCAACTGCCGCATCGTCCTCGAAGAAGGGCTGGAGCACTATCAGATGGACATACCGGTGGTCGGACTCACCGAGATGATTGCCGAGCATCTGCCGGAAAGCCGAAAGCAAGAGGGAAGCTGATGCCATGATCAGGGACGACAAGGAATTCAAATCCAGACTGGGCGCGTTGCCCGTTGCCGATCAGCGCCTGTTGGCGATGCAATTTGTCATGCGCGTGTTTCCGCTTTCCAATGACATGCGCTTGAAGAATGCCATTGAAACCAGCCAGCGCAAGGGTGTGACTGAAGCAGAACTGGCAAGTGCATTTCAGATCGCCAACACGGCAAGGGTGGAAAGTTTTACGCGCTGCGGCAGGGAAACGGACTGGACGGCGCAGGCAGGACACTTCGTGGCCAAGGCTGCCGTCGCCTGCGTCAGGCCCGCTGGAGAAGGCGAGGACCTGGCATGGGATGCAGCCATGTCTGCCCGCATGGCGCGCACCTGCGAAACCGTCGCCACGGGCGAAGGCACCGATAACAATGAAGCCGGGGAGCAATACCGCATCCTCGAAGCGTTTAATAACCAAGGAACACGGCCATGACCACAGCACAGCGCGTTGTTGTCGACCCCATTACCCGCATCGAAGGACACTTACGTATCGAGGCGGAAACCGATGCCAACGGCAAGATCACCAGCGCCTATTCGGCGGGCACCATGGTGCGCGGCATCGAGATCATTCTGCGCGGCCGCGATCCGCGCGATGCCTGGGCATTTGCCCAAAGGATATGCGGCGTGTGTACGCTGGTGCATGGTCTGGCTTCCGTCCGTACGGTGGAAGACGCGCTCAAGCGTTCCATCCCGGACTACAGCATTCCGGCCAATGCCCAGATCATCCGCAACCTGATGAATATGGCGCAGACCGTGCATGACCACGTCATGCATTTCTACCACCTGCATGCGCTGGACTGGGTGGATGTGGTGTCCGCGCTCAAGGCCGATCCCAAGGCAACTTCTGAGCTGGCGCAAAGCATCAGCAAGTGGTCCAAGTCCTCGCCCGGCTATTTTGCCGACATGCAGAACAAGGTAAAAAAGTTCGTCGAGGCAGGCCAGCTCGGCATCTTCGCCAACGCCTACTGGGGCCACCCCGCCTACAAGCTGCCTCCCGAGGCCAATCTGATGGCGGTGGCGCATTACCTGGAAGCTCTGGCCTGGCAGCGGGATGTAGTAAAGCTGCATGCGATTTTTGGCGGCAAGAACCCGCACCCCAATTTCCTCGTCGGCGGTGTGCCCAGCGCGATCAGCGTGCATAGTCAGGCGGGTGTGGGCAAGGCTGGCCAGGACGCCACCGCGGTCAATATGACAGGCCTGCAGATGGTGCAGAACGTCATCAACCAGATGCGCGAATTCGTCGATCAGGTCTATGTGCCAGACACCCTCGCCATTGCCTCGTTCTACAAGGACTGGGGTGCGCAGGGCGAAGGTCTGGGCAATTTCATGTCCTTTGGCGATCTGCCGGACAAGGACATGTGGACGCCGGAATCCTTCATGATTCCGCGCGGCGTGATTCTCAACCGCGACCTGTCCACTGTGCACGACATCAATTTCGACGATCCCAACGAGATTCAGGAATTCGTCACCCACTCCTGGTACAAGTACAGCGACGGTGACCAGAAGGGCCTGCATCCGCATGCCGGCGAAACCGAGTTCAACTTCACCGGCCCCAAGCCGCCCTACGAACACCTGGATGTCGACAACAAGTATTCCTGGCTCAAGTCGCCGCGCTGGAAGGGCAAGGCCATGGAAGTCGGGCCGCTGGCCCGGGTGCTGCTCATGTACGCCAAAGGCAACCCGCAGGCGAAGGAACTGGTGGACTACACCCTCAAGACCCTGGACGTGCCGGTGCAGGCGCTGTTCTCCACCTTGGGCCGTACGGCGGCGCGCACGCTGGAAACCAAAATCGTGGCCGATGCCATGCAGGGCCAGTTCGACAAGCTCATGGGCAACATCAAGGCAGGCGATCTCAGAACCTTCAACGAAAAATACTGGGATCCCTCGACCTGGCCCAAGTCAATGAAGGGCGTTGGTTTCATGGAAGCGCCTCGAGGCGGCCTGTCGCACTGGATCGTCATCGAGGATGGCAGGATTGCCAACTATCAGGCTGTGGTCCCGTCCACCTGGAATGCCGGTCCGCGCGATGCCTCGGGCCAGCCTGGCGCCTATGAAGCCGCGCTGCAGCACAATCATGTGCTGCATGATCCAAAACAGCCCATCGAAATCCTGCGCACCATCCACAGTTTCGATCCCTGCATTGCCTGCGCCGTGCATGTGACCGACCCGGACGGCGAAGAATTGATTAAAGTGAAAGTGAGATAGGAGCTTTTCTCCAAACAGATGGAAAGGGGGCAAGCCATGAGACCCACACCGAAAACCTACGCATGGGGCGGCTGGAAAATGCCCTTCCTGCATCCCAACGACCCGGAATATTGTGAATTCGGCTGCCCGGTCTGCACACGAGCAAGAAAGGGCGTGCCGTGGGCGGTGACAGTGCAACGCGTTGAAGAAACGATCACCGGCGGAGGCTGCTGGTGGGGACGGGCAAGAAAGCGGAAGTACGGCGTAAAGCCGGATGAGTCCATTCCGGTGGATAGTCATTGAACAAATAAACATCCAGAACAGTTTTAAAGGGAAAGGGTCAGCATGTTGAAAAAAATGATGATTGCCACGCTGATGTGGTCGGTAGCCCCGCTTGCACTAGCCCATGGCGAAGGCGCCCACAGTCATGGCGCAGGCTTGATCGCCGGTCTGGCGCATCCTTTCAGCGGTCTGGATCACTTGCTGGCGATGGTGGCGGTGGGATTGTGGGCGGCGCAAAAAGGCGGGCGTGCACTCTGGATGTTGCCGCTGACCTTTGTCGGCATGATGGCGTTTGGCGGCACCTTGGGTGTGCTGGGCATGCCATTGCCGGGAATCGAGGTGGGCATTGCCTTGTCGGTGATGGTGCTGGGTTTGCTGGTCGCACTACAATCAGGCGGGTCTTTGCAACTGGCGTGTGCAACTGTCGGGCTGTTCGCGCTGTTTCATGGTCTGGCGCATGGCGTGGAAATGCCGCTCGCGGCATCCCCTTTGGCCTATGGCTTTGGCATGATGGCCGCGACTGCTTTCCTTCATGCCTCTGGAGTGTTCGCTGGCATGAAACTGCGCGAAATCGTTTTGAGAGTCACGGGTGCGCTGATATCGATGGCCGGGTTGGGAATGATGTTTCCGCTGATGGGCTGACTCCGCATGGAAGATGTGCTCAAACGATTATTGAATGCGGAGAAGGGGGCCGAGGCCCGGGTCGAGGAAGCGGATGGCGCACGCAGGAAAATGATCCAGGATGCTCTCGATGAAGCGCGGCGTCTCGAAGAGGAATTTGCGAAACAAGTTGAAGCCCGGCGCAAGCCGTTTCTTGCCACAGCCGAGGATGGCGCGCGCCGACGCATTGCCGAACTTGAAATGGAATCCGCCGCGCTGCAAAAGAAGTTGCGCGATCAGGCCGCTGCCAATGAGCAGGCTGCCATCCGCGCGGCGCTCAATCCGATACTGGGAGAAGGCAGGTAGGATTTCCCGCTCTCCAAACTCGGTACGCTCACCTTGAATGAATATTTGAATGCCCGTGTCAGTCTCATGGCTGCACGCCTGTTGCGTGATGACGAACCGCGATTGATGGCGGAGGGTACGCCCGATGAACGGGCAGCGGTGCTGGAACGCGTCGGGCTCACGCAGTTGATGGTCGATCTGCAGGCCGGCCAGTATCTCGAACAATCCATCATTCGCGCCCAGCTTGCCGATATTCTCGTTCTGATGCGGGCGGCGGGAGATGCGCGCGGTTTCCTGCAATACTGGACGTTGCGTTTCGAGATCACGAATCTCAAGGCCATCATCCGCGGCAAACTGGCAAAGGCGCCTGTCTCCCTGATCCGGCAGGAACTCAGCGACATGGGTTTCCTGACAACGCTGCCGACCGAGGAACTGCTTCAGACCGAAGACATCCAGGAACTTTTGCGGCGACTTGAGAGCACGCCTTACGCGGACATGGTTCGCTTTGCGCGCCGGGCGTTCGAGGCGCAGCCCCGGCTGTTCGATCTCGATGCCGCGCTGGACCGGCGTTATTACCATGGTCTGGTGGAACGCGCGCGGCCGCTGGATGAATCGCTCGGCACCAGTTTCCGCAAAATCATGGAACTGCACATTGACCGCATCAACCTGACCTGGCTGCTTCGCTTTCGGTTCAATTACAGGCTGCCACCTGCGCAGGTCTACTACCTTCTGATTCCGAGCCACTACCGGCTTTCTTCCAGTACGCTGAAGGAGCTTTCCGTTCTCAGCCGGATGGAAGACGTGATGGCAGCCTTGCCGCAACCTTATCTAGGCTGGCTCAAGGATGCCAGTAGCGTGAATCAGGTCGCCGGCATTCTCGATGCGCATTATGCTGAAACTTCATTGGCGATTTTGCGATCTTCAGCGCCAGCCTTTTCACGCGCCTTTGCCTACCTCGTGTTGCGTGACCATGATTTGAGGCGGGTGCGCGCTACGCTCAAGGGCTGGAGTCTGGGCCTCGATGTGGCCACCATCCGGCAGGCTTTGGGTCTGGACGAATCTCCGGCAGGACTTCAGACGGGAGTCGCCTGATCGTGTTCAAGCCCTTGCGAATGCAGCATGTCACGCTCTGGGTACTGAAAAGCGATGCGCCGCAGGCGGCATTGCTACTGGCGACCTACGGGATATTCACCCCGGAAAAAAGCCAGGCCTGGGAGCGTGACCTGCCGGAAACGCCCGGCGATCGTTACATGGAAGTGTTTGCCGAAGCGCAAGCGAGGCTGAACAAGATCATTGATCATTTCGGCCCTGCGCCGCTGGGCGACCGGCATCGGGAATACGAGGACATGCGCAATCTTCCCGCCGGGCCGGATGCGCCGACGCTGGAGCAATTGACTGAATGGAATGTCTGGCTGGGAGAGCTGTGGACCACTGCCTCCCATTGCGAGGAAGAAAAACGCCGCATTGCCGAATCACTGGAACGCAGCACCAGCCTGCTCAATTCGCTGGCACATTTCAAGGCGCTCGATATCGATCTGTCCTGGCTGATACGCCCGAAGCGTTTCCTGCAGACACGAATTGGCACCGTCGCTGAAGCCAATCTGGCGAGGTTGCGCGAAGCGCTCGAACTGTCCGGCTTCCTGCTGGAAATTTTCGATACACATCAGGGGCGGGCTTACGCCGTGGCCGCGGGGCCCGTGGGCAGGAACACCGAAATACGCGGTGCACTTGATGCCGCAGGCTGGCAGGACATCACCCTCGAACCCGAACTGCTGGCTCATCCCGATATGGCTCGCGAAGGGCTTGAGCAACAATTAGCGGGGCTAAAGCAGGAAGAAAACACCTGCGATGCCCGGCACCGTGCCAAGCTGGGCAATATCGAGGAAAGACTTCGTGAAATCCGGCGTGGCATGTCGCTGGCCGAGCCCTACGTCCGCATTTCCGCCGAGACCCTGCGAGCACGCGGCGGTCTGGCAGTGATTGTTGGCTGGATTCCCACGCGTGATGTCGAGCGCATGCGCAAGGCGCTCGATGCCCGTCTGGCAGATCGTTACGTGCTGCAACTGCGACCGCCCTTTCCGGCAGAGCGCGACATCGTGCCCTCTGCCATGCGTTATCCGGATTGGCTGGGGCCGTTCTCGGATCTGGTGCGGAATTACGGTATCCCGCGCTATGGCGAATTCGACCCGACCTGGTTGTTCGCCATTTCGTTCGCGCTGATGTTCGGCATGATGTTCGGCGACATCGGGCAGGGACTGGTCATCGCGCTGGGCGGCTTGCTTCTGCGCGGCAAGGCTCGCCGCTTTCGCAGCCTCTTCGTGGCGGCGGGATTGTCGGCCACTGCCTTCGGTTTCGCCTATGGCAGCCTGTTCGGGGCTGAAACCGTCATCGAGCCGCTGTGGGTATCGCCGCTGCACGATCCCGTGCGCATGCTTACGGCTGCCATACTCTGGGGCATTGGATTCATTTGCGTGACCCAGTTGCTGACCATCTACAACCGGTTCATCAGCGGAGACTGGTACAAGGCGCTGTTCGATGCCGGAGGCGTGGCGGGGCTGGTTTTGTATTTGGGTGCTGCTTATGGCGTCTATCAACTGGCTACCGAAGGGCAGTTTGGTGGTGCGGCAGCCCTGGCCGCCAGTGCCGGCCTGGCTGCGATAGTGGTGTGGAACTGGGTGGAAAATCACGGCAGCATGGCCGAAAGGGTATTGACCGTCATCATCGAGAGTTTCGAATCGGTCATCGGTTTCTTTTCCAATACCCTGTCGTTCATGCGGGTGGCGGCCTTTTCCATCAACCATGTGGCGCTGGCGCTGGCTGTCTTCACCATCGCGGAAAATTTCGAGATCACCGGACGCTGGATCACACTGGTGATCGGCAATATTGTTATCCTTGTTCTGGAGGGCGCCATTGTCGCCATCCAGGTATTGCGCCTGGAATATTACGAAGGCTTTTCCCGTTTCTACAGCGGCAGTGGGCGGGCATTCGATCCGCTGGTATTGAAGGGAACTGCCTCCGGCAGGCGCCAGAATTGAACGGATTACTTGATTGGAGAACAGCATGTATTTAGATTGGAGAACAGCATGTATTTAATTGCCGGCATCATGACATTGAGCGTTTTTGGCCTGATCGCGCTGGGGGTTTATCTCGAACTCACTCCGGACAGGAAAATCGCTTCTCCGCGACGTGCGCGCGGCTGGCTGATTGGCAACTTCTCGTTGTTTGTCATTGCCTTGGCCGGATTGCTGCTGATGGGCGCACAGGAAGTCATGGCCGAGACCACGGCGGTGGTGGCCAAGGGCGAAGTGACCCTGGGCTTGGGCCTGGCCATCATGGGCGTGGGATTGCCGACCGGCCTGGCAGCGATTGGCGCGGCACTTGCGCTCGGCCCCGTGGGTTCCGCAGCATTGGCCGTGGTGGCCGAAAAACCGGAAATGTTCGGCCGCACGCTGATCTATCTTGGACTGGCAGAAGGCATTGCGATTTATGGCCTGGTGATGTCGATCCTGTTGTTGGGAAAAATTTAGTGGGCGCTTCGGCAACACGCATCATCGCGGCGGGTTCAGCCGCGCTCATGGATGGCTTCCGGCTGGCGGGCATCGAAGTCATGCCCAATGCAACTGCCGCCCAGCTCGAAGCGCTGCTGAAAGCGCTGGTGACCAGCAAGGAAAAGGCGCTGGTGCTGGTCGAGGCGCATCTGCTGGACGAACCGGGCCCATGGCTGCATCGGGTGCAATCGGAAGGAGGACGCGTGGTGGTCATGCTGGTGCCGTCGCTTGCCAGGGCGTGCGAATATCATCCCGAGGTGGATCGCATGATCTGCCAGACAGGCGAGCCGGCATGAGCCAGCTCACCGAAAAACTCGAAGGTTTGCTGCAGGCCCAGGCGATGGACCTGGCCGAACGTCATCTGGAAAAGGGGCGCCAGGCCAGTGAGCAGATCATCGCCGACATCCGGGCAAAACTGCGTCAACTGGAAGAAGGCGAAGAACTGCGTTTTCAGCAGGAGGCGGAACATCTTTGCCGGCAGATCATGCAATCCGCGCGGCTGCGCCGGGATGCCGAAATGGACCGCCTGCGCTGGACCCTGACGCAGGGCGTGCTGGGCGAAGTACGGCAGAAACTGAAACATATCGTTGACGAGCCAGAGCGCTATCGCACCGTGCTGGCCCGGTATCTTGCCGAGGCCGCACAGCAGATTCCCGATGGGCCACTGGTGGCGGAACTCAATCCGCGAGACATCGAATTGCTGCATCCGCACTGGGATGCCCTCATCAGACAGGCCGCGCCGGGTCGCGAAGTGAAACTGGCAGCGTTGCCGGATTCTGTCAGCGGCGGCATGCGCGTCAGCGGCGAGGCCGGCACGCGACGCATCGACAACACTTTCGAAGGCAGACTGGCGCGCATGGAAGACGAGATTCTGCGCGCGATCATGGATGTGTTGTTTCCATCCAGTAGCGATGACAAGGTGAAAGGCGCATGAGCAGCGAAGGCAGCCAATCCGGCATCATCCTGGACGTGCAGGGCCCCATCGTCACGGCGCATCTGCCCGCTGCCCGCACGGGCGAGCAAGTGAAGCTGGGCGCGCTGGGGCTGATGGGCGAAGTCATCGCGCGCGAGGAAGACCGCGCCGTGGTGCAGGTCTACGAGAACACGGAAGGCCTGCGCCCCGGCGAACAAGCCGTTGCACTGGGCCTTCCTCTGTCGGTCGAACTGGGTCCCGGCCTGCTGGGGGGGATTTTCGATGGGTTGCAGCGGCCGCTGGAAGCGATGCTTGCTCAAACCGGCGAGCGTATCGAACGCGGCCTGGCGATATCCGCGCTGCCACGCGACAAGCGCTGGGACTTCACGCCATCGGAAAGCCTGCATATCGGCGAGCGGGTGGAGGCGGGTGCCGTGCTGGGCAGCGTGCCGGAAAACCAGAGCATCACCCATCGCATCCTGATACCGCCGGGCGTTTCCGGGGAGCTGGTCGATCTCGTGCCGCCGGGCGAATACACCGTGGACGATGTCATTGCCCGCGTGCGCGACATGCACGGCGAGATTCACAAGCTGAGGCTGGCCAGCTTCTGGCCGGTGCGCAAGCCGCGGCCGTTTCGCAAGCGCGACCACGCCATCCAGCCGCTGATCACCGGGCAGCGCATCATGGATACCTTCTTCCCGTTGCTCAAGGGCGGGAAGGGTGCGATTCCTGGGCCCTTTGGCGCGGGCAAGACAGTCTTGCAGCAGCAGATTGCGCGCTGGTCGGATGCGCACATCGTGATTTATGTCGGCTGCGGCGAACGCGGCAACGAGCTCACCGACGTGCTGGACAGTTTCCCCAAGCTCACCGATCCGCGTTCAGGCCGGCCGCTGATGGAACGGACACTATTGGTGGCCAATACCTCCAACATGCCGGTGGTGGCGCGCGAGGTGTCGGTCTATGTCGGCATGACGCTGGCGGAATATTTCCGCGATCAGGGGCTGGATGTGGTGATGGTCGCGGACTCCACCAGCCGCTGGGCCGAAGCCTTGCGCGAAGTGGCGGGTCGGCTGGGGCAGATGCCGGTGGAGGAGGGCTATCCGGCCTACCTCGGTTCCACGCTGGCGGCGTTCTATGAACGCGCGGGACGTGTGGAAACACTCGATGGCGGTCATGGCTCCGTCACACTGATCGGCGCCGTGTCCCCGCCGGGCGGCGATTTCTCCGAGCCGGTTACCAGCCATACCAAGGACATCATCCAGACGTTCTGGGCGCTGTCGAAAGACCTGGCCGATGCCCGCCATTACCCGGCGGTGGACTGGCTGGAAAGCTTCTCTCTGTTTGTCGACACCGCCGCGCGCTGGTGGCACGAAAGCATCGACGAGAACTGGCTGTTGCTGCGCAACAAGGCCTTGCGCCTGCTGACCGAAGCCGAGGAACTCAATCGCATCGTCAATCTGGTCGGCGTCGAAGCACTGTCCGGCCAGCAGCGCTGGACGCTGGAATCGGCAAAACTGATCCGCGAAGGATTGCTGCAGCAAAGCGCGCTGGAACCCAAGGACAGTTTCTGTTCGCCGCAAAAACAGTTTCTGTTGCTGAAACTTATGATGGACATTCATGCGCGCGGCGCGGACATGCTTACGCTGGGGATGCCGGTGCGGGAACTGCTGCGCCTGCCACTGCTGGCCCAGGCGCGGCGCTGGAAAATAACTTTTGCCAGCGAGGAACTCGCGGCGCTGGAGCAGGAAGGCAACAGCATCGTGCCGGTATTCGATGCACTGCGGGCCGAATATGCCAGCCCGGCTGCTGCGAAAGCCCAGGATCGGGATGAGTTTGAAATGCCGGGCACGGAAAGAGCAGGCACGCCATGAAAGCGCTGGAATATTGCACCGCAGCCTGGGCGCGCGGCGGCCTGCTTGCCCTGCGCAACACGCAGGCAGTGGCGCTGGGCGACCGTGTGGCGGTGCTCGACCATCTCGGCAAGCGCCGCAGCGGCCAGGTCATCCGCACCTCGGAAGAACTCGTCCTTGTACAGGTTCTGGAAGGCACCGATAACCTCGATCTGGAACGCACCTGGGTGCGGTTTCTGGATCAGCCGTTTGAGCTTGCGCTGGCACCCGAGATGATGGGCCGTGTGTTCAACGGCGTGGGCCAGCCGCGCGATGGCCGGCCGCCCATCATTTCCAAACTTTCGCGCAACGTGAATGGCGCGTCGATCAACCCCGCCGCGCGCGCCTATCCGCGCGAGTTCATCCAGACCGGCGTCTCCACCATCGACGGCATGAACACGCTGGTGCGCGGACAGAAGCTGCCGATCTTTTCCGGATCGGGCCTGCCGCACAACCGGCTGGCCGCGCAGATCGTCCGGCAGGCCAGGCTATTGCATCACGAAGCCACTACAGACGTTGCCGCCCCCAATCAGGAATTCGCGCTCGTCTTTGCTGCCATGGGCGTGTCGCACAGCGATGCGCGCTATTTCGAGGAAAGCTTCGAGCAGAGCGGCGTGCTGGGCCAGGTCGTCACCTTCATCAACCTGGCCGACGACCCGCCCATCGAGCGGCTGATCCTGCCGCGCGTTGCGCTCACCTGCGCCGAGTACATGGCTTTCGATCTCGACAAGCATGTGCTGGTGGTCATGACCGACATGACCTACTACGCCGAGGCGTTGCGGGAGATCGCCACGGCCAAGGGCGACGTGCCCTCGCGCAAGGGCTTCCCGGGTTATCTGTATTCCGACCTCGCGGAAATCTACGAGCGCGCCGGGCGCATTCGCGGCAAGGCCGGATCGATCACGCTGATCCCGGTCGTGTCCATGCCGTCTGACGACATCACCCATCCCGTGCCCGATCTCACCGGCTACATCACCGAAGGCCAGATCGTGCTGTCGCGCGAGCTCGCCGCTGCCGGTATCCAGCCGCCTGTAGCCGTGCTGCCTTCACTATCAAGACTGATGAAGGATGGCATCGGCGAAGGCATGACGCGCGAGGATCACGCGCGGGTCGCCAGCCAGCTGTTTGCCTCCTACGCCAAGGCGCAGGAAGTGCGCAGCCTGGCAGCCATCATCGGCGCGGAAGAACTCTCGGAAGAAGACAACCGTTATCTGCAATTTGCCCAGGCGTTCGAGACCCGCTTCGTTGGCCAGGGCGAAACCGAAAATCGCAGCATCTTCGATACCCTCGACCTTGCCTGGGAAGTATTGTCGCTGTTGCCGCGCGAAGTGCTCACACGCCTGCCCGAAAAAGACCTCGACGCACGCTACCGGCCCGCGGTCGGTACGCAATGACTAGGGGTGCCACAAAAAAGCCGAGAGGCGATCAAGCCCCCCTTGATAAAGGGGGGGTGGGGGGATTTCTCTTGTTTCCATACGAGAGGCCGGCGTCATGAAACGCCTCAAAGTCCCCCCCACGCGCAACGCCCTCCTGCAACTCAACCGCCAGGTGAAATTTCTCACCCAGGGCCACGACATGCTGGAAAAAAAGCGCGAGCTGCTCACGCGCGTCGTGCAGGACCGGCTCAAGGAATATCGCCGCCTGCGAAAGGAAGCCGAGGCGCGTTTGCAGGAAGCCTACCGCTGGCTGGCCATTTGCGAACTGCGCATGGGCAGCCAGATGCTGCGGCAGGCCAGCCTGGGGCTGGACTGCTCGGTGGAAGTCGACATCATCCCGCGCTCATCCGTCGGCGTGGAATATCCCTCCGTGCGCGCCAAGACCCTGCCGCTGCAACCCGTGGGCCTGATGTGGACCGACCCCAGCTTCGACGAAGCCCGCGCCCGCATGACCGAGCTTATCGCCTTCCTCGCCCAATTGGGCGAAGCAGAAAACGCATTGCGCCGTTTCGTGCTGGAACAGCGCAAGACCCAGAAGCGCGTCAACGCCCTCAAGTACAACATCATTCCGCGCTACCGCGCCACCGTGTCACACATCAAGCAGGCGCTGGAAGAAGACGAGCGCAATACGCTGTTTCAGATCAAGGTGTTGAGGGGGATGTAAGATTTATGAAAAATAACTCAAGCTTGGAACCTATTTTTTGTTTATTCAAGGGAGCTTTAAGGGATGAGAAAGTTTCTGATAGTGTTCAGCGCATACTTTGTAATCATTGGCACCTCTCATGCCACATTGTTTGACCGTGGCGGAGGTCTCATCTATGACGATGACCTGAACATTACGTGGCTGGCCGACGCCAACTTGGCAGAGAGTGAAACTTTTGGGGTCGCTCCAATCTATGGCGGGAACATGAGTTGGGGAGCGGCACAAAGTTGGATTGGCGAGCTGAATACTTCCAACTACCTGGGATTTAGCGATTGGAGGTTCCCTACAATGTTTAACACGGACGCTACCTGTGAGTATGACGGGCCAGGGTTCTATCGATACACGTGCGAAGGAAACGAGACTAGCAGTGAATTAGGACATCTTTTTTACAGCGAGTTGGGTGGTAGTACGACTGCCGATATTGCAGATGTTCACAACAGCAACTTTTCCCTCTTTCAGAACATTGTGTCATACAAGTATTGGACTGACACGGGCGCACAGTATGGGTGGTGCGCAAATGGCTTTTGCTACCCCTACGCTTGGGACTTCGATTTTCACACAGGGTGGCATGGTCAGAACATCAAAAGCAATTACGCCAATGTTTGGCCAGTCCGCGATGGTGATGTGGCTGCTATCCCTGAACCTGAAACTTACCTGATGCTGCTGGCTGGCTTGGCGATGATTAGCTTGGTCATGTGGAGTAGATCACAGAGGAAAATACCCATTTTTTTGACTGCAATGTGCATTGTGACGCCTTCTTATGCAATGCCTCCACAGTGCAATATCAGAAATTTTCCAGATCATTGGATTGAAGCACAAGAACAATTGGATGTGCTTAAATCAATACTTAAAACTGCGGAGGCATCAAACCCATACAGCAAAGCGAGTGCGAAAGTATTTCGTCAATCACTCAATCTTTGTGAGGCGAAGCGCAAATCAATCTGGGATGAATCGCATGGAACTGGGAGTGGTGGCACAAGAGGCCAAATGTTATGTGAGGCAATTCTTATTTGCTCAAGGCTTGCCACGCTTGAGATGGAATTCTAGAAAGGATAAAAGGTTCCAGACACCAATTATTTTCTAGAATTAAACGGGCCAGGCTCAGCTTGTTTATATCCCTGAAGATAAAAGGTTCCAGGCTCAAATTATTTTCAGCTCAACCCGACCCGCTATCGTTCGAACACCGCAATCGATTCCACGTGCGCGGTATGCGGAAACATGTTGGCAACGCCAGCGGCCTTGAGGGTGTAGCCTTTGACGTGGCAGAGCACTTCGGTGTCGCGGGCGAGGGTGGCGGGGTTGCAGGACACATAGACGATGCGGCGGGGCGGGTTGTCCTGCGGCAGGGATTTCACCAGGTCCATGGCGCCGTCGCGTGGCGGATCAATGAGCAGCTTGTCGAAGTGGCCGAGCGCGGCGTATTTCTCCGGCGTCATTTCGAACAGGTTGTCGACGGCGTATTCGACGTTGTTTAATCCGTTCAGCCTGGCGTTTTCCTGCGCGCGCGCGATCAGGGTCTTGCTGCCTTCGATGCCGACCACTTTCGCGCCGGAGCGGGCGATGGGCAGGGTGAAGTTGCCGAGTCCGCAAAAGAAATCGGCGATGCGTTCATGCGGCTGAGGGTCGAGCATCTGGATTGCGCGATGCACCAGGATGCGGTTGATGTAGGGATTGACCTGGGTGAACTCGGTCGGCCGGAAGGGGTGGACGACATTGAATTCCGGCAGGCTGTATTGCAGCAGGCCGCTGTCTTCCGGGTAGTAGGGCACGGCGGTGTCCGGTCCCTTGGGTTGAACCCAGATGTGTACCTTATGGTCATCTGCAAACGCGCGAACGATTTCCCTGTCCTGTTCGTTCCACGGCGTGAGCAGGCGGAACACCAGCACCGTTGAAGTTTCGCCCACGGCCAGTTCGACCTGCGGCACGCGGTCGGAATTGGAAAGCTGCGGAATCAGTTGCCTCAGCGGCATGAAGATTTTTGCCACATGCGGGGCCAGCACTTCGCAGGTGTGCATGTCGGCGATGAACCAGGATTTCTTTTCGTGGAAGCCGACCAGCGCGCCGCCTTTCTTGTCGACGCGCTTGACCGAGAAACGCGCGCGGTGGCGGTAACCCCAGGTGGGGCCGTACAGCGCGGGCAGGATGAGTTCGGGCTTGACCTTGCCGATGCGCTGGAGGTTTTCTTCGAGGATGCGCTGCTTGGCGGCGACCTGCGCGCTGACTTCAAGATGCTGCAGGGCGCAGCCGCCGCAGCGGCCGTAATGCACGCATTTCGGCGTGGCGCGCTGGCTGCTGGATTTGATTATTTTCGTCGCGTTGGCGCTGTCGTACTTGGGATGCTTGCGGAAGACGGAAATCTCAGCCGTTTCGCCCGGCAGCGCGCCATCGACAAACGTCACTTTTCCTTCAACGCGGCAGATGCCGTGACCCTCGTGGTCGAGGGCGTCAATGAATACCGCCATGTTTATTCCTTCCAGGCGGCGAGAAACTCTTTCCAGTGTTCGCCTTCAGAGGCCTGCAAGGCCGCGCGTACTTTGGCGGTTTCCTCGTGATAGGTTTCGGTCGTGAGCGAACCGCGCATGTGTTGAAAGCGCAGGTAGAGCAGGTGGGTGTTGAACACATCGGTTTCGCAGTAGTCGCAGATCTCAGCGAGCTTGCCCTGTTGCAGCGCGTCCCATACCTGGCTGCCGTCCATGCCCAGCTTGCCGGGAAAGCCGCAGAGTTTG
Source organism: uncultured Thiobacillus sp. (assembly GCA_964404175.1). Taxonomy (GTDB): domain Bacteria; phylum Pseudomonadota; class Gammaproteobacteria; order Burkholderiales; family Thiobacillaceae; genus UBA6918. The sequence continues at coordinate 32,699 of CAYOJA010000012.1, read as the reverse complement.
GCCAGCTGGTCGAGCGGCGCGTTGGCGCGCGGCTGGTACAGCGCCAGCAAATCCATCAAATCCAGATGGCGTGCGTGGTAGCGGCTGATGTAATTGTTCCACTTGAAGTCCTTGTCGTCCTCGCCCTGATCCCAGTAGCGCGGCGCCGTCACGCCATGCATGAGTCCGCGGTAGTGCAACACGGGCAGGTCGAAGCCGCCGCCGTTCCAGGACACCAGTTGCGGCGTGTATTTTTCGATGCCGTCGAAAAAGCGCTGGATGATGTCCTTTTCAGGTTCGGATTCGCGTCCCAGCGTCCACACGCGGAACTGGTCGCCCGCGCGCAGGGCGCAGGAGATGGCGACCACACGATGCATGTAGTGCGGCAGGAAATCGCTGCCGGTGGCCTGACGTCGCTGGAGCATGGCCATTTCGGCGATTTCGCTCTCGGGCACGCCAGCAGGCAGATCAACGAGACGGGAGAAACCTTCCGTATCCGGAACGGTTTCGATATCAAAGACGAGGGTGGGAGTCACGATGCGGGGTGAAATGCAAAAGCCTGCATTTTACCCGCGCCGCGAATTTCTCTTAAATCAGGCGTGAATCCATGTCTTCCGCTGTGACCAGCGCTTCGAGTTGCGCGGCCGAAACGGTTTCCAGGGAGAGATCGAGTTCTTTGGCAAGGACGGCGAGGCGCTCGGTATCGTTGCGTTCGCCAGCATGCGCCAGATGCAGCAGGGGCCGGAGCGGCGTATCGTGTCCGGCCAGTGTTTTTGCCACCTCATTATTCAGCCCCAGCCGGCGGTGCAGGTTGTTGACCGAAATGGACAGGGCGACGGGCAGGGTGGAGAGCAGGCCGGTTTCGAAAGCCAGCGGCGCGAGATCAGCCATCGAACCCGCATGCGCCAGCTTGCCCATGAGCATGGCGCGGCTGAGCGCGATCTTGGCGAACAGGCGGTTGTCCGCCGTGGCGGGTGTGCCGGAGAGCGCAGTCAGGATGGCGACCCGTTGCGAACGCTGGCGTCCCAGCATGATCATGGCGTGGCCGGAAGAATCGGCTGGCCGGCTGAGTCCTCCCGCGATGGAACCGGCAATGCGGATCAGCTGCGATTCGAGGCCCGGGTTGAGGCGCACGAACTGTACCAGGCTGGAAAGCGGCTGGCGCATGGCCACGGTGACCAGTTCCAGACGCAGGCCGTTGTCCGGGCCGGCCGAATCGTCCAGGCGCGGGCCAGTGAAAAATTCTCCCATGAACCAGGCACCCACGCCCCAAGGCGTAAGCTGCGATTCGTGGTGAATGTTGCGGACGATGGGCTGACTGCCAGCGGGCGCCACGGCCAGCGAAGACTGGATGAAGCGCTGGTAGGACCAGTCGGTTTCAATGTTGTTGGGGGCATCGGTGTCCAGGCAGAACTTCATGTTCCCGGACTGGCTGAGCGAACGGGCGCGCTGACGGGTGTCGGCATCCGGGCGCTTCAATACCCAGATCAGGTTGGGCTGGGACAAATCATTCAATACATCGGAAAACAGCACATCGCGGCTGACCTGAACAAACAGGGGCTGCTCGCCGGTCAGGCCGTCCTGGGTCAATGAATACAGGCCGGTTAGCAGCATGTCCTCGTTCATGTGGGCCAGCTCGCTCGGCAGGCCATCGGTTTTATAGCCGCGCAGGACCAGTTCGCGGGCGACAACATGGCCCTGGTGATCGAAGATGGGCTCAAAGGACAAAAACCGGTTGCGCAGGTCTTCTTCGCGGACGGGGCCCGTGGACTCTCCGCCAATGACCTGGGTCACCACGCCGGTTTCCAGGGATTGGGTATCGACACCGCCGCCCGCCGGGCTGGTCTGGGATGCGCTCATGTGAGTTTTTTTAAGGTTATTAGCCAGTATCATGCCATTACAACGGACATACTGGAATTGGTCATGAGCCCTGCGGAACCCATTTGGCGGGTTTTTTCCGACCGTCAGTCGCTTGTTGATGCTGCGGTGGATATGATCCGGCAGGCCGAGGCAGCCAGTGGCGGCACTTTTTCGATCGTACTGGCGGGCGGTCAGACGCCGATTGCACTCTATCGACGGCTGGCCAGCGAGCCCATGAACTGGAAAAAGTGGCGGGTGTACTTTGGCGACGAGCGCTGTCTGCCGCCGGATCATCCCGATCGCAATACCTTGCAGGCACGCATGGCGCTGCTGGACAGAGTGCCCATCGTGCCTGAACACATTTTTACGCCGCTCGCGGAACTCGGCCCGGCCGAGGCGGCCTCACGCTACGGTGCGATGCTGGCAGCTGTGAGCGAATTCGATCTGGTGCTGCTGGGCCTGGGAGAGGATGGCCACACGGCCAGCCTGTTTCCAGGCGGGAATATCGGTCTTGGAAAAGATGCGCCGGATGTGCTGCCGGTATTCGACGCACCGAAGCCTCCGCCGGAGAGGATCACGCTTTCTTCCAGCCGCCTGTCGCGCGCGAAGCAGGTGATTTTTCTGGTAACGGGCGAGTCGAAGCGTGATGCCGTCAGGCGCTGGCGCCGGGGTGAACCGATTCCCGCTGCGACGATTTCAGCCAGGCAAAGTTTGATCGTGCTGGCGGACAGCGCCGCCTGTCCGGATTAACGGGATTTTGTAAACGAAGAAGAAGGAGACAATGCAATGAATCAGAGAAAAATTCTTGCCGGCGCGGTGACTGCCGGATTGATGGCGACTGCCTGTGCCGCGCCGATGGGCGAAAAACTCACGACACGCGAAGACCAGAGGGAAGTGGCGGTCACCATTTACAACGACAACCTGGCGCTGGTAAAGGACAGCCGCAAGGTTCGGCTGGACAGGGAAAGAAACCAGCTTGCCTGGCGTGAAGTATCCGCGCAGATGCGTCCCGAAACCGCGCTCTTGCGCAATCTGTCCAATCCGCTTGGATTCAGGCTGATCGAACAGAATTTCGATTTTGATCTGCTGACGCCGCAGAAACTGCTGGAGAAATATGTCGGCAAGGAAGTGACGGTCATCAGCGTCAACCCCGCCACGGGCGCGGAAAAGCGTGAGAATGCAACGGTACTGGCCACCAACGGCGGCACGGTGCTGAAATTCGCCGACCGCATCGAAACCGGCGTGCCCGGCCGGCTGGCGTTTGCCGGCGTGCCGGACAATCTGCGCGACAAACCCACGCTGGTGATTACGCTCGCCAACGCCAGCGCGGGCGATCAGAACCTGGAACTTTCATATCTTACCGGCGGCCTCTCGTGGAAAGCCGACTACGTGGCGGAGCTGAATGAGAAAGACACCCAGCTCGACATGAGCGGCTGGGTGACGCTGACCAACCAGAGCGGCGCGGCCTACCCGAACGCGAAACTGCAACTGGTGGCGGGTGACGTGAACCGGGTTCAGGAAGAATTCGCGCGCGGCAGGCCGGTGCCGATGATGGCCAAGGCGACCATGGCCGATGCGGCTGAAATGTCGCAGGAAGCGCTATTCGAATATCACCTGTATACGCTGGAGCGGCCGACGACGATTGCCGAGAACCAGACCAAGCAGGTTGCGTTGATGAGCGCGTCATCCGTGCCGGTGAAGAAGGAACTGCTGCTGGAAGGGCAGAACTATTACTACTCCGGCCAGTATGGCGAACTGGGCCAGAAGCTCAAGGCAGGCGTGTTTGTAGAGTTCACCAACAAGGGCGATGGTCTGGGCATTCCCTTGCCCAAAGGCGTTGTCCGCGTGTACAAGAAGGACAGCAAAGGCAACGCGCAATTCATCGGCGAGGACCGCATCGACCATACGCCCAAGAACGAAACCGTGCGCCTGAAACTGGGCGACGCGTTCGACGTGACAGCCGACCGCAAGCAGACCGACTTCAAGAAACTGTCCGGTTTCTCGCGTTACAACTACGTGTTCGAAAGCGCGTATCAGATTGTGATCAAGAATGCGAAAAGCGAAGCCGTGACAGTGAAAGTGGTGGAACCCATGCCGGGCGACTGGCAGATCCAGTCCGAATCGCATCCACACACCAAGGCGGCATCGAACGCGGCGGTATGGAATGTGAATGTGCCCGCGGAGGGGAAAACTACGCTGACGTATCGGGTGCAGGTCAAATATTGACGATGTATGTCTACTATGCGCGGGACGTAAATTTCAATCCAGGGAGTGTGGAATGAATACTTTCGGCAATTTCATCAATCCGGTTTTCATGTGCGGCCTGCTGGTCATGGCGGGCTGGCCTGCTCTCTCGATGGCGGAAGAGCGTGTGTACATTACCCACGATCTTCCTCATGTGGAAGTGATGCACAAGGGCAAGAAGGTCAAGATCGAGCGCAACCAGGACACATTCAATACGATCGAGCCGGACCTTGCCTTGACCTCACGGCCGTGCCCGCCTTTCTGCATCCAGCCCATGACGCTGGCGCCAGGCGTCGATACCATCGGAGAACTGGAGATGATTGACTATCTGCGCGCGATCAGTGCGGGCAACTCGAACATCATCGTCATTGATTCTCGGGATGGCGACTGGCCCAAACGGACGGGAATCATTCCGGGCGCGGTGGTGATACCCTGGGACAAGCTGTTTCTGGCCAGAAATGACCCGGAAAAAGTGGCCGAGATTCTGGAAGACAAGTTCAAGGCCAACCGCGACAGCACCTTCTGGAGCTTTTCCCAGTCAAAAACCCTGGTTTTCTATTGCAACGGACCCTGGTGCGGACAATCGCCCACCAATATCAAGACGCTGCTGGCGCTGGGTTACCCGGCCAACCGGATCAAGTGGTACCGGGGCGGCATTCAGGACTGGAAGGCCCTTGGGCTGACAACAGTCGAGCCCTGAATGCATCAAATAAAATTGCCCGTTTGTCAGAAAAATACCACTTGAGAACCAGAATCAACCTCAGCATAATGCTCGCCATAAACAATAACAACGCCATGGTTTTTACAGGCCATGGCCATTACCGGAGCGAGTATGGAAAAACAACAATGCAAGGTTTGCGGACAACTGTTTTCCGAGAACGAGGGATACTTCGTTTTTGGTGAAACAGAAGAATCGTACTTTTTGTGTGACGGTTGCGGCCACGCCGAGTCAGGCAAGCGCCCTGCACAATGCTCGGCCTGCGGGACCGGTCAGATGATCAATGGCGTGTGCGGCAAATGCGGGGCGCAGGAGTAGTTTTCTTGCAGCTGTTCCTTCATTTTCCACCCATCTGAATCCAGACTGTGGCGAGCCTGTTGGTGGAAGCGTCATGCGAGATGATGGGCTTGTTGTCGCCCAGTTCCCGGATCAGCGCCCCCGCCAGTTTCTTGCCGAGTTCCACGCCCCATTGATCGAATGCATTGATGTCCCAGAGGACGCTTTGCACGAAAGTCTTGTGTTCATACAGTGCAACCAGCTTGCCTAGTGTGCGCGGATTCAGTTCACGGTAAAGCAGGGTATTCGAGGGGCGGTTGCCGGGAAAAACCTTGTGCGGCAACAGCATGCTGATGGTGGCTTCATCCATGCCTTCGGCTTGCAATTCCGCGCGCGCTTCTTCTTCTGTTTTTCCCAGCATCAGGGCTTCGGACTGCGCGAGACAGTTTGCCGCCAGCATTTGCTGCATGCCTTCGTAGGGGTGAGCAGTCGTTGCGGCGAGCAGAAAGTCGGCCGTGATGAAGCGCGTACCCTGGTGCAGTAACTGATAGAACGCATGCTGACCGTTGGTGCCGGGTTCGCCCCACACGATTTCGCCTGTCTCATGGCTGACCACTTCGCCCTTTCGGGTCACGCGCTTGCCGTTCGATTCCATGCACAACTGCTGAAGATAGGCCGGGAAGCGGCCAAGGTGCTGGTCGTAGGGGAGCACGGCGTGACTGTGCGCGTTCCAGAAGTGCTGGTACCACACGGAGAGGAGGGCGAGCGTGCCGGGCATGCTGCTGACTGGATCGGCGCGGAAATGATCGTCCATGTCGCGTGCGCCAGCGAGCATGTCTTCGAATCCGTCCATGCCGATATACAGCGCGATCGGTAATCCAATAGCCGACCACATGGAATAGCGGCCGCCGACCCAGTCCCAGAACACGAACATGTTGGCGGGATCGATGCCGAATGACTTGACCGCGGCTTCGTTGGTGGAAACAGCGACGAAGTGCCTTGCAACGGCATGTTCCGAGCCGAGTTTTTCCACCAGCCAGCGGCGCGCGATTTTCGCATTCGCCAGCGTTTCCAGCGTGGTGAAGGTTTTGGATGAAATGATGAACAGCGTGGTTTCGGCATTCAATTCGTCCAGCGTGTCGCCGATGTGACTGGGGTCGACGTTGGAGACGAAATGCATGTTGAACTGCTTGCTGCCGTGGGCCTTGAGCGCGCGGCAGGCCATGGCCGGGCCGAGGTCGGAGCCGCCAATGCCAATGCTGACGACATCGGTGATGGACTTGCCGGTGTGGCCGCGCCAGTTGCCGTTGCGCACGGAATCCGTGAAATCACGCATCTGTCCGAGCACATTCGCTACGGCGGGCATGACATTCTGTCCGTCTACATGAATGGGTTTGGCTGGGTCGTTTCTTAGCGCGACATGCAGCACGGCGCGGTTTTCGGTGAAATTGATTTTCTCGCCGCAGAACATGGCCTCGGCCCAGGCGGGTACGTTTGCCTCGGCAGCCAGTCGTCGCAGCAGCGCAAGGGTTTCATCGTCGATGAGGTTTTTCGAGTAATCGAGCAGGAAATCATCCAGCCGCAGGCTGTAACGATCGAAGCGTTGCGGATCAGTCTTGAACAGGTCGCGCAGATGCACATTGTTCCAGGCCGCGCGGTGTGCCTGAAGTTCTTTCCAGGCAGGAAGATCGGTCAGCATGGTCAGATTTTTAGCAAGATCGCGGCCAGCGGTGGAAGCGTCAACACGATGGAATGAGGCTGGTCCATCCAGGGTGTGGCTTCACTGGGCACACCGCCGCCATTTCCCTGATTGGAGCCGCTGAAATGGGCGGAATCGGTATTGAGCATTTCGCGGTAATAGCCCGGCGCGGGCACGCCCAGTCTGTAACCCTGGCGGGGGACGGGGGTGAAGTTGAGCACCACGATCGTGCACTGGCCATCCGGCGCGCGCCGTAAAAAGGCAAGAATGGAATGGTCGGCATCGTTGCAGTCCAGCCACTGGAAGCCGGCGGGGTCAAAGTCGAGGGTATGCAGCGCGGGATCGTCGCGGTACAAACGATTGAGATCGCGCGCGAGCCGGTGTATGCCGGCATGCCAGTCCGTACCCAACAGGCTCCAGTCCAGTTCCCAGCCGACCTGCCATTCGCGTCCCTGGGCAAATTCGCTGCCCATGAAGTTGAGCTTCTTGCCGGGGCTGGCCATCTGCCAGGCCATCAGCAAACGAAGATTGGCGAACTGCTGCCAGGTATCGCCAGGCATCTTCGCGATGAGCGAACCCTTGCCGTGCACGACCTCATCGTGCGACAGGGGCAGGATGAAATTTTCCGTGTAGGCATACAGCTGGCCGAAGGTCAGCAGATTGTGATGCCAGCGGCGGTGCACCGGTTCGTATTGCATGTAGCGCAAGGTGTCGTTCATCCAGCCCATGTTCCACTTCAGCGAGAAGCCGAGCCCGCCCAGATAGGCCGGACGTGAAACCATGGGCCAGGCGGTGGATTCCTCGGCGAAGGTCACCGCGCCAAGAAACTCCTCGTGCACCATGACATTGAGCTGGCGCAGGAAATCAATGGCCTCCAGGTTCTCGCGTCCGCCGAACTGGTTGGGAATCCATTCGCCTGCCTTGCGCGAGTAATCCAGGTACAGCATCGACGCGACGGCATCCACGCGCAGTCCGTCGATGTGAAATTCCGACATCCAGTAGTGTGCGCTGGACAGCAGGAAATTTCTGACTTCCGCCCGCCCGTAATTGAAAATGTGCGTGCCCCAGTCCTGATGATAGCCGCGACGCGGATCTTCGTGCTCGTACAGCGCGGTGCCGTCGTAGCGCGCCAATGCCCAGTCATCCTGCGGAAAATGGGCGGGCACCCAGTCCAGAATCACGCCGATGCCGGCCTGATGGCAGGCATCGACCAGGGCGCGGAAGTCGTCGGGCGAACCGTAGCGGCTGGTGGGCGCGAAGTAGCCGGTGGCCTGGTAACCCCAGGATTCATCCAGCGGGTGCTCGGAAACCGGCAGGAGTTCTATGTGGGTGTAGCCCATCTCCTGGATGTAGGGTACAAGATGCTCGGCCAGTTCGCGGTAAGTGTAGAAACGCCCGTCCGGATGGCGTTTCCAGGAACCCGCGTGCATTTCATAGACGTTGATGGGGGCATGCAGCCAATTCCATTCCCGGCGTTTTTCCATCCACACGGCATCTTGCCATGGGTGCCGGGAGGCTTCGGCGACTCGCGGGGAAGTGCCGGGCCGGCGTTCGAACAACTGCGCATAGGGATCGGACTTGACCAGGATTTGTCCCGTATTCCGGTTGCGGATTTCAAATTTATAGTGCGTTCCCGGCCTGATCTGCGGGATGAACAGTTCCCATACGCCTGAACTGCCGCGCGAACGCATGGGATGAAGCCGGCCATCCCAGCGATTGAAATCGCCGACGACCGAAACCCGTTCAGCATTGGGCGCCCACGCGGCAAAACGCACGCCAGACGTGCCGTTTACCACGGTGTGATGCGCGCCAAGCATCTGGTAGGCCTGCATCAGCCGGCCTTCGCCAAACAGGTACAGATCGTGCTCGGAAAGCAGAGGCGGGAAGCAGTAGGGATCGTCCCGCTCGTAGCTGTCACGGCCATTGCTGATGCGAAGGCGGTAGGGGATTTCCGGCGCCTGTCCGCCCTGCCACTCGAACAGGCCGCGCTGATCGGTTTTTTCCATCGGCCCCAGGCCGATGATCTCGATCGTGTCGGCGTAAGGATCGAATACACGGATGACGTGGCCTTCCGCGTGGGAATGCCAGCCTAAAAACCCGAATGGGTCATGGCTGCGTCCCGCAGCCAGTTCGAGTAGGCGATTGTCGCTGGATGCCTTTAACATAGTCACCTGAATTGAAAACCGGTCGTCTTTATGAAAGCCTATCATAAGAAGAAGACCATATTTGTCGGAAGGAAAGGGTTGTCATGCAAAATCCCCATAATGGCGAGCCGCGATTCGTCAGTCTGATCACCAAGCAGACCGTCGCGCTTATCCTTGCTGGCGGACGCGGTTCCAGGTTGATGCAGATGACGGACTGGCGAGCCAAGCCGTCTGTTCCATTTGGCGGGAAATTCCGCATCGTCGATTTTCCGCTGTCGAATTGCCTGAATTCCGGGATACGGCGGGTGGGCGTGCTGACCCAGTACAAGGCGCACAGCCTGATCAAGCATATCCAGCGCGGCTGGGGGTTTCTTCGCGGCGAATTCAACGAGTTCATCGAACTCCTGCCCGCGCAGCAGCGGATCGAGACGGAATGGTACAAGGGCACGGCCGATGCGGTATTCCAGAACATGGACATTCTGCGTACCTACGATCCAGAGTACATTCTTATCCTGGCCGGCGATCATATCTACAAGATGGACTACGGCGAGATGCTGGCCTGTCACGTGAAGCATCAGGCCGACATGACCGTGGCGTGCATGGAGGTTCCGCTTGAGGAGGCTCGGGCATTTGGCGTGATGGCGGTGGATGAAAGCGAACGGGTCGTCGAGTTTGTGGAAAAACCCGACAATCCGCCGCCCATGCCAGGCCGTCCTGATCGCGCGCTGGCCAGCATGGGCATTTATGTATTCAACGCCAAGTTTTTATACGAGCAACTGATTCGCGATGCGGATGATCCGCATTCGGAACATGACTTTGGCAAGAACCTTATTCCCTACATGGTGCCGCGCTACCGTGTGGTCGCACACCGTTTCTCCGACAGCTGCGTGAACAGCGCGGGGGACGAACCTTATTGGCGCGATGTGGGTACCGTTGAAGCCTTCTGGGAAGCCAACCTGGATCTGGCAAGGGTTACCCCCGACCTTAACCTGTATGACAAGAGCTGGCCGATCTGGACCTATCAGGAGCAATTGCCACCCGCGAAATTCGTTTTTGACAGCGATGACCGCAGAGGGCAGGCGATCGACTCCATGGTATCCGGAGGATGCGTGATATCGGGCGCAACGGTGCGCCGCTCGGTGCTGTTCTCCAACGTCAAGGTCAACAGCTATGCCTACCTTGAAGATGCGGTGGTTTTGCCCGATGTCCTGATTGGACGCAACGCCCGGTTGAAAAAGGTCGTCATCGACAAGGGCTGCATCATTCCGGAAGGGCTGGAAGTGGGATATGACCAGGCGGCCGATGCCAAAGCCTTCCATGTCACGCCCAACGGTGTAACGCTGATTACGCCGGAAATGCTGGGACAGCATGTGCACTATGTAAGATGAGCGCATGAGCATGAAGGCGGCCAAGCTGAACCTGATCCTGTGCTGGCACATGCACCAGCCGGATTATCGCGATACCGGTAGCGGCGAGTTTCGCCTGCCCTGGACGTATCTGCATGCGCTGAAGGACTACTCCGACATGGCTGCGCATGTGGAAGCCGAACCGCATGCGAAGGCTGTTTTCAATTTCGTGCCAGTGCTGCTTGATCAGTTGGAGGATTATGCAGATCAGCTTGCAACGGGTCAGTATCGAGACCCCCTGCTGAGACTGCTTGCGCGGACTGATTTCGAGAAGCTTTCCAGTGAAGAACGCGAGGTCATACTGGACTGCGGGTTCCGTTGCGATCACGAGCAGATGGTTTCGCCCTATCCGCCCTACAAGCGCTTGCATGAGTTATACAAGCATGTCGAAAATTTTGGCGGAAATGCGCTCGATTATCTGTCCGGGCAATATCTGGCTGATCTGGTGACCTGGTACCACCTGGTCTGGATGGGTGAAACGGTTCGCCGGGCCGACCCGCTGCCGGTGCGATTGATGGCAAAGGGCCAGGGTTTCGACGCGGAAGACAGAAAAGCGCTGCTGGATCTGGTTGCCCGCGTTATCAGGGATTTGATTCCACGCTACCGGGCGTTGCTCGAAAGCGGCCAGATCGAGATTTCCTCCACGCCACATACGCATCCGATTGCGCCACTTCTGGTCGATTTTCAGGCCGCGCGCGAAGCCTGGCCGGACATGGTTTTGCCGCGTGCACATCATTACCCCGGCGGAACGGGGCGAGTGGCGGCTCACATCCGCTCGGCAGTCGAGTCGCATGTCCGCCGCTTTGGCCAGCCGCCAGCGGGATTCTGGCCGGCAGAAGGTGGCGTTTCCAATGCGGTTCTACGTCAGTTTGCCGGGGCCGGATTGCGGTGGACGGCAACCGGCGGAACGGTGCTGGTCAACAGCCTCAAGCACGCCGGCGAACATGCCGAATCAACTTCGCAATATCTCTACAAGCCTTACCGGATAGCCGGCATGGATGATGGTCCGGCCTGTTTCTTCCGTGATGAAAAACTTTCCGATCTGATTGGTTTCGAATATTCCAAATGGCATGGCGCGGATGCGGTTGCCCATTTCATCAGCGAGCTGGAACGCATCCATGATGAAACAAAAGGAACCGAGGCCGTGGTTTCCGTCATTCTGGACGGCGAAAATGCCTGGGAATACTACCCTTACAACGGGTTTTACTTCTTGTCCGGCCTGTACAAGGCGCTGGCGGCCCATCCCTTCATCCGCATGACGACCTTCAGTGAATATCTGAATTCGCATGAGTCGAATCAGGGCGCAGTATTGCCTGGAGTGACCGCAGGCAGCTGGGTCTATGGGACTTTTTCAACCTGGATTGGCGACCCCGCGAAAAATGCCGCCTGGGATTTGCTCTGCGATGCAAAGCGCACGCTCGATCTGATTGAAGCGTCCGGCAAGCTGACGCAGGCAAAGCTCGAAGAGGTATATGCCCAACTCGCCATCTGCGAGAGTTCAGACTGGTTCTGGTGGTTTGGCGATTACAACCCTGGCCACACCGTTGCCAGCTTTGACCAACTGTACCGGGACAATCTCAAGCGTCTGTACCGCTTGCTGGATGTGGAAACTCCCCTGATGCTTGATGAGCCAATCTGCCATGGCGATGGCAACGTCGTGGAAGCTGGTGGAACCATGCGGCGCGCAACTTGATGCACCGTTAGACGGATCGGACAATTTCCCGGACAATGCAAGTCCTTGTCCAGGAGTTCACAAATGAGTCAGCAAGTAGTTCAGTCCGGTAAGGTGGTTTACATCAGCTATTCCATCCTCGATCAATCCGGTAATGTCATTGAGCAGCATGATCTGCCTGTAGGGTATGTACAAGGTGGCAACAGCGGGTTATTGCCCAGCATCGAATCAGCCGTGGTGGGTAAAAGAGCCGGCGACCGGGTTGAAATCATATTGCCACCTGAAGACGCTTTCGGCGAGCGGGACCCGGACCTGAGTTTCACCGATGAAATTGATAATGTTCCGCCGCAGTTCCGGCACGTTGGCGCTCAGGTGCAAATGTCCAACGAGGCGGGCGACACCAAAACCTTTTACGTTACGTCCATTGAAGATGGCATGCTCACGGTGGATGGCAATCATCCGCTTGCGGGACAGAATGCGGTGTGTGTCGTGAACATCCTTGATGTACGCGAGGCAACAGCGGATGAGCTGGCAAGCGGCATGGCGGCCGATTCGGCGCCAGCCAACCTGCATTGACGAGGATTGAATAAATAAAAAAGCCGGGTTACCCCGGCGCCGAGTCCAAATGAAAAAGCCGGGTTACCCCGGCTTTTTTTGTGCTTTTGTGATTACTTGGCGGGACAGGCCTGGTCGCCAGGAATCTTGCCGGGCAAGCGCAGGAAGGCTTCAAACGGGCCCATCACGCTCATGGCTTCCATCTTGGGACCGGAAAACTTCAGACGGCCAAACATCATGGCTTTCATGGGGCCATACTCACCCGCGCCCATTTCGTTCCAGCGCTTGGTTTCGGCGTGCATGACATAGTCTGCATCGAGATCCAGTTTGGTGTTTTGCACGGCACCGCCATAGACGCACATGGCCTTGCCGTCCTTGGCCACGATCTTCATTTCGGTCATCGTGGTTTCGCCGCAATCGGTGCGATACAGGTGAATGATCTTGTGGCCGCGACCCTTGTCATTTTTGATCCATTTGTCAGCCAGGCCATCGGTCAGGGTTGCGTCCTTGTTCCAGGCATCGCATGCCTGAGCTGTCCAGTCGGCGGACATCATCGGTGCGGCCTGGGCGCCTGCAGTAAAAGCAGCCAGCAGTCCGGCCGTGATCAGGGAAAGTTTGGTCATTTACAACTCCTCCAGTTTAGAGATTCAAGGTAAGGAACAACCTTACAGGCGGCAAGTTAACCGTGCCCGTAAAGGATGTCAATGCGAGGCCTTATTGCGGCAAATAGTTCCGTAAAACACCGTAAAGCCAGGTTCCGTGCAGAGCTCCTGCAAGAGCCACCAAGGCGCCGATGGAACCCATGCCGACCAGCGCGAATATGGGACCGGGGCAAAGGCCTATGACTCCCCAGCCCAGTCCGAAGATCAGGCCGCCCAGAATAAACTTGTAACGGCCCGGGCCCTTGGTGGGTATCTGCATGGGGGTGCCTTCAACGGAAGCCTTGCCAGCGTAATAACGTTTCATGACATGGATGCCAATGATTGCAGTGGCTATCGCGCTCATCATGATGCCGTACATGTGGAATGACTGAAAGTAGAACATTTCCATGATCCGGTACCAGGATGCCGCTTCGGTCTTGACCATGGTGAAACCAAACAGCGTGCCGGCGATCAGGTAGGGTAGGTAGCGCATGATGTCTCCGGCAAGTCTAGTTGAACAGGTGTGGCGTGATGAAATGTGCTGCAATCATGCCGCCGGAAAAAATGCCGATGACAGCCAGCAGTGACTGGGGTTGCATGGTCGCCAAACCGGTAATGGCGTGACCTGACGTGCAGCCTGAGGCATAGCGGGTGCCAAAACCAACGAGTATGCCACCCAGAAACATGATGACGATGCTTTCCCAATAGAGTCCGAACAGGACTGGAGGTAAAAATCCTTCGCCGATGGGAACATTCCAGTAGGCAAACATGGTCAGTGCTTCAACCGAAAGATTGATGGGGTCGGGGTTTGCAAAAACCACTCCCGCCAGAAAGCCCCCCAGTACGGCACCCAGCGCGAAAACCAGGCTCCACGTGTGCTTGCGCCAGTCGTAGGAGAAAAACTCGACACTGACCGATTTGGGTTGTGTGATGGCGCAGAGGTGTTCCAGGTTTTGTGAAATGCCGAAAGACCGGTTGCCTATCCAGATCATGAGCGGCACCATCAAGCCGATGATGGGTCCTGCCACATACCATGGCCAGGGCGACTGCAGCCAGTGACTGAATGTATCCATGATTCCTCCGGAAATAATTGTTATGGTTACAGCGATTCTTCCACAAGCTTGATGCGGGTGCGCAGTTTTTCCGCTTCGAGCTTGTCGTTTTTTACCGTAGCACGGTTTTCCAGCAGTTTCAGATAAACCAGCAAGGGTTTGCGCCAGCCTTGCTCGGAAGCGGTTTCGGCGGCCAGATTCAGAATGGCATCGTCAGTCTGCTTGCGCGCAGTTACCAGGGAGGCAGCGATCAGCCGCGAGAGTGGATCGGAAATGGACTGCAAGCCTGCCAGCATTTTGGCCGGGTCGCTGTTTTTTGCAAAATCGCGATATTGCGCGGGCAGTTTGCTGGTATCGAGCTTGTCCTGCTGGTTCGTCAGAAAACGGTAGTAGGCTTCGTCTTCCGGATTGGCGCCAAACTTCGCATGATCCAGATAACCCGTGCAGGGTTCAAAATCCAGACTGGCCTGCCGCGTGGCGCAGCGGATCAGGTGCAGCTGGGCGGTTTCGGCAATTTTGCCCGCGCTGCCTGCCGCTTCCAATGCCTGCTCAAAGTAGCGTTCTGCGCGCTGGACTTCGCCTTTCAGTTCGGCTTTCTTGTATTTCTCGATGAGGTTGATGCTGTCTTTCCGCCAATCCGGAACACGCGGGCCGCCCCCGCAGGCTTGCAGCAGCAGGGCGCAAAGGCTGAGTGTGACGAGAATGGGATGCTTCATGGCAGCTTGATCTGTTTATCGCCGCTGCCAAACGGCCACATGCGGTTGATGTCATTGAGCAGGTCGTTGGCCTTGCTGACGGATTCGTCGACTTCGGCGCGAAGCTTGTCAAGATTCTGGGTGCCATCCTTGACGTTGGCGGAAATGTCGACGGCGTTTTTTAACAGGGTGTCAACGCGCTTGAGGCTGCCTTGCGCATCAACCAGCATGGCATGCACCTGGGCCAGGCTTTGTTTGCTTTGTTCGGATACGCCATCGGCGGCAAACAGCCAGCGGTCGGTCTTGACCAGCATGTCGTCGACTTTATTGGAAACCTGATTGAGGCGGGCAGTCAGGCTTTCCAGGTTTTTCAGGCTGTTGGCAACAGGCCGCGCGTTTTCCTCGCTGCCCATCACACCCTCCAGCACGCCGTACTTGCCGGTCATGCGGGTAGTGATGGTTTTGGTGTTGGCCAGGGTCGATGCCAGTTCGCCGTCCTGGCGGGTAATGTGATCGACATTGGCGAGGATGGTTTTTACGCGCTCGATCAAAACCGGAATTTCCTGGCCTGGATCGCTGGTCAGCAGCAGAACGGTTGAGTTATCCGGCAGTTGGGGCGAGTCGAGATTGGCGGAACTGACCTTGATTTTCGCCCCGCCGACTATCGGTTTGTCCAGGGTGAAGCTGCTGTCTGTCCGGAGCCATCTTGCGCCATCGGCCGTCACTTCAGCCTGGATCACAATGCCGCCACCATCATTCAGCGTAACGCCGGTAACCTGCCCGATGGGCATGCCCGAGAACGTGATTGGCACGCCAGGCGTGATGCCCTCCGCGCTGCCCGCGGCCAGATTCAGGTGTTGCTGCTGTTCAAAGAAGCCGCGCGCGTTCAATACGTAAAACAGGAAGCCGAGCGCCAGCGCCAGCACCGCGATGACAAACAGACCAACTTTAAAGTGCAGATGCTTAAACATGCATGTCGCTCATGTATACAGGGTTTTGTTCCATTCGAAATCAAACACTTCCCATCGCGCGGGGCCTTCATTGATACGAGCTGCCAGTTCCCTCAGAAAAGCCGGATAGGGAATATCGTACAGCATGGCGCCGGGCCGTTCGATAATCAGGCGCGGGCGATTAAGAATCAGCGCACGGGCGATTTTTGCCACGAACCTTTCCGCGGGCGTCATGTCCGGATCGCGCTTGTCGCCGATGGCGGCATGGCCGAGTTTGTCCAGTAATGCCTGGGCCAGTTGCGAAGCCTCGGCCGCCCCGCGGGATTTCTGATATAGCGGGATCAAGGCAATGTTTTCCCGCGCCGACAGATTGGCGCGCAGCGGCAGGTCGGGCGACACGCAGGCAACCGCCTCGGTGGAAATGTCCTGGAGCGCGCCGGCCAGTGCCTTGGCATCGGCGAACGTGCTCAGATGTATTTCAACGCTAATGACAGCACCTCGATCAGAACCAGGGCCAGGAATACCCGCATCATGCCACGCAGGACGGATACCGGCACCATGAAGGGTTTCTTGGGGGTTTCGAGTCCGGCGGCAATCGGCAATGCTGTGACAGCCAGTCCGAAGAAGCCGCATTTCACGGTTAATCCCAACAGTACTTTCATGTTGAAAACCGATGCAATGGTGGTTGCAAACGGATACAGGCCGGATGCGCTCAAGCCATAAATCGCCAGGTAGGCCAGCAGCAGCGTCAACACGCCCCCCATGATGGTCAAACCCAGAACCGATGCAACCCCGCCGGCAATGCGCGGTAAAAATTCAAACCGCATGGGTTCCACCTTGCAGTGCGCCAGTGCGTCCAGTTCGTTGTTGACTTTCATTAATGCGACTTCGGTATTGATCGCCGAACCCGAACGCAGGGCGATCAGCAGGGCGGTAAGGAACGGCAGCAGTTCCAGCACCAGCACGCGGATGATCATTTCTGTCGCGGCATCGAACAGCCCGACATTGCGCGCGGTGGACAGAGTGATGGAGATGATGACCCAGGAAATGACCACCACGTAAATCAGGTAAACATGCAGAATCTGTACGGCGGTGAAATAAATCTGCTTGATGATGGTGTCGAGCGTGGCGCGGTTCCAGGTGGCGGGCATGGCCAGCGTGGCGAATGCCTCACCCATAAACGACAGCACGGAATAGACGGAATTCCACCAGGCCAAGGCTTTGGCGCCCGTGCGTTCAACCAGGTTGATGATTAACTCCAAAGGAACTCCATGGGGGTGGCGGGGTCTTTCGGCTCAGAGAGTTGCATTATGCCAAGTCCGGCAATAGAGTGCGCATTGCAATACTAAGGAGACCTCATGACACGCAAAATCAGTGTTTCGGCAGCGGCGGTATTGCTGATGCTGACAGCCAGTCTTGCCCACGCAGCGGCGGGGCTGGCGCTCAAGGACGAAAATCTGTATTCCAAACCCAGTGCTTCTTCGCCGGTGGCGGGCAAAATGACCAAGGGCATGGCTGTCGATATCGTCGCCAAGCAGGGCGGATGGCTTCAGGTCAAGGCCGGAAAATCGCAAGGCTGGGTCAGATTGCTGAGCGTTCGGGCGGGCTCGGGCGGTTCGGGAGACGGATTGGCGGACGTCGCGGGAGTGGCGGGCGCGGTGACGCAAAAATCCGATCCCAGCCGCGTGGTTGCCGTGGCGGGCGTTCGCGGGCTTAACGAGGAAGATCTCAAAGGCGCCAAGTACAGTGCCGAGGAAATTGCCAGGCTGGACCGTTATGCCGTTACTCGCGCGCAGGCGGCCGCTTTTGCGGAAAAGTCAGGTTTGAAGACGCAAACCGTGGCGGCATTGCCCAAACCGCAATCATCACAACCAGCCGGTTCTGGCTGGGGGGAGGGATACTAAATGAAAAGGCAAGTCATCCTGCTGGCCCTTGCACTGGGTGTTTACTCGTCCGCCAGCAGTGGCGGTTTTGATTTTGGCAAGGTTCTCGAGGCCATGGGGCAGGCGCAGCAAAAGCAGAAAACGGATACCACGCAGCCTTCCCAAACGCAGCCTGGTACAACGCAATCAGGCTCGGCACAGCAGCCGGCAGGGAATGCAGCCGCGGGCACGCAAAACCAGGCCCCAGCCATCAACCTGTTTGGCAAAACAAAAACCGAGGATGAAATCCGTATCGGCAAACAGGTGGCCGGGGATTTGTTGGGCGCCGCGCCGCTGGTCAAGGACGATACCTTGCAGCAGTACGTGAACAGCGTGGGCCGCTGGATTGCCTTGCAAAGCGGTCGCCCGGATCTGCCCTGGAAGTTCGGCGTGATCGAGTCCGAGGACATCAACGCCTTTGCCGCGCCAGGCGGATATGTTTTCCTGACCAAGGGACTCTACAAGCGACTGAATAATGAAGCGGAACTCGCGGGCGTCCTGGCGCATGAAATCGCGCATGTCAGCAAAAAGCACCATCTCGACCTGCTGAAAAAATCGGCGCTGATCGGCATGCTGGCCCAATCCGTATCGAAGGAAGTCAAGGGCGATACGGGCGTGCAGAACCTGATCGGCAATGGCGCGGAAATGCTGGCGCGCGGCCTGGACAAGGAGGCCGAATTCGAGGCGGACCGCATTGGCGTGGTTTTCGCGGCGCAATCAGGCTACGACGCCTGGGGTCTGCCAACCGTGTTGCAGGACATGGCCACCATCAATACAAAAGATGGCCGCCTGGCTTTGCTCTACAAAACACATCCTTCAGCGGCTGATCGCCTGGCCCGTCTTGGCGAAGTTGTGGGCGATCGTTTTGACAGTTTGCCGCCAGGCAAGGAATTCGCCGACCGCTTCCATCGCATCCGGTGAGGATTCAACCCCGCCAGCGAGCCATACCGTGGTTGATTGCCGCGGTATGGCTTTTTCTCATGGCGCTTCATGGTGCCGGTCAATTGAAATTTTCATTTCTGGATCGACTCGATGCCGCCATCCATGATTTCAGTCTGAGACAGACTGCGCCGCGCGGCCTGGATGACCGCATCACCATCCTCGATATCGATGAGCCCAGTCTCAAGGCCATCGGCCGCTGGCCGTGGAGCCGCGACAAGATGGCGGCACTGGTGGACAAGCTTTATAACGACTACGGCATTGCTGCATTGGGTTTCGATGTCATTTTTGCCGAGCCGGATATCAGTTCCGGTATCGCCACGCTGGACAAGCTTTCCAAAAAAGAACTCGCGGGTGATCCCGCCTTTCTCGACCGCTACGCGAAACTAAGATCATCGCTTGATTACGATGGCCGCTTCGCGGAGACGCTCAAGGGCAAAACGCTTTCGCTCGGCTATTACTTCATCACGCCTGGCCTGCCAGAGGGTGTGACGGGTGCGTTGCCGGCTGCGAACCTGCCTGCCTCGGTCATGGGCGCAAGCCAGAAAGATCTGGTAGAAGCCATCGGCTATGGCGGCAATCTCGCAAGCTTTCAGGAGGCGACCGGGATCGCGGGCTATTTTTCCGTATTGCCCGACGCGGACGGCACGATCCGCAAGGTCCATTTGCTCACCCGTTACCAGGGTGGTTTGTATGAGTCATTCAGTTCAGCGGCCCTGCGCGCCGCGATGGGCGCTGAACCCTTGAAGGCGGGTGTCGAGGAAAGCAACATTCTGGGACGCATGTATCGCCAGCCCTGGGTGGAAGTTGCCGGCATCCGGATGAACCTGAATGCAGACGGCAGCGCCTGGGTGCCGTATCGCGCCGGTGCGCCTTTCCCCTATGTGTCCGCCAGGGAAGTGTTGGCGGGGCGTACTGACAAGGGCGTACTGGAAAACCGTGTGGTGCTGGTTGGTTCAACCGCGCCCGGCCTGGCTGATCTGCGCGTGACGCCATTCTCCGGTGCTTTCCCCGGCGTGGAAATTCATGCGCACACGATTGCAGGCATGCTGGATGGAACAACGATTCACACGCCGCCCTGGGCACAGGATGCAAGGCTGGCCGTTACCTTGATTGCAGGGCTGATCCTGGCCTTTGCCCTGCCGCTCATCGGCCCGGTATACGGGTTGATCTTGACCCTGATTTTTCTCGGTGGATTGATCACGGGTCAGTATGCCGCCTGGCAAAAGCACTGGTCGCTACCCATGGCCACGCCACTGGCCACGATCATTGGCCTCTATCTGCTTTCCGCTGCTTACGGCTTCCTTGCGGAAACGCGCAACAAGAGGCAGATCACCAAGCTGTTTGGCCAGTATGTGCCACCGGAACTGGCCGAGGAGATGAGCCGCGATCCTGCCCACTACAGCATGGAAGGCCAGTCGCGCGAAATGACGGTGCTGTTTTCCGACATCCGCGGCTTTACCGATTTTTCCGAGAAGCTGCCGCCAGCCGAGCTGGCCAATGTGCTGAACAGCTATCTGTCGACCATGACTGAAATCGTGCAGAAGAACAAGGGCACCATCGACAAATACATCGGCGATGCTGTGATGGCGTTCTGGAACGCGCCGCTGGACATGGCCAACCATGCCGAGGCGGCGGTACAGACCGCGCTCGACATGCAGGCCGCGCTGCCAGCATTGAACGAGGAATTCGCCAAACGCAACTGGCCGCACGTCAAGATCGGCGTCGGCGTGAACAGTGGCCGCATGAGCGTCGGCAACATGGGCTCGAGTTTCCGCATGTCCTATACCGTGATGGGCGACGCGGTGAACCTCGGCTCGCGGCTGGAAGGCATTACCAAGCAGTATGGCGTGGGCATACTGGCGACGGAAACCACGGTCGCGGCGGATGCCGCGCATGTCTTCATGAAAGTGGACGTGGTCAGGGTCAAGGGCAAGGAACAGCCTGTCGCCATTTATCAGCCTTTGGGACGAAAAGCTGAATTGAGTGAAGACGCCGTTAAAATGGCGAAACTGTTCGAGGCGGCGTTCGATCTGTATCAAAAGCAGAATTGGAACGAGGCGGAAAAACTGCTGCGGGAAATGGCGGCGATCGCTCCCTGCGGCCTGTGCGAAACCTATCTCGACCGCATCGCGCATTTCCGTGAAGCGCCACCGCCCGCGGATTGGGATGGCGTATACGTTTACACGACGAAATAAAAATGAAACTGACTGTACTGGGGTGCTCGGGCGGAATCGGCAGCGGCCGGCACACCACCTGCTTTCTGGTGGATGACGACATCCTGATCGATGCCGGCACCGGCATTACCCGGCTGTCGCTTGAACAACTTGAAGGCATAGACCACATTTTCCTGACGCACAGCCATCTCGATCATGTGCTGGGGCTGCCTCTCTTGCTGGATGCGGTGGGCGACCGGCGCGGCAAACCGGTAATCGTGCATGCCCTGCCCGAGACGCTGGAAATTCTGTCCGACCACCTGTTCAACTGGAAACTGTGGCCCGATTTCCGCGAGATTCCGGAGGTGTCGAATCCATGGGTAAGGTTCAGCCCCTTGCCGCTGGGTTCCTCCGTTGATCTTGGCGGGCGCGATTTTACAACCTTGCCTGCGCATCACGTTGTGCCGGCCTGTGGGTATCGCGTCACCAGCCAATCCGGCAGTCTGGTGTTTACCGGTGATACCGCCAGCAGCGACGCGCTGATGCATGCTTTGAACGACATGGAAGACCTGCGCGAGCTGATCATTGAAACCTCGTTTGAAAACGAGTTGCGCGATATTGCCGTCGCTTCCCAGCACCACTGGCCGGATTCGCTGGCACAGGAACTCAGGCGGCTGAAAAGCCGGCCCAGAATATGGATTACGCATCTCAAGCCGGGCAATGAGGACGCCATTGTGGCGGAACTCAGGCAACGCATTCCTGATCGTGATATCCGTCAGCTGGTGCAGGACCAGATCATCGAATGGTAGCGAATCAGGATCCAGCGGAACAGGCGCCTGATGCCCTGCTTCTCATGACCGCTGGCTGTCCGCATTGTCCCGCCGCATTGCAGGCCTTAACCGCGCTATTGAAAGAAGGCTCGATTGGCCGGCTGGAAATCGTCAACGTGGCCATCCATACCGAAGAAGCGGAAGTACGCGGCGTCAAATCCGTCCCGTGGATACAGATCGGTCCGTTCGAGGTAGAGGGCGTATCAAGTCCTGCAAAATTGCGCGAGTTGGCCAATGGCGTGAACGACGATGCCGTGTTTGACAACTGGCTTCTGGAAACACTGAAAGCGGGACAGCGGCAGAAATTCGAATCGCTGGTCCGCCGCGAACCACGGCGCATACATGGTCTGGCTCGGCTGATGACCAATCCGGAAACCAGCATGGCGATCCGTCTTGGACTCGGTGCAATACTGGAAGAACTGCAAGGCAGCGGCCTCACCGAACCGCTGATTCCCGCCCTTGGTGAGATGCTCGAATCGCAAGACCGCCTGCTGAAAGCCGATGCCTGCCATTTCCTGACCTTGATTGGCGGGGAAGGGATACGGCCATTCATGCAAGGCTGCCTGGACGATGCCGATCCGGAAATCCGCGAAATGGTGGAAGAGTGGCTGACTGACAATCAAGTTGCATAGGCGTTTTCCCTTGGCTGGAAGAGTTTTGGAACTTTCTTAATGAAGGTTTAATCCAATCAAGATAAGTTTTAGTCTCTGTTTCCTAATTTAGCTTCAAAAGTGATCAAACCTAAAAGCATTTCCCTGCTGGGCTGGATTCTGGTTCTGCTGCAATTGCTGAACCCGTTCCTGCACGCCCACGCACAGGGATTGGATGGCACTTCGGGTTTTCATGTCCATGGCACGCAAAACTGGCATGTGGCTGGCGATCAGATTGAAAATCCGCTGCTCATGGCGGCGGATGCGGAGCATTGGGTGCTGGGCATGCCCACTGCGCATAGAACCGGCGAGAATGCTTGGAGCACAACAGATAATCCTGATTCCGTGCAGGCTGGATTCCGGTTTTTTGCTCTCGAAGCTTATCATTCTGGCGGCGTCAGACCGCTGGAGCCTTCACCGCCGGGCTGGCATCTAAAGGTCTCTTTTCCCCCTCCCGCACTAGCTCCCCCGTCAATCTGAATTTTCTATCCCCGCCGCAGCCAGGCTGAGGTGGTATTCGCTTGCCCTTTTCAAGGTGCCAAACAGATTGATTGTGGAGATTCTTTGCATGAAAAGACTGACCTGTCTTGTGCTGTTGTTTGCTGTGCCGGCTTTGTCCGTTCAGGCTGCCGACGTCATAAAACTTACCAGCCAGCAGCAGCACAACCTTGGGATACAAATCCAGACGCTGAACCAATCGGGCAGCGCACAAACCGGCTGGCCAGCGCGTGTCGAAGTGCCGCCCGATAACCTGCGCATGGTGGCGGCACCGGTGTCCGGTCTGCTTACGCGTCTGACAAAGAGCCCGGGTGATCCTGTGCGGGCAGGTGAATCGCTGGCCAGTCTGGCCAGCACCGAATTACTGATGGAACAGCGCGGATTGATGACGACGCAGGCGCAACTCAAGCTCGCGCGCGACAAGGCGGCGCGTGATGAGAAATTGTTCGCCGAAGGCATTATTGCCGAATCGCGCCTGCGGCAAAGCCAGATCGAACTGGCTCAGGCGCAGGCCGAGTATGGCGCGCAGCGCGCAACCCTGCATGCCTATGGCGTGGGCGCTCAGGGCGTTGCCGCCATGAGCGCGGGGAAGCTTTCAACCAATTTAGGTGTCGCCGCGCCGATTTCCGGCGTGGTGATGGAACAACTTGCCGATGTTGGCGGCCGGGTGGAAATGGGCGCGCCGCTTTATAAGCTGGCGAATCTGTCCCGTCTGATTCTGCTGGTTGACCTTCCCGCCAGCCAGGCCAGCTCTTCCTTGCTGGGGCAGGTGATAAACGTGTCTGATTCGCAGGCCAGCGGCAAAATTACCTCAATTGGTGCGCAGGTGAGCGGGGCGCAAACCGTGACCGTGCGTGCGGAAATCCGCGATCCGCAAAACCGGCTGCGGCCGGGACAGCACGTTGAAGCGCGCATGGTCAGCCATTTCAAAAGCGGGTCCCTGAACGTGCCTGCCAAGGCCGTCGCCTGGCAATCGGGCAAGGCTTATGTGTTTGTGGCAACGCCGCAGGGTTTCAACGTGACGCCGGTGAGCGTGCATGCACAGGCTCCGCAAAGCGTCATGGTTAGCGGACTGAAAGGCAATGAACGCATTGCTGTTTCCGGTCTCGCTGCGCTGAAATCGTTGTGGCAAGGCGGGGGCGAGTGATGCTCGACCGGCTGATTGAATTTTCGCTAACGCAAAGAATCCTGACGCTGGCGCTGATGGCGCTGCTGACGGCTTTTGGTATCCGCGCCTACCTGGGTCTGCCGATTGACGCTTTCCCGGATGTTTCCACTACACAGGTCAAACTGATTCTCAAGGCGCCAGGCATGACGCCGGAAGAAGTAGAAGCGCGCATCGCCACACCGATCGAAATGGAAATGCTAGGCATCCCGAACCAGCGCTTGTTGCGTTCGGTATCCAAGTATGCGTTGACCGACATCACCATTGATTTCGAAGAAGGCACGGATATTTACTGGGCACGCAGCCAAGTGGCCGAGCGCCTGAATGGCGTGCTGGGTGACCTGCCGCAAGGTGTGACCGGCGGGTTGGCGCCCATCACCACGCCGCTGGGTGAAATGTTCATGTTCACCGTCGAAGGTGACAATCTCAGCCTGGCGGAGCGCCGATCGCTTCTGGACTGGGTGATTCGCCCTCAGTTGCGCACTTTGCCAGGGGTTGCGGATGTGAATGCGCTGGGAGGCTTTGTCAAAACTTTCGAAGTCGTGCCGGACAGCAACGCGCTGGCCGCGCGCGGTGTCACGCTGATGCAATTGAAGGATGCGATTCAGGCTAACAACCGCAACGACGGTGCTGGCAGGCTGAATGAAGGCGAGGAGGTCTGGCTGGTGCGCGTCGAGGGTGCTGTCAGGACGCTGGATGATCTGGCGGCCATCGTCGTGGCCGATAAAAACGGTGTGCCGGTGCGGGTCGGCGACGTGGCGGAAACACGAAGCGGCAGCTTGACGCGCTACGGCGCTGTGACAAAGGACGGCAAGGGCGAGACGGTGGAAGGGCTGGTGCTGGGCTTGCGTGGTGCCAACGCCGGTCAGCTCGTGGATGCGGTCAGCGGCAAACTCGCCGAAATTGAAAAGACGCTGCCCAAAGGCGTGAAACTCGTACCTTTCTACAACCGCGGCAATCTGGTGATGCAGGCGATCGATACCGTATCCAAGGCCTTGTATGAGGCGGTGGCGCTGGTGCTGGTCTTGCTGCTGCTGTTCCTCGGTAACCTGCGCGCGGCACTGGTTGTTGCTGTGATTCTGCCGCTGTCTGCCCTTTTCACCTTCGTACTGATGCGGCAGTCCGGCATGAGTGCGAATCTGATGAGCTTGGGTGGGCTGGCGATTGCCATCGGCTTGCTGGTCGATGCGGCGGTGGTGGTGGTGGAGAACATCGAAAGCCAGCTTGTGCATGAGACGGGCAACGGAAAGCACCCGCGTCTTCATCTGATTTACCGTGCCAGCAAGGAAGTCGCCGTGCCGGTAGTGTCGGGCATGGTGATCATCGCGCTGGTGTTCATGCCGCTGCTGACGCTGGAAGGTCTGGAAGGGAAACTGTTCAAGCCGGTTGCGCTGACCATCGTGTTCGCGCTGATGGGCTCGATGGTGCTGTCGCTCACCGTAATCCCGGCGCTGGGTTCGCTGTTGCTGAAGCAGGGTGCGCACACCGAGCCCTGGCTGCCGCGCAAAGCCTTGCTGGCATATACACCGGTGCTGGATCGCGCGCTGGAAAAACCGAGAGTGGTCATTATTGGTGCGCTTGTGCTGCTGGTCGCGGCAGGCGCGGTGTATCCCTTTATCGGTAAAACCTTTCTGCCGGCGATGGACGAAGGCGATCTGATCCTGCAACTGGAAAAGCTGCCTTCTGTCAGTCTGGAGCAGTCCATCGCCGCCGACCTTGCCGTGCAGCAGGCGATTCTCAAACGCGTGCCGGAAGTTGGCGGCATCATTGCCCGGTCGGGATCGGATGAATTGGGACTGGATCCGATGGGACTGAACCAGACCGATACCTTTCTCGTGCTGAAATCGCGCGACGCCTGGCGCAAGCCTGACAAGGAATGGTTGATGGAGGAAATCCGTACGGTGATGAAAGACTTTCCCGGCGTGGGCTACGGTTTCACCCAGCCTATTGATATGCGCGTTTCGGAAATGCTGACCGGCTCGCGCGGAGATCTGGCCGTCAAGGTATTTGGCCCGGATATCAAGGTGCTCAACGACCTGGCGGGGCGGATCGAGGCCGTGCTGAACAGGGTGGCGGGCGCGCAGGATGTGTTCAGCCTCAAGAACGACGGCGTGCAATATCTGAGCGTACGCGTCGATCGTCTGGCAGCGGGCCGGTTGGGCATGGATGCCGACCAATTGTCCGGCATGCTGAAGTCGCTGATAGAAGGCGAGAAAACCGGCATCGTCAACGAGAGCGGACGCCGCGTGCCGCTGGTTCTGCGTGGCAGCGAGTCTCTGCGCGCCTCGCCCGCGCTATTTTCGCAATTGCAACTGACTCTGCCGGACGGCCGTGCCGTGCCGATTTCTGCCGTGGCCAGCATCGAACGCACGGAAGGCCCGGTGGCAGTCAACCGGGAAAATGCCGAGCGTTTCATCGTGGTGCAATCCAATGTGGCCGGCCGCGATCTGGTCAGCTTTGTGGAAGACGCCAGGGCGCGGATTGGTTCAGAGATCAAGCTGCCGCCGGGCTACAGGATCACCTGGGGCGGCCAGTTCGAAAACCAGCAGCGCGCGGCGGCGCGTCTGGCGGTGGTGGTGCCGGTGGCCTTGCTGCTGATCTTCGGCATCCTGTTCGCCACGTTCAAAAGCATGCGCCAGTCGGCGCTGGTATTGTCCAATGTGCCGTTTGCCATGGTGGGCGGCATATTCGGCCTGGCGGTGGCGGGCGAATATCTTTCCGTTCCAGCCTCGGTGGGTTTCATCGCGCTTTTGGGCATCGCGGTACTGAACGGCGTGGTGCTGGTCAGTTTCTTCAATCAACTATTGGCACAGGGCATGCCGCTGGACGAAGTGGTACGCGAAGGCGCCAGACGCAGGCTGCGGCCAGTGCTGATGACAGCCAGCATCGCCGCGTTTGGTTTGATTCCGCTATTGCTGGCAACCGGGCCGGGATCGGAGATTCAGCGTCCGCTCGCCATCGTCGTCATCGGCGGATTAATCACGTCGACGCTGCTGACCCTCATTCTCCTGCCGGTTTTGTTCCGCCGCTTTGGTGTTTCGAGGGTTGAAGGGAGCGCATCATGAATCTCGTACTGTTGACCATCGTTGCCCCGGCCCGACTCAAGGACGAGCTTCTTGAATTGTTGCTCAATCACCCGCAATGGGTGACGGGATTCACTGTCAGCCCGGCGGAAGGCCACGGCGCGGACCTCGCGTTTCGCACGCTCACGGATCAGGTGCGCGGCCGCGAAGACCGCATCCGGATCGAGTGCGTGGTCGAGACCGCAAACGTGCCCGCCTTGCAGGGATTGATCAAACGGGATTTGCCCAACTGCAATGTGGTGTGCTGGGTGATCCCTGTATTGGAGTTTGGAAAATGTTGAAATTGAATAACGCGATACCCTCTGCCGCGATTGGTATTCTGTTCTGCTCAAGCTTGCCATTGCAGGCGGCCGAGTTCCCCGGATTGCCGGCCACGGAAAAAGTGTTGGCTTCACTGGAAAACCAGCCAAGGGTGCGCGAGGCACAAGCCATGCTGGAAGCCGCCAGGGCCAGATCGCTCGGCATCAGGGTTGGCTCCCATGAATGGACGGTGAGCGCGGGGCTGCAAAATCGCCGGGTCAACGCGGCACCGGATGAACGCTTTACCGAATGGGAAGGTTCGCTGGAAAAATCTTTCAGGCTGCCGGGCAAGGTGGCATTGGATGGCCGCCTGGGGGAGGTCACTGTTCAAAAGGCGGAACTCGCAGTGGGCGACGCCCTGCACGAGTCAGCCAGGGAATTGCTGAAAACCTGGTTTGAATATGGCCGCGCGGATGAGAGCACGAAACTGTGGCAGGCACAGGCTGAGTTGTTTAACCAGCAGGTGGAAATCGTTGAGAAGCGCATACGCGCGGGCGATGCGCCCAAGCTTGAACGCGAGGCGGCACGCGCGGCCTTGAGCCAGAGCCAAAGCCAGACGGCGCGCGCGAAGTTGCAACAGGAGGCAGCGCATTCCCTGCTCAGGTCACGTTATCCCGTGCTTGACCTTGCTCAATTAACCTGGCCCGAGCCTTTCAAAGCCGAAGGGACGCTCGACACCTGGCGCGAGGCGGTGCTGTCGGAAAACCATGAACTGGCTTATGCCAAGGCTGGCACACAGCTTTCAAAACTCAACGCCGAACGGCTGTCCGCCAACCTGAAGCCTGATCCAACGTTGGGCCTGCGTTTCACTTCGGAACGCGGTGGCGAGGAAAAGATCGTTGGCGCTTTCGTGAGCGTGCCTTTTCCCGGCGCGGCCAGGCGCGCTGATCGCGATGCCGCTCTGGCCGAGTCGCAGGCCGCATTGACGCGCGAAGGCGCAATCAAAGTCCGGCTCGCTCAGGAAGCCGAAAGCCAGTATCTCACCGCCCTTCGCGCGCTTGAGATATGGCGAAGCGCCAGGGAAGCCGCCGATGCCTACCAGAAACAGGCCGATGGTGCCGCGCGTGCCTACCAGTTGGGCGAAGGAAGCCTGAGTGAATCCTTGACTGCCCGGCGTCTGGCTCTGGAAGCTCAGCTTAACGAAGTCAATGCGCGGGTAGACGCGCTGGAAGCGTCATATCGGCTAAAGCTGGATGCGCATCAGCTTTGGCCTTTTCATCAGGACTAATACGTTGTGAACAGAACTTCAGGGAGAATCCGCAATCAAAGGACTGAAGGGTCTTTTAATACAACAGGAGTCAATCATGAAACATCTCGCTTTAACCCTCGCAGCAGGCACAGTGACCGTGGCACTTGCCGGACAAGGCTGGGCTGCCGATCAAGTCAAGGATCGGGTCCAGGCAGAAACGCAGACGCAAACCCAATCCCAGCTTCAAATTCAGGATCAGGAACGCGTCTACGGCAGTCAGTTGATGACCGAACAGGAAAGAAACGAATATCGCAACCAGATGCGCGCGCTAAAAACCGAGCAGGAGCGTGAAGCTTTCCGCAAGGAGCATCACGAAAAAATGAAAGCCCGCGCAAAGGCTCAAGGCGCCGTGCTGCCTGATGAACCTCCCGCGCAAGGCGCAGGCAAGGGAGTGGGCGCCGGAACGGGCAAGGGCATGGGAACCGGGGCAGGGGGTGGTTACGGTCGCGGGCGCAAGTAATTTCTGATCCATCCTGGCATGGAAACGCCAGCAGCGATGCTGGCGTTTTTTTTATTTCACTTAACGGCTGCTTAATTTTCAGCACGCATGCTTGGAACTGTCAGTAGACAACCAAGGAGATAGCAATGCGTTTACTTATTTATCTGATTGCCATGACTGGCGTGGCCACGCCAGTTTTTGCGGAAACACCTGCCAGCTTTCTTGCGGCTTACGCCAGCCAGGCCAGGCAGGAAAACCCGTCCTTCAACGTGCCTTCCGCCAGCCGTGGACAGCAATTCTTCAAGGAATCGCATGGCAAGGAATGGAGTTGCGCATCGTGCCATACGCAAACTCCCACCAGTTCAGGCAAACACCAGGTGACGGGAAAACGCATCGAGCCGCTTGCGCCCGCGGCGAATGCAGAGCGTTTCACCAGCGAGAGAAAAGTCGAGAAATGGTTCAAGCGCAACTGCGGCGATGTGCTGGGCAGAAACTGCACGGCGCAGGAAAAGGGCGACGTTCTGGCTTACTTGCTGTCCATGCGTTAATCGATGAGGGTTATGAAATGAACATTTTTCAAATGAAATCCAAAGCTGGTCTAGCATTGACGCTTGCGGCCTGCCTGTCCGTTCCAGCCGTATCGCATGCAAGCGAAAGCCGCTTTGCGGTCAGCAATCCTGCCTATCAGCAGGAATGCGGCAGCTGCCACGTGGCCTACCCCCCGCAAATGCTGTCGACTGCTTCCTGGCGGTCAGTCATGGGTGGTCTGGACAAGCACTTCGGCACCGATGCGAGCCTCGACGAAAAATCCCGATCGGATATTCTGCGGTTTCTTGAACAGCATGCCGGCAAGCGCGGCACCAATGATGCACATGGCAAGCCG
Source organism: uncultured Thiobacillus sp. (assembly GCA_964404175.1). GTDB lineage: Bacteria > Pseudomonadota > Gammaproteobacteria > Burkholderiales > Thiobacillaceae > UBA6918. Next base: position 2,694 of record CAYOJA010000012.1, on the reverse strand, counting down.
CTGCTTCGCCTCACCGAAACGCGAGAGTTTGTTCACGAACATTCGGAAGAAATGCCCCGCGATATCTGGAAGCATCCCGCAATCAAGACCCCCGCGAATTGCCAGGCCTGCCACACCGGAGCGGACAAGGGCGACTATTCCGAGCGCAACATTCGTTTGCCCAGGGGGGTGAGGAAATGAACACGCAAAAATCCGGGCGCATCCTGGTATGGGATCTGCCCGTCCGCCTGTTTCACTGGCTGCTGGTCCTGAGTTTTGCAGGAGCCTGGCTGACGGCTGAGAGCGAACGGTATCGCGATTTTCACGTGATGCTGGGTTACAGCCTGCTGGGGCTGATCGCCTTTCGTCTGGTCTGGGGCTTCTTGGGTACGCGTTATGCCCGTTTCAGCGAATTCGTCAGGTCGCCACTTGCTGCTGCCCGTTATATGAAATCCCTGATCTCTGGCAAGGCGGAACACTATACCGGCCACAATCCTGCCGGCGCCATTGCCATCGTTTTGCTGCTTCTGCTGGGTATTGCCTCGGGCATTTCCGGGTGGATGACGTATAACGAGATGGGCGGAGAGTGGGTGGAAGAGGGGCATGAGCTTTTTTCCAATCTCATGCTGGCGGTCGTCGGCATTCATGTCATTGGCGTCATCGCCGGCAGTCTCGCGCATCGCGAGAATCTGGTGCGTGCCATGGTGACCGGCTATAAGCAGGGCAATCCCAGCCAGGCTATCCTTAAACCGCGAATCATCCCCGCCGTGCTGCTCGGGTTGGGCGTGGCGGGATTTTGGGGCCTCTGGTTTAATGGCAAGATCAATATCGACGCTCCGGGTGAGCTGGCCAGTCAACAGACATCGGAGCTGGCCGATGCCGGACAGCATGGACGCAAGGGCAGACATCACGATGACGACGACTAGATCGGCCGAGGACGGTCAATAAATGCGCATTCTGGTGGTAGAGGACAGCACCCTGCTGGGCGATGGCATCCAGACCGGGCTCCGGCAGCACGGCTTCACTGTCGACTGGGTACAGGATGGCGTCGCGGCGGATATTGCCATCAAGGGCGAATCCTACGCCGCCGTGGTGCTCGATCTGGGCCTGCCAAGACGATCCGGACTGGACGTGCTGAAAGGCATGCGCCAGTCGCGCAATGCCACGCCGGTGCTGATCCTGACGGCGCGCGATGCCATCGAAGACCGGGTAAGCGGACTTGATGCCGGCGCCGATGACTACCTGGTCAAGCCCTTCGACCTGGGAGAGCTGGCCGCGCGCCTGCGCGCCCTCATACGCCGCTCCGGGGGCCATGCCGCGTCGACGTTGACCATCGGCACGCTCAGTCTGGACCCTGCCAGCCGAATGGTGACTTTTCGCAATGAACCCAGAACCTTGTCCGCAAGAGAATTCGATTTGCTGCATGTGCTGATGAGCAATGCGGGCCGCGTCATGTCACGCGACCAGCTGGCTTCCGCGCTGTATGCATGGGGCGAGGAAATCGAGTCCAACGCCATCGATGTGCACCTCCACCATCTGCGGAAAAAACTCTCTCCGGATATTGTGCAAACCCTGCGCGGCGTAGGCTATCTGATGCCAGGGGAAATCAAGTGAGCGTCGCAGTTAGCGGCAGCGTCCGCCGGCGTTTGCTGGCCATGCTGCTTGGCGGCGTCATGCTGGTCTGGACCGGCGCGGCTGTGGTCACGGCATGGGAAACGCGCACCGAAATGCAGGAACTTCTGGATGCGCACCTCGCGCAAAGCGCCTCGCTGCTGGCTGCCCAGATCGGCCATGATTTTGATGAAATCGAAATGGAACATGCACAGCCGCTGCACAAATATGCCCACAACGTCGCTTTCCAGGTTTGGGAGCGTGGGCGGACGCTGTTGCTGCATTCCGCCGATGCGCCCGCCACACGGTTGGCCGGTACGGAAGTAGGGTTCGCCGATGTTTCACTTCAGGGCCGGGCGTGGCGCGTTTTCAGCGTTTGGGATGCCGGGCATGAATACCTGATCCAGGTTGGCGAATCGGTGGAAGCCCGTGAACATCTGGCACGGGAAATTCTGGAGAAACTTGTGCAGCCGCTGCTGTTCTCGATTCCGCTATTGGGGATTCTGATCTGGGTTGCGGTGGGCGCATCCTTGAAACCGGTGGGGAGGATCGGCACGGCGCTGGCAAGGCGCGATCCCGGTTTTCTCGCACCTATCGAGGACGAAGTGCCAGTGGAAATCGCTCCCATGGTGGATCGCCTGAACATCTTGCTGGGCAGGGTGCAAAGCTCGCTCGACAATGAGCGCCGCTTTACCAGCGATGCCGCGCATGAATTGCGCACGCCGCTGGCTGCGCTTAAAACCCAGCTCCAGGTAGCGAAAGGCGCAGGGAGCGATGTGGAAAGGGAACGCGCGATCAACCACGCCCTGCAGGCAGGTGACCGTGCCACCCGGCTGGTGGAACAACTGCTGACTTTGTCCCGGCTCGATCACGATACCTTGCTGCAACACGCCGAGACCGTCGACCTGCACCAGATCGCGGCCGACGTGCTGGCTGAATTGGCACTTGCCGCATCCGGAAAACACATCCGGCTTTCACTGACGGGCAAGCCGGGTGCGGCCGTTACCGGACAGGCCGGCTTGCTGAGAATCCTGACCCGCAACCTGGTGGACAACGCAGTGCGCTATTCGCCGCCTGAAACGGAAGTCGAAATCAGGATCGGCA
>CAYOJA010000011.1:14294-61074 GCA_964404175.1 uncultured Thiobacillus sp. | reverse complement strand
CGGCATTGGAAACCAGATTGGAAAACGCGCTTTGCAGTTCCTGCAGGCTGCCCAGTAGCCAGGCCTGGGACTGAATCTCGACACGAATCGTGTGTTTGTTCCGGCTCAGGGACTCCGCTTCGCGTGCCAGTTCGCGGATCAGATCCGGCATCTGCACCTGTTCCTCGGCCACGGCGTTGTCCGACGACTCCAGGCGCGACAGGGTCAGCAGGTCATCCAGCAGCCGCTGCATGCGTTTTGTGTGATTGTGCATGATGCCGAAATAATGCTTGAGGTCGGCATCCCCCGGCTTTTCCATCTCGCCCAGGGTTTCGACGAAACCACCTACCACGGTCAGCGGCGTGCGCAATTCATGCGAGACGTTGGCGACAAAGTCGCGGCGCATGGCGTCCACGCGTTCCAGTTCAGTGATGTCTCGCGCCATCAGCAGTTTCTGTTCGGCGCCGAACGGAACCAGTTGCAGCGATAGCAGGATGTCGCGGTTGGCCGGCGAGCGGCAGGTCAGGCGCTGCGAGTAATCATGCGCATTCAGGAAATCGACAAAATGCGTTTGTCTTAAAAGGTAGTGAATGAACTGGCTTTTGTCGCGCGTGCAATCCAGGCCCAGATAACGTTTCGACGCGGGATTGCACCACTCGATCTGATCCTGCTGGTTGAGAATGACAATGCCGTCCGGCACCGCTTCGGCCGCATGCTGGAACTGTCCCAAGGCGTTGACCAGTTCCGATTGACTTTGATTTTGGCGTTTTTGCAGTTTTTCCAGACGGTAGAAAATGTCGCCCCAGCTGCCGGTATCCTTGGGAGCCGGGGTATTCCCGTCCTTTTCAAGCCAGCGGACGAGCCGGGCCTCCTGCCAGAACTGGCGAAAGAGATAAGCCAGCAAAACCACCACCGCGAACTTGAGCGCGGCGTTCTGCCCGCCGCCCGCCCAGAACAGCAGGGCCACCAGACCAAGGCCGAACAACGTGGTAAAAGGCCGCCACCAGAAACCCATTTTCCGTCCGCGCAGGATGAGGTAAACGCATTATCTACTTATGGACGGAAAAGCGGTAGCCCGATCCGCGCACGGTCTGCACCAGGCTATCGTGACCACTCACTTCCAGCGCAAGCCTTAGCCGGCGTATATGGACATCCACGGTGCGCTCCTCGACGAACACATCGTCGCCCCACACCTGGTCCAGCAGTTGTGACCGGGAATACACCCGTTCGGCATGGGTCATGAAGAAATGCAGCAGCCGGAATTCGGTGGGGCCCAGTTCTATGGGGGTGCCATTTCCGCTGACCCGGTGGCTGACCGGGTCCAGCTTGAGGCCTGCGATATCGACCTCTTCTTCGGTCATCTGCGGGGCACGGCGGCGCAGGACTGCCCTGATTCTAGAGACCAGCTCGCGCGGGGAAAACGGCTTGGTAATGTAATCGTCCGCCCCGGTATCCAGCCCAGCCACCCTGTCCTGTTCCTCGCCGCGCGCGGTCAGCATGATGATGGGAACCGGCTGGTAGCGATTATCGGACCGCAGACGCTTGCACAGATCGATACCGGACATGCCCGGCAACATCCAGTCAAGCAAGATCACGTCCGGAAGCGTGTTTCGCAGGTATTGCAAAGCATCCTCTGCGTCGGATGCCGCAGTCACCTGATGCCCGGCCTGGCCAAGATTGAGCTTGAGCAGCTCCTGGATGCCGGGTTCGTCTTCCACCAGCAGTATGTTTGCAGCCATGACTTGCTTTGCCTCTAAATATCACCTGCACAGATAGTATGACGGCAAAATGACAACTTTGTGACAGGCTGGCAAACCCTTCAGGTCAGGTAAAATTAGCCATGAGCGAAAAAGACACCACCCATTTCGGCTTTAAAACCGTCGCCGAATCTGAAAAAGCCGCCAAGGTTGCGGAGGTCTTTCATTCCGTGGCGCGCCGCTACGACCTGATGAATGATCTGATGTCCGGCGGCCTGCACCGGATCTGGAAGCGTTTCACGGTGAGCCAGGCCGGTCTGCGCCCCGGCCACAAAGTCCTTGATATCGCTGGCGGCACCGGCGACATGAGCCGGCTGTTTTTGAAGGAAGTCGGCCCGACCGGCCAGGTCATCCTGACTGACATCAACTACTCAATGCTCAATGAGGGCCGCAACCGTCTGCTGAACGAAGGCACCCTGACTCCGGTCGCCCAATGCGACGGCGAGAAGCTGCCCTTCCCCGACAACTATTTTGATCTGGTCTGCGTGGCCTTCGGCCTGCGCAACATGACGCACAAGGATATGGCCCTGAAGGAAATGTACCGTGTGCTCAAACCCGGCGGCCGGCTGCTGGTGCTGGAATTCTCGAAAGTCTGGAAGCCGCTGGAGCCGGTTTACGATGCGTATTCCTTCAAGGTGCTGCCAAAGATGGGCCAGCTCATCACCAACGATGCCGGCAGCTATCAATATCTTGCAGAATCCATCCGCATGCATCCCGGACAGGAAGAACTCAAGGCCATGATGGAAGATGCGGGCTTTGAACGCGTGACCTATCACAACCTGACCGCGGGTGTGGTCGCGTTGCACCGGGGTTTCAAGTTCTAGGAAACCATTGATGGAATTATCCGGCCTGGCGCTTGCGGGCGTCCTCAATCATCTCGTCGCGCAAACGCCAGGCGGGCATGCCAGCCTGGCCCGGCATGCCGGACGCAAGCTGGCCATCGATGCCCTGATCAGCCGTCACGTGCTTCTCATTCAGGGAAATGGCCAGCTTGCTTACGCAGTATCAGACACGGAAGCCGATGCAACCATCAAACTGACGCCCGAGCTGCTGACCCGACTGCCATTCGAGGGCAAGGCCGCCTTCCGCTCGGCACCCACTGAAGGCGATGCCGAGTTGCTTTCGGCCTTCAACGATGTATTCCAGAACATGGCCTGGGATGCCGAATCCGATCTGTCCAAAGTCTTTGGCCCTATCATCGGTTTCAGGCTGGCCGAGGCGGGCCGCAGTTTTACCGGCTGGCTGAATCAGACCACAACGGATACCGCCAAAACCCTGGCCGAATACGCAACGCACGAAAACCCCATGCTGGCCAGCCCGCTGGATATCAAGCATTTCAATGCGGACGTCGACGCGTTGCGTGATGACGTGGCGCGGCTGGAAACCCGACTGACAAATCTGGAAAAATCCGCATGAAGTTCCTGCGGCTGCTCACTATAGGCTGGGTTTCGCTGCGTTACGGGCTGGACGACTTCCTGCTTGGCCATGCCAAAACCCGCTGGCTGCGACCCGTGGTCAACGGCCTCCTGTTCTGGCGCGACTTGTCCAAACCCAGAGGCGAGCGCCTGCGTCTGGCGCTGGAATCGCTGGGCCCGCTGTTCGTCAAGTTCGGCCAGATGCTCTCCACCCGCCGCGACTTGCTGCCTGAGGACATCGCCAATGAACTGGCGCTGCTGCAGGATCGCGTTCCACCCTTCCCTTTTGCCCAGGTTGACACCGTGCTGAACGCTGCCTATGAACGCCCTTGGCAGCAGATATTCAGCGAATTCAATCGCGTGCCGGTTGCCTCCGCCTCGGTGGCGCAGGTGCATTTCGCCACGCTGTGTGATGGCCGCCTGGTGGCGGTCAAGGTTCTGCGGCCCGGCATCGCGCGCATTATCGAACACGATCTTGGTCTGCTGGATGCAGGCGCTTATTTGATCGAGAAACTCTTTGCCGACGGCAAGCGGCTGCGCCCGCGCGAAGTCGTCGACGAGTTCCGCAAAACCCTGGCAGATGAACTGGACCTGATGCGCGAAGCTTCCAATGCCGCGCTGCTCAAGCACAATTTCGAACGTTCCACCCTCACGCGCATGCCCGAGGTGTACTTCGACTATTGCCGCGAATCGGTAATGGTGATGGAACGCATCCACGGCGTGCCCATCAGCCAGAAGGAAGCACTGATCAATGCCGGGGTCGACATCCCGAAACTGGCACGCAACGGCGTGGAAATCTTTTTTACCCAGGTGTTCCGCGATGGCTTTTTCCATGCCGACATGCATCCCGGCAACATTTTTGTCGGCACCGAAGGCACGGACAAAGGCAAATACCTGGCGGTGGATTTCGGCATCTGCGGCACGCTGTCGGAAACGGACAAGAACTATCTGGCCGTCAATTTCCTTGCCGCGTTCCGCCGCGATTACAAGCGCTTCGCCGAGGCACACATCGAATCCGGCTGGGTGCCGGCCAATACCAGAGTGGAAGAACTCGAAGCTGCGGTACGCGCCTGCTGCGAACCCTATTTCGACAAGCCGCTGAAAGACATTTCCTTCGGCCATCTGCTCATGCGGCTGTTTGCCATGTCGAGAAGATTCAACGTCGAGATACAACCGCAACTGGTCCTGCTGCAAAAAACGCTGTTACAGGTTGAAGGGCTTGGCCGTCAGCTTGACCCCGAACTTGATCTCTGGAAGACCGGCAAACCCTATCTGGAACGCTGGATGAACGAACAGCTCGGCTGGCGCGGCTTTGTTCGACGCATGAAGGAGGAAGCGCCCGAGTGGAGCCGCCTGCTGCCGCAACTGCCGCGACTTGCCCATCAGTTCCTTTCAAGGCCCCAGGAATCAGACAAGGAACTGGAAATGCGTTTGCAGAAACTGGCCAATCAGCAGCGGATAAATACCCTGCTTTTGATCGGCACATTCTGCCTGGCCATTTGGGCGGCCGTGCTGGCTATTTTCAAATAGGAAAATCCGCCGACTTACCTGGTCTGCATCAATCGTCTTTTTCAGGTTTTTCCGGTTTCTCCACCTTTTCCGGTTTTTCTACTTTCTCGGGTTTTTCTGCTTTCTCGGGCTTCTCGACCTTTTCAGGTTTCTCGGCTTTTTCTACTTTTTCTACCTTCTCGGATTTTTCAACGCGCTCGGTTTTTTCAGTTTTTTCAGCCTTCTCAGACTTTTCTGTTTTCTCGTATTTTTCCGAACGCTCATTCATCTCCTGGTCACGAGACTCCGGCTTTTCCACATTTTCGTGGTCATGATCTTCACTGGATCCGTTTTCGCGCTCCCCGCCTTCGTGGTGCTCTGGTTTTGCAGACGCAGCTTTAGCCGCGTCATTGCCGTTGGCATTCACCTTCGACCCGGTTTCCTTTTCCTTCTGAATACGGTCTTTGGTTTCGCCGCGAATTTCGATACGCTCAATAACCGTCTGGCCATTTTTCTGCCGCGCCTCGACCCTCACCAGTTGGCCAGGTTGCAAATCCTTCAGGCTGCCGCCCTTTATCCGGATATCCGCGCTCAAGGCAAAATCCATGTTCCCCACGCGCATCGTGCCTGCCTTGCCGGGACGAATGCTGTCCTGAACAACCATGCGATCAACCTTCTCCAGAAAGTCCTGTTTGCCACCCGGTTCGATCCGGTCCGCCTTGAAACCGCCGCTTTCAGGCTTGCCAATGGCGCGGAATTCCTTTCCGGATTTCACCGAATCGGCGCCTCCCGGCAGGCGGATCTTCACGCCGTTAATCATGGCCACACCGTTCTCAATCGCTTCCACCTCACCGCTGATCAGATCCGCCTCCTGTGGCGAAGCGGCATCAATCCGTGTTGCAAAAATGGAGCCTGAATTGAGGCGGTAACCGCTGACCTTGATACGGTCACCGGCTTTCAGCCCCTGCGAACCCGGCAAACTGACCCACTGGCCCCAAACCTTGACCCGTCCGCCATCCACCGCCTGAACACGGCCGATCAGGGCATGCTGGACATGTATCTGCCTGGCGACAAGATTTGTTTCCTGACCGGCGGCTTCCACCGCCACCATCTGTCCGACCGCCAGTTGATTTGAAGCGATGCGCGAGCCATTGGCCACGACAGGCGTGCCGGCATCGTAGTGAATTTCAAGCCCATTCACACAGACGCTGCCAAACCCGGTAATGACCCCGACGATACCCGTGCCGCCAGAGCCGGTGCCATCCCCACCCCGCGCCTCACTGCCGGTACCGCCGCTGCCGGTGCCATCCAGGTGTCCTGTCCCGCCTGTTCCCGAGCGATCCCCCTCGCCCGCGGCACGGCCAGTACCGCCCGCCCCATTTCCGTCTTCCACAGGGAATGGGCGACCGCCCAGAGCACAGGGATTGGCCGAAACACCCAGACTGAAAACAAGAAGCAGCAACGCCGGCAGGAATCTGAAAATCATGATGAACGTTCCTGTTTCTCTGGCTTTTCCTCATTCGCCTGGTAAAAATACAGGCCAAAGGTAATCCGGTGCGTGGCTCTCACCTTGCCGGCATCGGCCTGCTGCAATTCCATGGCCTTGCGGTTCAGCGCCTGCATGGCCTCGACGGCAAGCGTCCTGGAATAGTCTTCGAGCTGTTCCACGGAATGTTCGGTCAGCTGATCGAAATAGACACAACGGTCCAGCATGGGCGGTTGCCCGGAAGTCAGGTTGTGGGCGGTTGCGGCCAGATGATCATGGATCACCTTGCCGAAGTAAAAGAGTTTCTCTTCCTGACCATGCGTCGGAACAAAGGCTTCGGTACGAAGCACGACACGATCATGCGCATCGATTTCGGCAACTCCAAGCCGGAGCCACTCGTCCAGCACCACGCGCGGGCGGATATCCTTGTTGACGCTTTGCACCAGCCGCTCGAAAGAAGCGGCCCCGCCCTCGGCTGCCGTGCGCGGCAGCGGCCTGGGCCGGCCATTCGAATCCAGATATGCCGCCTCGCCCATCCATTTCGACACCAGCAAGGCGCCCATGGAAACCGCGGGCGGGGGTCCGGCTTCCGACAACATCTCACCGCGAAGCCTTTTCACATCCTGACGGTGTATGCCGGTAAGCAGGCTGATCCGGCTATCGGTTTGCGGTTTCTGATCCAGCGGAAACTCGCGCGTGGCCACTTCCACATAAGTCAGTTTCAGCAGGTTGGCCAGATAGGGAAATTGCACGCTGTACGACAGCAACAGCCGGACCAGCGGACGCAGCAACCTTCTCAACGCCAGAACCAGCGGCAACGGTGGCGTTACCGGTCCGGTATCGATCTTGGGTTTGACGGCAGGTGCCCTCATGCTATTGCAATAACCTGTTAAAAAACATCCGTGCCTAGGGTACTACGTTCCCGATGCTGATTTGAATACCCTGGCTGCCCGGTTTGACCGGACCTGCCATTCCTTCCAGATCGCCACTTTGCGCCGTTGCGTTGCCCGACCGGGAAATCCTGGCCACCACGTTCACGGCTGCGGCACTGGACAGCTTCATGTCCGGCGACATTGCGCTGGAATCGTCCAGACTAAAGCTTATCGGCAGTTCGCTTGCCTTGCGCTGCAAAATGGCCAGCGGCATGCGCGGCCCCTTTTCGGCGCGGGCGAAGATGAATACCGTATCGTCCGGCTTGACTCGAGCGGCCAGTTCCCGCTTGAGGCTGATGCTGCCCGTTATGATGGCTGGCGCCCGGGCAGACGCGTTTTCAACTTTTTCCGGCATGATTTGCGGCAAGGCCGCGACTGGCTGGCGGCCTTCCGCCAGCGCACGAGCCTCTTCCAGATTGCCCGCAATCGAACGGGCAAACTCGGAATCGGCAGGAGCAAGCTGAGCAACCTTGTCCCAGTATTTCACGGCTTCACCGTATTCCTTGCGATCGAACGCGGCAGTACCCGCCAGCGCCAGCGCCTTCAGATTCGTCGAATCGATCTTCAGCGCCTGCCGGACGATTTCGAGCGGTTTGCCTTCCATCTTCTGACCCTGCGACATCGCCAGCGCATCAGCATAGTCGGCCATCAGCTGCGCATCCCGTGGCAACAGGGAAGCAGCCTTTTCGTAGGCCGAAGCCGCCTCCTGATAACGCCCGAGCACATTGTATGAGCGTGCCAGCATCGCCCAGCCTTCGCCATCCGAGGGATTTTCCCGCAGGCGGGCCGAGAGCTTGTCCGCGCTTTCGCGTATCTGGTCAAACGACATGCCATGCGGGCTGGTCTGATCCTGAGTGTTCACCAATAGCGGCGAGGCCTTGTTATCGGCCAGCGAATCCGGTGAGCCCAGTTTCAGATACAAGCCGATCGCCACCGCGGGAACAAGAATCGCCAAAGCAATTGCAATCGGGCGGACTTCAGGCCGCTCCGAAGGGGGTGGAACCTCCTTCAGCGCCGCCAGCGCATCCTCGATGGCGCGCCTTGCCAATTCCTGCTGTTCGGATTGAAACTCGTCCGCGCTGATCGCACCCTTGTCCCGATCAATCTCCAGTTGCTTCAGCTGATCGCGATGAATCAACATATTGGACTGGAAGCGCGGCGAGCTGTCCGGCAAATGATGCCGGCGTGTCAGCGGCAGCAGTACGAATGCCAACCCCAGCGCAATCATGGCGCCCATTACAACCCAAAAACCTGTCATGCCCATTTCTTTTCTATCCGTTCAAAAATCCCAGCGGTAGCCCACCGAGAAATAATGGGTCTGGGAAATATCCTGTGTGCCCGGGCTCTCCGTGGTGGCATGCTCGTAAATGTATTCGCCATCCAGGCTCACGGATTCCTTGATGCGGTAACTGATACGGATGCCGGGCGTCCAGCGCGACAAGTCCGTGCTGGGATCAGTTTGCTGGCGATAATATTTAAGCGAGGGTTCCAGCGACCACTTGTCGCCAAGATAGGTCGTGTTGTTGTAAGCGAGCTGAATGCCGTTGAACGATGGCGTGGATTCGGGCGCATCGGTGTAGGACAGCGAGAACACATTGATGTCGCGCCCCGAGAACAGGTTGGTTCCAATGGCGCGAATAGCGTAATTCATGATGTTCCCGGTCGCCGGACTCGGATTCAACACCGTCCCGTCGTCCAGTGTCACCTGCGGCAGCGCGCCAATATTGGTCAGGCCGATATCCGCGCCCAGTTGCCAGGTCTGATTGAGCGGCGTGGTCACACCTAACTGGGCCTGGTTGGCAATCGCGGTGGCGCCTTCCGCCAGGACCCTGATCTGGTCTTCCGTGCGCACGGTCAGCAACTGTTTGATAGAGGTAGGGATGGGAATCAATGACGTGACCGCACTGTTGTATAGCGCGTTATGCGTGGACAGGGTGGGCGCGCGGCGGCGGTCCAGCAGCAGGTTGAACGTGGTCTGTCCCGCAGTCTGCCATGAGCCCTGCAACATGGCGATATTCAGAATGTCATAGCTGACGTCATAGTCCACCAGGGAATACAGCGATCGGTGCTCGTCAAAGTAACGCAGCTCGCCGCCGGTTGCCCGCCGGTCAAGAATGCCATCGACCTGCTGTTCAATGAAAAACGCGTTGCCGCTCCAGCGGCCCGCCAGATTTTCCGCATCCAGACTGACGCCCATGAACTTGCGGTCAGAATCCAACGTGGGAAACTCCACGGGCAAGCCCGCTGCAAGGTTGATCTTGAACTTGGGCATGAATCCATAACCGACCAGCGCGCCGTCAAACCGGTTCGGCAGACCGCTGCCATAACCGCTCTGGCGGCCAATCCTGGCATTGAAATTGTTCTGCAAGCCCTTGTAATCGTAATAGGCGGCGGTCAGGCGGTTTCGCGTCGGTACGGATTCCAGAAAACTCCAGGTATGCGTGTCGCGCACCACAAATTTGTGATCGGCATTGGCGTCGCGATAACGTCCATTGAGATCGACGTTGGTCACCAGTGAAGATTGATCAATGCCGGAAATGGAAGACTTGTCAACCGTGGTGGGCGTGCTGAACGCAGTCTGGGTTTGCGACTGGCCGCCATAATAGTACTGGGACAGGCTGCCGCTGAAGGTCTTGACCACCTTGGCTTCGGGGACGCGTTTTGCCACGGCTCCCGGTGCGCCAGGTGCCGCCTCTGGCACATTCAGGGCCGCAAGCCGCTGGCGAACCCGGGCTGCCCCTTCACCCTCGGGGAACAGTTTGAGATAAAGCTCGTATTCCGTTTTTGCCTTGGCCAGCTCGCCGTTTCGCTCGCGCGCCAATCCGATCAGTTCCTGGCCTTCCTGCGACTGCGCATTGGGTGGCAGAAACAGCAGCTGGTTGAGCAGATTGACCGCCTGCTCATTATTGCCGGTTTCCAGCGCGGCTCTGGCCTGCTTCATGAGGCCGCCTGCCTGATCTTCGACTTCCTGGATAGCGACTGGCTCCACGGCCGGCAAGGGCAGCACTTCCGCTGGCACGGGTTTCTTTGCCACCGCACCCAGTGTCTGTTGCTTGCGGCTTGTCATGTCCACCACTGCGGCATCTGGAAAACGAGGACTCAACTGGTCGCGCAATTTTTCCGCCGCCTGAGCCGTGGGCAAGTAACCCAGATAAAGCTCATACACGGTTTTGCCATCCACGGTCCGCTGCGAGGTGAACACGTCGTAATCCGAGAATCGCGCCGGCACAACCTTGCTTCCCAGATCCTCCTTGCTTGACGTGCTCAACAACTTGACCGCATACCGGTTGCTGTCCTTGACCGCCGATTTGCCGGCGTCCTTGAACACGATATCCAGGCTGCGATCGTCCGGTCCGGCCTTGATAGCGGCTTCTGTCCGCTTGCTGAATTTGATCAGCAGTTTCTTGATCTGCGTGCCAGGCTGGGGGGGGAAAGACACCGACACGCCCGGCAATGATGCGGCAGGCCTGGCCTTGAGCAATTCCTCGACCTTGAGTTGCAACTCCGAGCCTTCCACAATCCGGAAAAAGACAATGGCCGCGCTGCCTTTCTCGGCCGCAACCTGCCGGATGAAATGAATGCGGGAGTTGAATTTGATGCGGACAACGTTATCCGTCTTGTCTGGCTGAACCTGCAATTCCTCCATCACGTTCGCCAGTGCGGGTTGCATGCCACCCATGCACAAGCCCAGGCTGATGAGTGAAATGGCTAGCTTTTCTCTTGCGGGTGCATGCATGTGCTGAATCTTTCCTTCAATCAATAAAATCAGAAATCACCGCCGGTGGATCTGTGCTCACCGCTGCGCGTTTTCTTGATGGTGGTGAACGTGTTGTTCGTGTACTCGTGGCAGCTGCCCGAGCAGTCCTTCAATTCCACGACGGTGTACAGAATCTTGGGAGTATCCACCTTCTTGTGCGCATCCGGCTTGAACGTACTGGCGTGACAACCCGCGCAATCCGGCTTGTAGGCAGCGAATTTCCAGGCAATGACTTCACTGTTCGTGGTATGGCAGGAAGCGCAGGTCACGCCGGAATTATGCGGCTTGTAGAACGGCGAAGTGTGTGTGTAAGCCTTTGTAGGTGTCCAGGCCGTTGTTGTATGGCAACTGTCGCAGGAGCGGGTCGTCACAAAGTGCCCGGAGGATTTGCCGGTGGCTGTGGATCCATTGTGACAGGTTGCGCAGGTTCCCGGAGCGACGCCAGTATGACTGAAGGTTGCGGGCAGCCATGCTGTCGTTTTGTGGCAGGAATCGCACGAAGCCGTCGTTGCGATATGCGTGACCGGCTTGCCGGTCGCGGCTGAGCCGTTGTGGCAGGTCGAACAGGTGCCCGGTGCCACACCCGTGTGGCTGAAGGTCGCTGGCAGCCAGGCCGTGGTGCGATGGCACGAATCGCACGAAGCCGTCGTCGGGATGTGTGTGCTGGGCTTGCCGGTGGCGGTCGAACCATTGTGACAGGTCGAACAGGTCCCGGGCGCCACGCCAGTATGACTGAACGTGGCCGGCAACCAAGCCGTGGTCTTGTGGCAACTGTCGCATGAAGCCGTAGTCGGGATGTGTGTGCTGGGCTTGCCTGTCGCGGTCGAACCATTGTGACAGGTCGAACAGGTTCCGGGGGCTACGCCAGTATGGCTGAAGGTCGCAGGCAGCCATGCTGTCGTCTTGTGACACGAATCGCACGAGGCAGTAGTTGGAATATGCGTTGATGGCTTTCCGGTAGCCGTGCTGCCATTGTGGCAAGTCGAACAGGTTCCCGGTGCGACACCTGTGTGGCTGAAGGTGGCCGGCAGCCAGGCGGTAGTTTTATGACAGGAATCACACGAAGCAGTAGTTGGAATATGAGTTGATGGCTTTCCAGTGGCTGTACTGCCATTGTGGCAGGTGGCACACGTTCCGGGAGCCACACCCGTATGACTGAAGGTAGCTGGCAGCCATGCTGTCGTCTTGTGGCAGGAATCACAGGATGCCGCCGTCGGGATGTGGGTGCTTGGTTTTCCGGTGGCGGTCGAACCGTTGTGACAGGTCGAACAGGTGCCGGGGGCTACGCCAGTATGGCTGAAGGTAGCTGGCAGCCATGCTGTCGTCTTGTGACACGAATCGCACGAACCCGTGGTCGGGATGTGTGTGCTGGGCTTGCCGGTGGCGGTCGAACCATTGTGACAGGTGGCACACGTTCCGGGAGCCACACCCGTATGGCTGAAGGTAGCTGGCAGCCATGCAGTTGTCTTGTGACACGAATCGCACGAGGCCGAAGTCGGGATATGAGTGCTCGGCTTGCCCGTTGCGGTCGAACCATTGTGGCAGGTGGCACACGTTCCGGGAGCCACACCCGTATGGCTGAAGGTAGCTGGCAGCCATGCAGTTGTCTTGTGACACGAATCGCACGAGGCCGAAGTCGGGATATGAGTGCTCGGCTTGCCCGTTGCGGTCGAACCATTGTGGCAGGTGGCACACGTTCCGGGAGCCACACCCGTATGGCTGAAGGTAGCTGGCAGCCATGCAGTGGTCTTGTGACACGAATCGCACGAACCCGTCGTCGGGATGTGGGTACTCGGTTTGCCGGTCGCGGTCGAACCATTGTGGCAGGTTGAGCAGGTTCCAGGGGTTACGCCGGTGTGGCTGAACGTGGCTGGCAACCATGCCGTCGTCTTGTGACAGGAATCACAGGAAGCCGTGGTCGGGATGTGAGTCGAGGGCTTACCCGTTGCGGTTGAACCATTGTGGCAGGTGGCACACGTTCCGGGTGCCACGCCAGTGTGGCTGAACGTTGCAGGCAACCATGCAGTTGTCTTGTGGCAGGAATCACAGGATGCCGTCGTCGGGATGTGGGTACTCGGTTTGCCGGTCGCGGTCGAACCATTGTGGCAGGTTGAGCAGGTTCCAGGGGTTACGCCGGTGTGGCTGAACGTGGCTGGCAACCAGGCAGTGGTCTTGTGACAGCTATCGCATGAAGCCGTAGTGGGAATATGGGTGCTCGATTTGCCTGTCGCGCTTGAACCATTGTGACAGGTCGAACAGGTTCCTGGCGCAACCCCCGTGTGACTGAAAGTTGCGGGCACCCATGCCGTCGTCTTGTGACAGGAATCACAGGAAGCCGTGGTCGGGATGTGAGTCGAGGGCTTGCCCGTTGCGGTTGAACCATTGTGGCAGGTCGAGCAGGTTCCCGGTGCAATGCCGCTGTGATTCATTGTGGCTGTATTCCACGACGACGTCTTGTGACACGTATCGCAGGACGCGCTTGTCGGGATGTGCGTGCCAGGTTTGCCAGCCGCCATGCTGCCGTTGTGGCAAGTGGCACATGTCCCCGGAGCAATGCCCGTATGGTTCATGGTCGCGGGTTTCCACGCCGCGGTTTTGTGACAGGTGTCGCATGCGGCCGTGGTCGGAATATGGGTCGAGGGCTTGCCCTTTGCCGTTGAACCATTGTGGCAGGTTGAGCATGTTCCCGGCGCCACGCCGGAATGATTGAAGGTGGCAGGCGTCCATGCCGATGTCTTGTGGCACGAATCACAGGATGCCGTCGTCGGGATATGGGTTGAGGGTTTGCCTTTGGCGCTGCTTCCATTATGGCAAGTCGAACAGGTACCGGCAGCCACACTCGTGTGGCTGAAGGTCGCGGGCAGCCAGGCCGTGGTCTTGTGGCAGGTGTCACAGGATGCAGTGGTTGGAATATGGCTGGATGGCTTGCCTTTCGCAGTGGAGCCATTGTGGCAGGTCGAACACGTGCCTGGGCTTACGCTGGCATGACTGAATGTCGCCGGTAGCCATGCTGTCGTCTTGTGGCACGAATCACAGGATGCCGTGGTCGGGATGTGCGTTGACGGCTTGCCCTTGGCGCTGGTTCCGTTATGGCAGGTCGAACAGGTGCCCGGCGACACACCGCCATGGCTGAATATGGCAGGGGTCCAGGCCGTGGTCTTGTGGCACGAATCACAGGACGCGGTGGTTGGAATATGCCCAGAAGACTTGCCCTTGGCAGCGGTGCCGTTGTGACAGCTTGTGCAACTGCCCGCCGCCACGCTCGAGTGGCTGAACTTGGCAGGCGTCCAGGAAGACGTTTTGTGGCAGCTGTCGCAGGGCGCAGAAGTGGCGATGTGGCCTGAAGGTTTGCCCTTGGCCTTGCTGTTGTTGTGGCAGGTCGAACAGGTTCCGGAAGCGATGCCTGAATGATCGAACTTCGCACCGCTGAAAGTCGTTGTGTTGTGACAGGCGCTGCATGCCTGCTTGGTGGGAATATGATTCGAGGGCAAGGTAGTGGTCGCGCGCTGGCTTCCGGCCGTGTGGCAACCCGAACATTGAGTCGGCGTACCCTTGAATACCCCGCGGACATGGCAGGATTCGCAGCGGACGTTATAGTGCGCGCCCGTCAGCGCAAAACCCGTCGTGATATGGTCGAAACGGGTCTTGCCCGGCTGCGCGGCAAGGGCATCGGGCAGGAAACCCGCCAGCAAACTGGCCAGCAGAATGGCAATGACGGCTGCGAGCAATGAATAGCGCGAGCGCGCATGGATATTCAAGTGCATCATGAGTCTCCTTTTTCGGCGGCCCGAATGAATGAATGGACCGCATTTCCGCAAAGCCCGTGTATTGCGGAAGGGCAAACGGGTATTTCCGCCGGCATGCGCCGGGCTGGCATGTCTTCCCCCGTGCGGAGCCTGATCCGCTTGAAGGAAGTGGTTTCATGGCATTTCTGGCACTGGGGGCCGTAGCTGCCATCGTGCACGTCATCCTTCTCGTGGCAGCTGACGCAGTTCATCGGCAGGCTTGCTTTTCCGGTGACCGCCCTCGTGTGGCAGGCATAACAGTCCAGCGGCTTGTGCCCGCCATCCAGCCGGAAGCGGGTTTTGGTGTCATGGTTGAAATCCCACAAGCGCCAGTTGCGGGCGTTGTGGCAGCTCTCGCATTGCGCGCCCAGGCGGCGCTTGTGCACGTCTTCTTTCTCATGACAGGCCACGCACTCGGATTTGGCGTCCTTGAATTGCGCGGTCAGATGGCATTTCTTGCACTCGACCACCATATGCTTCCCGGTCAGAGGAAAGCGTGAGCGGCCATGATTGAATGTCGTGCGCTTCCAGTTGCTGGCGTCATGACATAGCTCGCACTTTTCACTCTGCTGCCCCTTGTGCACGTCATCTTTCTTATGACAGGCCAGGCAGGCAGACGGCGTGTTCTTGTACTTCATGTCCTTGTGGCAGCCGTCGCACTTCGCTTCGCGGTGTTTGCCCAACAGCGCGAACTTCGTCTTGTCGTGGTCGAAGTGGTGTTCCTTCCAAGTGCGCTCGTTATGGCAATCGCCGCACAGCTCGCCCAGCGTACCCTTGTGCTTGTCATCCTTTTTATGACAGGCAAGACAGGTCATGGGCGTGTCCTTGAACACGGCTGTCTTGTGGCAGGCCTTGCACTCGATCTCATCGTGCTTTCCACGCAGCGGAAAACGTGACTTGCCGTGATCGAAGCGCGCTTCCTTCCAGTCGCGTTCGACATGGCAGTCCGCGCATTTCTCGCCCAGCGTGTTCTTGTGCTTGTCATCTTTTTTGTGACAGGCAATGCAGGTGGATTGCAACTTGTCGCGATAAAGGTTGCCGGCGTGGCAGCTGTCACACTTTGTCTGGCGATGCTTCCCGCGCAGGGAGTATTTCGTGTCGCGGTCATGATCGAACAGGATTCCATCCCATGATTTAGCGTCATGGCAGGTCTGGCACTTATCGCCATAGCGCCCCTTGTGCTTGTCGTCCTTGCGGTGACAGGACACACAGGCCATGGGCGTGTTCTTGAAGGCATTGTCCCGGTGGCAGTCCTTGCATGCCACCTTGACGTGCTTGTCTTCCAGCCTGAATTTGGTCTTGTCGTGGTCAAACCTGGCTTCCTTCCAGCTATCCTCGGTATGGCAGTCAGCGCACTTGGTGCCCAGCTTGCCTTTGTGTTCGTCATCTTTCTTGTGGCAGGCAATGCACATCGCCTGCGTATTCCGGTACTTCTTCCCGGGCAAGTGGCACTTGTTGCATTCCGTCTCCACGTGCTTGCCCTTGAGCAGGTAATCCGTCTGCCGGTGATCAAACTTTTTCTCGTCCAGATCCACAACGCGGGCATCCCTGCCCTTGTGCTCGGCATGGCACTCGCGGCAGAACTTGTCGTCCTTCGCGCGGCCGTGGTAACCCTGCTTTTGCGCAACATCACGCGCCACTTCCTTGTGGCAGTCGCCGCACAATTTGTCCTGTCCCGCCCGGTTGAACCGGACATGGCATTTGTTGCACTGGCCTTCCGTCTTGGCATGACCCTGTATGACCTTGCCCGGCATCAGCACGCTTTCCAGCGAGTCCGCCCTGACACCGCCTGCAAGGCAAAGGGTCAGCATCATCAACAGAACAAGCCACATTTTTATTATTACCGGCACGGCACGCATGGCTTGCAGATGCGTCCTGGCCGTTTCCCGCGCCTGATCCATCAATACATGTGCACCGCCACCACATGCGCAATCGCGCTGAGAATCAGCATGTAAACCAGCGGCACATGCAATACATGCCATAGCGAAAACAGACGTTCATAGGTGCTGAAGTGCGCCACATTCTGCACACCGCGCAGATAGGCCCTTACCACCTGTTTGGCGGCTTTAAGCCTGCGTTGCTTCTTGGCCTGATCCCAGTTGCGGGCTTTCGCCTGCAAACTGTATTGGCGCCTGAGTTCAAGAGCGCAACGCAGATAGGCGTTGCGTGCCTTTAGCGGCAATATGACGAAGGTCCAAATTCTTTTCAGTATGTTTCCCTGCACATTCAGCGCCTGTGTTTCAAAGGCTGACAGCGCCGCCTCCACCTTGGGCGCGAATGAAAGCCGGGACTGGACCTCCCGCGAATTCAGCCCGGAAAGCGCACGCACTTCTTCCAGGCTGGCACGGTGCCCATAAAGGCCATGATGGATCTTGATATAAATGAAGCGGCCAATAATGCCGCTGCCCGCGACCAGCAACATGCTGGCAAGGGCAACGCCTGCATTGATTGAACCGATCTGAAAGCGAGAGTGCGCCAGGATAAAGAGCGGTCCCAGAATTCCCATCGTCATGTGCACGGCAAACCAGTACTTGGACGGCCCCAGAACCTGCATAAACCTGAAATGCTTGCGCAACGGGTACAAAAACAGAACCAGCATCATGATGCCGCCCGCCAGGCCCAGGTTGTAGCCTGTTTCGGAGCCGGGCTCGAAGCCCCCCCAACGCCCGATCAGCCATGCAGCGCCAACCAGCGTGCCGACAGCCAGCATGAACCCCAAGGGTTGAGAATCATGGCGTGAGCGTGATTTGTTTGGAGGAGGCGCGGGGTTATCCACCCCGGCATCAAGTATCAATGTTTCCTGCATGTTTCCGTCTTAAGTCAAATGCACCGGTGCTGAACATCTATCGGATGCACAGCATGTTAATTTACCCCATGTCGTGTAAAAAGTTCACACGTTTTTATTATTTCATTGATTTATATATATATTTAATTGATGACGGCAGGTAGAATTAGCCTGATTCCATAGGGTTCGGTTTGGACTGATGCTACGGTTCACAAAAACCCGTTCCGGCAAGGGTCGTAAAATTCCGGCATGAATACTTCTTTTCTGAGTGGCGTCCTGTTGTATGCCATTCCACTCATCATTGTTTTTTTTCTGTACTTTCGCCGCAGGAAAAAACACGCCATCAAACACAAGGAGGCATTGCTCGAGTCACGCGAGAGCGGTTTGACCGAGCCTGTCAGCCTGCATCCAGTGATTGACCCGGTTCGTTGCCTGGGGTCCTCGTCCTGTGTCAGGGCCTGCCCCGAAGGGGCGTTGGGCATCATCCAGGGCAAGGCGCACCTGGTGAACCCATCCATTTGCATCGGTCACGGCGCCTGCTTCGCGGCCTGTCCCCTGGAAGCCATCAAGCTGGTGTTTGGCACGGAAAAACGCGGCGTGGATATTCCCTATGTCACACCCAGGTTCGAAAGCAATGTGCCGGGCATTTTCATCGCCGGGGAACTGGGCGGCATGGGCCTTGTGCGCAAGGCCGCCGAACAGGGCAAGCAGGCCATCGCCGCCATCAAGGACCTGAAAGGCGGCGGCATGGATCTGGATGTGCTGATTGTCGGTTCCGGCCCGGCCGGCATCGCGGCGGGACTGGGCGCCATTCAGCACAAGCTGCGTTACCGCATTGTCGAGCAGGAGGATTCGCTGGGCGGCACGGTTTATCACTATCCGCGCAACAAGATCGTGATGACCGCGCCCATCAACCTGCCCCTGGTGGGCAAGGTCAAAATGACTGAAATCAGCAAGGAGGCCTTACTGGAATTCTGGCACGGCATCGTCAACAAAACCGGTCTGCGCATCCAGTTCAACGAGCGCATGGAGGAAATGAGGCCAGACGGAGAAGGATTCCTGGTCAAGACCAGCCAGGGAGAATATGCCACTCGAACCGTGCTTCTCGCCATTGGCCGCCGGGGCACGCCGCGCAAGCTTGGCGTGGAGGGCGAAGACCTGCCCAAGGTGGTCTACCGGCTGATCGACGCCGAACAGTACCGCAGTCAAAAAGTGCTGGTAGTGGGCGGGGGAGACAGCGCGCTGGAAGCCGCACTGGCCATCTCGGAAGAACCGGGAACAGATGTAACACTGTCTTATCGGGGCGACGCCTTCGGACGGGTCAAGGTTAAAAACCGCAACCGCCTTGACGAAGCCCGGACGAACGGCCGGATTCAAGTGATGCTGAATTCAAATGTCCTGCGCATCGAACCCTGCCGCGTTTTGTTGCAATGCCCCAGCGAACAAATCGAGTTGCCCAATGACGCAGTCATCGTCTCTGCGGGCGGCGTGCTGCCAATCGATCTGCTGAAAAAAACCGGCATCCGGTTCGAGACCAAGCACGGCACGGAGTGACCCGGCATTTTCCTTCGGGCGTGTTCGATCAAATCCCGTAAAATATGTGTTGTTGATATCGCCAAACTAGCACATGACCAAACCAGTCTCTGTAGCCATCCTCCTGATGCTTTGCGCCCCGGTCCTTGCCGAAGACAATCGCTTGAGTCTGTCCTCGGGACTTGATTACAGCATTGGCGCTTATGGGACGCCGGACGATACTGAAACGTGGTTCCTGCCACTTGCGCTCAAGTATCAGGCTGGCGACTACAACTTCAAGCTGGGCATGTCATACCTGTGGGTGCGAGGCCCGCAAAACGTAACGCCCGAGGGCGAACCCATTCCCGGCGGGGGAGCGGTTAAAACCACCCACGGATTGGGCGACGTCACCGCATCATTCACGGCCAATGTGCTTGACGACAGGAACCATGTTGCGGGCCTGGACCTCACCGGGAAAATCAAATTCGGCACCGCCAGCGAAAGCAAGGCACTGGGCACGGGCAAGAATGACTACGCGCTGCAGGCATCTCTCTACAAATCCGTGGCGGCATGGATGCCTTATCTTGACATCGCCTATCGCTGGAAAGGCGACCCGGCCGGCATTGATTACCGGAATGTCTGGTATGTAACTGCAGGCACCAGTTACCGGCTCAACAAAACCTGGTCACTGGGAGCGGATTATGCATGGCGCGAGAAACTGACTTCCACAAGCGATGAAATCAGCGAAGCCACCGTCTACGCAAACTACAAAATCAGCGATCACAACAAAATCAATATCTATGGCGTAACCGGTTTTTCAGATGCCAGTCCGGACTGGGGGTTGGGTTTCATGCTTACACACAGCTTTTAGCCCGTATTTGTACGGGCATTGCTAAAATCCCGGCAGTTGCCGGGATTTTTGTTTGGAGCCTCCATGAACCACACCCTGCTGGGTTTCGTCATCCTGTATCTGGTCATTTCCATCGGCATCGGCATGTACGCCGCGACCAAGGTGAAGAACACCGAGGACTATGTGGCGGCCGGCCGCTCGCTGCCCATGTTCATGGTCATCGCCATGGTGTTCGCCACCTGGTTCGGCGCGGAAACCGTGCTGGGCATCCCCGCCACTTTCCTCGATGAAAATCTTGGCGGCACGATTTCTGATCCTTTCGGCGCATCGCTGGCGCTGATTCTGTTCGGCCTCTTTTTCGCCCGCAAGCTCTACAAAATGAACCTGCTGACGCTGGGTGATTTCTTCCGCAAGCGTTACAACCGGCCGGTTGAGATTGTCATTTCGCTGGCGATTGCGCTGTCCTATCTGGGCTGGGTATCGGCGCAGGTCACGGCGCTGGGGCTGGTGTTCAATGTGTTGTCGGACAACGCCATCAGCCAGCCCGAGGGCATCCTTATCGGCGCCGCCGTGGTGCTGCTTTATACGTTGTATGGCGGCATGTGGTCGGTGGCGCTCACTACCTTTGTGCAGATGACCGTCATTGTGCTCGGCCTGTTGTGGATATCGAAAATGGTCGGCGACATGCCGGAGGTAAACGGCATCGCACCCGTGGTAAGTCACGCCGCGGCCGCCGGCAAGTTCCAGTTCTGGCCCGATGCCAGCTGGGCAGCGGTTATCACTTTCATCGCCGGTTTGTTAACCATGGGGTTCGGCTCGGTGCCGCAGCAGGACGTATTCCAGCGCGCCAATTCGTCCAGGAATGAAACGGTTGCCGTGTGGGGCACGGTGATTGGCGGCACGCTGTATTTCCTGTTTGCCGCCGTGCCGATTTACCTGACTTATTCCGCCACTCTGGTGGATCCTGCGATGACGTCCGAGCTGTTGGCGAAGGATGCGCAGCTCGTGCTACCGAGCTTTGTCAAGGCGCATCTACCGCTATATGCGCAGATCATTTTCTATGGCGCACTGCTGTCAGTCATTATGTCCACGGCATCTGGCACGTTGCTCGCGCCTTCCGTCACCATTTCGGAAAACATCATCAAGGAATTCATGCCGCATCACCGCATGAGCCAGAAAAAACTGCTCTGGATCACACGCGGCGTGGTACTCGGATTTTCAATTCTGGTAGTCGCGTATTCACTCTGGGCGCTGGATACCGAAACCAGCATTCACCAGATGGTGGAGAACGCCTACAAGATCACGCTGGCCTGTGCATTCGTGCCGCTGGTAGCGGGGCTTTACTGGAAGCGCGCGACCAATACCGGCGCCGGGCTTTCCATCGTGCTGGGCCTCGGCGTTTGGATCGCCATGGAATTCGTCGCGCCGGAAGCTGCACTGCCGCCGCAGTTCGCGGGATTCATCGCCAGCGCCATCAGCATGGTGGCTGGTTCGCTGGGGCCGCAACTTAGAGTGGCCAGGCAGCCGCACTGAATTCCTGCCGGGAAACAGGCTCATGGCATTGCTTGAACTGCGCAACCTGACCCGCCGCTTCGGCGCGTTGACCGCAGTCGACAACGTCAGCCTGTCGATCGAGTCCGGCGAATTCTTCACCCTGCTGGGTCCCTCCGGTTGCGGCAAAACCACCATCCTGCGCATGATCGCCGGCTTCGATCTGCCAGATGCGGGCGAAATCCTGCTGGATGGAAAGAACATCGCCGGCACGCCGCCGGAAAAGCGTCCCCTGCACACGGTGTTCCAGAGCTACGCGCTGTTTCCGCATCTGTCCGTCGCGGACAACGTCGCCTTCCCGCTGAGAATGTCGAAGCTGTCCGTCGAGGAGACACAGCGGCGCGTGAAGGAAATGCTGGACACCGTGCACCTGTCGGACAAGGCCGACGCCTTTCCGCATGAACTCTCGGGCGGGCAGAAACAGCGGGTGGCGCTGGCGCGGGGGCTGGTCAACAAGCCGAGGCTGCTTCTGCTGGATGAGCCGCTCGGCGCACTCGACCACAAGCTGCGCGAGGAAATGCAGATCGAGCTTATCAACCTGCAACGCACCGTCGGCGTGACCTTCGTGTTCGTCACCCATTCCCAGCCCGAGGCGCTGGCGCTGTCCCATCGCATCGCGGTGATGAACGAAGGACGCGTCGAGCAGATGGACACGCCAGCCAATATCTACAGCCATCCCAGCAACCGCTTCGTGGCGGACTTCATCGGCGACATCAACATGATGAACGCACGGGTGGAATCGGTGGAAGGGGAACGTGTACGCCTGTCGGTTGCCGGGCTGGGCGCCATCGTCGCGCCTGCCCACATCGAGGCAATAGTTGAGCAGGCGGGCGTATTCGCCATCCGGCCCGAACAGGTGATGATAGGCGCAGCGAATGAGCATGCGGGACAGGCAAACCGTTTTGCTGGAACCCTGCGCGACTTCCTCTATATCGGCGACGTGACCCGATACAAGGTTGAACTCGCCAACGGCACATTGATCCAGGCGCTGCTGCCCAATGCCGCGCCGGGCAGGGCGAGGTTCTTCGAAGTGGGCGACCGGGTCACAGTGGCATGGCCTGCCGATGCAGGAATGTTTTTGCATGAATAAGGAACGCCTTACCCGCTGGCTCACTTCCGGCCCGCCGTTTCTTTTCATGGTGGTGTTCTTCGTGCTGCCGACGCTCATCATGGTGGTGGCCTCCTTCCGTTTTCCCGGCGAACATGGCGGCCTCGCGCCGATGATCGAGAACGGTGACTGGCAACTGACGCTGGAAACCTACCAGTTCTTTTTCAGCGACTTCATCTACACCGAGATTTTCATCAAGTCCTTTTTCATCGCCGGCCTGACCACCGCCCTCTGCATCGCCATGGCCTATCCGCTGGCGCTGCTGATCACCCGCGTGCCGAAACGCTTCCGCGACGTGATGATCCTGCTGGTGGTGCTGCCATTCGCCAGCAACTTCCTCATCCGCGTCTATGCCTGGATGATCATCCTCGGCCCGCAAAGCGCCTTCAGCATGGCAGTCAATAGCGTGGTTACCGCCTTCGGCTTCGAGCCCGTGCCGCTGCTGTTCTCACCGTTTGCTGTCGTCGTCGGCATGGTCTATGTGCACCTGCCCTTCATGGTGCTGCCGCTCTATACCAATCTGGAAAAGCACGACCCCATCCTGCTCGATGCCGCCCAGGACCTGGGCGCGAATGCCTGGAAGCGTTTCTGGAAAGTCACCTGGCCATTGTCCCTGCCCGGCGTCTATGCCGGTTCTGCGCTGGTGTTCATTCCCGTGCTGGGCATGTTTGCCGTACCCGACATCCTCGGCGGCACCGGCGACATTCTCATCGGCAACCTGATCAAGGAACAGTTCCTCGGCACGCGCGACTGGCCCTTCGGCTCCACGCTGTCGATCATGCTGACGCTGGCGGTGCTTGCCATTGCGGCTCTGGCCATGCGTTTCTCGCGCAAGAGTTTGAGCTATGCGTAAGACCAGTAAATGGCTGTGGCTCGCCGCCCTGCTGGTCTACCTGTTCCTGTATCTGCCGCTCACGGTTGTCGTCATCTATTCCTTCAACGACTCCCGCCTCAACGCGGAATGGGTAGGCTTTACCTGGCGCTGGTACGAGGTGCTGTTTCAGGACGAGGAAATGATCCAGGCCGCGATCAACTCCATCCTGATTGCCGTCGGCGCCAGCCTCATCGCGACCCTGCTCGGCACCATGGCCGGCATTGCCATGCATCGCTATCGCCCGAAAGTGTTGCCCTTCCTGGTCATCACGCCCGTAGCGATGCCGGAGATTCTGCTCGGCGTGTCGCTGCTGCTGTTTTTCATCCAGGTGCTGCACCTCACCCTCGGCCTGCTGTCGGTGCTGATCGCGCACATCACGTTCTGCGTCGGCTTTGTCGCCATTGTCGTACGGGCGCGTCTGGCCGGCATGGACGAAAGCATTTTCGAGGCGGCACGCGACCTGGGTGCCACGCCGTGGCAATCCTTCCGTCTGGTGACGCTGCCGCTCATCATGCCTGCCGTCATCGCCGGCGCGCTGATGTCCTTCACCCTGTCGATCGACGATTTCGTCATCACCTTTTTCACCGCAGGCGTGGGTGTGTCCACCTTGCCGCTGCAAATCTATTCCATGATCAAGATCGCCGTCACGCCGGAGGTCAACGCGGTATCGACCCTGTTGATGCTGCTGACGCTGGCGATGATCCTGCTCGCGGCGAGGTTCGATAAGACGGTGCTGCGGGGGCAGGGATGAAAACCTTTTTCACCACAGAGGCACAGAGGCACAGAGGGATCATGGAAAAATTCTTCTCTGTGTCTCTGTGTCTCTGTGGTGGATTCCTGTTTTTTCTATGCACGAACACTGCCCAGGCCCGCGAGGAACTTCATCTCTACAACTGGAACAACTACATTTCCGACGAAACCGTTACCCGCTTTGAACAAACCTGCGCCTGCAAGCTGGTGCAGGACTATTACTCGGACAACGAGGAAATGCTGGCCAAACTGGCGGCCGGCGCATCGGGCTACGATCTCATCGTGCCTACCGGCAATGCTGTTGAATCGCTGATCAAATCTAAGCAGCTGCGCCCGATCGACAAGCGCCTGCTACCCAACCTCAGGAACATCGACCCGGCCTATCTCAGCACGGCTTTTGATCCCGGCAACCGCTACTCCGTCCCCTACGCCTATACCATTACGCTGATCGGCTACAACGCCGAGAAGATGCGCGAACTGAATCTTCCCACCGATACCTGGGCGGTGGCCTTCGAACCCAAATACCTGAAGAAACTGAAAGGCCGGGTGACGGTACTGGATTCGCAAAGGGAGTTAATGGCCGCCGCGCTCAAATACCTGGGTTATTCAGTCAACGACACCGACGAAGCACACTGGCGCCGTGCCCGAGACCTCATCCTCCGCGCCAAGCCATACTGGGCCGCGTTCAACGCATCGAGCTACATCAAGGAACTCACCATCGGCAACATCTGGCTGGCCCACGGCTATTCCAACGACATGTTCCAGGCCCAGCAGGACGCCAGGAACGCCGGCCGCCCCTTCACCATCGCCTACGCCACGCCGAAGGAAGGCGCCGTGCTGGCGCTGGATTCCATGGTGCTGCACAAAAGCGGCCCGCGCCCCGACCTCGCCCACCGTTTCATCAACTTCATGCTGGAAGGAAAAAACTCCGCCGAACTCACCAACCTCATCGGCTCCGGCAACCCCAACCGCGACGCCATGCGCTACATCGACCCCGCCATCGCCGCCAAGAAGGCCGTCTTCCCCACCCCCGACATTCAGCGCCGGCTGGAAATGTTGAAGGACTTGGACCGCAATCAACGCCGAGTGCTTTCCAGGATGTGGACGGAGATCAAGGTGCGGTAATTCTGTGAGGCAATAAAATAATTTGTTATGTCGGCTTTTTTTACATTTGCTGAATTATTCAAATAATCAATAAAAACAGTTTGTTAGACAAACACTGGCAAATTATTCAGCAAGCAGGCACCCCCGCTCCTGTCGAATCTCTTTGCGGGATGGAACTATCCTTTCTTACGGCAAGCACGTATCTAATTGATAATAAAAATGAAAGTGTTCTGGCACACGCATTGCTTGAGTAAAGCCAAGAAATTTTTCTTGAACTGTTTACTGAGAAGGGGGACGTCATGAAATTTACTAAAAAGACCCTGGCTGCAAGCATGACAGCTGCTGGTCTGTTTCTGGTTGCGGGTGCCGCACAAGCTGGTGCCGTGATTTCCAACGGCACAGCCACCTTGGGCGTCAATGATCTCGGCGCCCTCAACTTCGGCGGGGTCGGCCTGCAATCCGTCGCGACTGGCTCTGATTCCACCTTTCCAGGTTGCACCTGCGAGGGCTGGGGCGTGGGTATCGTGGATTTTGGAAGCCCGGGCAACAATGTCAGTGGCTACCAAAACACCGCTAAAGGTACAGCAAACCTTAGCTTGGTAAGCTTCACCTCCACAGCAAGCACCGCGGTGTCAACGGTTAATGTGCTCGGAGTTACCGGGGGAACTCTCCTGAGAGTCACACACGACTACCATCCGATTGCAGGGACCCCTTACCTCTATCAGGTGGACGTCAGCATTACCAACTTGACCGGCGCTGATCTGGCTGCTGGTCAGCTGGTCTACCGCCGTGTGATGGACTGGGACATTCCCTTCCCAGGCAGCGAACAGGTTGACATGTACGGGGTTCCCGCCGCGTTGGGCGTGGCCAACGGCAACAACGTGCGCCGCACCGACAACAACGGCTTCAACTCGGGTGATCCGTTCTCGTTCAACAGCTATGGTTGCCAGGATGTGAACTTCACTGATCTGCGCGGCGGCGTTGCCTGCCCGGGCAGTGCATCATCAGGCACCTCAGCCAGCAGCGATCAGGGCGCCCTGTTCGACTTCGAGTTCGAAGCCTTGGCCAATGGTGCCACCCGCGTTTTCACCACTTTCTACGGCGTTGCGCCAACAAAGGCGGATATGGATCTCGCCCGTGCATTGGTTGATGGTGATGCGAGCGATATCGAGATTGGCCTGTATTCCTATGGCTACCCCACTGCTGCTACCTCTGGCATCCCTGCCGATCCGACCACTGGTGCGCCGAACACGTTCATTTTTGGATTCGGCGTATCTGGCGGCAGATTTATTGATCCCGATCCCAATCCCACTCCCGAGCCAGCTTCACTGGCACTCTTGGGACTTGGCTTGGTTGGCATGGCTGCCGCACGCCGCCGCAAGCCAAGGTCAGCCTAAGGCTTGCACCCACAGTATCAAGGCGTCAAAATGGACCCCACCCGAACAGGGTGGGGTTTTTTATTTTCATCTGGGATGCACATGACCAGCCGCAAACTCTTATTGGCTCTTTGCTTCGCTCTGGGCTACTCCAGCCATGTTTACGCCCTTCTAATTCGCCCGGCTGATATGCCGCGAATGCCGGCACCCGCCCAGAATCCTGCCCTCAGCCGCCATCTTGAGGGCCTTCAAGCACTAGAGATAGACGACTTGACCACCGCCGAGAAGGCCTTCCATGAAAGCATGCGCCTCGATCCTCAGTCACCACTGCCTCTCCTCGGACTGGCAGACTTGGCCCTGCGCAACAAAAACTCCAAGGAGGCCCGTGGCTGGCTCGACAAGGCGCTCAAGCTTGCACCACAGAATGCCTTGGTTCATCAGGCCATGGGTCGTTACCACTTTGCCTCGGGGCAACATTCCAAGGCTGTTGAAACGTTGAAGAAAGCCCAGCAACTGGACCCCAACAGTGCCCGTATCCCGATCGATCTGGGCGAGGTCTATATGCAGGCCTTGGGCAAACCCGATGAGGCTGCCTCGGCCTATCGGCGCGCGTTGAGCATTGATCCACAGCACGCCGGAGCACATTATGGATTGGGGACAGCGCTGGCCGCTTCAGGCAAGCTTGCCGATGCGGAAAATGAATACAAAATGGCTTCATCACTGTCTCCCGGCAATCCCCTTCCGGGGCAATCCCTTGGCAGGCTGTATCTCCAGCAAGGACAAGCTGACAAGGCCCTGGCAACTTTCGACAAGGTTTTACAGGTCGCGCCAAATTTCGTACCTGCCTTGCTCGACAAGGGGGATATTTACCTGGGCAAGGGAGACTTGAACCGGGCGCTTGAGGAATTTCAGCGGGCAATCAAGGTTTCGCCCAATTACGGCCTGGCCCAACTGAAACTGGGTATGGCTTACCAAGGTCTGGGCCGCTTGAGCGAGGCTGAAAAGGCTTATCTCACCGCGATAAAAGCCAGTCCTGATTTGGCTTTGGCATACAACAACCTGGCCTGGATGAGCACTGAAAGCGGAAAGAACCTGATTCAGGCAGAACAATGGGCAAAGAATGCCGTGAAACTGGCACCTGACGTCTCAAGCTTTCACGATACGCTGGGGTGGGTTTATCGCGCACAGAAAAAGAACACATTGGCAGAACAGGCTGCATTAAAAGCAACCCAATTGAAGCCCGTTTCGGCCGAGATTTTTTACCATCTTGGCATGATTTATAAGGATCAGAACAAGAACAAAGAAGCGGAAATGGCATTCAGCAAGGCTTTGTCCATCCAGAAAGATTACGCACCGGCCCAGCAAGCCCTGGCGAAACCAAACTGAGGGAACTCGGGCAATCGATCAGCCCTTATAGCCAAATCTTTCAATGAAGGGATACAGGGCCGGCATCATGGGCTCGAATTCCCTGGCGTAGCGCTTCCATCGATATTTGGCATGCTGATAAATGGGTTGAGTTACCTGGTGATAGCTGGGTGTATTGATGATGCTCCGCTGCCTCGCGTGCTCGGTATGGTTCAGCACCGCTTCATTCCATCCAACGCCCAGAAAATCCAGGAGAGTGCGAGTTTCCTTTTCAAGGTCCGTTACCATGTCTTCATAGCGGAGAGCGTGATGACGCAGAGGCAAGGTGTGCGCATAGTCCTGCCACAATCCCATCACCGCTGCATAGGTGCGAACGGTACTTTCCAGGGTAGCAAAGCTTGCCATTGCCTCGTTTGCAGCAAAGCTCTGCATGAAACAGCTCAGGCAAACATCGCAGGGATGGCGCAGCGCAAGAATAAACCGGGCATTGGGAAAGACACGCCAGATCAGGGGAACACGAACAAGGTTCAGCGGCATCTTATCCACCAGCAGGGTTCCGGGACGACGCTTCAAATGACGGCTCACTTCTGAATAGTATGCCTGCCGCAGTTCTCCAACCTGTACGGAATCAAGGTCTGCAAGGGCCTCCCGCCGGTCACCGTTCCGGTTCAGGAAAATCTGCTCCATGGCTGCTGCTGCAGGCATTTCTTCCATTGTCTGCAGGGCAGGATGGCAATCAAGAATCTGCTCCAGCAAGGTAGTCCCGGAACGAGGGAAACCCACCAGGAAAACAGGTTCGTCATCATCTACATCAACTTTACCCACAACAGATTCGACCAGCCGGCTGTTCAAATACCGGTGGGCAGACTGAATTTTTTTCAGGTACAGATTCGCATCGGCTTCGCCATTTCGGTTTGCCTGTACAAGGCGGCGATTGCCTTCCATAAAAAGAGGAAAGGCCTTCTCGGCATCTCCAACCCTGTCATACAACTGGCCTCGCAGAATCTGGATCTCGCCAGCCATATGGTGACCCAGGGTCTTGGTATCGACATCTTCCAGCAAGGCTAATGCTTCCTGAAAGCGGCCTTCATCCCTGGCTACCCTGGCTGCCGCCAATATCAGCGCCGGATGTGTCTTGACTATCGACAGGCCTCGTTCAATCTGTATCTTCGCCTCGTCCAGGCGTCCGATCTTTTCCAGGAAGGCAGCCAACCGGGCCATGATCTCAACTGACTCTGGGTGTGCGCTCAATGCGCGTCGAAAATACGACAACGCTTCCTCCACCTGACCTCTAAGTTCAGCCACGCTGGCCAGATTGATCAATACCTCAGCGGCGTTGGGGCGGAGCTTCAAGGCTTGATGTAATATCTCGTCCGCTTCATCAAGTAAATCCAGCTTGGTCAACACCGCTCCCAAGTTGATCATTGCCTCAAAAAAACCTGCCTGTAATGTTATAGCCTTGCGATAACAGATCAGCGCCTCTTCCAAACGTCCCGCATGATGCAGAATATTGCCTTGCAGATAATGCACAACCGCAAAACCCGGATCAAGCTGCAGGGTCCTGCCGTAGCTGGTCAACGCCTCGTCCGTTTTGCCTTGACTATCGAGAGCCGCCGCCAATGTATAGTGCGCGAGCGCAAGAGATGGCTGCAGGCTCACGGCCTGGCGGCCACACGCCTCTGCCTCCAGACTGCGGCCCAAGCGCCGTTGAGTAGCACTTAGCTTCATCCAGGCTTCAACATCCATCTTGTCCGTCAGGCAAACCGACTCGTAGAGTACTTTGGCTTCTTCCAGACGGTTTTCCCGCGCCAATTGATCCGCCTGGCGTTTCTTTAGATGCGTCAGCTGATTTCTTCTGGTCATGGTATTTTGCTAAAAGGCATCTGCTCACACTAAATTGGCAAGCCCATAGCTAGCGCAAATACCCTTCATGCTCCAGCTTGAGCAGGATGCGCTGCACTGCCTCATCGACAGTCAGGCTGGTAGTATCGATGGCGATTTCGGGCTTTTCCGGCACTTCGTAAGGATCTGACACGCCGGTAAATTCGGGAATCAATCCAGCCCGCGCCTTGGCATACAGCCCTTTGCGGTCACGCAATTCGCAGGTTTCAATGGGTGTGGCGACATGTATCTCGACAAAGCCACCCGCCGCTTCGATCATCGTCCGCACATCGCGCCGCGTTTGCCGGTAAGGGGCGATGGGTGCGCAGATGGCGATGCCGCGATTTTTTGTGATCTCGCTGGCGACAAAGCCGATGCGCCTCACGTTGATGTCGCGGTGTTCTCGCGAGAAGCCCAACTCCGAGGAAAGATGGTGGCGGACGATATCACCATCCAGCAACGTTACAGGCCGGCCGCCCATTTCCATTAGCCGGATGGCCAGCGCCCGCGCGATCGTGGATTTGCCTGCACCAGACAGGCCGGTAAAAAACACGGTAAACCCCTGCTTGTCGCGCGGGGGAAAAGCGCGATGCATTTCGGCAACAACTTCAGGAAAGGCATACCACTCGGGAATCTTGAGGCCCGCTTTCATGCGTCGCCTGAATTCTTCACCGCTTAGCGTCAAAGGGCGAACATCTTCGGGCACTTCATGCTCGGGCAGGTATTCGGCACGATCTTCCACGTACATCATGCGCGGGAAGGGAATAACGGTGACGCCCAGTTTATGGGCTTCGGTGACGATGTTCATGCCATCATGATCGAGCCCCACATCCTGCCCGCGACGGCATTGCCCATCCGCTTCATGTTCGCCGCCCATGATGACGTGGGTGCAGCCATGATTGCGCGCGACAATGGCGCAAAGCAGTTTCTCGCGCAAGCCTGAAGCCCGCGCGGTGACCGGCAGCATGGCCAGTTGTGTCGTGGCGGAAGGAAAACGCGGCAGCAAGGCCTGGTAGGTGCGAATCAGCGTAAAGTAGCCCGCATGACTGGCGAGGTCCCCCCCGCCGTAAGGCAGCAGCAGCAGATTGGCTTCGTGTTCGATGGCGCTGCGCAGGCAGAATTCATATTGCGCCTTGTGCATGGGCTGCCGCGCCATGTAGGCAACGATCTTGCGCCAGCCTCGCCGGGCAAGCTGGGCACGGAGTTCCCCCGGTGCAAGACGGAGCGGCGCAAAGTCGTGATGCTGCGGCATGGAAACGCCTTCGAGCTTGCCACCGGCAAGCCAGGTTCCGGCGATCCGTTCCACACCTTTTGGTGCGGGGGATTTTTCTAGCAGATCCTCGGTTTGCGCTATATCCGGCCGCCACAAGTCGCCGATAGTCAACACCGCCAGCATGAAGCCCTCGCCATCACGCAGGGCTACACGATCGCCAGATTTGAACTGGGTGGCTTGCTTGTCCTTTAGAGCAAGCGTCACGGGCATCGGCCAGGGCGTGCCATCAGCAAGTGCCAATTTTTCCAGCACGCTTTCGTAATCCGATCTGCCCATAAAGCCAGTGAGCGGCGAATAAGCGCCGCCCAGCAGCATTTCAAGCTCGCCAATTTGCCGCCAGTCGAGGTCAATGGAAGGAAGATTGAAGGCTTCCTTTCTCAGCGCCTCGGCACGCTCGGCGGAGACTAGAAGATTGACCATGCTTCCACCGTGCGGCGCAATCAGATGATTCAACACTTACCCCTTGTAGACCTGGAAAAACGTATTTACGAATCGGCTGTAATCCGCATCGGGCAGATGATTGATACCCGCCGCGCCCTTGCGCCCGCCACCGGTTTCAAACTGACTGCAGATTTCATCCGCGCCTGCCTTATTGGCAAGCGGGGCACGCACGCTGACGACAAATCCACCATCTGGCTTTTTTGTTAGCACGGCGTGTGCCAGATTGGGTGAAGCCTCCGCCAGCCGGTTACCCAGCACGCCGGAAATGCGCCGCGCCCATTTCTCCGCGGGCAGCACGTAAACTCGTCCGGAAGGTCGCACTTCTTCTGGCTTGGCGCCATCCGCGCGCGCCATATCATCGGCAAATCCGTTGCGCAATACCTGAAACGCGGGTTCGGAGGCGATCATGTCAAATGGATCAGCGTACTGATGCACGCTGCGATACAGCGCGTCTGGCGCATAGTGCAGATCAGCCAGCGTTTCGCCGTAGCCGTTGTAATTCAGGCATTCGCCCAACTCGCGCAACTGATCAAGCCGGACGTCATTCAGGCCAAGCGGGACCGCCGCATTTCGTGCGGACCGGGCAAGATTATCGCCAAACGCAGCCACCACCGCCCAGACCAGATGCTTGCCCGCGAGGTAATCATTTACAAGCAGGCTGGTACAGGTTTCAGGACTGGTATCGATATGCGCTTCCAGGTTGGGATGAACAGGAATCTCGCCGGGCTGATGGTGATCGAAATACTTTACACTCGCGCCGGCCAACAAAGCCGCATCCAGTGCATCCCGGTTTTTCGACAGCGCCACATCCAGAACGGTAATCCGGTCTCCTGCCTGCACCTCGACGCGCTTCAGCAGACTGATATCCCGTTTAGGACCCGTCACCAGTTGCGAGTCGGCTGGCTCCGCCAGACGAAGTTGATGCAGTGCGCACAAGCCGTCCGCATCGCCGTTGAATACATCAATAGTCCTGATTGACATGGTTGTTTATAAATTCTTAAGACCGTAATGAATCCTTCGGCATCACAATTTCGCCATCCCTGTTTTCGTGCGATTGAATCCTATCACGATGCGAGTCATGACTTTTGTGACTTGACCTGGTTCCATTGGACACTGGTTTACTTCCAGAACCTGTATTCGACACCAGCATTGTGACCATCCCCAACAGATAAAACAGGAAGACGACACGCGGAACGTCAATCAGCC
Source organism: uncultured Thiobacillus sp. (assembly GCA_964404175.1). GTDB lineage: Bacteria > Pseudomonadota > Gammaproteobacteria > Burkholderiales > Thiobacillaceae > UBA6918. The sequence goes on along the minus strand of CAYOJA010000011.1, from coordinate 28,399 downwards.
CGCCGAACATGCCGACAGACATATAACTGACTAGGACGCTGAACACCGCCACCCCCCAAAGGCCGCCCTTGGCGGCATACCTGACCGCCGCAATACCTGACGAGAGCAGAAAGGCGATAAAGCCTGACAACCCCAGCCATCCCTGTTCAAAATAGACATTAACCCAGAGATTTTTGACATGCCACGGCATATGCTCGAAATCATAGTAGGGGAACCATCTCTCCAGCGCACGCGAGAAATTCCCGTTCGCAACCCGTTCCTTTCCCTGCTGATCCGTGATGCTGACAAACTCAATCTCCAACTTTGTGCCCGCACGCTTGTCGCCGCGATACTGGTAGTTCATGAGTTCAAGCAATAGCGGCCGCCTGCCAAATGCCGCGCCTTCACCCAGCGCGCCCATTTCAAATGGCCAGACAATGTTTTGCCATTCACCATCTGAATTCTTGAGCGTCTGATTCATCGAAACGCATTGCGGGTTCCAGTCGAATGGAACCAGAATGTGCCGTCGGCAGATACGCACTCGCAAATTGGCACTCGCGTCATTGGTCCGCGCGTTCATGGTCAGGGTATAAGCCTTCCAGGCCGGAAGGCTGATGCGCTGCCCGAATGTCAGATCCTCGCCACCGCCCAAAAGCAGAAGGGTTTTCCCGTCTTCCTGACGAAATCCGTAATTGCCGTGCTCTCCGGACTTGGCAAACAAATATTCTTGCGGAAAGCGGCCTATGCCCATCCCGAACAAATGTGTTGCCCAATCGGACTTCATGATGTTCAAGGTGGTTTTCCAATGCTGGCCTCTGCCACTGACATCTTCTCGATTGGTCGAAAACCGCGTTTCCATGCGCGATCCAAGCAATGCTGGCACAACAACGGCGCTTCCACCAATCACGAGCAACAGCAACAGCGCAAGCACTCTGGGCCGAATCACCTTTACCAGATTGCGCCCGGTCCAGTATCCGGTTGCCACAGCCAGCAATGACAGGATTGCCGCAATCGACCAAGCGGTAGTGAACTCATTTACAACCCACTTGCTCGTCAACATTCCCCGTGCAACTCCATAACACGCCGCAACGACCAGCACGCCCAGAAACGCAAACCCTAAAGACTTTCGACCGGATGAAACCAGATATCCGGTCAACAAGGCTCCTCCCCACGCCATCAAAACCGCACCCAGACTAATCACGCCGCCTTTGGTATGGATGTAGGCCAACGTCACGGGGACTAGCAGGCCAAGCAACGCCAGAAAAGGGGGCTTCTCGGCCGCCTGGCGATTCCGGCGGGACCACAGCAGCAGAAAAACGCCAGCCACAAGCCCCGCTGCAAGCGCGAGGTAACTGGCGCGGGAAAATGTAGTCACTGCCGCATACAAGGCGCAAAGCAGTGCCAGCGAAGCGAAGGCAACACCCACCTTTGTGCGGGCGACCATAAGTGCCAGCAAACCAAATGGCCACACCAGCGCGATGAACCCATCTATGGCCTCTCCACCGGTATGCATTTCGGAGAACAGGCCCGTGATCCGGTATGGCGTCGTGAAATCAAGCAGATTTCCAAGTATTTCATATCGGGAACCGGCCTCGGCGATGGCGTGAAAGACGTGCCGTTCCCACATGGCCGCAATACCCACTACCGCCCCCGCGAACGCCAGCCCCCAGGCAAGGCTGGCTAATGATTTGTCTCTTTGGCTATGCAAGAGAGCAGAGATGGCCGGCAACAACAGCAAGGCCCAGAAAAATCCCTTTGCCAGTCGCAGCGCGTTCCAATGACTGTAGTAGCTTGACAGCTCAATATGTTGCCATTCGGGCGCCGGAAAGAACCCCCTGGCAAAACCTGTCAGAGTCGCGATTGCAAGCAAAAAGATCGAAAACCATTGCAATAATGTCAATCGGGCCTGCATGCCATACAGTCCGCGCGCCAAAAATACCGCCAGCGTCACTCCTAGCAGAAGATCGTAGTCTTCGAGATACAGGCTACCACTCCAAGGCGCCAGGTTGATCATGGCCAGCCAGACTGGAATCATGAACAGCATCAAATAGGGCCGCCACAAGCCGGCAATGGCATACGCCGCAAGGCCAAACGCCAGCTCCAGTTTGGCAAATGGATAGACGGCGATTCCAAAAGCTGCTGCGGAAAACACCAGCAACGCAAGCAGACGGATGGCGATTGTGTTTATGCTTGCAGGCATACGGATACGATCATTGGTTTATTTTTGGTGCACGCGCATGAAATTCTGCCGGCTTATTCCAGTCAAAACTCCCGCTCCGGCCCAGGACTTATTGTCCATTTCCGGAATGTCTCCCCAGACTGGCTCAACGTAATTTGTTACCGAAAATTTTAAGGACTGCTTCAAACCAAAGTCGTCCCCATCAGCAGGGGCAAACGGATCATTTAATAACCGGCCACCATCTTCATAGGAATATTCCAGATTCCCTGCTTGCATGCCTCCCGCGAGCGGTTCCTTGGCGAACACCAGATTTCCGACAACCTTCTGTTTCCAGCGTTTATCCGATGATTTATTGCGAATAGATATAGCTGACTCACTTGCAATAATGGTATTGAAGCGAATATCCACATGACGGGGGATATCGTTATGCGGCTGGATATGAATTGCCGGCCCGGATGCATTCACCAAAACATTTTTGTAAAACGCCATGTTACCTTCGCCTTGAAACAGCGCCTCACTTGGGTTGTGCCAGAACAAATTTGAGTGGATGACATATCGATCCTCACTCCCTTCCCCCTCCACCGGCCAATGTCCAACAAGCACATTGGGGCGAGCACTCGTACCATGAATGACGTTTTCCTTTGAGAAAATATTGTTGCTGATGATGGTGTCATGCCTTGAAGCATATTCTGGCATTCCCGGCGGCCGCTTCTCCTGATGCTTGATCTGCAGGTTATACCCCAGTGTTGCCAATACGACATTCCGATCAATCACGCCAGCCACAAATGGATCCGTCCCATCGGAATCCCCAAAATACATGCCCGTGCCAACACGCTCGATCAAATTGTTGCGCACTACCCAACCGAACGCCGGGCACTTGGTGGAAATACCAACGTTTTGCTGCGAAGCAGCGTAGTCATGAATGTATAAATTTTCCAGTGTGACAAAGTGAGCGTAGCTGCCATACCCTTCCGCCTTGACGGCATCCACCGGATGATTGCGGCCATCCAGCTCCAAATTTCGGATAACCAGATGTCTCACATTAGCCAGGCTGATCGTGTTGACCCCGGATTGTGCGATGAACCGGGTAGCCGGCTTTGTTTTTGAACCTTCTATGATGACGGGCTGTCCAGAACGGCCCTGCAGATCATGCAAGGGCAACCCACGAAAATAATCCCCGCCCTTTAATAGCAGCCGGTCACCGGGTTTCAACTGTGCGAGATGGCTACGATAGTCGTCTGGCCCAGCCTTGAAATCGGCTGCCATAACATTGCCTTGCAGGCATAGCAGGAAAACCAGATTCAACAGCAAATTTCCCTGATGCATTATTCAGCCTCTAAGATGTCGTATCCGGAGCGCTGTTCGGTAAGGCTTTCAGTAACAAGTCCAGTTTGTCCCTGAGTTGACGCGTCAGGCTAGTCACACTTTGACGACCCGTATCCACGATCAGGTCAGAAACTTCCCGATACAGCGGGTCGCGCTGTAAATACAGGGTACCCAACTTGGCAAGCGGATCTTCCGTCTGCAGCAACGGACGATTCCTGTCATGCCGGGTGCGTTCATAAAGCTGTTCAGGACTTCCTCGAAGATAAACCACCATGCCCCGCGACTTGAGTAATTTACGGTTATTCTCAGACAACACCGCCCCACCGCCCGTACCAAGCACAATGTTTGATTGAGCCGTCAGCAATTCAATGGCCGACTCTTCACGCTTGCGGAATCCGGCTTCGCCCTCGATTTCAAAAATAACCGGAATACGCACGCCGGTGCGTGCCTCTATCTCCTGATCCGAATCAATGAACGTCTTGCCAAGCTGTTTGGCCAGTTGCCTGCCAACCGTTGTTTTGCCAGCACCCATCAGTCCAACCAGGAATATGTTGTCGCTTTTGCTCATTGCGGCATTGTAGCCGAGCCGGACAACCACAAAAAATAACGCCCCCGAAGGGGCGTTACTGGCGCTAATTTCATTTAGCGCAAAGATAAGCGTTCATCCACAATGCGCGGTGTAAGGAAGATCAGCAACTCCACTTTCTCATCCTGTTTATTACTGTTCTTGAACAGGTTGCCAAAGAATGGAATATCGCCAAGGAACGGGACTTTTTCAACATCCTTACGGCTAACCTGCTCGTAGACGCCTCCAAGCACAACGGTCTCACCGTTATTAACCCTTACCTGCGTTTTAACTCGTTTGGTATCGATGCCTGGAACCGAACCAGTAGCCCCCAAGGATACCACTTGCCCCACACTGTCTTTCTGGACTTCCACCGTCATGATGATGGAATCATTATTCAGGATTTGTGGGTCTACCAGCAAACAAAGCAAGGCGTCTTTGAACGCAACGGTATAGGTTGGCACCCCACTAGCCACAGTCACGGTAACGTAAGGAATCTGTACACCCTGCAAAATCACGGCAGGTTTCTGATTGGATGTGACAACACGAGGATTGGAAACCACCTTGCCGCGCTGGTCCGCTTCCAATGCCTGCAATTCGAGACTGATCAAATTACCTGTTGCCACATTAAGTAGTGTAAGACCCAGGCTCGCAGGAGAAGAGCCCAAAGCTGTAAGAGGTGCATCCAGCGTCACATGATTCGCCAAGGTATTACTTACTGTCGACCCTCCTGCTCCACCTGTACCGCCCAAATTGATAGTAGTGTTGCTGCCAGCAATTTTCGAGGTGCCGCCAAACTTGGTTCCTAGTCTGGCACCCAATTGCTGGCCAAATTTATCATCGGCCAGCACGATTCTCGCTTCAATCATCACCTGTCGTGCAGGGACATCAATCCTGGCCAGCAAGTCACGAATTTCCTGAATTTTCTTGGGCACATCATTCACAATGAGGGTGTTGGTTTTCAGCTCATAGGTTGCACGGCCGCGCTTGGAAAGAATCTTTTGATCATTGTCACCTTGCCCCTTTTGTGAAGCCTGTACAGCTGCCGATCCACCTACCCCTTCGGCAGTGGTGGAGCAAGTTGCCTTATTGTCTTTCGCACCCTGCAAGAAGGCACCGCCAGCGAATCCATACAGAATGGCCTGCGCCTCATCCGCTCTCAGATAATTGAGCGGGATATACTCCGTTACCATTGGCTCGAGATCAGCCACTGCGGCTTTGGCCTCGAATTCCAGCTTTTCCTTGGACAGCAACTCATCCTTCGGCGCAATCCAGATGACATTGCCGCTGGAACGCTTGTCCAACCCCTTGGTTTGCATGATCAGATCCAGCGCCTGATCCCAAGGGACATCCTTCAGCCTAAGCGTCAGATTACCGGCCACGGTGTCACTTGCAACAATATTCAATCCCGTAAAGTCAGCAATCACCTGCAATACCGAACGCACTTCCACATTCTGGAAATTAAGCGACAGCTTCTCGCCCTTGTAAATCGGCTTGCCATCTGGCGTTTTCTTGGCGCCATCAGTTGATGGCTTGACCTCAACAATAAACTGGTTGTCGGTCTGATAAGCGGAATACTCCCAGCCGCCCTTGGGCTCGATCACCATGCGGGTATTCTCACCCAGCGTATAGCTCTCTACAATCTGGACGGGCGTTGCAAAGTCCGCGACGTCCATCCGGCGTTGCAGGGCCTTGGGCAGTTCGGTATCAATGAAATCGACCACCACGCCTTTGGCTTGCTGGCGGATGTTGATTCCGGTTTGCGTGTCCGAGAGTGTTGCAATGATCTTGCCTTCGCCATTAGGACCACGGCGAAAATCCACATCCTTGATGGCATGCCGTGCGCCGCCAAGGGCTGCCTCGGCAAACTGAGGCGAGGCATTCACTGAAGCCGATGTAGCAACCGTGTCACTCAGACTGACCAACAGTGTTTTCCCGTCAACCTTGGCTTCGTATTCAACCGATTTGTTGAGGTTGAAAACCAGCCGCGTGCGCGTGCCAGCTTGAACCACGTTTACAGATACCAATGGTCCGAAGTTGGCTTCGACCATGTTCTTACCCATGGCATTGCCGGTATCAGCAAGGTCCAGTGCAATTCGAGGGGGATTGCCCACCGTAAAGCCTGCGGGCGTGCCGGTTAATGGCTCTTTAAGTCCAATGCGAACAACCGTTTTGCCGCCAGGCAAGGCGGCAGGTTCAACGCTGACAACAGAATTGGATGTCGGCGGGTTGGCGGCATGCGCGGAAAAAGCTGCTGCCAGCAACAATACTGCGCTTATCCAGAAAATCCGGGGCAGTTGGAGGGGGGTGAGGATTACTTTTTTCATATCAGCCTCATTCTTGCAAAGTCAGGGCACTGGTTCGTTCGGTCCAATCGCCCGCACTGTCCTGGACGATCTCTTTTAAATTGATTTCACTTTCGGTAATTTTGGTGATCAGGCCAAAATTCTGTCCCACGTAGTTTCCAACATGTACATGGTAAACACCCTTGTCCGGCGCCGCGACGACTGCATGGGTAAGTCCCTTCTTGCTAACCACGCCGACCATTTTCAGAGTTTCCAGTGAATAGGCCTCAAGCGGCTCTTTCGGACGGCTCAAGTCCGGCTGCAAGCCACCCCCACCGCCAGCGGGCGAAAGTTTCCTTGGTTTGAAAGGATCCGGGACATCAAAAGCTTCGTAATTAAAAGGTTCGTAGGGTTTGATCTGGGGTAGTGGCTCGACTTTCCCTTGCATGTCCTTGCCGGTTTCTGCGACAAATTTTTCCAGATCATCCGTGCCTATTCCCCCGCAAGAGACGAGAAGTAGCGAAATGGCAATGATGGATGCGTGCCGAATTATCATTTGCCACCCCCCTTCTTGTCTTTCTTGTCTTTCTTCTCTTTCTCGCTGGCCTTTTTGGCGGCATTAATTTCTTCTTCGTCTAGATAGCGATAGGTCCTGGCCGTCGTATCCATAACCAGAACACCCTCTTTATTTGGTTCGATTGCGATATCGTGCAGGGTAACTATCCGCGAAAGCTTCGCCACATCGCTGGTAAACGCCGCAATGTCATGGTACCCGCCCATCACTTTTACCTTGATTGGCAGTTCCGCATAGAACTCGCTCTGCTTTTCAGATTCCGGCTTGAACAATTCGAACTGCAATCCGCGCCCAAGACCCGCCTGGTTGACATCGGTAATCAACGCGTCCATTTCCTGCTTGTTGGGCAGCTGCTTCAGCAGCGCTCCAAAGGATTGTTGAATGTCCGCCAACTGCTTTTTGTAGGCTTCCAGGTTGACGGCCTGTCCTTTTTTGGTAGTAAATGACGCACGCAATTCCTGTTCTTTACGCTGTCCGGTTTCAAGATCCTGAAGAGCCGGTTTCCAGAAAAACCACCAGCTTGCCCCAACAATTCCCACAAAGCCGATCACCAATAGACCAAGCTTCGCGCCAAGGGGCCAGTCGGCAACAGTCTTGAAATCAAGTTTATTGAGTTCGTCGAGGGTCATGACTGACTCCCTTTATTATCGCCTTCGGCTTGTTGCTTGGTCTGTTTAACGGTCAGATTGAATTCGTTTGCCCGCAGGTTATTAACCGTGGCTGACTTGATTTCGACCAGCCGGGGTTCTTCAAACCACGGCGATGCGTCAAGATTGCGCATCAGCGATGAAACGCGCGCGCTGGATTGTGTGAAACCCTGAAGTTGAATCTGCCCGCCTGTCTGCTTGATCGCTTTCAGATAAAGCCCTTCAGGCAACTGACGGATCATTTCGTCAAACAGATGGACCACCTCTGTCCGGTTGGACTGCAGCGTTTCCACCACTTGCTTGCGTTCCAGCAATGCCTGGGTCTGTTCGCGGATTTTCTTGATTTCGCCAATCTGCACATCCAGTTTGGCAATTTCCCGCTCCAGATAGCGGTTCCGGTTTTCCTGGTTTGACTGCCGGGCGGATATCAAGGTCTGTCCCAGCACGGCGATACCGATTGCGCCCGCCAGGGCTGCCACCAGCATGAAATTGAATTGGCGGCGGCGGGCAGCGCGCTTGAGTTCACGATGAGGAAGAAGGTTTATGCGGATCATTGCGCGTCAAACCTCCTCATGGCCAGGCCGCAGGCCACAAACAAGGATGGCGCATCTGCGGCTAACTGTTGGGGTCTTACCTTGGCACCGACCGCCATATTCGAAAACGGGTTGGCGATCATGGTAGAAGTGCTTGTCCGTCCGGCCACCACTTCGTCGATACCAGGAATCATGGCCCCGCCACCCGCCAAAAGAATATGGTCAACTTTGTGATATTGGGTTGAGGTGGTAAACAACTGCATGGCACGTCCAACCTCCATGGCCAGCGTCTCGCCATATGGGCGCAGCACTTCAATTTCGTAACTCTCTGGCAATGTGCCCTTGCGTTTGGCCAGCTCCGCTTCTTCGCTGGTCATGCCATAGCGGCGGGATATTTCATGGTTCAACTGATTTCCACCAAAGCCATGTTCACGAAGGTATACCGACTCATTGTTGTGCAGAATGTTGATGTGCATGTTCTGGGCGCCTACGTCGACGATCGCCACCGTCTGGCCTGCGCCGCCATTCGGCAGCAAATGGGCAATGCGATCGTAAGCTCCCTGCGTTGCGTAGGATTCGACATCCATGACCAACGCTTTTAGCCCCGCAGCTTCCGCGACCGCCACGCGATCCTCAACTTTTTCTTTTCTTGCAGCCGCGAGCAATACTTCGACATCATTCGGGCTGCCAGGAGAGGGGCCAAGTATCTGGAAATCCAGGTTGACCTCGTCCAGCGAAAATGGAATTACCTGATTGGCTTCGCTTTCAACCTGATTTTCCAGTTCGATCCCGCTCAAAGTGGCCGGAACCAGAATCTTTTTGGTAATCACTGCAGAAGAAGGCAAGGCCATGGCCACGTTCTTGACCCGTGTACCCATTTCCTTCCAGGCGTGCCTGAGAACATCGGCAACCTGTTCCATGTTGGCGATGTTGCCTTCGTTTACCGCCTCTTTAGGCAGGCTTTCAATGGCGTAACGCTCGACACGGAACAAATCCTTGCCGGCTTCGGAAATTTCCACCAGCTTGATCGAGGTCGAACTGATATCCAGACCCAGCATTGGCGGGGTCTTGGTTGTAAATCCATCCAGACTGAATTCGAATTTCAAGGATTTTCCTTTGGTTATAGCCGGTTAGTCGAATTATTTAGATTTATGTTTAAATCCTAGCAGCAACCTGCCAATAATCACAAACATTTTCCCAGGGGCAAGAACCACATTCGTCATTTGTGTTCAAAATCCGACACTCATAACGCCTATAATCCTGACAAACTTTAGGGGTTCACTTGCATGTTTTCTAAATGGTGGCACTACGCCCTGGCGCTGCTTCTGGGATTGGGCGTAGTTGGCACGGCGCTGGGCAGTCTCGCGGCTGCGCTCATTTATCCCAATTTGCCTTCAATTGAGAGTCTTCGGGATTACAAACCCAAGATACCGCTACGGATTTATTCCAGAGACGGCGCGCTGCTGGCTGAATATGGCGAAGAACGCCGGGCTTTTTTGCCCATAGAGCATGTTCCCCAAGCCATGAAGCAGGCCATTATCGCAGCCGAGGACGAGCGTTTTTACGAACATGGCGGCGTGGATACGCTTGGCGTACTTCGTGCCGCAGGGGCCAATATCGTTTCTGGCGGTGCGGCACAAGGCGCGAGCACCATCACGATGCAGGTTGCGCGCAACTTTTTCCTGACTCGCGAGCGAACACTTACTCGCAAAATATCCGAAGCTCTACTTGCCATCAAGATTGAGCACAACCTGTCAAAAGACAAAATCCTGGAGCTTTACATCAACCAGATTTACCTTGGCCAGCGCGCTTACGGATTCGAGGCAGCCGCCCGCACCTATTTCGGCAAGGGATTGAAAGACCTTAGTCTGGCCGAAACCGCCATGCTCGCCGGCCTGCCCAAAGGCCCTTCTCTTTATAACCCGGTGGTCAATCCGCAACGCGCCACAGCCCGGCAACACTATGTGCTGGGTCGCATGAAAACCCTGAAATTCATCAATGACGCCAGCTATCAGGCCGCGCTCAAGGAGAAACTCGTCATCCGCCGGGAAAAACGTGTCGTTGACGTACCCGCCGACTACGCCGCGGAAATGGTCAGACAGACACTTGTCCAGCAATTTGGGGAAGAGGCCCTTTACAGCACGGGTTTCAAGGTTATCACCACCATCAGACGCAGGCATCAGGAAGCGGCCAATCAGGCCTTGTGGCAAGGCGTGCTGGACTACGATCAGCGCCACGGCTACCGCGGGCCGGAAAAAATCTTCACGTTGCCCAAAAATGCCGAAGAACGCGCCAAATTCATTGATCAGTCATTGAAGAGTGTGGAGCCTGTAAACGCCTTGCTCCCGGCCATCGTGGTCTCTGCCCACCCCGCAACCGTGAAAGCCTTGCTTGCCACGGGCAAGGAAATCGAAATGACCTCCGGCGGGCTCAAATTCGCGGCAGGCTGGCTTGGCGACAAGGCCAGACCCGGCAAGCGAATCACCTCCGGAGCTCTGATTCGCATCCAGCAAAACAAGGATAAAAGCTGGAAAATCAGTCAGCTTCCGGAAGTGGAAGCCGCCCTGGTCGCGGTTGATTCGGATTCGGGCGCCATCACCGCATTGGTGGGCGGATTCGATTACAACCGCAACAAGTTCAACCATGCCAATCAGGCCTGGCGTCAGCCCGGTTCCAGCTTCAAGCCCTTTGTCTATTCGGCGGCGCTGGAAAAAGGCTATACCCCCGCCAGCATTATTGATGACGCCCCATTGAGCTTGACCGCCGAAGAGGCGGGTGGCACACCTTGGGAACCTCAAAACTACGATGGCGGATATTCCGGTCCAGTCCGCATGCGTACTGCCCTGACCAAATCCCTCAATCTGGTGTCCATCAGGATTTTGCAGGGAATCGGCCCCTACTATGCAAGGGACTACATCCGGCGCTTTGGTTTTGATCCCTCCCGCCATCCACCTTACCTGACCATGGCATTGGGCGCGGGATCGGTCACGCCCTTGCAACTGGCAGGCGCCTATTCCGTTTTCGCCAATACTGGCTACCGGGTCAGTCCCTATCTGATAGACAAGGTCTACGATGGGCAGGGGAAATTGGTCATGGAAAGCCGGCCGCAAACCGTATCGTCAGGCGCGCCCCGTGTGCTTGATCCGCGCAATGCTTTCCTGATGACCAGCATGATGCAGGATGTGGTCCGCCGGGGCACCGCCGCACGTGTCGGCCAACTGGGTCGTAGCGACCTGGCAGGAAAAACCGGCACCACCAATGACCAGCGCGATGGGTGGTTTGCCGGTTTCAGCCCAAACCTCGCCGCCGTGGCATGGATCGGTTTTGACCAGCCAAAATCGCTGGGCAAAGGCGAAACCGGCGCGCAGGCAGCCCTGCCCATCTGGATGGATTTCATGTCGCGTGCACTCTCGGGATCACCGCAAAAGGGATTCAATATCCCTTCGGGCATTGCCTCCACGAAAATTGATCCCGAAACCGGCCATGCCGTCCCGGAAGAGGCCGAAGGGATCACCGAGTATTTTTATCAGGAAAACATGCCCGCGCTGGATGACAGTTCAACGCCCATCATTGAAGAAACACCCATGGACGGCACCGCCATATGAAAACCTCCGACATGCGCCGCCGGATTGCCCATGAAGCCGCACGCCTGCTCGCCGAGGATGGCGGCCTGGATTATGGTTTCGCCAAACGCAAAGCCGCACGCCAACTGGGCGCGGCGGACAGCCGTCATCTTCCCGACAACCGGGAAATCGAGGAGGCCTTGCGCAGTTATCAAGCCCTGTATCAAGGCCAGGAGCAGCAGGACCGGCTGAATCTGTTGCGTGAAATCGCCATTGAATACATGGAACTGCTGTCCGATTTCGATCCCCATCTGACCGGCTCTGTACTGAATGGCACCGCTGGCCGGCATTCCGATATCAACCTGCAACTGTTTACCGATAATGACAAGGAGCTGGAGTTTTTCCTGATGAACCGGCAGATCGCCTGCAAGCGTAGCGAAATCCGCCTGGATGGCCAGATTTACCCGCACTATTCCCTGGAAGACGACAGAGCAAACATTGAAATAACCGTTTATCCATCAAATGAATTACGACAGAAGAGCCGCAATCAGGCAGATGGCAGCCCTCGGCGCATTCGTTTGCCGCAGGCCCGCAATCTGTTGCACACCGGGAACTGAGCAGTTCATATTTCGACAGTTGCGTTGTCATCCTGCCGTTTTTTAACAATGAAACTGTGCTAACTGGATGTGGCGGCCTGGCACAAAAACTGCAATTTCCATAACCGCCGTCACATCAATCTCCTGCAATGATCCGATTTTTCCGGCACTACGTGCCCGCAAGCATTCTGTTACTGGTTATCGCCGAGGCAATCATCCTGGGCAGCGCCATTTATCTGGGGGCGGGTATTCGCTTTTCAGGGAACACCCCTCTGCTGCAAACAGCGGAGCCCCTGCTACCCACTGCCTTGTTGTTTACCGCCACCATGTTGCTGCTCATGGCGGCATTCGGGCTATACGACATCGAATGGGGCTGGGGCATCAAAAACCTGTTGCTGAGGCTTGGGCTGGCATTCGGTCTTGGCCTGATGATCATGGCCCAGGTGTTTTACTTCATTCCCTCGCTTTCGCTTGGCCGTGGCGTTTTTCTTTTGGGATTTGGCGTTTCGCTCGCCGGCATCATTCTGGCCCGGCTGGGTTATCTGCAATGGGCCAATCTGAATACACTCAAGTCGCGGGTTCTGGTGCTGGGAACAGGCAGCCGCGCGGCCAAGGTGGAAGATATTCTGGCTAAAAGAGGGCCTTCCTGCGGCATCCAGGTCGTGGGTTATATCCCCGCGGGCGGCACACATCATTTTATTCCTCATGAGCGCATCCTTCAGTCAGACATCCCTTTGTCCGATCTGGTCGACCGTCATCAGGTGAATGAAATTCTTCTGGCTGTCCGGGATCGCCGTGGCGGCGGCCTGCCCATTGCCGACTTGCTCGAATGCAAACTGCGCGGCGTTCGCGTTACCGAACTCTCAACTTTTTTTGAACGCGAAAATGGTCATCTCCAACTCGATTCCATGAACGCCAGCTGGATGATCCTGGGCGAAGGCTTTCATCAGGGCATGTTGCGGGATACCGTCAAGCGTGTATTCGATCTGGTTGTCAGCCTGCTGCTGCTAACCGTCACTTCCCCCATCATGCTGATCGCGGCGATTCTTATCAAACTTGAAAGCCACGGTCCGGTTTTTTACCGCCAGGAACGGGTTGGCCAGCACGGGCGCCCTTTCTCGATTTTCAAGTTTCGCAGCATGCGCACGGATGCTGAAAAGGACGGACGGCCGCAATGGGCCAGAAAAAACGACGACCGCATCACCGGAGTCGGTCGTTTCATCCGCCGCACGCGTATTGATGAACTGCCACAGGTTTTTAATGTTTTCATGGGCGAAATGAGTTTTGTCGGCCCGCGCCCGGAACGGCCCTACTTCGTGGCTGACCTCAATCGTCAGATTCCCTATTACGGAGTGCGTCATACGGTGAAGCCGGGCATTACAGGCTGGGCACAAGTACGCTATCCCTATGGCGCCAGTATTGAAGATGCATTGGAGAAACTACAATACGACTTGTACTACGTAAAAAATCACAGCCTGTTTCTGGATTTGATGATTCTTACTCAAACAGCCCAAGTCGTCCTGCTAGGTAAAGGCGTACGCTGAAATGATTAATCTGGCCGCACTGGGTTACGGCCTCGCCACATTGGCATTCTTGTTATTGACGGTCATCGGCTTGCGCCAGTGGCGGGCCTGGCGCCATTTCACCCTGTTTGCCATCGCCAGTCTGCTTACTGCCTTCTGGGCGTTGGCGTCGTCACTGGAAGCGCTATCTCTTGGCACCCCTGCATCTTCAAGCTTGTTTTTGGAACTGCTGCGCAACGCTGCGTGGCTCGGTTTTCTGCTGCACATACTTGAAGCCCGACGGCCCGAAGGGGAGAAGCGACCGTCATTTCTGACCCTGCTCATTCTGGGGGGCT
>CAYOJA010000011.1:0-14194 GCA_964404175.1 uncultured Thiobacillus sp. | reverse complement strand
CGGCCCGAAGGGGAGAAGCGACCGTCATTTCTGACCCTGCTCATTCTGGGGGGCTTGGGATTGCCCGTACTGCTCGCCATCGACATGGCCATTACGATGAGTTCGGACACGCTTCCGCGGCTGGTTCCTGGCTTGCGCTACACGTTATGGCTGCTGACCAGCCTGGCTGGACTGATTCTGGTTGAACAGATTTACCGTGGCGCGCGTCCCGAGGGACGCTGGGCGTTGAAGTTCCTGAGCCTGGGACTGGGCGCTCTCTTTGCCTATGATTTTTATTCCTATACCCATTTGGTATTGTTCCGCAGTCTCGATGATGAAATCTGGCAGGCGCGAGGATTTGCGGTCGCCCTGGTCGCGCCCCTTCTGGGATTGGCCGCCTCCCGGCAGGATACAAAAAGCACCAACCTCGCGCTTTCCCGTCGTCTGGTATTTCATGGCACCACCCTGATAGGCGCTGGCGCTTATCTGCTGGTCATGGCCGCGGCAGGTTATTACCTGCGCACGCGTGGGGGCGACTGGGGGCATGTGCTGCAAACCGTATTTTTGTTCGCGGCGCTGATTCTGCTGGCGGTGGTGCTGTTTTCCGGCACGCTGCGCGCCCGGCTGCGGGTGTTTCTCAACAAGCACTTCTTTTCCCTGCACTATGACTATCGCGAGGAATGGCTCAAATTTACTCGCCTTCTGTCGGAAGGCCAGCCCGGAGAAAGGCTTTGTGAACGCGCCGTGGAAGCCCTGACCGGGCTGGTGGAGAGTCCCGGCGGCGCCATATGGTTAAAGGAAGCAGATGGCACTTTCAGGCGGGTTGCCTACTGGAACATGTCCGATCTGGAGGGCGACGCCACGGGCGATGCATCCCTGGTTGAGTGGCTGAAAAGCCAGCAGTGGGTCATCAACCTGGACGAGTACCGCGTCAATCCGCAACGGTATGAATCGCTGGAACTGCCTTCGTGGCTACACAACCATCGTGACGCATGGCTGGTGGTGCCGCTGTTGATCCATGAAGAGATACTTGGATTTGTGGTGCTGAAACATTCGCTGGGAAATATCGTGTTCAACTGGGAAGTCAGCGATCTTCTGAAAACCGCCTCGCGCCAGGCCGCGATCCATCTGGCGCAAATGCAGGTCAACAACGCCCTGGTGGTCGCTCGGCAATTTGAGTCTTTTAACCGCACCACGACCTTTGTCATTCATGACCTGAAGAATCTCGTGGCCCAGTTGTCGCTGCTTTTGTCCAATGCCACCAGGCACAAACACAACCCGGAATTTCAGGAAGACATGCTCGCCACGGTGGAAAGCTCGGTTACCCGGATGAACAAGGTTCTGGCCCAGCTCCGCCGCGCCAACGAGCAGAGCGGCAACCAGACCATCGATTTGATCAGGCTGTTGCCGGAAGTCATCGAATCCAAGCGCGCATTCAAACTCAAACCCGAGTTGCTGGCCGAATGCAGCCAGGCTTTGGTGCGGGCCGATCCGTCTCAATTGTCGCGCGTCATCGGCCATGTGTTGCAAAACGCGCTGGAAGCCACGCTGGAGCAGGGGCACGTCATACTTAAAGTGGCATGCAATGATGAACGCGTGAGCCTGGACATCACTGACGACGGCGCCGGCATGACTGACGATTTTGTTCGCGACCGGTTATTCCGGCCATTTGATTCAACAAAGGGTGCCGGCATGGGCATAGGCGCTTACGAGTGCCGCGAATATGTCCGCAGCCTTGGCGGACAGGTGCAGGTTGACAGCGCTCCCGGCAAGGGAACGCGGTTCAGCATTCACTTGCCCGCTGCCAACGAAAATACACAAAACATGGGAGTCGCGGCATGAACGCGGAAAAACAATCCATTCTGGTTGTGGAAGACGATCCAGGTCTGCAAAAGCAGATCAAATGGAGCCTGGAACAATACGATGTGACCACGGCCGCCACACGCGACGAAGCCATCAATCAACTGCGCAGACAGGAACCCGCCGTTGTCCTGCTTGATCTCGGCCTGCCGCCAGACCCCGATGGCGCAACCGAGGGGCTTGCGGCTCTGGAACAAATCCTCGCCCTCACTCCCGCCACAAAAGTCATCGTTGTCACCGGCAACCTGGACCGAACCAATGCGGTCAAGGCAGTGGGGCTGGGTGCATTTGATTTTTTCCAGAAGCCCTTCGACCCCGATGTGCTGTCCATCATGGTCAGCCGCGCTTTCCATGTTCACAGCCTCGAGGTGGAAAATGTTCGTCTGCGCAGCGCCGCCACTTCCCCGTTGCAGGGGTTGATCACCAATGATGAGGCCATGCTCAAGGTATGCCGCATAATCGAGAAAGTCGCGCCTTCCAACGCCACGGTTTTATTGCTGGGGGAATCTGGTACCGGCAAGGAAGTGCTGGCCCGCGCGGTTCATTCTCTCTCTCCTCGCGCCGACAAACGCTTTGTCGCCATCAACTGCGCCGCCATCCCCGAGAATCTGCTGGAATCCGAGTTGTTTGGCTATGAAAAGGGCGCGTTCACCGGCGCCAGCAAAACCACGCCCGGTAAAATCGAAACGGCGCATCAGGGCACCCTGTTCCTGGATGAAATTGGCGACCTGCCTTTGCCCTTGCAGGCCAAGCTGTTGCGATTCCTGCAGGAGCGCGTCATCGAACGGCTCGGCGGACGCTCCGAAATCCCAGTCGATGTCCGCGTTGTCTGCGCCACCCACCAAAATCTTCAGGACATGATTCGCGACGGTCGTTTCCGCGAAGATCTGTATTACCGGCTTACCGAAATTACCGTCACCATCCCGCCGCTCAGGGAGCGCCACGGTGATGCCATCCTTCTGGCTCAAGCCTTCCTTGAGCGGCATGCCCAGGAGCAGAATCGCAATCTTAAAGGCTTCACGCCGGATGCATTAAAAGTACTGGATACGCATACCTGGCCCGGCAATGTGCGCGAAATGGAAAACCTGATCAAGCGTTCCGTCATCATGGCCGATGGGCCGATGGTCAATGCCGAGGACCTTGGGTTGAATCCAAAAGCCGCCCGGGAAGAACCGCTTAACTTGCGGCAAGTTCGTGACGAGGCAGAGCGCCAGGCCGTCTTACGCGCGATGGCCCGTACCGGAGACAATGTCGCCCAGGCCGCGGAACTGCTTGGGATCAGCAGGCCAACCTTGTACGACCTGATGAGCAAGCTGGGCTTAAAGTAAGAAGCGTGTCCACCGGGGCTGGTGGCTGATGTATTCTTCCTGTTCCGGCCCAATCCATGAAGTAATACTGGTTCGATTCGCCTGGAGAGTTGTTCATGATTAACAGTAATTCCCATCGCTACCGCCTGATCAAGCTACTCTCGGTCGGCATCATGCTGTCACTTTCCGGTTGCGGCGGTGAAGATGCGCATACACTGGTTGAGCAGGCCAAATCCGCGCAGTCAAAAGGTGATTTGAAAGCCGCAGTCATCCAGCTCAAAAGCGCCGTTCAGGCCGACGAAAAAAACAGCGAAGCCCGACTTCTGCTGGGCAAACTTTACCTTTCGCGGGGTGAATATGTGCCGGCCGAAAAAGAGCTTTCCCGCGCAAGAGGGCTGGGCCAAAAACCGGAGACCATCAACCCGCTGCTGGCCCAGGCACTAATGGGCATGCGCGAATTTCAGCGCATCATCGATGAATTGCCCGTCCCCGAAGAAAACAGCCCGGTTCGCGCTCAGATGCTCGCCGCCCGTGCGCAGGCCTATCTCGGTCTTCAACAGTCCGAAGAAGCGCGGAAAATTCTCGACGAGGCACTAAAAGCCTTTCCCTCTGAAGCGGAGCTTTATTTCGCCCAGGCAAAGCTGCATCTGGTCGATCGCAAGCTTGATCAGGCTCTGGTTAGCCTGGATCAGGCCATTCAACTGGAGCCCAAGCAATCAAATTACCTGCTGCTCAAGGGAGAGATTCTCAAGTTGACAGGCAAACCTGCCGAAGCCACGAAAATTTATCAGGCCATCATCGGCAACGATCCCGACAATGCGCATGCGCGGCTCGCTCTTGCCACTCAGGCCATCGCTGACAACCGCCTGGATGACGCCCGCAAGGAAGTCGAGGCCGTTCTCAATAACACGCCCAACCACCTCATCGCGCGCTATACACGTGCGTTGATCGAGTTCCGCAGCAACCAGGCTGGCAAAGCCCGCGACGATCTTGCCCCGGTACTTAAAGCCGCGCCCGATTACTTGCCCGCCAACCTGCTGGCAGGCGCGGTGGAGTATTCACTTGGCTCAATGGAAACCGCTGAAACTCACCTAAAGAAAGTACTGAGCGCGGCACCCGGACATGTTTATTCCCGGCGTCTGCTGGCCGCATCATTACTGAAACGAGGCCAGGTCGATGCCGCTGAGGAAACCCTCAAGCCGCTTGATCCAGTTCAAAGCCAGGATGCCTCTACTCTCATCGTTGCAGGTGAAATCGCTCTGGCCAGGAAAAACTATCCGCTGGCCGAACAGTATTTCGCCAAGGCATCGGCACTCAAGCCCGATAGCGCCGCCATCCGGACCGAGCTTGGCCTTGCACGCATGGCACAGGGCGATGCGCAGGCCATTTCTGATTTTCAGGCTAGCTCCGGCATGAATGCTGACAGTACGCGTGCCGATACCCTGCTGATTCTCAATCATCTAAAGCGCAAGGAGTTTGACCAGGCACTGGTGGCCATTAATCAACTCGAAAAGAAAATGCCTGGCAGCCCACAGCCGGCAAATTTCAGGGGAGCCGCTTTAATGGGCAAAAACGACCTGCCAGGCGCTCGCAAGCAATTTGAAAAAGCATTAAGCATCGACCCGAAATATTTTTCCGCTGCAGCCAATCTTGCCCAGTTGGACATGAAGGAAAACAATCCACAAGCCGCGAAATCGAGATTCATATCCGTAATCAAGGCTGATCCGAATAACCTCAACGCCATGCTGGCGCTGGCCAGCATCGAAGCTCGGGGCAAAAACGAAAGCGCCTATCTAGACTGGCTGAACAAAGCCGCGAAGGCCGACACCACTGCCATACAACCCCGAAGCCTGCTTGCCCAATACCACCTCGGCAAAAAAGAACCCGCGAAGGCACTCGCACTCGCCCGCGAAGCCTACAATGCCAAACCTGGTAGTCAGGCCACGCTGGAATTGCTAGGTAACGTGCAGCTTGCCGCCGGCGAAAAACAGAATGCCAAGGACTCCTTCAGCAAGCTGGTTGAACTGGCGCCAAACTCGCCCGCCATGCATTACAAGCTAGCTCAAAGCCAGATTGCATTGAATGAACTGGAGCCCGCGCGAAAAAGCCTCAACAAAGTGCTTGAGCTGAACGAAAACCATCCCCAGGCACGGCTGGATCTCGCCCAGCTGCTCGTCAAGGCAGGGCAAGCAGCCGAAGCGCTTAAACAGGCCGAAATCGTGAAACGGGCATCCCCCAATGACCCGCTTGGCCATATGCTGGAAGGCGATATCCTGATGAGCCAGAAAAACTTTACTGGCGCACTGGCAGCTTATGAACAGGCAGGCAAAATCAAGTCCGGCAACGCCATTCTGCTGAAACAGGTCTCCGCGCTCAAGGGCGCGGGGCAATCAGGGGAAGCAGACAGGCGTCTTGCGACCTGGATCAAATCCCATCCGGATGATCATGCCGTGCGAATGGTATATGCGGAAGCCAAAATCGGCACCAGGCAATATGCCGAAGCGGCCGACCATTATCTTTACCTAAACCAGAAACTGCCCGGCCAGCTTGCCATCCTGAATAACCTGGCTTACGCCTTGGCTCAGCAAAAAGACAAGCGCGCTGTAACTTTTGCCGAGCAGGCCTATAAACTACAGCCAGACAATGTCTCCGTACTTGATACCTATGGGTGGGCTCTTACACAGACCGGTCAGGCAGCCAAGGGAACCACTTTCCTACAACAGGCACTGTCAAAAGCTCCGGATGTAGGTGATATTCAGTACCATTACGCGTCTGCACTTGCGACAAGTGGGGACAAAGTGCGAGCACTACAAGAGCTCAAAGAACTTCTGAAATCTGCCAGGGATTTTTCCATGGAAGCTGAAGCCAAAATACTACTTCAGCAATTAACCAGCAAACCGTGAGAATGGACGCATGTATCCTGATTCCTTTCGTTTAACCCCAATTGCACTGGCCATTTCACTGGCATTAGCTTCGGCCTCCATATTTAATGGCTGTAATCGGATCGACAGCCGCAGCCCCGAAGAGCATATACAGCAAGCTAAAGACTTGCAGAGTCAAGGCGATCTCAAGGGGAGCATTCTTGAACTAAAAAATGCCGTACAGAAGGATCCAAACAACGCACAAGCGCGATGGCTATTGGGACAGGCTTACATTCGTTTCAAGCTGGGAGACAGCGCTCTAAAGGAACTCGAAAAAGCCAAGCAACTCGGGGTAAGCAGCGATTCCTTACAACCACACATCGTCAAAGCCCTGCTTTTAACACGCGAATATCAACGTGTCCTGAATGAAGTTCAGCCAGACCCTGCGGCATCACCAAAGGTGAATGCCTCGGCCCAACAAACAAGAGCCGATGCTTTTATGGGTCTTGGAAAAATACCCGAGGCATGTGATTTATATAAATCCTCAATCCAGCTGGATCCAAATCTGGCTTCCAGTTACATTGGAATGGGTTTATGTGAATTTATTAATGGCCGTACCGACTCCGCGCTTGAAAATGTTCAGCAAGCCATCCGGCTTGATCCTCAAAATCCGGACAATTGGCTTGCGTTAGCTTCATTCGAAAAGACGCTTGGCAAGCAGGAAGAAAGCCTTAAGGCATTTGACAAGGCTCTCTCAATCGATAAAACAAACCTGGACGCACTTTCTGGACGTGCCACGATTCTGGTCGCACTAAATCGGAACGACGAAGCCAAAATCAACGTAGAAAAACTGCGTGCTCTTTACCCAAATCACTATCTGAGCAAGTATCTCGAATCGCTTATTGCTTTTCAGTCTAAAGATCTTTCCAAAGCCCGGACTCTCCTTGAAGGCAATCTGAAAATTGCGCCAAACCACATTGATAGCCTCATTCTGCTCGGCTCCACATATCTGCAAGCCAAGGATTACGAGCTTGCCAAGCAAACTTTTAATGCAGCACTTTCACTAAGATCAGCCTCCATACCCATTCGCACCCTGCTTGCACATACGAATTTGCTTTTAAAGCAACCGAAAGCCGCCTTGGACACTATTGGTCCAGTTCTTCAGACACCTAACGCCGATGCCACCCATTTCGGCCTGGCTGGCGAGGCGTTGCAGCAACTTGGGCGCCATCAAGAAGCGCAGGACATGTTCAACCGTGCGATGTCACGCTCACCCAATAGCAGCATCCCGAAATTGGCGCTTGGCAACAGCATGATTCTGCAGGGGCAACTGGATAGTGGTTTGGATTTGCTGAAGAACGTCGCACAATCTGATACCAGCCCTGAAGCCGACCTTAGCCTAGCCCGCACATACCTTGGGAATCAGAAACCGCAAGCTGCACTTGATGCATTGGCTAGAGCACGAAAGAAGGCACCGAAAAACATCGAGGCTCTTTTGTTAAGTGGTGCCGCATATGCCCAAACCGGCGATCACAAAACCGCAATAAAATTTTATGAGGAGGTATTAAAACTCGAACCTCTGAATCTTACAGCGACCTTGACATCAATCGAATTGATTGCGCGTACCGGAAACAAGAATGAGGCAGTACGAAGACTGGACAAGGCGCTTGAAGCTCAGCCAAAGAACGAACACCTGTTACTGGTAAAAGCCTACTTTAGCAGGGAAGCTGGAAACACCACGGATGAGCGTGCGCTCATAGAACGTGCCGCTACCAGCAATCCTGATTCCATTCGCCCCAAGGAATTATTGGTACAACTTGAGCTTGCCGCCAGAAACCCCCAAAAGGCATTAAGCATTGCACAGGAGGCGGCTTATAAACTGAACAACAATTCACGCGCCCAACTGTTGCTCAGCAACACCCAATTGGCCACAGGACAACTTACTGATGCCATTTCCGGGTTCAAGAGATTAATTGCCAATTCACCCCGTAATGCGGACTTGCATTACAAGCTTGGCATGGCGCAAATGGGTCTGAGGCAATTTGATGCAGCGCGCAAATCATTTCAGTCTTCACTTGAATTGGCGCCGGATTCGAGAGCTGTTCTGGTAGCGCTCGGCAATACAGAAATCAATAGCCGCCGTCTGGATGCCGCATCCTTAATCAGTCACAAGTTAACTGATCTTTATCCCGCTCATCCAGCAGGCCTGATACTTCAGGGAGACATTGCGCTTGTCCGAAACGCAACCAGCGAGGCAGTTGCTTCCTACGAAAAAGCCATGTCTATAAAACCTGCCGGAATAATTGCCAGCAAGTTATCACAGGCTCATCGCCAGGCAAAAAATCTTAAGCAGGCTGAAAACATTCTGTCATCGTGGATTACCCAGCACCCAAACGATCTTGACGTCAGGGCAGAACTTGCGGAAATTCTTGTTGCATCTGGCAGGTCCGCGGACGCCATCAAGCAATACGAATATATTTCAAAACAGGATACTGCTAATGCGGCGATCCTGAATAACCTGGCCAGCCTGTATCACATGGCTCGTCAGCCCAAAGCTCTGGAAACCGCAAAAGCCGCCAAAAAACTGGCTCCAGACTCGGCTGTGATATTGGATACACTGGGTTGGATTCTTGTTACTTCGGGCAATCACAATGAAGGCAAAACCGAATTGGAAAAAGCCGCCCGGCTTGCGCCAGCCAGCCCGAGCATTCGCTACCACTTTGCCTATTCACTGGCCAAGACTGGAGAAAATCAACGTGCCAAAAATGAACTGCGCAATTTATTGAACAAAAACGCCAGTTTCCCCGAACGCAATCAGGCGCAAGCTTTACATGACAGTTTGTAAATCAAGCTGTCGGCTATCAAACCCAACCCCCCGTCACAAACCAGAATCCCCCCGGCTTCTCGTCATGGCTCCAGGGGACCCAAGGCATAAACAACACTTTAATACTTTCGACACTCAATAAAAAAGCCCTGCTTTCGCAGGGCTTTCAAATTTATGTACTAAGGTTATCAGCTTGCACGACGGCGAGCAGACCAACCCAGACCCAGCAAGCCCATACCCAGCAGTGCTATCGTGCCCGGCTCAGGCACAACATTCATTTGGTACTGGAAGTCACTGGTGGAGGTGTAACCATTTGTCACGCCCTGCGCACCTTGGATCGAGCCTGAACCCACGATATCTGTCCTACCATCGCCAGCGCAGTTATACAAAAGACCGGGAATGCAAGTAAGCGCTTGGTCGTTAATAGTGTAGCCCGTATTATTGGTCAGCACGCTTAACGAGTACAGGAAAGTACCGAGACCAACACCTTGGGGAACCCCCAGCAGATTGGTATTTTCAGGCGCACCACCCAAACCGGTCTTCCATTCATCGTCTGCGTCGGCGAAACCCAGAGTCATCCACAGCGAACCGCCACCGCCAGTCGTTGCGTCTGCTTCACATTGAGCAATCGAAGCACAGCCCGGGATTACAAGGTCTGTACCGCCGGTATAAAAGGCGATTGCGGTACCAGCGCCAAGGCCATTCACACCGCCGGCCACAGCACCAAAGGTGTAGTTGAACAGCCCAGGAGTAGCTGTGGCAACTTTACCAGTCACCACCACTTCAAAAATGCCCGTAAGCTCAGGGGACAGGCTGTTCTGCTGAGCAGGGCTATTGATGTCAACCAGGGTATTGATTTCAACAACACCACGCAGTGAGTCGCCGATATCCAGCAAACCATTGCTGTTCAGGTCAATGTTCAGCTTCTCCATGTTGTCATCTTCCAGACGGGTATTCTGGTACAGGAAGAAAGCGTTTGCGGACGTTGCCATCAGGCCACCCACTAGCAGCGCAGAGGTTAGGGCGCTAAGTTTTGCAATTTTCATCTTTTGCTCCTTGGTTAAGATTGCCCGGGCATCTGCCGGTTGCCCCATATAAAGCATCTGCCATGCCAACCCGCGTGACAACAGCATAACAGCCTGAATTTAATTAGGTTTTTTTTTATTGCTCGCGTGCCGCCACTGAGTTTTCTTATCGGGCTGTAAAAAATCCCGACATTAATTCAGCGTGGCAGTATCCTGTCCAAAGCCAGGCGCTTGAGGCGTTGAATTGGCCCACGCATCCCCCAAAAATAGGTTTTCTTGCGAAACCGCCTCAACATGGCATCAAACTGGTAGATGGTCGGCGCTGCCATGGGGCGGCCTTTCCCGGTCAATATCCGGGTAACCTCCGTGGCCATGACGCCAGCAATCATGAAAGGCGCAGCCCCCACAGAAGGTAAACGCCGCCCTTCAAAATCCGGTCGTGACCGATCCAGGTATTTGAACATAAAGGGCTTTGGAGCAATGCCGGCAATTAGCGAAATGACTCTTTGGCGCTCTGACATACCCGGCCGAAACCCGAAATAATCCTCAAACTTCATGCCGTTGGGATCAAACATGATCAAGGTAAAACCAAACCCGAGTGGCGGGGCAGTCAGAACCCACAACCCGCGTTCCCTGGCACTCGAATAAAGCAGGAACCGTTCTTCGAAACAGTAAAAATCGAGAGAATCCACAACGACATCGACACCATCCAGAAAGGCGTCAATGTTTTCGACATTGATGCCTTTATCAAAAGTAGCGATCTCGGCTTCCGGATTGATTGAAAGGATGGTTTCCTTGGCTACCGAGGTTTTCGCTCGTCCTATGTTCGGGATGGTTGCCCCGCTTTGCCGGTTAAAGTTAACCAGTTCAAAAGTGTCAGGATCGGCCAGATGAAACCGTCCCATGCCCATACGAGACAAAGCAAGCACTTGGGCACCACCAGTCCCTCCCAATCCGGCTATGGCAACACGTGCGTTTTTTAGCCGGGCCTGCTCTTCTTTGGAAAGAAAGCCGAGATTGCGGCTGAACGCCTCAAAATAATCGTATTCCATTTATTTACAGGAAAACCAGTTACTTGATGCCAACCAGAATGCCATGGTCGATCGGCAAGCCCCGGTCCATTCGCACCGTCTGTCTGAACCCCGCGTCATGAAGGGCAGCTTCATAATCCTTCCATGGATGCAACATCCCCTCCCCCGTGGCAATGGCGAGAAAATAGGGTGATCCCAGTGCCGTGCTGAGCGGTCCCCGGTCGTCATCGTTACCCATCATGTTGAAAATCACGACTGCTCCACCTTGCGGCAAGGCATCATAGGTGCGTTTGAGCAACGCCCGGTTTTTATCCATGGACCAGATGGTAAGAATGTGGCAATACACGACACAATCCACATCGGGAGGAAATGGGGTTTCGAAAAAATTGCCTGCCCATGTTCCCACACGATCCGATATGCCGTTCTTTTCAATATTTTTCCGGGCATGGTCACACACCGAATCAGAATCGAAAACAGACGTTCTCAAGCCTGGATACGCACGGGCAATCGCCATGGCGTTAGTGCCATCACCGCCGCCCGCATCCACCACATGCTTGAACCTGCTGAAATCCATCGCTTTGGGCAGAAATTGATTGGCCTGTTTTGAAAGCCCGCTCATCGAATCCTGGAAAATCTTTTCCAGTTGTTTGTCATGAGTCAGTCGTTCGTAGAGAGTGGGCTCGGTACCCGGAAAGCGCGCCAGTCCGGCATTTCGGTTTTCCTTTAGAGACACCACAAAGTCCATCATGCCCGGATAGACAATATGCGCCTGCCAACCAAGTATGGGCGCAACGTAGCCGGGTTTGCCAGAGACCATGCGATCCTCGGTAACCTGTGCATTGTTGTAACGCCCATTTTCGAGTTTGATAATGCCTAGAGCAGTCAAACCAATCAGCAATATTCGCGCTGGCTGGCGCTCTAATTTTAATGACTGTGCAAGTTCATCTAGCGTCTGGTCGGGTTTGGCAGAAAGCGTGTCATAAAGTCCAAGCTCAACACCTGCCCAAAGGAGCTGAAAAGCTGTATGGCCTCCCGCAATCAAAACAAGCCGTTCCCAATCAATTTCCTGAGGCGTATTGGACAAGATCAACTCCCGATTGAAGCTTTGCACATAATTTCATCTATCGGCAAACGGCCCGAAAATTCAATTTTTCCTGAAGGTGTTCCTACCCTCATCAGGCAATGCAAGGTTCTGTCGCTTCCAAATTTTTCACGGATTTGCATTTTGATGTTTTCTGCTTGCCGCATGCACTGTAGCGGAACGCCACCTGACTCAACCCTGCCTAGCAGATCGGCTACCACATAGTAAGGGTGAGCCGACATGCCTAACTCAGTTACTTTCAGCCAAACTTTTTGCAGACAACGGCCTGCCTCAAATATAGATGCTTTCTCAGTCGTTCCAGTAATTGCAATTACCAAGGGCGTTTTTTGAAAATTGATCGCTTCAATTAACGCAAACAATTTGTAAGCCTTGAAACGGTTCAACCACTTCATTCTATTCCAGTTTGACATAAGCTTTAACAAGCTCACTCCGCCCGGAGGTAAAGCTAACGTCTTGACATTCAATCCCTCAAGCATTTCTTGGGGAGTGCCCCCATAGCGCAAGCTTGAAGCAAACCACTCGTTGACTTCGCGGGTCTGAAACCGGACTTCCGAAGCTTGCCTGACCCATGCAGCAACAGTTTTAATCTCCGCTCCGGTAATTGTGTTAACTCTAGCCTGCCCAACATGGCAGGCTTCAAGTTCCGGCAAAACATGCGAATTAATGACAGGCAAAAAGGGCAATCGATTTGTATGCCTTTGTTTCCATATTGGATTTCTCGGAAAACTGGCCGCCTTCCCCTGTTCAGATAATCTACCTTGAATAAAAACACCATTCGCCCCGGGTGCACAAAAATTCCAGGATGACACATCCAGGCCCAGACTGTTGGCTGCTGAAATCAAATTCTCGGCTGCCGCACCGAGTGCCATGACTGTTGCATGATAATCAACGGGAAATCCACCACGTTGAATTGCTCTGCCTGTTAGAACCTCGCCATTCCACTCAAAACACCAAGGTTGTGAATTGTCAGCCGATGGCGCGTATCCTGCCGCCTCTACAAGATAAGCCACCATTGGCGGCAAATTAATTGATTCTGGCAATCACTCGCCTCTTAACAAACGCTGGGTAATACCCAGTTCATCTTCCTTCGAGAACCAGTAAGGGTAGATATTTTTTACACCTTGTGCTGACGAGCCAAGGCCACCATATTTTTGCACTTGTTCGTCAGAGTACGCCAGATCCAACTTAAGTAAAATTGCCGGGGCGTTGACTCTAGGACATAACTTTTCCTCGCCATATGGCTCAAAGCCAATCATGCGCTGATAAAAAAGTGCGTGCCGTGGATTGATCTCAATTAAAAAATCCGTTGCGTGGTGAATATTGCGGCCATATATGACAGAAAGGTGAAACAACGCCCCCAACACCTGCTTTGATTTAATGTCCGGATCAACAGCAAGTTTGGTTACATCGCATAGCCTGCGCCCCTGCGCTCTGAGCCGGTCAGCTTCAAGCTTATATAACTGATCAACAACCAAGCCATCCGGTGAATCTACCCCAAGCGTTAACGTGCCTACTACTTTCTCATCCTGATAGGCCACAAGCGTGATTTTATTAGGGTCCTGATTGAGGGATGGCGAATCATAGCCGCGCCAGCTATACATCTTTTCAATTAAAAGGCTGGCTGATTTACGCCTGTCTTCTGTATTGGCCAAACGTACCTTGAATTCCTGGCGTGTGGTCTGAGTGGCCTCATTAGAAAAAACCTGGCTTTGATCAATACACAAGTCTTTTAGTCTGTAAGGTGACTGAAAAGCAATGATCGTTTTATCCCATTCGTCCGGATCCCGGCGACGGCTTTTAAATCCGAAAGGGTGTTTAGGAATATCCGGCATTTTTTGATTCGAATTTGGTGTACGCAGTCTGATCATGCTCGTCATCCTTGGCATTGCTATATGCCATTAATTTCGGCAGTAAATCCGGACAACTTGATGCGAAATAAACCAAATGTTACTTACAAGTCATGAGCAAACGCGCCACTTGCAGCGCAAAATAAGTCAAAACCCCATCTGCCCCGGCACGTTTGAAGCTTAGCAGAGCCTCCATTACACAAGCCTGCTCGTTGATCCAGCCGTTCTGACCAGCAGCTTTCAGCATGGCATATTCCCCGCTAACCTGATAGGCGAATGTGGGGGCGCCGTAGGCATCTTTGACCTTTTTTACAATATCCAGATAGGGCATGCCGGGCTTGACCATGACCATGTCGGC
>CAYOJA010000010.1:19731-61379 GCA_964404175.1 uncultured Thiobacillus sp. | reverse complement strand
GTATCAGGGTCGATCATGAAGCCGATGGACATGGCCTGAAGCCCGTGCCCCATCATGGGTTCGAGGGTCTTGCCGTCCTGCGATTCGGGGCGACCATGAATCCCCAGCATCATCGGCTGCGAAGGACCATAAATATCGGCATCCAGTACCGCGACATTCGCACCTTCTGCCGCCAAGGCCAGCGCCAGATTGGCCGCGGTCGTCGACTTGCCCACGCCACCCTTGCCTGAAGCCACGGCGATGATGTTCTTGATGCCGGGCACCAGCTTCACGCCCTTCTGCACGCCATGGGAAACGATCTTGAACGACACGTTCGCGGTTGCGGAAACCGCGCCAATGGATTTGAGCTTGTCCTCGATCATGGACTTTATGCCTGCGATCTGGCTTTTGGCCGGGTAGGACAAAAGGATGTCCAGCGATACCTTGTCGCCGTCCACCTTGATGTTCCTGACGGACTTGGTTGCCACGAAATCCCTTTTGGTATTGGGATCAATCAGCTCTTTAAGCGCGGATTGAACTTGCTGTTCGGAAATGGCCATCTAATACTCCAGAAAATACCCGATTAAATTTGTCAAGTATAACGATTACACTTGGCCCAGGCAACAAAAAAGCGGCCTTGTGGCCGCTTTTAAAAATCGGGCCGGGTCAACAGGGTTTCAACTCCCCCCCTTCAAAACACATGCGCTTGCTGCCAGCCGCAACTTCAGACTTCGCTGGCGCGACGGCATTCACTTTGATGGGCTTGTAGCGGCCCTTGCAGGGATCGTAGGCGGGCCTGCGCGTCTTCATGATGCTGCCCTTGGGGCGTTTGTATTTTGAACGGATGGGGCGGAAACCTTCCGCACAAGGATCCGTGACGCGTACGCGCTTGGCAACGGGCCTGCTGGCTGGCGCCACAGCCACCTTGTCCTGCGCCACAACAGGTTCAACCGGCACGGGCGCGGGTTCCACAGCAGCTTCAATTCTTGTCACGGCGGGAAACGCCGCAGCCCCTACTACCGGAGGCATGGGAAAAGCGGGGGACTCCGGATTGGGCTGAACAGCCGCCACGGCAATGGGAGCAGGTTCAGGATTGGGTGCTGAAACGGATAATGGAATTGCCGCTGGTATCGAAATGGGGAGAGGCTGAGGCGGGTTTGCAGGCGTTGCGGGCGCTTCGATAGCCGCCGCGACTGGCAGCATGGGCGCGGGTTCCAGAACCGGCTTGGCGGGTGCCGCAGCCGTAACCATATCCTCATGTACCGATTTCACAGTGCTGGCAGGCGTTTGCGCGGCCGGCAAGCTTTCGCTTGCAGCCGTCGGTGTGCTGACAGGCGAATTTGCGGCGGGCTGTTCTCTCACTGGCGCGGTCGCCATTTGAGGTTGCGGCGGGGCGCTCAACTCTGGTGCCGTGGCGGGTTGCACGGCGGCAGGCCAGGTTGGGGGCAACCACCAGACGACGGGCGGGCGGACCGGTGCTGCAGCCATCCTGGGTACGCCAGGCATTACCGGCATCGCCACTGGGGACGGCACAGGCATGGCCGGCGCCACGGGACGCATCTGGGGCATGCCCCAAGGCATGGCCGGAGTACCCGCCATTTGCTGCGGAATCGGGAAAGATGGCATGTAAGGATTGAATGGCATGCCCCAAGGTGCAGGCATGGGCGCCATCGCAGCAGGCGGCATCGCTACAGGATTGACCGGGGCAAACTGCGGCAAACCCCAAAATCCCTGACGCGGCATACCCGCCATGGCAGACGGGACAGACGGTGCCGACCGCATTTGCGGCAGGCCCCATGGCGCGGGCATGGGGCCAAAACCCGGGGACAGGCCATTCATTCCCGGCATGGGTCGCGCTGCCAGCGCGGGCGAGCCATAGGGAATCATCCAGGGCAAAGGAGCAGGCATGCCGAAGGGGAAATTTCCCGGCATGACGGGTGAGGCCATGGGGGCTCTCGCCATGGGCGCTATTTGCGGGGCCATCCCCATGGGCGCCATTTGCTGCGGCGCCATCCAGGGCAAGGCCGGAAATCCTGGCAGTTGCGGCAATCGTGGAATCATTGGTGTCTGCATGGCTGGCGGACGAAACCCTGCCTGAGGCAAAAAGGGCAACATTTGTGGCCCAGCCATGGGAAGCCCGGGCATTGGGAATCCGGATGCTGGAAATCCGGCCGGAAACCCAGGATATTGCATGCCACCAGCATTCATCGGCGGCAGTTGGGGCCTGACGGGATTGGGCATGACCGGCAAGGCCTGGGGCGGCATCATCGGCAGTGCGGGACTTGTCAACGGTGACAGCACGTTCATGGGAATCACCGCGGGAGCAGGCAGCGGCGCCATGCCCGTGGGCGCCATTTGAGGCGCCGTACCCATTCCCTGCTGGGGCAGCATGAACGGGAACGGCGCGGCGGGTGCGGCGGCCTCATCGTCTCCGTCCTGCGGTGCTGCGGCAATTGCTGCCTGCACCGGCACGGGATTGCTTCCTGTCGCGGCTGCCTTGGCCGCCGTCACTGGCAACGTCACTGCCGCAGATTGCAGACCCTGTTCTCCGGGCATCAAAACCCTGCGTTGCAGGGGCTGTGCCGTTACGGCAGATTTGAATTCAGTGGGCAGCAGGACAGCCCGCCCATCTGATGCGTATGCGGCTTGCGGCCAGATTGCCCAAATAAGCAGAGGCAAAGGGGCAAGTTTGAAGGTTGGCGCGGACATTAAATAATTTCTCCCATGTTCAGGCACGCGTATTGTGCGCCACCAGCACGGCTTCAGGAACCCGCAGGCGGATTGAATTTACGATTTCCAGCATCAAGCCACTCCGATAGCGATGCGAGACCCACAGCACATTCAGCTCCAGGTTGATGTTGGCAAACACAACCTCGCCGTAGCGAGACAGCACCTCGGCGATATGAGATTGCGCACGTTGGACATACATCGGCTGACGGGTCTTCAGCCTGGGAATGATCATCATGAAGTCACACAACAGCTCGCCCTGCTCATCCCGTGTCGGCACCACTTTCCACAAGGGCAAGCCCGGCTGAATTTCCGCACATGCCTTGAGGGTACTACCCTGGTGCCGGACAGGTTTCATCCCGATCGCTCAATCACGGAATCCGGCTGACCAGGTTCCTGCGGGCTTTCATGCTGAGGAGGTTCCATGGGGTGCGCATCGTTTCGATCAGGCCGGCGGCGCAAATAGCGCACATCCTTGTGCAAATAGCGTTCGAGTTCCTCCAGCGCAAGCCGGTAAACATCACGTTTGAATTCCACCACGGATTCAAACTCGATCCAGTAATCGCTCCAGCGCCAGGCATCGAATTCGGGATGATTGGTCGCCCGCAGGCTGACATTGCAATCACGCCCGGTCAGCCGCAACAGGAACCATATCTGCTTTTGTCCGCGATATTGGCCCTTGCTGTCACGCCGCACCCAATGGCTGGGAACGTCGTAGCGCAGCCAGTTGCGTGTGCGCCCAAGAATGCGCACATGTTCCGGCTGGAGCCCGACTTCCTCGGTAAGCTCACGAAACATCGCCTGCTCCGGCGTTTCCCCGGCCTTGATGCCACCCTGAGGAAACTGCCAGGCGTGCTGATTGATGCGCTTGGCCCAGAACACCTGGTTCTTGGCGTTGCACAATATGATGCCGACGTTGGGGCGGTAGCCGTCACGGTCGATCATCGCCGCCACCTTTTCAAAAATCCGAGTCTGATAACATTGTTTCACACCACTCAAAAATTGCAACCTGACATGAGCCTGTCTTTCAATCGCCTGATCGCTCTTTCGCTGCTGATCTCGACTGGTCTGCTCGCCGCCTGCTCGAACATGATGCCTTCGGACAGGGCCGTATTTATTTTTCCTGGCGCGCATGAATTCGGTTCCACCGCTGTCGCGTTCAGCCCTAGCGGCACACACGTGGTATCGGGGGGGCATCAGGGGAATGTCAAATTGTGGGACATCCGCAAACACAAACTGCTGGCGGAAGCCAAGCCGCACGAAAGCGTCGTGCGTGCGATCGCGGTTGCCAGTCAGTCGCTGTTTGCCACGGGCTCGGACGATGGCCGGATTGTCATCTGGAACAACGGCAAGATCCTGAGCCAGCCTACTTCCACCCTGGTCACCTCCCTGGTCTGGTTCCAGGGCAAGCTGGTCAGCGGCCACAATGACAAATTCCTGCGCGTTTGGGACAAGAACCTGAAGGAAATCCAGAAGCTGGAACTGGATGACGGCATTGAAGGACTCGCGGTAAACGGCAAACAGCTTGCCGTGGCACTCTCCGATCGCATCATCCTGATGGGACCGGATTTCAAGGCAAAAAATATGCTGGATACCGGCGGTGTCACTCCGCACGACATGCAATTCAGCCCGGACGGAAAACGTCTGGCAGCGGGCGGCTGGTTCAGATTGCATGTCTGGGATCTGTCCAGTGGACAGCATCAAAGCATCCCCACCGAACATGGCGGACTGTTGACTTCAGTATCTTTCAGCCCGGACGGAAAGCACATCGTCTCACTGGGACGGCATACCGACTCAGCCATCCGCATCATGGACACGCAGGAATTCAATGTAGAAAGAAGGTATCAGGCGCACGAACTATGCGGCGCCATGATTCGCTACAGCCCCGATGGGCGCTGGCTGGTGTCGGCATCGGATGATGAAAGCATTCGCCTTTACGACCTTTCCTTGCCATACCAGCCCCGGCGCGGACTGAATGACGTCAGTGAACCGCCTACTGCCCCCGTTCCGGCAGCACGGAGTTCAAGCCCGGCTGTCCAGTAAAGGTGCCATCTCCTTCGCCCACTTCAGATCGCGGGCAAAAGCAGCAAAATCCAGTCCCCATTTTTTGCTCAACTGTTCCAGCTCTTCGCGCTCCCATTGCTGCCGGCTGGACGTCTCATCGAGACCGAAAGCAATGACATTGGTCTTGTTCATCACCGGCAGCCAGGCCAGATTGCCTTCAAAGGCTGCCGCCAGCCGGCTGAAATAGGTGACAAAACTGGTATCGCGACCCCACAGATTGACCACCAGCACGCCGCCGGGTTTGAGCGCGCGTCTGCAGTCAGTGTAGAAATCGATCGTCGCCAGGCTCTCCACCTGATTGCCTGCGTCAAAACCATCAAGCAGGATTACATCCGCGCTTTCCGGATGAACCGGTACATAGGCGGCGCCATCCTCGATCCTGACCTGCAAGCGCTCATCATCTGCGGGCAGTTCAAAATGGCTGCGTGCCGCCGCCACGACCTGAGGCGAAATTTCCACTGCCGTTATGTGCGTCGCTGGCCGGTGCTTGCGGATGAACTTGGCCAGCGAGCCGCCGCCCAGGCCAATCATCAGCACATCCAGCGGCGCGGGCTTGAACAGTAAAAAACCCATCATCGCCCGCGTATACGCCAGTTCCAGGTCCCACGGCCGGTTGACCCGCATGGCGCTCTGGATAGCGCCCGTGCCCAGATGCAGCTGACGGATGCCGCGCGACTCGGTCACCTCCACGGTCATGTCCGGCGTGACTGATTTGGCAAGGCGTTTGGAGAAAAGGCGCATGTCGATCCCAGTCGAGAGTGGAGAGCCGAGAGGCTGGCTAAGGTAAAATCGCGTTCTTTCAATTCTATCCGATCACCATCATGCGGCTTTCGCAGTTTTTTCTGTCCACCAGCAAGGAAGCGCCCGCCGAGGCGGAACTCATTTCGCACAAACTAATGTTGCGCGCGGGCATGATCCGGCGGCTGGGATCGGGACTTTACACCTGGATGCCGCTGGGCCTGCGCGTGCTGCGCAAGGTGGAAGCCATCGTGCGCGCGGAAATGAACAAGTCAGGCGCGGTTGAACTGTTCATGCCCGCCGTGCAGCCCGCCGAGTTGTGGGAAGAATCCGGCCGCTGGGCCGTCTTCGGCCCGCAGATGCTGAAAATCAGGGATCGCCATCAACGCGATTTCTGTTTCGGGCCAACACATGAGGAAGTCATCACCGACATCGCGCGCAAGGAAATTCGTTCCTACCGCCAGTTGCCGGTCAACTTCTATCAAATCCAGACCAAGTTCCGCGATGAAATCCGTCCGCGCTTCGGCGTCATGCGCGCGCGCGAGTTCCTGATGAAGGATGCCTATTCCTTCCACGGCAGCTTCGAGGATTTGCAGCGCGAATACCGCAGCATGTACGACACCTACACGCGCATCTTCACCCGCCTGGGGCTGAAATTCCGCGCCGTGGCAGCGGACACCGGCGCGATTGGAGGATCGGGCTCGCACGAATTCCATGTGCTGGCCGATTCCGGCGAAGACGCGCTGGCCTACTGCCCCAATTCCGATTACGCCGCCAACGTAGAACTGGCCGAAGCCCTTCCGCCCGCCTATTCCCGAGCTGCCGCGCAGGAATCCATGCGTGATGTCGAGACGCCGAAACAAACCACCTGCGAGGATGTTGCGGCCTTGCTTGGCATCCCGCTCGATCGCACAGTCAAACTGATCGCCGTGATGGCCGACGGAAAAAACGTCGTCGCGCTGATTCGCGGCGACCACTCCTTGAATGAAGTCAAACTTGGAAAAATCGATGGCCTGGCGGATTTCCGTTTTGCCACCGAAGAAGAAATCCGCGCGGCCTTCAATTGCCCGCCCGGATTCCTGGGGCCTGTCGGACTGGATCGCGCCAAGGTAAAAGTCATTGCCGACCGCACGGTTGCCACGATGAGCGATTTTGTCTGCGGTGCCAACAAACCCAAATATCACCTGGCTGGCGTAAATTTCGGCCGCGATCTTCCGGAGCCGGATGTCGTGGCGGATATTCGCAATGTCGTATCCGGCGACCCCAGCCCCGACGGCAAGGGCGCGCTGGAACTCTGCCGCGGCATCGAAGTCGGCCATGTGTTCCAGTTGCGCACAAAGTATTCGCAGGCGCTATCGGCCACCTTCCTGGACGAACAGGGCAAATCGCAAACCATGGAAATGGGCTGCTACGGAATCGGTGTGTCGCGGGTAGTCGCTTCCGCCATCGAGCAGAACCATGACGAGCGCGGCATCATCTGGCCGGAATCGATGGCACCATTCTTGCTCGTAATTTCACCGATCGGCTATCACAAAAGCGAACAGGTCAAAGAGGCCGCGAATAAGCTATATATGGAGTTTGAGAAAGCCGGAATTGAAGTGTTGCTGGATGATCGCGACGAACGGCCAGGCGTCATGTTCGCCGATGCCGAACTCATTGGCATCCCGCACCGGATCACGATTGGCGAACGCGGACTGAAGAACGGCATGGTTGAATACCTCAACCGGCGCGAAAGTCAGGCCCGGGAAGTGCCGTTAAAGGAAGTGTCGGAATTTTTTACAGATTTACTTGGAAGCAGATGATGTTACGCAAGGTTGGAAAATTTGCCCTCGCCACTAGTCTGGCATTTGGCGCCGCCAATATGGCCCAGGCTGGTGGACAAAAATACGAGCCCATGTCGGCCGCCGCTCGCGCTCACCTTTCGAAAGCGCTGGCCGATGTGGCCGTCACCGAGGTTTCCGTGTTGCGCGCGCCACAAGCCCAGGCCTGGCTTGCCGAAATGTCGCGCCGGTTGACCAAGCGCATCCCGGATGATGAATTCCGCATGGAATTCCTGCAAACCCTGTATTACGAAGCGACCCGCGCCGGGCTCGACCCGGAATTGATGCTGGGGCTCATTCAGGTTGAAAGCGGCTTCAAGAAATATGCCGTGTCGCCTGTTGGCGCACGCGGTTTCACCCAGGTCATGCCGTTCTGGCTCAAGGTCATCGGCACGGAAGAGCACAACCTTTTCCATCTGCGCACCAACCTCAGATATGGCGCGCTGATCCTGCGTCATTACATCGATATCGAAAAAGGCGATCTGTACCGCGCGCTGGGCCGCTACAACGGCAGCCTCGGCCGCCCGGAATACCCGACCCTGGTCGTCGGTGCGTGGAAGAAAAACTGGCAGTACTCTCCACCCGTACGTACCGCCAGATTCTAGGGCCTGTAATACTTATTTCGCTTTATTCAGGATCAACAACACAGGCGGATTGAGCTCCGCTGGCACGAACATTCCCGGTTCGGCCTCCCGGCTTTTCACCACGCCATCAAATGGCGCTTTCAAAACTGTGTCATCCAGATTTTTTTGCGCGACGATCTGTCGCGCCTGAGCTTCCATCAGCGACGCCCCCGCCCGCACATGGCGAAGCTTGACAGCATCCAGTTCCGTCGTTGAACTGACGCCGCGTGCGTAGAGTTCTTCAGCACGCTTCAGATCCTTGTCCGCATCGTCGGCTTCCTGTTTTGCGCGCATCACGCCCGCCTCGGCTTCCATCAGTTTCGCCTGATAACGCACGTCGTCCAGTGCCAGCAGTTTGTCGCCCTTGTTGACCCGCTGTCCCGGCTGGACGAACACGGCTTTGACTACGCCGGACACGGGTGTCGTCAGGCGCACGCTGTCGGCGGCAAATGCCGGTGAGATCAACAGCAACGCAGCCAGTAAAAAACGTTTCTTGTTCATGGCGTTCCTTGTTTTGTTCCCTGTGCAAATTCCTTAAGCGGAATTCCCGCCAGCGCCTCCAGACGCGCCAAGGCCAGCGCCAGCCGGTACTCCACCTGCTTCTGCCGGATGGCCGCTGCCTGTGTATCCGCCATGGCAGTTCCCAGATTGGTTTTCAGTTCGAGTTCATACTCGCCGCGCGCGCGCTCCAAAGCCTGATCCCGGTAATCAGTTTGCACCCTGGCGGCAGGCCGCGCGGCGGTTTTCAACCATTCGATTTCCAGCAGGGTTTCCAGCAAGACATCGGCAAGATCACGCCTGCCCTGCTCGAACGCCGCCTCAAGGCGTGCCCGTTGGGCGGCTTCACGCGCCAGCCTGCTATCGATACGCTCGCCCTGGTACAAAGGCCAGTTCAGAACCAGCCCCGCGCCATACCGGTCGCGGGTCGCCGTATCGCGGTTGTAATCCGATGCATACATTTCCACATCCAGTGTTGGCGAACGATCTGCACGTATTGATTCCGTGCGGGCCGCCACTGCTTTCAGGCGCGCATCCTGCGCCAGCAATTGCCGGTTGCTCTTCAGCGCAGCCGGCAGCAGGGTTTCATAGTCCGGCAATTTCAGCTCATTCTGCGGCAAAGCTGGTGGCGCAAGTTCCGAAGGCAACTGGCCTGGACGATTGATGGCATTCGCGAGTTTCTGCCGCGCGGTCCGCACGGCCATCAGGCTACGGTTGCGTTTCTCGCGCTGATCCTGATATCGCGCTTCAAGCTGTGCCAGATCACGTGCATTCAACTCGCCCAGTTCAAAGCGTTTCTTCGAGTCATCCCAGCTTACGTAATAGACAGCCGTATATTCATTATCTGCCGCATACTGCGCATCGGCCAGCAACACATCGAAGTAGCGCGCCATGATGTCGATGCGGCGGGTATCCCGCACGTCCAGTAGCGCCAGCCGTCGGGCCGACACTTCCTGCCTGGCGGCGTCCACCTGCCCGCTTTCGCGGCCGAAATCGAGCAGCGGCTTGCGGAATACCAGACGCGCGCCGTGATCGTCTTCCCAGTCCCGTCCATTCAAAGTCGTCTGGCCGCGACGCAACTGGCCTTCAAGATTCAGCAGGGGATCTTTTGCACTGTCCGCCAGATTTTGGTCGGCTAGCGCAAGATTAAGGTCAGCTTGTGCAGCCATCACCTGCGGATGAGGCGCATCGACGGCCGCAAGCGCGGCCTCAAGCGTAAGAACGGGCTCTTCTGCCAGCGCCGGCAATCCTGCAATCAGGAGCACAAGCAGCCAGCCGCGCATTATTGTTTTGAATTCTGATTCTGTTTGTAACGGGTATATGGCATGGTTTGATACGCGCCCTCGAGCACGTACTTCGCCAGCAGAATGAAATCGTCCTTGTCCTTTGCCGGGCCGGTATGACGCACAATCAGCTTGCCATCCAGATCAAAGAACACAATGGTCGGCGTGGCGCGCACGCGATGTTCCAGCGCAAAGGCCTTCTCGATCGTATCCTTGCCGCTGAAATCGGTCATGGGCGTATCGCCCTGGGTGTCGATGGGATACATGAGGAAATTCCGCCGGTAAAAATCCTGCACGTCCGACTGATTGAGGATGGTTGATTTCATGCGTGCGCAAAACGGACAATCGTCCATCTCGAAAAACAGCATGACAGCTTTCTTGCCTTCCTGCCTGGCAACCGCCAGTTCTTCCTTGAAGTCGCCCAGCTTGGGATTGAAGAAGTTCTGTCCCGGGTCGCGAACTT
Organism: uncultured Thiobacillus sp.; assembly: GCA_964404175.1. GTDB lineage: Bacteria > Pseudomonadota > Gammaproteobacteria > Burkholderiales > Thiobacillaceae > UBA6918. Next base: position 51,184 of record CAYOJA010000010.1, on the reverse strand, counting down.
CCGCAATGGCTATCAACGGAAACAGCAACAGTAAAAAACCCAGCCAGCGTTTCATGATCATTCCCTGTTTTTGGCGGTTTTGTCGGCGCCACGGATGAATTCCACGACAGCCTCCTTTGTAATCGGACCCAACTGGTGCGCCACCAGTTTGCCTTGAGGATTATAAAGATAGGTCGTCGGCAGTCCATCCACCGGGCCTATTTGCGAGGCGATTTTCGGATTGCCCAGAACGATCGGGTAGCTCACCATCAAGCCCTCGGCAAAATCGATCACCTGTTTGGGGTTGGCGTACTGAAGCGCAATGCCAAACACCGCCACGTTGGCTTTCTTGTTCTCGTGCAAATCATTCAGATCGGGAATTTCAGCCAGGCAGGGCGGACACCAGGTCGCCCAAAAGTTGACCAGCACCCACTTGCCCTTGTACTGGGAAAGCTTGTGTACTTTTCCGGTACTGTCCGTCAGCGTGAAATCCGCCGCACGCGCTGCATTGCTCAGGCCAAGCAGCAAAGCTCCAAGCATTAAAGCCCGGCCCAGCAGGTAGAATGTAATTTTTCCTTGCATCATCGTGATCTGACCATGAGTGATTATCGTATCGAGAAAGACTCGCTGGGCGAGTATCAAGTTCCCGCGCAGGCCTGGTACGGCATTCAGACCGCCCGCGCCATCGACAATTTCCCGATCTCCGGCCGCATGCCCGACGTGGATTTTATCCGTGCCCACGTCATGATCAAACTGGCGGCGGCGCATGCCAACTGCCAGCCGGGCTGGCTGCCCGAAGGCAAGCGCGACGCCATTATGAAGGTCTGCGAACGGATTCTGCAAGGGGAATATTTGGACCAGTTCGTGGTCGACCGTTTCCAGGCCGGCGCGGGCACCAGCCACAACATGAACACCAACGAAGTCGTCGCCAATCTGGCCAATGTCGCGCTGGGCGGAGAGAAAGGCAGCTACAAGCCGGTCAATCCCAATGACGACGTCAACATGGGCCAGTCCACCAACGACACCATTCCCACCGCCATCCGGCTGGCCTGCCTGGCCAAGCTGCCGCGCCTGATCGCGGCCGCCGGAAACATGGCGAAGGAATTCGAGCGCCTGGCTGAACGCGAAAAGGACACCGTCAAATCCGGCCGTACTCATTTACAGGACGCCGTGCCCACCACCCTCGGCATCGAATTCGCCGCATACGCCTGGACCCTGCGCCGTGCAGCGGACAACCTGGCCGGTTGTCGCGAGAAGCTCGCCGAAATCGGCCTCGGCGGTTCAGCCGCGGGCACCGCGCTCAACACCTCGCCCGGCTACCCGGAACAGGTCGCCGCCGAACTGGCCAAACTCACCGGCGAGCCGATCAAATCCAGCCACCTCGCCGCGCAAATGCAGTCCATGCTGGATTTGCAGGATTTGTCTGCCCGCATACGCGGCCTGGCGCTGGAACTGACACGAATTTCCAATGATTTACGATTGCTGGCCTCCGGCCCACGCACTGGCCTCGGCGAAATCACCCTGCCCGCCGTCCAGCCCGGCTCCAGCATCATGCCCGGCAAGGTCAACCCCGTCATGTTCGAAATGTTGAACCAGGTCTCCTGCCAAATACTGGGACAGGATCACGCCGTCGCGATGATGACCCAGGCCGGCCAACTGGAACTCAACGTCATGATGCCCGCCATGGGCAGCGCCCTGTTCGACGCCATGGACTGGCTGACCCACGCCATGAACGCGGCCACGGAAAAGAACCTGAAAGGCATCATCGTCAACCGAGAACGCTGCGCCTTCTTCATCCACCAAAGCGTGGGCCTCGCCACCCTCCTCAATACAAAAATCGGTTACATGCAGGCAGCGGAAATCGCCAAGGAATCGGAAAAGTCCGGCCGCCCGGTGAGAGACATCGTGGTCGAAAAAGGCCTGATGAAAGCGGATGAGTTTGACGCGCTGGTATTGCAGGCCGCGCATGGCGTTGGATCGGGTGGCGGTGGTGGTTAATCCTCGCCCGTCATTTTCCTATCAAGGATTTTCGCCACCACCTGAACAAGCGCCACCCCCAGCAGCGCGCTGAAAAACGCCTGCTGGGCTGTTTCACCACTCAAACCTGAAACCCAGACATCGGCCCCCGCCAGCCCCGCGCCCGCCAGCAGCGTCACCATTCTTTGCATGGCCGGATGCCATGCCGGACGGCATTGCTTCAAGGCCAGCAGCAACAGCATCGCGAACACCGCATAGCCCAGACCGTAAGTGACATACAAGGCCATGCCGGCCTGCCCCATCAACCGATGGAGGCTCAACGCAAACAGTCCTGCCACAATCGTGGCCAGCATCCAGCTCAAACACTTATGCATGTTCACTCCCCAAAAGTACAATGGCATTTTCTTCCATTTTGAGGCCACCAGAACATGGCTGACATTCTTGTTCTGTTTTACAGCCAGGGCGGCAGCGTTGCCGAAATGGCGCGGCTGATCGCGCGCGGCATCGAATCCGTTCCCGGCGCTACCGCCCGTGTCCGCACCGTGCCGAAGGTCGCGGCCAGAACCGAAGTGGCCGAACCCGCCGTTCCGCCCGAAGGCGCACCCTATGCGGAATATCGCGACTTCGAGGAATGCATCGGCCTCGCGCTGGGCAGCCCCACGCGCTTCGGCAACATGGCGGCGGCAATGAAATTCTTTCTCGACGGCACCGGCGGCCTGTGGATGCAGGGTTCGCTCGCCGGCAAGCCCGCCTGCGTGTTCACCTCCACCGCCACCATGCACGGCGGCCAGGAAACTACGCTGATCTCCATGATGTTGCCGCTGCTGCACCATGGCATGATCCTGCTGGGCCTGCCCTACACCCTGCCCGAACTCAACGCCACCACCTCGGGCGGCACGCCCTACGGCGCAAGCCATGTGGCCGGCGCTCAGGATGACAAGCCGCTGACCGACGACGAGCGCAAGCTCTGCATCGCACAAGGCAAGCGCCTGGCCGAAACCGCGCTCAAACTCGCGTCATGAGCAATACCGCACTCGAAGCCCGTCAGTTTGTCCGGCGGCATCATCACGGCGTGCTGGCGACGATTTCCAGGCGGCTCGACGGCATGCCTTTCGCCTCGGTCTGCCCTTTCATCACCGACCATCAGGCGCGGCCGGTTTTCCTGATTTCCGGTCTGGCCGAGCACACCAAGAACCTCGCCGCAGACCCGCGCGCCAGCCTCATCGTCCACCCCTGCGCGGACAACATGCACGCCGCCGGGCGCGTGACGCTCACTGGAAAAGCGGAAAACATTGGCCGCCCCGAAGCGCTGGTCAAACGCTACTCGGAACTGATGCCCGATGCCGCGAGCTATTTCGAACTGGGCGATTTCAACCTTTGGCGCATCAACATCGAAGCCATCCGCTTCATCATGGCCTTCGGCAAGATCGAATGGGTGGAACCGAAAAGCTACGCGCCACCGGAAAACTCGCTCGAAGAATGGGAAGCCAGCATTCTCGTCCACATGAATCAGGATCACGCCGCTTCGCTTGTTTGCTACGTTGAACAGGCCACAGGCAAACGCCCAACCGAGTCGCGCATGACAGGCATCGACACCGACGGCATGGACATTCAAACGCCCGAAGGCAAGGTGCGCATCGATTTTCCGCGCCCGGTCACCGATGGCGACTCTGCGCGCAAGCTGCTGGTCGAACTCGCCAAGTGACCCGCGCCCTGCAACTGATTGCCAGCGCCAGCCTCATCGCGCTGATTTTTCTGAACCTTGCCTGGGAACTGTGGCTCGCGCCGCTCAAGCCCGGCGGCTCGTGGCTGGTGCTGAAAGCCGTCGTGCTGCTGATTCCGCTGATGGGCATCCTCAAGGGCCGCCGCTACACCTACCAGTGGATGTCGATGTTCATCCTGCTTTACTTCACCGAAGGCGTTATGCGCGCGTGGTCGGACAAGGGATTGTCCGCAACGCTGGGACTAATTGAAGTGGGATTGTCGGCGGTGTTCTTTGTTGCGGCGATTTGGTTTGCGAAGCTGACTGCGCCGTCTGGCACCACAACCAGGTAGGGCGGGTTAGCAAAGCGTAACCCGCCGGATGTTTTTCCTGAAAGACGATGTCTACATGCGGCGCAATGGGCTTTGGTTATTGCATACACCTTCTGTCAAGCGTGGCTTGACAGAAGGACACTGTCAGCGCGGTGGAACCTTGCGAGTACCAGTGCCTATCAGAGCGGGACTCCCCTGATGTCGGCCGATGGATATAGAAATCATCGTTGCCGGGCGAGACTCCAGCATCCCCACCCTGAGTTGGCAATAGGACTTCAAGGACCCGGGGAAGGGCTGCGCAAGAATCTCCCATCGCTCGCTGTGCCCCCGGTTTCGATCGCAGCCGTCGGTCTGGAATCGCCCGTTCAGTTGCTCACAGGCCGCACGCACGCGGGCGGCGGCATCCGCGTCAGCGTCGCGGAACATGATGCCAGTACCGACGCCTTCGGTGATCGTCAACTTGAAGAAGTAGTTCGGCGCTGTTGCCAGCGGCTGCGTGGAAGGCTTGTCGCGGAAGTACGCTTCCTGAAACATCTTCCTCGTCGCGTAATTCTTGCTCGGCCCCGTCGACTCGTCGAACCAACCGCGCGGCGCGAACACGTGTCGCACGTCGTCGGGGGAGGAGTCGAGGGTCAGTCCCTCAATCGGGAAATTGCACAAGTCATCGGACAGGGGCGAATCGGCGAAAGCAGCAGTTCCAGGAACGACGAGCACGAGTAGTAACAGGTAGTGGCGCAGCATGAGTCTCCGGGTCTCCTGAAATGGCATAAAAAGAGGCATTTTCTCCAAATATTGCGCGGTGTAGACGGGGAGTAAAAGGGACATTGGTCAAGTTATTCCATGCCATTCAAAACGGCAGCTTCATCCCCGGTGGCAGCGGCAGTCCCTGGGTGAAGGCGCCCATCTTTTCCTGGGTGGTTTGTTCGGCCTTGCGGATGGCGTCGTTGACGGCGGCGGCGATGAGGTCTTCGAGCATTTCCTTGTCGTCCATGACGCCCACGTCGATCTGCACGCGCTTGACGTCGTTGCGGCAGGTCATGGTGATCTTGACCATGCCCGCGCCGGACACGCCTTCGACTTCCACTTCGGCCAGTTGCGCCTGCGCCTTCTGCATGTTGTCCTGCATTTGCTGAACCTGTTTCATCAGGTTGCCAATTCCGCCTTTGATCATTGCTGTTCTCCTAAGGGTTGTATGGTGGAGGGATCAATTCGCGCATCGAACTGATCGACCAGGTCGCGTATGAAGGGATCGGACTCGATGGCCGCAACCGCCTCGGCCTGTTTTTCCGCTTTGGCGCGGGCGCGCACTTCGACGGGGCTTTGGCCGGATGCCGCGCCGAGTTCAATTTGCACTTTTAACTGCTCGCCGAATTTTTGCTTGAGCGCGGTGACCAATTTGTCCTGATAGGTTTTGTCGAGCAGATGTTTGTGCGCTTCGGCGAGGCCCAGCAGCATGGTGTTGCCATCGTGGCTTTTGAGCTCGCACTGGTCGGCCAGCATGCGAGCCATGCCACCGAGTTTGAGGCTGGCGACGATGGCGGGCCAATCTGATGAAGTGACCGGACTGCTTTCGATTCTGGTTTCTGCCACCGTGGCAGAGGTTTGCTCAGGCGCTGCAGTTGGACGGCTGGCCACCGAAGCAGTCTGTGCCATGCGCGCTTGCATCGGTTGAGCATTCCTGTTTCCACTGACAACCGAACTACGGGAAACGGAATTCTCAGGGGTGAACGCCAGCATCCTCAACAGCGTCATGCTGAAGCCGGAAATCTCGTCGGGCGCGAAGGGCAAATCGCGGCGGCCGTTGACGGCGATCTGGTAATACAGCTGCACGGTTTCCGCATCCAGCTTCGATGCCATTTCAACAATACGCGCGGCTTCCTGGTCGTCCTCGACCGCCTGCGGCGCGATCTGCGCCAGCGCGATTTTGGTGAGCAGCGCTCCGAGATCCTGCAAGGCAGCATCCAAAGATATGCCCTGTTCGGAAAGATGGCGCGGCTGTTGCAGCAGGCCATCGGCATCCTGCCGCGCCAGTGCATCGAGAATGTCGAACAGGTAATCCTGACGCACGGTGCCGAGCATGGCCTCGACGCCTGCCGCGTCCAGCGCCCCTGCGCCGTGGGCGATGGCCTGGTCGGTGAGCGACAGCGCATCGCGCATGCTGCCGTTGGCGGCGCGGGCCAGCAGATTGAGCGCGGCTGCTTCGGCATTGATGTTTTCCTGGCCCAGGACGTGGCCCAAGCGCTGGATGACCTGCTGCTGGGTCATGGGCTTGAGGTTGAATTGCAGGCAGCGCGACAGCACCGTCACCGGAATCTTCTGCGGATCGGTGGTGGCGAGGATGAATTTGACATGCTCGGGCGGCTCTTCCAGCGTCTTCAGCATGGAGTTGAAGGCCGGCTTGGACAGCATGTGCACTTCGTCGATGATGTAGACCTTGTAGCGGCCGACGGTAGGCGCGTATTGCGCGTTGTCGAGCACCTCGCGCATGTTGTCGACGCCGGTGTTGGAGGCGGCATCGAGTTCCAGCAGATCGACAAAGCGGCCGGCATCGATCTGCTGGCAGGCGCTGCATTCACCGCACGGCTCCGGCGTGATGCCGGTTTCACAGTTGAGGCACTTGGCCAGAATGCGCGCCAGCGTGGTCTTGCCCACTCCGCGCGTGCCGGTAAACAGATAGGCGTGATGCAGCCGGCCCTGGGTCAGCGCGTTGGACAGCGCCTTGACCACATGCTCCTGCCCGGTGAGATCGGCAAAGCGCCGCGGCCGCCATTTGCGGGCCAACGCCACTGCGGGTTGGGAGGTTTCGCCGAACAGGTCGCTCATTGAGGCAGAATTAAGAATGGGTAAGTGGCGAGCCTTGACCCCGGCACTGGTAACGATCCGCTGTGGCTGCTTCCTTCCGGACCTGACCAGGTTCACGGGGCTGCCATGCGGGGAGGCCCGCCACCGCCATTTTAACCTTTATTGCTCGTCCAGCGGCTCTTTGATGCGGCGCGATTGCACGGCAGCCGCCAGCTCGCGCAGCAGCGGCTCCGTGTCCGCCCAGCCAATGCAGCCATCGGTGATGGACATGCCGTATTCCAAGGGCTTGCCCACACACTGGTCCTGCCTGCCCGGCTTGAGATGGCTTTCGATCATGATGCCCATGATGCGATGTTCGCCTTTTGCGATCTGGCTCGCCACGTCCTGGCCTACTTCGATCTGCTTCTGGTACTGCTTGCTGGAGTTGGCATGCGAGAGATCAACCATGACATGCTGGCTGAGGCCCGCGTGAGCCAGTTCCTGGCAGGCGGCTTCGACGCTTGTGCTGTCGTAATTCGGCTGCTTGCCGCCGCGAAGGATGAGATGGCAATCCTCGTTGCCCGCGGTCTTAAATACCGCAACCTGGCCGGCCTTGGTGATCGAGATGAAATGATGCCGCGCGGCGGAAGCCTTGATGGCATCCACGGCTATCCGGATGTTGCCGTCGGTGCCGTTCTTGAAACCGATGGGACAGGAGGTGCCCGAAGCCAGTTGCCGGTGCGACTGCGATTCCGTCGTGCGCGCGCCTATGGCGCCCCAGGCAATCAGGTCAGCCAGATACTGCGGCGTGACCAGGTCGAGAAATTCCGTCGCGGCCGGCAGGCCCATCTCGTTGATCTCCAGCAGTATCCTGCGCGCGAGGTGCAGGCCGGTGTTGATGTCGAAACTTTCATTCAGATGCGGGTCGTTGATGAGTCCCTTCCAGCCTACCGTCGTGCGCGGCTTTTCGAAATACACGCGCATGATGATGACGAGGTCGTGCTTGAGTGATTCAGCCAGCGTCTTCAGCTTGCCCGCGTACTCGATCGCCGCCTTGGGGTCGTGGATGGAACAAGGGCCAACGATGACCACCAACCGGTCGTCGGCGCCGCGCAGCACATCGTGTATCTGGTTGCGCGCGGCAAAGACAGTTTCCGTCACCTTGTCGCTCGCAGGCAGATCGGCCATGAGCCTGGCTGGAGAAATCAGCTCGCCAACCTGCTCTACACGGGTGTCGTCGGTCTTGTAATGCGTCATTTTCTTTTCCTCAAAACAAAAGACCGCCTGAATCGGCGGTCTTTCGGGATGTTTTCAAAGCTTGAGTCATTCCCTCCCGACCGCCATGGGCGTGGGAAAAAAGAAATGAAAGAAGCTTGCAAACCGTTTATTCATGTGCCAAATGCTATCAGACGCGGCTGCTCCAGACAACCTATGAACGCGATAGTCACAGACTTTCGTGAGCACCGTCGCAAAACGGCGGATCGGCCGTCCACTTGCACCCGCAGAGGAAAACCGTCTGCTTTTCGGTAATCACGAATTCTTTCGGCTCGAAGCCGGTTCCCTCGTGAGAGCCATCGCAAAACGGCTGGCTTTTGGAACGCCCGCAGGCACACCAGTAATACGTGCCGGGTTCCAGTTCCATTTCGTAGGGTGCTTTTTGCGCGATGACGGGATCGTCCATTCGTTCTTCTCCTCCGTTGTTGTTGAAAGTGATATCCGCTTTCTTAATGGTCGGGATTGCGCGCAAGGGGTTTCAGGAACGTCACCACATTAGAGCCAGGTGCATTCTTGGTGGAGCAACTGCCTTCGCCGACACCCGCGTCGCGTTCGGCCGCGTGCAGCAGGTTGATGACTTCGACATAGAACTTGTCTTTTACCATCATCAGCGCAGTCAGGCCGCCGTCATTTTTCGCCAGCACATCCGCGCCACCGGCCAGCAACGACTCGCACACGCCGGATTCGCCGTAACCCGCCGCCAGCATCAGCGGGCGGATGCCATAACCGATTTTCATGTTGGGATCGGCGCCGGCTTCGATCAGCCGCGCCACCACTTCGGGATAGCCACGATCTTCGACATCGTTGTAGCAGGCCTTGATCAACGCCGTCCAGCCGAGCTCATCTTTTGCATCCACCTCCGCGCCCGCACCCAGCAAAAGATTCACGATTTCCAGATTGCCTGCATGCGCCGCCACCATCAGTGCGGTGGCGCCATAGGCGTCGCGGGAATTGGCATCCGCGCCCTGTTCCAGCAGCGCCTTGACGCGTCCGGCGTCGCCGGAACGTATGGATTCGATCAATTGTTCTGACATGATTTGACTCCTGAATCATTGCCGGCCATCCGGCTAAATACCCGACTATTATAGTCGGGTAATAGCTCCTCTGCCTAGCCCCCGGTTTTGGGCGCTGTCACTCACGTTCCGTGAAACGTAAATTTCCAGATCATCCCGGATCAATCGAATCAATCCAGACTAGAGTGACGATTCACAAAATCATAAGGAGCGAAAAATGGGATTGCTGGATTCGGTATTGGGCAGCGTATTGAGGGGCGGCATGCAATCAAGGGCGGCCGATCCCAAAACCGCGCTGATCATGGCCGTGCTGTCGATGATGATGAATCGCGGCGCGGGTGCGGGCCAGGGCGGTGGTCTCGGAAGCATTCTGGGTAGCGTGCTGGGTGGTGGTCAGGCACCGGCGGGCGGTGCCATGGGAGGCGGTCTTGGCAGCATTCTGGGCGGAATGCTTGGCGGCGGCGGAAGCTCCGCAGGCGGGGGCCTGGGAAACATCCTTGGCGGCATGCTGGGCGGCGCGCAGTCCAACGCCATGCCAGATAGTGGCCTTGAAGGCGCACTGGGCGGGCTGGGCGGCGTGCAGGATATTTTCAAGCGCGCCGGCATGGGCCAGCAGGTGGATTCGTGGATCAGTTCAGGCGACAACCTGCCCATCTCCCCTGATCAGATTCGCCAGGTGCTGGGTGGCTCGGGCCACCTGAGCCAACTCGCGCAAGCCGCCGGCATGAGCGAGGATGAAGCGGCGAATGATCTGACCGACATCCTGCCCGATCTCGTCAATCAGCTGACGCCGCAAGGCGGCATTCCCGCCGGCGGCGCGGATATTGAAGCCCTGCTGCGGAAAATGATGGGCTGATTCCAGTTCAGACAAAGGGCCGTCCGGCACATTTCTACCGTGGCGGCCCTTTTTTCCATTATCTAGACTGGCATCACTTCACTTCAGGAATATTCGCGATGCCAATCACTTCCCGTTTCCTTGCCCTGCTGTTGTCTTTTGCTTCGTTGGCGTTCCAGTCAGCGTGGTCGGAGCAAAAAAGCGCATCTCCCAAAGTGCAGCCGGTTCAACCGACTTTCACCGTCCCCGAACCGCCCGCACTGACCGAGTCCGCCAGACGGCTGCTGGACGATGTCAACAAGCGCATCGTCAACATCAATACCGCGGAATTGCAGGCACAACTAAAAGTGCATCCCGAAACTGTCGTCATCGACGTGCGCACGCCAGCCGAATTAGCTTTACTTGGCGGACGCATCGAGGCGCCGCAGTTTTTCAACATCACGCGCGGCTGGCTGGAATTCCAGATCGAATCCTACGTGCCCAGCAAGAACACGCCCATCGTCACCTACTGCGGGGTCAACCAGCGCAGCCCGCTGGCGGCGGAAACGCTGATGAAGCTGGGTTACACCAATGTGAAGAATTATTCCGACGGCTTCTTCAAGTGGCGTGCGGCGGGCATGCCGGTGCTGGCACTCGACAAGGCGCCCAGCTCATTTCTCTACGACCTGCCGCAGGAAGTGATCCCCAATGTCTGGTCAGCCATTGGCGCCACCGCGCCCGGCACCTACGAGAACTCTGGACATAACAACAACCTGAGCTTCCTCATCACCGAGGACGGCGTGCTGGTGATGAACGCGGGCGACAACTACCTGCTGGCCCAGTCGCTGCACGAGGAAATCAAAAAGCGCACCACTCAGCCCGTCAAATATGTCGTGCTGGAAAACAGCCAGGGCCATGCCATGCTCGGTTCAGGTTACTGGAAGGAACAGGGCGCAAAAATCGTCGCCCACCGTGACACGGCGGATCACATCGGGAAATATGGCTACGAGGCGCTGGCCGTCATGAAATCCCGCGCGCGCGACAAGGCCTTCAAGACCGATGTCGCATTGCCTGACATTGTCTTCGACGACAAGCTGGACTTGAAAATGGGCTCATGGAACATCCAGGTTCTGCATCTTGGCAATGCCCACCACCACGGCGACACCATGGTGTGGCTGCCTGAAAAGAAACTGGTCATTTCCGGCGACACCGCCTTCCACGAACGCATGCTGCCAGTATTCGAAGACACCGACACCAAACGCTGGATCGAGGTATGGGACAAATTCGAAGCACTGGGCGCCACGATCGTCATCCCCGGCCACGGCGGACCAACCGATATGGCCACCGTGCGCAAATGGACGCGCGACTATCTCGTTTACCTGCGCGGCAAGGTGGCGGAATTGATCAAGAACGGCGGCTCGCTCGACGATGCCTACAAGATCGACCAGTCCGCCTACATGCATCTGCATACGTCAGACGAACTCGCAAAGATCAACGCGGGAAGAATCTTCCGCTCGATGGAGTTTGAATAACCAGGACGGCTGTCTTTAGACAAGCTGTGGCAGAGCAAGCCCCTGCCACAGTTATCAGTCGTCGAGGTCCTCGATCAGATCGAGCACCACTCGTGTGCGGGTATGCAGGATCGCCACATCCGTGCCCACTATGATCCTCACATAGTTATCCGGCAGGCGGCTCAAGCGCCTGTCCAGATCGGGAGGCAGATACTGCCAGCTCACGTCAGGCGGAACACCATAATGCCGCCGTAATTTATGAGCGTGCCCCGGAGGAATCTTGCCTTTCTTGGCAAGGCCGGGCGGAAGGCCACGGTAATAATCGCGATAGTAGTCGCGGATCATCACTCGGTCGCGATCCGTGAACACCACACGAACATCATAATCACGATCATGCACGCGGACATCGCCATAGTAAGGATAGGTTTCGCAACCAGACAGCCCGACAAGGGCCGCCGCTGAAATCAAGAGCATGGACCTGCGATTCATGAATCACCCCTTCGAATAATCAGCAAACAAGATCGTTGAGTCCCAATTATGCGCAAGAGTTCCGGAGTGGAAATGAATTTTCCGCTCGAAAAATGACGGGCGACACATTGGATGCGTTTTGTGGAAGTGACAGGCAGCTATTGGCCGGGGGTTACCCGGCAGCAAGTTACTTTCTTGTCTTGCCAAGAAAGTAACCAAAGAATCGCTCCCGCTTCGGCGGCTCAGAGGGTGAAGGGCAAACCCAAAAGCAAATCCCCCCATCCCCCCTTATGACAAGGGGGGCTCAATTCAACCCCCTTGATAAAGGGGGTGGCGAGCAAAGCGAGCCGGGGGAATTGATTTTTAAACCCCCTCTGGGCTGCCTCGGTCGAGGACTTGAATTGGGGGCATTCGGCGAGGACTGCCTGAGCGCGTAGCGCGAGTTCCGCAGCCGCCCAATTCAAGTCCTCGACCGAGGTTTACTCCGAAGGAGCAGCACAGCGGGGCGACGCCGGAGGGCGAAGCAAGGTGCGACCCCGTAGGCGGAGATTGGCACTGCGTACCGGCGTCGGGCACAGACTCGCGGTCGGTCGCATCCCGCAAGCGGGAACCCTGCTTCCTGCTCGCAGTGCCCCTTTCTTTGATTATTTTCTTTGGCGAAGCAAAGAAAGTAACTAGCCGCCGGGCAACCCCCGGCCAAACAAGTTAACCCGTCCCCCCCACCGTCAACCCATCGATCCTCAGCGTCGGCTGTCCCACGCCCACCGGTACACTCTGGCCTTCCTTGCCGCAGGTGCCGACGCCTGAATCGAGCTGCATGTCGTTGCCAATCATGGATACACGGGTAAGCGCATCGGGGCCGTTGCCGATGAGGGTGGCGCCTTTCACCGGGTAGGTGACCTTGCCGTTTTCGATCATGTAGGCTTCGGCGGTGGAGAAAACGAACTTGCCGCTGGTGATGTCGACCTGACCGCCGCCGAAGTTGACGGCATAAATGCCGTTCTTGACCGAAGCAAGTATTTCAGCCGGGTCCTTGTCGCCACCGAGCATAACGGTGTTGGTCATGCGCGGCATGGGCAGGTGGGCGAAGGATTCGCGGCGGCCATTGCCGGTAACGGGCACGCCCATCAGGCGTGCATTCAGGCTGTCCTGCATGTAGCCGGTGAGGATGCCGTCTTCGATCAGCACGGTTCGCTGGGTGGGGTTGCCTTCGTCATCGACATTGAGCGAGCCTCTGCGTTGCGGCATGGTGCCGTCATCGATGACCGTGACGCCGGGTGCCGCGACGCGCTCGCCGATGCGTCCGGAAAACGCGGAGCTGCCCTTGCGGTTGAAATCGCCCTCGAGGCCATGACCGATTGCTTCGTGCAAAAGAATTCCAGGCCAGCCCGGCCCGAGAACCACGGTCATGGTTCCAGCGGGGGCAGGCTTCGCCGCCAGGTTGATCACGGCCTGATGCACTGCCTGCCGCGCGTATTCCTCCAGCTTTTCGTCAGTGAAATATTCATAGCCGAAACGCCCCCCGCCGCCACCCGAACCTTGTTCCCGGCGGCCATTTTCCTCGGCGATGACTTGCAGCGACAGGCGCACCAGCGGACGCACGTCAGCAGCCGTGTGGCCATCCGAACGTGCGACATAAATCACTTCATATTCCGAAGCCAGGCTGGCGATGACCTGAATGACGCGCGGATCGAGCTTGCGCGCGATCGACTCAATCCGCTCCAGCAGCCGGATTTTATTCGCGTCTTCGAGACTGGCGAGCGGATCGAGCGGCTGATAAAGGCTGCGAACATTTCCACGTCCGCTCACCGCGTACTGCTTGCCGCCGCCCGAACGGGCAATGGCGCGCGTGGCATCCGCCGCCTGCGACAACGCATCGACACTTATTTCGTCGGAATAGGCAAAGGCGGTTTTTTCGCCCGACACCGCGCGCACGCCTACACCCTGATCGATATTGAAACTGCCGGATTTGACCAGGCCTTCTTCCAGCGTCCACGCCTCGGAACGGCTGTACTGAAAATACAGGTCGGCGTAGTCGAGATCATGCGTCAGCAATTTGCCGAAAACCGGTGCAAGCCGCTGGCTGTCGAGCTCGTTCGGCGCAAGCAGCGTGCTTTGCGCCACGTCAAACAATTTCTCGGCTGACTGGATGGAAGGAGTGGCTTCGACGGGATTCATGTTTTCCCCTTACTTCTTTGCGCCGCGGGTTGGCGCCCGGCGTTCGACAAGCTCCACCCTGACTTCATCGCAGCCGATGCTGCGATGCTTGAGCGCGGGCAGGCTCTTTCGCAGGCTGGCCTGATAGCCGGGGTTGATGTTGGCGATGACCACGCCGGAGCCGCGCGGCAGGCGGTCGAGAACCACGCCCCACGGATCGACGATCATCGAATCCCCGTTGGTTTCGCGGCCGGACAAATGGTAGCCGCCCTGCGCGGGCGCGATGACGTAGGCCAGATTCTCGATGGCGCGCGCGCGCACCAGGGTCTCGAAATGCGCCTTGCCCGTGGTTGCGGTAAAGGCGGACGGCACCATGATGACATCGACGTCCGGCATGGAACGATACAGTTCCGGAAAACGCAGGTCGTAACAGATCGACAGACCGATGCGCCCGAAGGGACTATTGACCACCACGATCTCGTTGCCAGGCTCGATAGTCTTCTCTTCCTTGTAATGCTCGTTGCCAAGATCCAGGCCGAACAGGTGAATCTTGTCGTAGCGCGCCACCTGCTTGCCGCGGTCGTCGTATACGAGACAACTGTTTCGCACCTTGTCCGGGTTGTCGCACTCCAGCGGAACCGATCCGCCCACCAGCCAGATGCGGTGCTTCTTGGCCATGCGTGAAAGAAAATTCTGCACCGGCCCCTTGCCTTCCGGCTCGCGAACCTTGACCTTGTCGGTGTCCTTCAGCCCCATGATGGCAAAATATTCCGGCAATGCGACAAGCTGAGCGCCGTCGCCGACGGCCTGTTCGATCAATCGTTCCGCTTCCGCCAGATTGGCCGCCACACTGGGTCCGGACGCCATCTGAATGGCCGCCACCCGAACGGTGCCTGCTGGCGCCAACTGTTTCTTTACCGCAGGCGTCTTTGCGCGCGAACCCTTTGTCTTGGCAATTGAGGATGTTTTTTTGATTGTCATGTTTTCATGAATCCGATTCTTGTTCCTGAATGGGTTTGGGTTTCGCGAGTTTGGTGACAGTGGGGTCATCCCAGCCGCCATCAACCAGATATTCAAACGATATGGCTTCCTCGATGGGGTCTTTCAAGGCCTTCTGCATCACCAGTGCGCCAAGGCCGGCAACTGGGCCGCCGAGTAGCGCACCAGCTACCGCCACACCTTCGGACAGTTTTGGAATGACCTTGACCCGCAGCCTGACGGATTCATCCTGAAGCTTTGCAAGGCCCGACATTTTCACGGTCGCCGATGGTCCTTTCATCAGGAAATCGTTGGTATACACGGTTCCCTTGGCCAGTTGCATGGTAGAGGAAATCTGGTCGAATGCGAACCCTTCGGAAAACACATCACGAAAATCCAGACTCAGCCGCCTGGGTATGGATTGCAGGCTCAACACACCCAGCAACTTGCCCGCCCCGGGTTCCACCTTGGTGAACTGGCCGCTTTTTGCCGTCATTTGCAACGTGCCGGCCAGCGTGCCAAAAGCAAAATCGGCTGGCGAACCCTGCCAGGTCACTTCGCCCTGTATCTGGGCCGTACCGCGCCTGAGCGCATTGCCGTAACCAAAACGCTCAAGCGCCTGACCCGCATTCCGTATCTCCGCATTCATCTTCATCCGCGTTTCACCCTTGCCAGTGTCTTTCCACTCGCCCGACATGCTGACAATGCTGTCCTTGTGAATCAGATTGAGCTGGTCAATCGCCAGACCCTTCGGAATGCCGTGCGCGAAGGCTTCAAGGCGTCCCATCGACCGGTCGCCGATGGTCAGATCGTCCACCTGCACATCCATGGCCGGCATGCCTTCCGGCTCGAGCGCCACGGCTTCGCCGCCCCGCGACTCCACCGGTTCAGGCAGGGTAAAGTGGCGAAACTGCATGGAAAGCCGGGCGGGCGTGTCACTGGCAAGGCGGTAAGTCAGATTACCTTCCATTTCGCGGCCTTTGACAGACGCGCGCAACAAATTGGACTTGAGCTTGCCGCTCACCGCGATGTCATGGAATGACCGGCCGAGAAAATCCAGCCTGGCCAGGGTGAGATTGATGCCTGACAAATGGGTGGCCTCGCTTTCGCCGCCTTTCGGCAGCAAATCCACCCAGCCCCCAAGGTCAAAGGTACGGACATAACCGCTCACCTGAAGACCGCTTTCCGCAGGTAATTTTGCCTTGTCGCCAAAGCGCAATTCGCCACGGTCCAGCCTGTGTCCCGCAGGGGTCTGCTGCGTAGTCCAGACAGCGGAAGCCAATCTCCCATATTGCAGATTGAACCCATCTTCATTCCTGTTGATGGTCTGGTGCTCCAGCAATAGCGGAATCGCACTGGAAGCGGACTTGTTCATCGGTGCCGGGAGTCTGGATTCCAGACCCGTCAATGCGGATTCCAGCCTGACGCGTGTTTGATCCCGGCCAAGCGTCAACTCTCCTTTCCAGTTGGTCTGCCCCGACAAGCGGCTGGCGATTTCCTTGCCCATCCATGTATCCAGCGCTGTGGCTTTCAGCAAACCCTGCCCACGCACCTTGACTGCGCCATTCTCGGTTGTCGCCGAAAAATTCGCGTCGCCACCCAGCACTTTCGCGGTCATTTGCGGCGTGGTCACGCCGATATCCGTGAACTCCAGCTGCCCGCCAACCTGTTCAAGCCGTGGCAAGTCGGGGCCGGGGAAAACCGTATTGCCGGAAAAATTCAGACGGCCGGCAAGCGTAGTGTCTCGGCTGTGTCTGAGCGGTACCTTGATGTTCATGAGCAGATGAAGATTGCCGGTCGCGCTCATTTCCTCGGTCAGGCCGCCGATGCGATCCGTGACCGGGCTGAAGTTCACGAAGCGGATGAATTCCTGGGCGGGGCCCGCCGCCTCGCCGGTAATGTTGAGCAGCTCTTCCTTCGCGCCCAAATCCGGAATGACAGCGCGCACCTTGTCAAGCTGGGCGCCATAAATCGCTGCCTTGTCCGAACGTATTTCCATGCGCGCGCCATCAAATATCAACTCGCCATCGACATGATCGATGACCGGATAATCGTCGGCAAAATGGATTTGCGCATCCTTGACGGCACCCGTGATCTTGAATACACCCTCCCCCGAATGGCGAAACGGGAATTTCGACAAATCCCCCTTGAGCTGGAATGTTGCTTCGCTGACATCACCGCGCAGAATGCCCTGGCGCAGCCAGATGTGGGTATCCTCGTTTACAACCAGCGGCAGATAGCGTTCAACCCGGGGGCCTGTCGCGCGATCGAGCCGGCCCGACAAATCTGCCACACCCGGCCCTTCGCCAAGCCAGTGATAACGCCCGAAGACATGGGCGGAAAGATCGTCGTTGGAAAGCGCCGCTTCGGCAATCTCCAGGGTATAGCCCCGGGGACGCTGTTTTTTCCAGCCGCCGCGAATATTGAGCGTATCGAACAGCAAGCGCGGATCGGAGAACACCGTTGGCAAATCGATCGCCGCCTTGGCACCAGTCAGGGTATAGACACCGTTTTCTTCATCGCCCCGCAGGGTGCCGCTCAGATTGCTCGTGCCCGGCAACTGCCCGTTTGCTGCCCAGCCCAGGCCTGCAAATTTCCCCTGAACCGAGAAGGCCTTGGGCGAAGTGAATTCACCGCGCCACCGCAAGGCCAGTTCTTCAATCAGTCCTTTTGGCTGGCTGACCCGCAAACGTTCAGCCCATGACGGTTCAAGTGGAAGCGAGCCAGCCAGGCTCGCCAGCGCATCCAGCCGGACATCGCTGACGACCACCGACCTTTCCTCGCCTCCCCATTTGAACGCCAGATCGAATGGCCCCGATGCAGCCTCACCGGCCGGCTTCAGCACGGCCCTGCGTCCCCAAAGTGTCTGCGATCCCGATTCCTGTTTCCAGCCGAATTTGCCTGTCGCCCTTTCCAGATTTACAGGCGGATGCTGGTCATCAAGTTTGAAATGGAGATTGGCCAGATTGAGCTTTGTTTCCAGCGAGACAAGCTGACCTTTGTCGATTTCCGTGGTGAGCGCAATGCTCCCATGACCGCGCGCACCTGACCAGGCCGCCGGCAGCCAGGGACGCAATGCTTCCAGGCTGACCGCATCGATACCGGTGTTCATCGTGCCATGCCACTCATTTTTGGCTGACAAGCTTCGGCCAAGCAGCATGCCTTCGATGACAACCGGCGTCGCCACATTTGCCGGCGGCATTGCCCTGAGCGTAAAAACATGACGCCGCAGCAGATTCTGCAAATTGAATGCGACATTGCGCAGCACCAAAGGCGGGCTACCGCTGGCCTCATCGATCCAGGCCACGGTCGCGCCTTCGACTTTTACCTCGCCCTGTTTGAGCAGCCAGTCCGAAAACGAAGTGTCCTTGCTGTTCGGGTCGATTCTGAGACCGCCCACATGGAACATGCCATTTCCCGCGCGGCGCACGGCGATGGCCGGCGCGCTCACCGACAGATCGTGAAAGCGCGGTTCAAACGTCAGCAGGCTGCGCCAGCCAAACCTGCCTTCCAGCCTTGAAAAGTGCAGAAGCGGCCGGTTGCCTTCGTACAGTCTCACCCCCTCGAGCGCGATGCGCGGGCGCGCGCCGCCCCACTCGCCATCGATCTGTTCAAGGGTAATGGTGTAACCCGTGGCGGCCGATAACACACTGGCCACCGTGTCCTTGTAACGCGGCAGGTTGGGCAGCAGCCACCAGTAGGAAACGGCAAGAACCAGCAGAGGGAAACCCACCATCAGGGCCAACAGACCCTTGAGCCAGTTGCGGCGGAAAAAGGAAGGGGAAACGGGTACGGTCATTTGATTCTGTTCAAGCCTGAATTGTAGGGCCTGAACAGGTTTTTTGACTGGTTTTTGACGGGGTTACCGCACTTTATTCCCCGGACTTGAAGCGCGTCAGAACCCGCCGGTCGCGCTTGGTGGGGCGGCCCTTGATATCGTGCGCGGGTTCGCTGGTCATGCGGCGCAACGAGAGGGTCTCTTCCCGTTTGGCCCGGCTGCTTTCCGTTTCTTCATACAGCTCCTGCGCCACGCTGGCCGAGCCACGCCTGTCGGACAAGCCCATCACGATAACCTGCCATTCGAGGCCGCCATGCCGCACCAGTATCTCATCGCCAATTCTTGCTTCCTTCGCCGGCTTGCACCGATCTGAATTCAGCTTCACCTGCCCGGCCTCGATGGCCTGGGTAGCCAGTGAACGGGTTTTATAGAATCTGGCGGCCCACAGCCACTTGTCCAACCTCATGTCGTCAACGCTATCATTTGCCAACGGGTATCTGTCAAATCCATACTTGCCATCACATCCTGTTTCAATGACCAGCAACACAAGCCGATGAAGCCGGGATAATAACGATGCTCCCAGCCTTCCCGTGCCATATCAACTCAGAAGAGTTGGATACCCGGCACACTTTTTTGTTCGACCTTACAGCCAAAATAAAATGACGCCAAAGATACTCGCTTTTGCCGGATCAATCCGCAAGGAATCCATAAACCGCCAGGCACTCGATCATGCCGTGCGCGGCGCGCGCGAAGCCGGAGCGGAAGTCACATTGATAGACCTGGACGATTATTCGCTGCCGCTATACAACGGTGATCTTGAACTAAGCCACGGCATACCCGAAGCAGCCGTGCGCCTGAAATCCCTGTTCAAATCGCATCAGGGCTTGCTCCTTGCCTGTCCGGAATACAACAGCTCAATCACGCCCTTGCTGAAAAACACGCTGGACTGGGTCTCGCGGCCGCATGGCGAGGAATCCGGACTGGTACCGTATCGGGGTAAATGGGTAGGCCTTGTGGCGGCCTCATCCGGAAACCTGGGTGGATTGCGTGGCCTGCGCCACGTTCGCGAAATTCTTACCACGCTTCAGGCGCTGGTCATCCCACAGCAGATGGCACTTTCGCAGGCTGATAAAGCGCTTCTCGATCCCGCTTCGAATGGGCTCAAGGGATTGGCGGCTATTGGTGGCGCCTTGGCGGAATCCATTCGGCGCTGGGAAAAATAAAAAAACGGCATCGCCAGGATGCCGGTTTGAATGCCCTGGTGTTGAAACCTCCAGGCTCTGCAGGCGTTTATTGCGAATGGTTGGCGCTTGAATGTTGCTTGTTCAATGCAGGGGTATCCATGCCACCCGAAGCTGCATGCGACAAGCTGGAAAACCCCAGGAGCAGCGCAGCCAGGCTAATGCCAAGAACGAATCCAGGACAACTGCCTGTCTGATAGGAATAACGGTTATTGTGCGGGGGCTCGGGGCGAACGGCACTGTAGCTCATGGTGTAACTCCTCAATGGTCAATCAACTCAACCTGATCAAGCTACACGCACGACGTTTGTCGAAACCGGCAACCCCGCTATCTTGTCTCGATATTTCCATATGCAAGACCGGAGGCTTTGCGTCCCCGCCTCGCGACGGGTTTGCCCTGATCAGTTATCAACACTATCGGCGAAAACTCATCGACCCTTAATTTTGCCGACGGGCGGTCGTTAATGCCGATTTTGTTTAAACTGACGCCAACAACTCATTGATTCATAAGCGCCGGCCATGGGAACCACCCGTTATCAAACATCAAGCATCCTGCTGCACTGGCTGATGGCTTTGGCCTTGATCGCCAACTTTGCGCTGGGCGTGTCGGTACACGAAATGGATCTTTCGCCGATGAAACTGAAAATGCTGGCCTGGCACAAATGGGCAGGCATGACTCTGCTGGCGCTGGTCACGTTGCGGCTGATCAACCGGCTGATTTTCCAGCCACCTCCACCGGAACCGGCTCCGCGATGGCAGCAGCGCGCGGCTTCCTGGATGCATGCCGCTTTATATGTCCTGATGTTTGCCATTCCTTTTTCCGGCTGGCTGGTCACGTCCGCCGCCGGGATTCCGGTGATTTATCTAAACCTGTGGGAACTGCCCCAGCTGCTGCCGAAAAATCTGGAATGGGCTGACCAACTCAAGGAAGTCCATGAGGCGTTGAACCAAGCCCTGCTGACGCTGGTCATTGTTCATGTGTTGGCGGCGATCAAGCATCATGTGATTGACCGCGACAGCACGCTGATCCGCATGCTGCCCTTTCTGGAGAAACGCCGGTGAAAAAACAACTCGCTTTCTGTTTTCTGGGCGCCATGCTGGCGCCTGCCCTTGCCTGCGCGGGCAACTGGAAACCGGATGAAGCCCGCAGCAACATCGGCTTTCAATATCAGGCGATGGGCGCCACGCTGGATGGCGAGTTTCCGCAATACCAGGCGGACATCCAGCTCGATCCGGCCAGGCCTGAACAGGCAAGCATTCTTCTTGATGTGACCACGGCCAAAACCGATGCGGGCAACCCGGATGCCACCGCGGAAGTGGGCAGCTCGCTTTTCTTTGACAGCCGTCGTTTCCCCACCGCACGCTTCACATCTTCCAGCATCAAGCCGCAAGGCAAAGGCCTGTACCTGGTGGAAGGCAGGCTTACGGTCAAGGGCATTACCCGTACCGCGAAAATTCCGGTGCTTCTCAAAACGGAAGGCAACAACCAGCGCCTCAACGGCACGTTCAAGCTTAACCGGCTTGACTACAAAATCGGCGAGGGCATGTGGGCCGACACCAGCGCGCTCGCCAATGAAGTGAAAGTGGCGTTTTCACTCCTGCTTGTACCCAACCCTGAGAAAAAGAAGCCATGAAATTTTTTTCAATTATTCTGGCTGCGCTGCTCAGCCCTTCGGTTTTCGCGGCCACGTATAACTTCGACCCCAGTCACACCTATCCGCTGTTTGAAATCGATCATCTGGGATTTTCCATCCAGCGCGGCCAGTTCGATTCGGCGCGCGGCACGCTGGAATACGATCCGCTGCAACGCACAGGTTCAATTGAAATCGTGATTGATACCGCCTCGCTGGACTCCGGCCACGAAGAACGGGATGCCATTCTCAAGGGACCGGGCTGGTTCAACGTGAGCCAGTTCCCCACCATGACGTATCGCGGGAAGCAGTTTGTATTTGAAGGCGACCGGCCAATAGCCATTGAAGGCGAACTGACGATGCTGGGCGTAACTCAGCCACTGAGACTGGAGATCACGCGGGTAAAATGCGGGTTGAATCTGGCCGCCCGAAAACGCGGCTGCGGCGCCGACGCGACGGGCATGCTCAGGCGGTCGCAGTTTGGACTAAGAAATGGCCTGCCTTTTGTCGGCGATGAAGTCAGGCTGCGTATTCAGGCCGAGGCCTACCAGGAAAACTGATCCGGTCAGATCATTGCGAAGCTGAAAGGCCTGCATCCGTCAGGCGGCGACAATCCTTCCGACCCGGCTTCGCACTGGCAAATATACAAACGGTTTCGGCCGGTTTGCTTGGACAGCATCAAGGCGCGGTCAGCCCGCTTGAGCAGGCTTTCGGCGGTTTCATCCGGCCTGATCATGGCCAGACCCAGGCTGACCGTGAGCTTGCCTTTCGGCGGATGGGTTTCCCGCTCGATCCGCGCGCGGAAATTCTCGGAGATCACCTCAGCCTCGGCTTGCGTCAGATTCGGCAGCACTACCAGAAATTCTTCCCCGCCCCAACGGCCAATTGCATCGCCACGGCGGAAATGATCCTTGAGCAATTGCCCGATTCTCACCAGGATACGATCGCCCGCGAAATGGCCAAACTCATCGTTCACTGACTTGAAATGATCGATATCGCAGAGCAGCACGCCCAGCCCGGTCCCGCTTAATTGCTCCGTCAGTCTGGAGGCGTCGAGAATCTCCTCGATGCGGCGGCGGTTATACAAGCCTGTCAGCGGATCAATGTAGGCCAGCTTGCGCAGTTCTTCCTGTTCGTTTGCCTGCTTCATCACCTGGCGGCTGAGTTCATCGGCCTGGCGCCTCAATACATGCTGCATGTCCCGATGAGTATCCAGTTCCTGCTCTCTCACCTTCAGCTGATTCACCGAATCCTCCAGTTGAATGCCTAGCTTACGGGCATACCCGGCAAATAAAAGCAGCAGGATGGTCACAATGCCGCGCATCCAGAATTCAACGGGCGTTGGGTTCAACAATGCATCGCTGAAGGTATCGTGGACACCAAAAAAGGAAACATCGACAAAGGCGTCCAGCACCCAGAACAAGGCTGCGACCAGCAGCCCAAGCAAGGGAAGGCGCCTGAGCAAAAGCTCTGGCATGGTTGGTTTCTCCGCGACTTTAGTTATTGGTTGTTTTTCTTGGTTTTGGGAATTATCCGCAAAACTCATGCAGCTATTTGTAAAAAATCAATTCTCCTTCATCAAACCCGATTCCCGGAATTCCGAAGTCATTTGCAAGTAAAACAGCCAGATGAATTGAACCTGGCTCAGCCTACAGCCTGTTTCAACTGATCCAGAATCGCCGGGTTCTCCAGGGTCGACACATCCTGGGTGATTTCCTCGCCCTTGGCAATGGCGCGCAACAGACGGCGCATGATCTTGCCGGAGCGGGTCTTGGGCAGGTTGTCGCCAAATCGGATATCGTCAGGCTTGGCGATCGGACCGATTTCCTTGCCGACCCACTCGCGCAATTCCGCCACCAGTTTTTTCGCTTCGTCGCCCTCGGGCCGCGCACCCTTGCAAACGACGAAGGCCACCACGGCCTCGCCCTTGATGTCGTGCGGCTTGCCGACCACGGCCGCCTCGGCCACACGCGGGTTGGACACCAGCGCGGATTCGATTTCCATGGTGCCAAGGCGATGCCCGGACACGTTCAGCACATCGTCGATGCGGCCCATGATCCAGTAGTAGCCATCCGCATCCTGGTGGGTGGAATCGCCCGCCAGATACATCTTGCCGCCCAGCTCTTCGGGAAAATATGTTTTCCTGAATCGTTCGGGATCGCCCCACAGGGTGCGTAGCTGCGACGGAAACGGACGCTTGATGACGAGAAAGCCACCATGGCCTTTTTCCACATCGTGCCCCGCCTCGTCCACCACGCCAACCATGATGCCGGGTAAAGGTAGCGTGCAGGAGCCCGGCTTGGTCGGCACTGCACCGGGCAGGGGTGAAATCATGTTGGAGCCGGTTTCGGTCTGCCACCAGGTATCCACGATCGGGCAGCGCCTCTGGCCGATGACTTCGTGGTACCACATCCAGGCTTCCGGGTTGATGGGTTCGCCCACCGTTCCCAACAGACGCAGCGAGGAAAGATCAAACTTTGCCGGCAGGTCGGACCCCAGCTTGATCAGCGAACGTATCGCCGTCGGCGCTGTATAGAAAGTGGTGACCTTGTGCTTCTGGATCATTTCCCAGAAGCGGCCGGCATGCGGATAGGTGGGGATGCCTTCGAAGATCACTTCGGTCATGCCCATTGCCAGCGGCCCATAAGCAACATAGGTGTGGCCGGTAATCCAGCCCACATCGGCCGTGCACCAATACACATCGGTTTCCGGCTTGGCGTCGAACACCCATTTCATCGACAGCACCGCGCCCAGCAGATAGCCGCCTGTCGAATGCTGCACGCCTTTTGGTTTGCCGGTGGAGCCGGAGGTGTAGAGAATGAACAGCGGATGCTCGGCATTGACCCACACCGGTTCGCACTCGTCCGGTTGCGAGGCGGTCGCCTCGTGCCACCAGACATCGCGGCCTGCCGCCATGTTCACTGCCCCGCCAGATCGCTTGTACACGACCACCTTTTCCAGGCTGTTGCACCCTCCCATGCCGATGGCCTCGTCCACTGCCGCCTTCAGGGGAACTGCCTTGCCGCCACGCATGGATTCATCGGCCGTTACCACCACTTTTGCGCCGGCATCGACAATACGTTCCTGCAAAGACTTGGCGGAGAAACCGCCAAACACCACGGAATGAATCGCGCCGATGCGCGCGCAGGCCTGCATGGACACCACCGCCTCGATGCTCATCGGCATGTAGATGATGACGCGGTCACCCTTGCCGACACCCAGCGATTTCAAGGCATTGGCAAACTTGCTGACGCGCTTGAGCAGATCGTTGTAGGTGGACGTTGTCACGGTGCCGTCGTCGGCTTCGAAAATCAGCGCCGTCTTGTCGCCCTTGCCGGCATGTATGTTCTTGTCCAGGCAGTTATAAGAAACGTTGAGCTCGCCATCGTCGAACCACTTGTAGAATGGCGCGCCGGACTCATCCAGCACGCGTGTAAACAGCTTGTGCCAGGCAATATTTTCACGGGCCAGGCGACCCCAGAAGCCTGCATAGTCGTGCTTGGCCTCATTCATCAGGGCTTCATACGCCGCCATACCGGACACACTGGCTTTCGCCGCAAATTCCGCTGACGGAGGGAACACACGAGTTTCATGCAAGACGGAGGTAATGTCGGCCATGGTCTCTCCTCGATGAGTTGGCTTATAGTTGGAAAACAAGCATTCTAAACAGCGTATGACTATCCCGGAACCCCCGCTCGACCGCCTGGCCCGTCTTTCCCGTCACGCCGCCCGCCTGCTCAATGCCCGGCCTGAGTTGAAAGAACTGTCCAGCCGCATGGACCAGCCCTTCACCCGCGAGGAAATGGCCGCCTGGCTGGCCGAACCTGTCGCGGACGAAGAGGCCCTGAAAACCCGCCTGCGCCAGTTGAAAAACCGGGTCTGGGTCGTCACCGCCGCGCGCGACCTGGCCGGCCTGGCCTCGTTGGAGGAAGTGACCGGTGCATTTTCCGACCTGGCCGAAATGTCCATTCAGTCCGCGCTGGATTTTCATGCCCGGCTGCTTGCGGAACGCCATGGCCAGCCTGCGAATGCCGATGGCAGCCAGATGGAACTGGTCGTCGTGGGCATGGGCAAGCTGGGCGGCGGCGAGCTGAATGTCTCGTCCGACATCGACCTGATTTACCTTTATCCGGACGAAGGCGAGACCCGGCCCCTCACCCCTGCCCCTCTCCCGCAGGAGAGGGGGAGTATCGTGCCGCTTTCGCACCATGAATTCTTCCAGCGGCTCGGCAAAAAAATCAGCAACACGATTTCCGACACGACCGCGGACGGCTATGTGTTTCGCGTCGATCTGCGCCTGCGGCCGTGGGGCGACTCCGGCCCGCTGGCCATGAGCTACGCCATGCTGGAAGACTATCTGACCCTGCACGGGCGGCCGTGGGAACGGTACGCCTGGATCAAGGGCCGCCTGCTGACAGGCGGACGTCACAAGGAACTGGATGATGTGGTCCGCCCGTTCGTGTTCCGCAAGTATCTCGATTTCAATGCCTACCAGTCGCTCAGGGAATTGCATGCGCAGATCCGCGCCGAGGTCGTGCGCAAGGATCGCCAGAACAACATCAAGCTGGGACCTGGCGGCATTCGCGAAATCGAATTCGCCGCCCAGGTATTTCAGCTGATACGCGGCGGCCATGAACCCGCCTTGCGCATCAAGCCGACGCAACAGGTGCTCAAGGTGCTGGCGGGGCATCAGTTCATTCCCCAAGCCACGGCTGACCAGCTGATCGAGGCTTACCGTTTCCTGCGCGCGCTCGAACACCGCCTGCAGTATCTGGACGACGCCCAGACCCAGACCCTGCCGGGTGACGAGGAAAGCCAGCGCCTGATCGCCGAGGCCATGAATTTCGACAACTGGGAAGCGCTGCTGACCAGCCTGAACCGGCATCGCAAAAGCACCGAGCAGCACTTCGAACAGATTTTCGCCGCGCCGCAGGCCGATCAATCCTCACACCCACTATTGCCGGTGTGGCAACACCCCGAGGCGCACATCACGCAACTGGAAACGCTTGGTTTCGAAAATGCCGCCGACATGGCTACGCGGCTTGGGCAGTTGCGGGAAATTGCCGTCACCCGATTTCCCGAGTCTTCCAGAATCCGGGCAGACAGCCTGATGCCGCCGATTATCGAACTGTCGGCACAGCAAGCTCATCCGGACGACACGCTCACCCGCTTCACCGGCTTCATCGAAACCATTGCCCGCCGCCAGACCTACCTGGCCCTGCTGGCCGAATATCCGGCGGCGCTGAAACAACTTGCCCGGCTGTTTTCCGCCAGCCCGTGGGCCGCGCAACTGGTCACGCGGCAACCCCAGCTGCTCGACGAACTGATCGACCCCAGACAGCTGTTCGAAATCCCCGACTGGCCCGCGCTGGCCGCAAGGCTGCACGAAGCCCTGGATGCCGAAACCGGCGACATGGAAGCGCAAATGGATCGCCTCAGGCGCTTCAAGCAGGCGCAAACCCTTCATCTGCTGGCGCAGGACGTGGCGGGCGCGCTCAAGCTCGAAACCCTGTCCGATCATCTGGCCGCGCTGGCCGACCTGTTGCTCGCCGAAACCCTGCACCGCGCCTGGCTGACCATGCCCAACCGGCATCTCGATCAGCCGCACTTCGCCATCATCGGCTACGGCAAACTGGGCGGCAAGGAACTGGGCTATGCCTCCGATCTGGATATCGTGTTCCTGTACGACGACGACACGCCCGACGCCGGCGCGATCTACGCGCGTCTGGTGCAAAAACTCAGCACCTGGTTTTCCACCGCCACCTCCGCCGGCGTACTGTACGACACCGACCTGCGCCTGCGCCCCGACGGCGCCTCCGGCCTGCTGGTCAGCAGTGTCGAAGCCTTCGAGGATTACCAGCGCAACAAGGCATGGACATGGGAGCATCAGGCGCTGACCCGCGCCCGCCATGTCTGCGGCGATGCATCCATCGGCGAAAAATTCGAAGCCATCCGGCGAGGCATTCTTACGCTTTCACGTGACGCGGCAAAACTGAAAGAAGACGTGCTGACCATGCGCCAGAAAATGCGCGACGGCCATCCGAACGACACTGATTTATTTGACATCAAGCACGACAACGGCGGCATCGTCGACGTCGAATTCGCCGTGCAATACCTGATCCTGCTGCACGCGAAAAACCATCCAGAGTTACTCGACAACGCTGGCAACATCGCACTGCTCAGACGTTGCGGCAAATCAGGACTGCTGCCGGAAGACATCGCTGAAAATGCCGCCAATGCCTACCGCGAACTCCGGCGCCAGCAACACCTGATCAAACTTTCAGGCGCGGAGCACGCACGGATCAATCCCGCAAAACTGGAAATCGAGCGTTCCGCTGTTACCCGATTGCGGGATACCTGCTTCACTTGAAGCGCGGCATTTCCCGTTCCAGCCTTTTCAAATCATCCGCCGCACCTGCCTGTTCGTAATAGCGCTTCGCTTCTTCAAAATACCTGCGCGCCACGTCATGCTGGCGCAAATCCCTGGCCAGCCAGGCCTGGTAATGCGCGGCGATGCCCAGCCAGAAGACATCGCCGGCTTTTTCCACCCACACCTTTCCTTCATCCAGCAAGCGGCGTGCTTCATCGTAGCGGCCCAGCTGTCTTTCCAGATTGCCCAGGTTCATCAGGTGCTTGCCCAGGTGATGGAAGTGATTGCCTGCGCGGTTCAGTGCAATCGCGGCTTCCAGCGCCTGCCGTGCCTGAACCATGTCGCCGCGCCATTGATAAATCAATCCAACGTTGTTGTAAGACGCCGAGCGTTCCGAAAGATCGGGATTGATGGGGATGCTGGCCTGGTAATCGCGCAGCGCGCCATGCACGTCGCCTCTTTCGTAAAGCATCCCGGCGGTGTTGTGCAGCGCGGTCGCCAGCCCGCCCTGATCGTTGATCTGTTTTGCCAGCGACAACGCCGCCTGCTGGTAGCGCCAGGCCTCGTCATTGCGCCCCAGGCGGCGCAGCGTGACGCCAAACCAGTTGTCCAGTTTTACCGCCAGCGGTCCGTCAATCGGCTGCTTCGCCGCTTCGTTCAAGGCTTCCAGGGCGGTCCGGAAATCGCCGCGCTCGTAGCGGGCGCGCGCAAGACAAATCCAGGCCGCTGGATCGTTCGCCGTTTTTTTCAGCAACTCATTGGCAATATTCGATGCGGCGGAATAATCGAATCGAGCCAGTGCGTCATCGCAGGCCTGATCCGCGTGCGCCGCGCAGGCCAGAAAAATAATTCCATTAGCAAGAAACCTTTTCATCGCAGATTCATCTCTATTCCACACAATTCGAAAAAACCTTACCCTGTCACACATGAAAAACGAACCCGTCATCCTCGTCCCTGCAGAGGGCGATTCCTGCGTATTGAAGGAAGCCATTGTCGGCGCTTTCGGCCTGTCCGCCGACAAGCCCTTTGTCGGCATCAAGGGCGATCCGTCGTTGCGCGAGACCGCTCCCATCCGCAGCAAGTTCGCCTCGCGCATCGACGAGAAGGTCGGCCCGGCGCTGGAACGCGTGGAATGGCTGCTCAGCGAAACCGGCTGCTTCTCGATCTACATTGGCTTCAACAGCTCGGAGGTGCGCACCGAATCGATTTTCAATCCGTTCAATTACGAAATCCACGATGTCGATGCGCTGCTTGGCGATGACTATATCAGCCGGCACTTCGTGCGCGTGCCATTCGAGGAAAAAATGAACACCATCGCCTGGGTAAGCAGCATGATCCAGACAGGGCCGCTGCGGAACTATCTGCCGAAGCACTGGCTACAGCTCATGGACGAGCAGCGCGCCAACTGGCAGCCAATGAAAAAGGAACTGATCCACGACATCATCGAAGGCTTTCACCAGTTGCGCGCCATCGATGGTTATTACCTGCGCAATGCCGCGATCTCTTTGTCGGAGGGCATCGTGCGCGCCTCCTTCAACTGCGACGGCACCTACATCGTGCGGGCGGATTATTTTCCGGAATTCGTGAAGCAGAATCTGCCGGGGTGACGCCCGGGTTTTCGTGTTTTAAATCCCCCGGCGCTTCGCACCACCCCCTTTATCAAGGGGGTTTAAGTAGCCCCCCTTGATAAAGGGGGGTTGGGGGGATTTAAAGCCGGGGGATTCAAGGCGCGTCGACATACGCCCGCCCCGCCGGGCAACCCGAGTTGAAATGCCTGACACCCGCTTCGCGGAAATTCATCGGGCCGCCCACGCTGCCATCCGGCAGCGCCTGAAAATAGACTCTCACTTCGCGCAACATGGGCTTGCGGCGCGCGGGCGAATCACTGCGCGGCGTGCGGCAGTCGAACACCACGCTTTCCAGCAGCGCCGGATCGTGTTTCCCGATTGCCGCGCGCAGCGTGTCCAGTCCGGCCTCCCGGCCCGCATGGCTGCCCAGGGTTTCCGCCAAAGCCTTGTTGGCGCGCTCCACCAGCCTGACCGATTCGTCAAAGTATTGCGGCATGGTCAGCCCGGAACAGGAGCCGTGCTTGGCCCATTCGTGCCGATCCAGACAATCCGCTGTTCCGGGCATGACGGCCGAGAGTTTTCCGGCAAGCGATTGAGGCAGCTGAACGCGGGTCTGGTCGCACATGCCGCCGCGATCGCGTTCGCCGTTGCAATAAAACGGATGCCGGCCCGAGCGGCGGTTGGGCCACAGACCATGCAGCGTCAGCGGCTGGCGCCGGAAATCCGCCAGGTCAAAATCCCTGCATTGATGCGGCACGCGGCGGTTGCCGATGGAATCCTCGCAAAACGCGGGCGCAAGCGACAAGGCCAGTACGTAGTAGTCGAAATCCGCTTTTTGCGGAGCCTGCTGGCGGGCCTCGCAGCCCGAAATCATTGTCAGCGCCACGAATAAAGACAGGCCGCCCAGCGCAAGCCTTTGATACAATTTCATTTCTTTCCCAATCAACAAGAAGTCCTGGAGTTTAACGATGTCGATGTCCGACCGCGATGGCTATATCTGGTACGACGGCAAGCTGGTCAACTGGCGCGATGCCACCACACACGTCCTTACCCACACCCTGCACTACGGCATGGGCGTGTTCGAAGGCGTGCGCGCCTACCATACGCCCAAGGGCACGGCCATTTTCCGTTTGCAGGATCATACCGACCGGCTGTTCCGCTCGGCGCACATCCTGGGCATGAACATGCCCTACTCCAAGGAAGAAATCAACGAAGCCCAGCGCGCCGCCGTGCGCGAAAACAAGCTGGAATCTGCCTACATCCGGCCGATGGCATTCTACGGAGCCGAGGCCATGGGCATTTCCGCCAAGACGCTGTCCACGCACATCATCGTCGCCGCGTGGAAATGGGGCGCGTATCTGGGCCAGGAAGCGCTGGACAACGGCATCCGCGTCAAGACGTCTTCCTTCTCGCGGCACCACGTCAACATCACCATGTGCAAGGCCAAGGCCAACGGCAATTACATGAACTCCATCCTGGCCCACCGCGAGGCCGAGCAGGACGGCTACGACGAAGCCCTGCTGCTGGACGTGGACGGTTTCGTGTCCGAAGGCTCGGGCGAAAACATCTTCATTATCCGCAAGGGCAAGATCTACACGCCCGATCTCACCAGCGCGCTGGAAGGCATCACCCGCGACACCATCGTGCAGCTGGCGAACGAACTCGGCTACCAGGTCATCGAAAAGCGCATTACCCGCGACGAAGTGTATTCCGCCGATGAAGCCTTCTTCACTGGCACCGCTGCTGAAGTCACCCCCATCCGCGAACTGGACAACCGCGCCATCGGCAGCGGCACACGCGGCCCCGTCACGCAAAAACTGCAGGCGCTCTACTTCGACTGCGTGCAGGGACGTTCGGCCAAACACGAAGGCTGGCTGAC
>CAYOJA010000010.1:12490-19631 GCA_964404175.1 uncultured Thiobacillus sp. | reverse complement strand
CGCTCTACTTCGACTGCGTGCAGGGACGTTCGGCCAAACACGAAGGCTGGCTGACCTATGTTTAAGGATTCGCCGATTAAATCACTGTTCGTCATTGCGAGCGAAGCGAAGCAATCCAGAATGTCTGCTAATAAAACTTCCCTGGATCGCCACGTCGTTACACTCCTCGCGATGACGAAATAAGTCATTGCCTGTCCAAGGGAACTTTGCCATGGCCGAAAAATCCGACAACACGCAACGCATCATCGAGGTCACGCCCAGCCAGCTTCCGCTGCATTGCCCGCTGCCCGAGCATGTGTCCTGGAATTCGCACCCCCGCGTATTCCTGCCCATCGAAAAAACCGGCGAGGCCTTGTGCCCTTACTGTGGAACGCAGTATCGTTTGCAAGGCGGCCCCTGTTCCGGCGCACATTAACTTACTTACCCAGAGGTCAACATGAAATCCCTTTTACTCGCCACGCTTGTCCTGCTTGCCACCACGCTTCCGGCCCAGGCCGCCTCGCAAAAGGAAATCGAGGCCTCCATGCAGCAAATGCAGCAGGCCCAGGCCAAGATCATGGAAGCCATGATGCTGGAAAAACAAAGCAAGCTGGGCTTCAACGAAACCGTCGACGCCCTCAAGAAGACCGCCGAAACTCGCGGCTGGAAAGTCACCGGCGTGCTCGACGCCCAGGAAGCCATGAAAAAAGGCGGCCACAAGGACGCCAAGCCCATGAAAGTCATGGGCATGTGCCACCCCGGCCTGGCCGAAGCCGTGCTCAAGGCCCAGCAAAAAGCCAAAATGCCCCCGGCGTTAACCTGCCGCTACAGTGTATATGAAGCCCTGGACGGCAAGGTCTACGTCATGCGCTTCAACACCAGTCTGATGGCCGGCATGGCCCAAGGCGAAGTCGCCACCGCGCTGACCAATCTGGCAAAAGAGGAAGACGCCTTGATGAGCGTGGTGCTGAAATAAGCTGGTTTACTTGTTTGTAGAAAAGCCGCGCAGTGCGCGGCTTTTTATATGGGCGTCAGGAAATTTAGTTTTGAATAAATACAGTGCAGGAGGTCAGCCTACTGTCCAAAAGCGGCCTTTCTGGGCACACGCCGCGAGAGACTTCATATCGGCCGAAGCGGACTGTCGGGATGACAGTTCAATATGACCGTTGTTCGGCATTTACCCGACAATGCACTAGCATTCGAGCTTGGGTGTTGGCTTGAATTTAATTCGACCCTGACCCCTTTGATTACTGCACCAAGAAGTCAGCCGTATCGAATCGGAGGCTGAAAAGTGGATCACAGAAAACTCGCCATACCATTTCATTTTTCCCCGCTAATGGCTGCTAACCATTCTGTCGAGAGGGACCGTAGGCTCCAATAGCATGACGAGCGCAACTGAATTCGACCCTGCTAGAGCAGCACAGGCCTACCTGCCTCTGATGCATGAATTCGCGATACGGGCCGATCTCGTTGCGCGAGCGTTCGATGGGAACTTGGGGCTTACGGCGCCTTTCGCTCGGGAATTTGCATACCTACAGTTCCGCCGAATGTGTGAACTCATCGCGCTTGGGAGCTTGTACCTCCATGGGGACTTGCCTATTGCCCAACAACAGGCGCTCACGAAGGAGTGGCATGCTGAAAGGCTCATGAAACTACTTCACAAACAGCATCCCTTTGCCTACCCTCAGGCAATAGAACGAACCAAGACCGACCAAGGCTGGCACATCCAGGGCAACAGCAAGCCAGAAGCGCTTTCATACCAGGAATTCTTGAAGCTCTACGCCGAGTGTGGCAACGTACTTCACAGGGGAACGGTTCGCACGGTACACGCCACGAGCTTTTGCTCACCGGACGACTACGAGAAAGCCGTTTCATGGCAACGAAAGCTAGTTACGCTCATGAACGAGCACATCATCCCCAGAGCCAAGACAAGCGGTTACTATTTGACATCCCTCCGCACTGAATCGGGCTATCCAGAATGTTCGATCTTTGAGCTCACCGACGCGGGCGACGCGAAGATCTACACACAAAAAATGACTGTCAGCGACGATGTGGTGCACTCATATGTTTCAAACCATCGCGTGTAACCACATACAACTTCTTGGGCTCGTCCTGACGGTTTGTTCACCCGGGCGTTGATCGTCGCTTTGACTGCCAGGGCCGAAGACCTGACATATGGAACGGTGAACTTGATCGGCTGCTTCGGCCGACATCCAGCCACATGATGCTGTCATTCCGAATGTCCAACATGAGTTTAAAGCAGACTGGCTAACATTAGCTCAAACAAAAAGCCGCGCAGTGCGCGGCTTTTTTATTCACCTGCTCTCAAACTCACCTCACGCCGTCATCGAATACCTCGGCGTTTCCTGTCCGGGGGCTTTGGGTTTCTCGGCATTGAGGTAGGCGTCGAAGCACATGGCGATGTTGCGCAGGAATAGCCGGCCCAGTGTCGTGACACGGATTTCGTTTGCATCGGCTTCGACCAGGCCGTCGGCCACCAGCGGATTCAGCAATTCCAGGCTTTTGGCAAAGTAGTCGTTGAAATCGATGTTCCAGCGCGCGCCGATGCCCTGCTTGTTGACCACCAGGTCGCACATCAATTCGATGATGACGTCGCGGCGCAGTTTGTCGTCGGTGGTCATGCGGTAGCCCTTGACCGTGGCCAGGCCGTGCTCGCCAATCAGTTGCTGGTAGCCGGTGGGGCGCTTTTCGTTCTGTGCGTACACATCGTTGGTCTGGCTGATGGACGACGCGCCAAAAGCATAGATGTCGGCGTTGCGGTGGGTGGTGTAGCCCTGAAAATTCCGCCACAGGGTTTTGCTGCGCTGCGCCTTGACGATTTCGTCATCCGGCTTGGCGAAGTGATCCATGCCGACATGCACGTAGCCCTTGCCTTCCAGCGTCTCAAGAATCTGTTCCTGCAGGGCCATGCGCGTTTCGAAATTGGGCAGGTCGGACTGCACGATGAGTTTCTGGTGCTTCTTCATCCACGGCACATGGGCGTAGCCGAACACGGCCAGCCGGTCGGGCGCCATGGCGGTGATTTCCTTCAGCGTTTCCTTGTAGGTTTCCAGCGTCTGGTGCGGCAGGCCGACCATCAGGTCCATGTTGATGCTCTGGAAATTGGCCTCACGGAACCAGCCATACACTTCCTGAATGAGCGACAGGGGTTGAACCCGGTTGACTGACTTCTGCACCTGCTCGTTCAAGTCCTGCACGCCGATGCTGGCGCGGTTGAAGCCGGATTCGCGCAGCGCATCCACCTGTTCGAGCAACAGGCCGCGCGGATCGACTTCGACGGAGACTTCGGCCTGCGGATCGAAATTGAAACGCGAGCGGATATGCGCTGCCAGATCACGGATTTCCCCGGCCTTGAGAAAGGTCGGCGTACCGCCGCCCCAGTGCAGTTGCACCACGCGGCGCGAGGAACTCGTCAGCGCCGCGACTTCGTCGATTTCGCGCTTGAGATATTTAAGGTATTCCTGCGCCTTCTCGTATTTCTGCGTGGCGACCATGTTGCAGCCGCAGTAGAAACACAGCGTGTCGCAAAACGGGATGTGCACGTAAAGCGAAATCGGCCGGCTGGCATCCTGGCTTTCAATGATTTCCTGCCGCCACTGGCCAATGCCGAAATCCTCGGCGAAATGCGGCGCGGGCGGATAAGAGGTATAACGCGGCCCCGGTTTGCTGTATTTGACGAGCAGGGCGTGGTCGGGATGCATGGCTGGCTCAAGGTAAACTGGATCGTTTCATCCTATTCAATCCGGTAGACCTTGTCCAGTGGAACTGGCCTATCTTTGTTAATGTAATGGAACAACCTTTCAACCAAATATCAGAAGAATGCCAATACCACCGGTACATGCTTCGGGTTTTGCAAAAACTTGCCTTGCGGCTCTCTTGACTGCCATGCTGTGGCCCATGAAAACGCTTTCGGCCGAAGCCTATGTCGCGCCTGCCTGGTTGCCGGGCGGCAATCTGCAAACCCTGTATACGGCCGCTTTCCTGCGCGGGTCTGACATCGAATACCGGCGCGAGCGCTGGGAATGGCCGGACGGCGATTTTGTCGATGCCGACTGGGTTGATGCGGAAAAGTCCGATGCGCCAATCGTCGTGCTGTTCCATGGCCTTGAAGGCAGCTCGCAAAGCTTTTACGCGCGCGATCTGATGAGTGCGCTAAAAGACAAAGGCTGGCGCGGCGTGGTGCCGCATTTTCGCGGATGTTCGGGCGAGCCCAACCGTTTGCCGCGTGCTTACTTCGCTGGCGACACGGCCGAGATCGAGGCGATGCTGCGCCGCGTGAAATCCGCCTTCCCGGACGCGCCGGTATATGCGGTGGGCGTTTCGCTGGGCGGAAACGCCATGCTCAAGTGGCTGGGTGATGCTGGCGGCAAAGCTGGAGACCTGATCAAGGCTGCCGTGGGCGTATCCGCGCCGCTGGACATGAACGCGGCCGGCCATGCGCTGGATCGCGGCTTCAACCGCACAACCTATACGGCGCGCTTTCTCCACACGCTGAAGAAAAAGGCGCTGGAAAAGGCCGGGCGCTTTCCTGGCCAGCTTGATTCGGCGGCGATCGAAGCCGCCACCACGTTTCAGGAATACGACACGCTGGTGACGGCCAGGCTGCATGGCTACCAGGATGCCGAGGATTACTGGTCGCGCACGTCAAGCAAACCGGGGCTGAAAAACATTGCCATCCCCACGCTGGTGATCAACGCGAAAAACGATCCCTTTCTCCCGGCTTCTGCGCTGCCTTCAAAAGATGTGGTTTCATCCAGCGTCACGCTGGAACAGCCGGAGGAAGGCGGCCATGTCGCGTTCCCATCCGGGCCCTTCCCCGGCAACATTGACTGGCTGCCTGCCCGCATTCTGGATTTTTTCGACGCATTTACCGGCAAATAGGGAGTTTCGCCATCGGCGATATAATCAAGCCATCACTTGATTGATCGAGCCCGTAAAAATGAATTTACCCAAGGAAATCTTCAAGGCCTACGATATCCGCGGCATCGTCGGCAAAACCCTGACTCCTGAAATCGTGGAGGCCATCGGCCAGGCCATCGGTTCGGAAGCGGTTGCGCGCAAACAGACCGCCATCTGCATCGGCCGCGACGGCCGCCTGTCCGGCCCGGAGCTTTCGCAGGCACTCGCGCGCGGGATACAGAAGGCGGGCATCGATGTGATTGACCTCGGCATGGTCGCCACGCCCATGACTTACTTTGCTGCGTATGAGCTGAAGACCAATTCCGCCGTCATGGTTACGGGTTCGCACAATCCGCCGGATTACAACGGCCTGAAAATGGTGCTGGGCGGCGAAACGCTCTCCGGCAACACCATCCAGCAATTGCGCGCGCGCCTGGAGACCAACAACTTGACGACAGGCAACGGCAGCTACAAAACGCACGATATCGCGCCCTCGTATCTGAGCCGCATTGCCGGCGACATCAAGCTTGCGCGGCCGATGAAGATCATCGTCGACTGCGGCAACGGCGTACCCGGCGCGTTCGCGCCCGAGTTGTATCGCCGCCTTGGCTGCACGGTGGAGGAAATGTATTGCGATGTGGATGGCACCTTCCCCAACCACCATCCCGATCCTTCCGTGCCGCACAACCTCGAAGACCTCATCGCGCGCCTGAAAACCTCGGATGCCGAACTGGGTTTCGCTTTCGATGGCGACGGCGACCGGCTTGGCGTGGTTACCAAGGACGGCACGATTATTTTCCCCGACCGGCAGTTGATGCTGTTCGCCGACGATGTGCTGTCGCGCAACCCCGGCGCGGAAATCATTTTCGACGTGAAATCCACCCGCAACCTGTTCGACTGGATCAGCAAGCGCGGCGGCAGGCCCACGCTGTGGAAAACCGGCCACAGCTTCATCAAGGCCAAGATGAAGGAAAGCGGCGCGCTGCTGGCGGGCGAAATGTCCGGCCACATCTTCTTCAAGGAACGCTGGTACGGCTTCGACGACGGCTTGTATGCCGGCGCGCGCATGCTGGAATACCTGAGCAAACAGGCCGATCCGAATTCGACCTTGAAAAGCCTGCCCGACACGGTCAACACGCCCGAGCTGCAAATCAAGATGGCCGAAGGCGAGCATTACGCGCTGATGGAAAAGCTGCAAAAAACGGCGAAGTTTCCCGATGCGAAGGAAGTCATCACGCTCGATGGCCTGCGCGTCGAATACGCCGACGGTTTCGGTCTCGCCCGCCCTTCCAACACCACGCCGGTCATCGTGTTGCGCTTCGAGGCGGACAACGAAGCCGCCATCAGACGCATCCAGGATGATTTCCGGCGGGTGATTGGCGAGCAGGCGCCGGCGCTGACATTGCCGTTCTAGGATTGTTGTTATGAGTAGGTGAGCGGCTAGTTTTTACATATACTGGCTGTAGAAAACACCAGTACAGGGAGCACCAACAATGAAAAGATCAGTTTATGTTTCTCTTGCGATTTTCTTGGCAGCAGCCCAAGCGAATGCTAACGGATTCTCCAATGAGTCTTCTTTTACCGCTTACTGGCAGGTCCCTCTAAATATCTCGCAAACCGGCCAACAGCGTATGGCTTATGGATTCCGCATGGATCACCTGACAAGGGATTTTGCAGGCAATCAAATAATGACAACCAACCTTAGTCAGCGTCAGCCCTTATTGGACTTTCGTTTCAATGACCGCGGCCTGGCTGGAATTTTTGTGCATGGGGTCAATCTGGCTACGCCAGTTGCCCTCAAAGCTGCTGAGGAAGCCGGCGCACCATCATGGCTGGTTATTGGGGAACAATCGCCGCTGTCGCAGGGTTGGCAATTTTGGCCAATAACGACAGCAACTCTGGCTCAAACGCTTCAATTCCTGCATGTACTTCCACATTCGCGCTGAACAACACAGCCTGCGTCGATATTTACGGCATTATTACTACCAGCCCTGAACCGACATCCCCAAGCCTGCGATAAAGTTGTCTTATTCGGGAAGGACTCGGGTTTGGACATGTGCATTGTTTCCAACCCAGCCATTTTCGATCCCGTTTTTCTCGAATCCTCCCCTTTTCTGTCCTAAGATGGAAAACATAAAACACCACCTATACAGGGGAGACAACCATGGATATCCAGATCGAGCACAGGCCCGCCAAGGAAAAACTTGATGCGATGGGCGTTTTTGGCTGGCCCGTCTGGGAG
>CAYOJA010000010.1:0-12390 GCA_964404175.1 uncultured Thiobacillus sp. | reverse complement strand
GCCCGCCAAGGAAAAACTTGATGCGATGGGCGTTTTTGGCTGGCCCGTCTGGGAGAAGGAAACTTCCACGTTTCCGTGGGTTTATTACGAGGAAGAGATCAGCTACATCCTTGAGGGCAAGGCGGTGGTAACCCCGGAAGGCGGCCCGCCCGTGGAAATCCAGGCGGGCGACCTGGTCACTTTTGGATCGGATCTGCGCTGCATGTGGCACATCATCGAGCCGATACGCAAGCACTACCATATCGCCTGAATTCGAATACGCGGATTTGATTTCCGGCTTTGCACTGCCTGAACAGCAAACCGGCTTATTTGATTCCGGCAGGCCGTCACACATGATTTCTTCTTCAGTGCTAAATTAGGCGCCATGCCAACCATTTCCCAGGACAATGCTTTTCTCCATGCCGCGCTCACGGCCACGCATGCCGGCGTGTTCGAGTGGCGCGTGCAGGCGCGGACCATTACGCTTTCGCCCAATCTGGAAGCGCTGCTTGGCTTTCCTCCCGGCCGGTTTGACGGACGCATCGACAGCCTGCTGGATATTCTGAATCCGCATGACCGGGATCAGGTTCTGGCCTCGATAAAATCAGCGCCACCCGATCAAACCCTGATCGAGACGGAAGTCCGCATAAACGGCACGTCGGGGCAAACGCGCTGGTTCGCCATCCGGGGAGAATTGCAGCGTGACACGGATAACAATCCCGTCGCCGTCATCGGCATGGCACAGGAAGTGCCGCCGGTGGTGGTTTCCGAGCGGCGCATGCGCTCGCAACAATCCGCGCTGTTTGATCTGCTTGCCGAAGATCGAATCGACTCGCTACCCCTGGATGATGCTTTTCAGCGCATTACCGAGAAAGCCGCGCAGACGCTGGATGTGGAACGCGTCAGCATCTGGCTTTTCAGTGACGACAAGCTCACCTTGCAATGCCAAGATCTTTACCTGAAAAGCCGGAACGATCATGCGCAATGCATCGTCCTGCGCGCGGACGAGTACCCGAGATATTTTGACGCGCTGTCGAAAAGCCGCGCGCTCGCCGTTTCCTACGCGCCGACCGATCACCGCACGCAGGAGCTCAACGAAAAATACCTGAAATTCCTGGGCATTTCGTCCATGCTGGAAGCCTCCATCCGCCGCAAGGGCGAAACCATCGGCGTGGTCTGCCACGAGCAGGTCGGGCCATCGCGTACCTGGACGCTGGATGAGCAGCACTTTGCCGCTTCCGTGGCGGATGTGGTCACGTTGATTCTGGAAGGCCATGAGCGCGAAAAACTGCTCAAGCATATCGAGTACCAGGCCATGCACGACCGGTTGACCGGCCTGCCCAACCGGCTCTGGTTCCGCAACATCATCGAGGAACGCATCCAGCAGTCGCCCAAACCCTTCGCGTTGATTCTTGCTGATCTCGATCAGTTCAAGGAGATCAACGACACCCTGGGGCACGAACTGGGCGACCAGCTGCTGGTGGAACTGGGCCAGCGTTTGACCGAGCTGCTACCCATCGGCAGCGCGCTGGCGAGACTGGGCGGTGACGAATTTGGCCTGCTGATCGAAAACCCCGGCTCTCCCGAACAACTGGCCGGATACGCCGCGACTTTCCGTCAGGCGCTGGCACGGCCGGTAGTCTGCCGCGGTGTCCGCCTAGCCGTGCAGGGCAGCCTTGGCGCCAGCCTGTTCCCGGAGCATGGCGCGGATGTTTCGACCCTGATGCGACGAGCGGATGTTGCCCTTTATCACGCCAAATCGGACAGTCACTACCGCTTGTATGATCCCGCCAAGGATCGCCACACACCACGCCGGCTGACACTGATGCACGATCTGGTTCGCGCAGTGGAACAGGGCGAGATCAATGTCGCTTATCAACCCAAACTGGAAATCGACAACAATCGCGTGACCGGCGTGGAAGCGCTCGCGCGCTGGAATCATCCCGAGTTCGGCCCCATCGATCCAGAAGAATTCATTCCGCTTGCCGAACTATCCGACCTGATCCGGCCGCTGACCCTGCATATTGCCCGGATAGTCTGCGCGCAATGGCAGGAATGGAAAAACGCGGGGCACGATCTGCATATCGCCATCAACCTGTCTCCGCAGTTGCTGATGAGCCAGGGCTGGACCGATGAGCTGCTCGCTCAACTGAACGCCTGCGGCATGCCCCCGGACAGGCTCGAACTTGAAGTAACGGAAACGGCATTCATACACGATCCGGAACGTGCGCTGGCAACCATGGAAGAACTTGCACGACACGGAATCAACTTCGGGCTGGATGATTTCGGCGTCGGGTTCTCGTCGCTTACCCACCTTAGCCGCATGCCGATCGACACGCTTAAAATCGACAAAAGCTTTGTACAGCAAATGATCCGCGATCCCAGATTGGGCGCGATCGTACACTCCACGATTCAGTTGGGCGAAAATCTGGGTTTGCAGGTGGTGGCTGAAGGGGTGGAGAGTGCGGAGATTCTTGGGAAACTGAAATCCATGCGCTGTCATCTGGCACAGGGCTTCCATTTCAGTCAGCCCATCGATGCCCAGAAAGTGCCCGCCTTCCTGAATCAGGCCAAAACCTGATCGACTTCATGCCTGGTTTTTGGCTAACCCGCATTTCAAATAAACACGCGTATGAGTAACTCAACCTGCATTCTTCATCGCCGCGGCCAGCCGCCACGGGAAATCCCTTTTCAGGATGTCAGCGAATTCATCCACGATGCCTCGGTTTTCATCTGGATAGAGTTGCGCGACCCGGACTACCGCCAGCTTGAACAATTGGGCGAGGAGCTAAGTCTGCATGAGCTGGCGCTGGAAGATGCCGTCACGACGCACCAGCGCCCCAAGCTGGAGGAATACGGCGACCATCTTTTCATCAGTTCCAGAACCGCCGAACTGTGGGATGGGCATATCCAGATGGGAGAGGCGCATTTTTTCGCAGGCGGCAATTTCGTCGCCGCCATACGCCATGGCAGCGGGTTGTCATTCGCCAGGGTACGGGACCGGCTTACCAAGCCTGACGGCATTCCGGCCAGCGCGCCGTTTGGTCTGTATGCCGTTCTTGACCAGATCACCGATCATTACCAATCCGTCGTCAATGCGCTGCACGACCGTTTCCGGTCACTGGAAAATGTGCTGCTGAACGACGTGCTGGATCGCACCGATCTGGAGAAACTCTATCGGGTC
The DNA here is from genome assembly GCA_964404175.1 of uncultured Thiobacillus sp. Taxonomy (GTDB): domain Bacteria; phylum Pseudomonadota; class Gammaproteobacteria; order Burkholderiales; family Thiobacillaceae; genus UBA6918. Next base: position 9,227 of record CAYOJA010000010.1, on the reverse strand, counting down.
AAGCGCGAACTCAGCCTGTTGCGCGATGCAGCCGAACCGATGCAGGCGATTTTGCAGGACCTGATCCGCCTTCACCCCCAGTTTGTCACCAAGGAATTGAAAGCCTACTACCGGGATGTGCTTGATCATGCCACGCGCGTGACTTCGGCCATCGATGTACTGCGGATGTCCGCCTCGGATGCCATGCAGTTTCACCTGGCATCGCTTACGCTGCAGCAAAGCGAATCGGTGCAGAAACTGGCTGGCTGGGGCGCGATACTGGCCATCCCCACCGTGATATTTTCACTTTATGGCATGAACTTCGATTTCATGCCCGAGCTGCACTGGCCCTGGGCGTATCCGGTCGTCGTAGCCGGCACGGCAGCGGGCGCTGTTTGGCTTTATAAGCGATTGCGAAATCGTGGCTGGATCTGACAGGGTGTTGTAAAGCTACTGCCAACCCTAACAAATTCTTTATCTGATACATTCCAGCCTGCACAACACCAGGCGATTTTTTTTCATGCGTGAATACGATACGGTAACGATCGGTCTGATCTCCATTTCCGACCGGGCTTCCAGCGGTGAATACGAGGACAAGGGCCTGCCCGCCCTGAAGGAGTGGCTGGGCCGGGTAATCGCCAACCCAACAACGATAGTCGAACGTCTGATTCCAGACGAACAGCCACTGATCGAGTCGACGCTTAAAGCGCTGTCCGATACCGAACACTGTTCGCTGATCCTGACCACGGGCGGCACCGGCCCCGCCCTACGCGACGTTACGCCAGAGGCGACACTCGCTGTCGCTGATCGGGAAATGCCTGGTTTCGGTGAAGCCATGCGCGCGGTATCGCTCAAGTATGTGCCGACCGCGATTCTTTCCAGGCAAGTGGGTGTAGTGCGCGGAAAATGCCTGATCCTCAACCTGCCCGGCCAGCCCAAGGCCATAGGCGAAACCCTGGATGGCGTGTTCCCTGCCGTGCCCTATTGCATTGACCTGATCGGTGGCCCGTATATCGAAACTCATCCAGGCAGGGTGGAGGCTTTCCGCCCCAAGTCGGCAATCCGTCCGCGCGCCGGACAGTAAACCCGCAGGCCTTGCAGCTGCGTAAGTCTCGGCTGCCTCAGTGCAGGAACTGGCTGGTAAACGCACCGCTGAAATTGATCTCGTGCGCGGTATCCGGGCCAATCACGCATTTATCCAGGTTTTTTGGCATCTCCGCATACTCCGCCGTTTTGGCAATCCGCCCGGCCATGATTTCCGCCTCATATTGCGGATGCAGGGGCTGTTTGCCGGGTTCTGCGTAGCCCACGGGATGAATGGGCAGATTGGTCGCAGGATCGTATTTGTCCGTCGCACCCAGGGTATGCAGCAACTCGTGCGCGATCACTACATTGTTTTGCGGGCGCTGAGCTTCGCTGGCAAAAACATGCACCACGCCCACCAGCCCTTTCTGCAGGCCCAGGGAATGATCCAGCGCCTCATCCGTATCGGCTTCGTGATAGATCAGGAAAATTCTCACTTTTGCCGGATGCGGCAGAAAGCCGTTTTTTTCCTGGCGCCAGGCCCAGATTCTCAGTTTGAGGCTCCACCAGGCGACCTGCAGGCCATTGCCCCCATAAGGTGGCGCGGGTGGAAGCTCGTGTGCTTCAGGCGCCAGCCTCATGTCAATAGGGTTGCTCAGCTTCAATCCGTAACGGCCGGCCTGCTTCTCCAGAAAAGTGTTGATCTCGGCAAACTTTTCTTCATTCAACTGGCGGATATGTTCAGCCACGGCTTCGCTGCCATCGCCATTGATCGGCACGATGGCCACCTGCAGCGGCGCACGCCAGCTGCGCACCAGAAACTGCTCGCCGAAATGAACCAGTGCCACCATTGCAAGCAGGCCAAGCAAAACAAGAATACGGATTCGACGGAAGGACATGAGTGCGCCAGACAGGAAGGGTTTGAAGTTATCGGCACGATGCTGTCAGGCTTGAATCAGCCTGGCAGATCGCGAACGCATTGAAAAAAACAGTCAGGGGGAAACGGGAACCGCGGGAGCAGGCACGGCCGGTGAATCCGTTCCCGGCGGTTCTGCCGCGGGTTTCTTGCCCACCCCCAGACTCATCTTGCTGCCAACCTGTTTGTCCTTTGCCTCCTGCTTCACCGGACTGCCACTGCTGACCCGCCCGGCATCCAGACCACGCTTGACGAGTTCCTCGCGCATGGCCTGGCCACGCGCCTGCGCCAGTTTGTTCAGCTCACTGTCGTCGATGGTGGTCTTTTGTGTCAACCGTTCCACCAGTTCTGCATGGAAGGCGGAAGCCGGGCCGGGATCGCGCGTCTTGAAACGGCGGGCAAGGCGCTCGACGGTTTCGCTTTCCATCACGCGCGCGGCGGCGCTGGCGTTCTTGTCCTGAAAGCTGGTGCGCAGCTTTTTGTAATCTTCCTTCCCGGAAAGTGCGATGTAGCGATCTTCCAGCCAGGTCTGGATTTTGTAGTTGTTGACATCGACCGGGCCCGGCGCTTCGTTTGGCGCGGGCTTGATTCCGGCCACGGCGGCCGCTTCGCGGCGCATGGCCTGTTCCTGCAAGGCGCGGCGATCCACCACGGGATCAAAGCCCGGTTCCAGCGTGAGCGACAGCGAAGGACGTTTTGCCATGGCTTCGGCGAGCATTTTCAGTTTTTCCTGTTCCGGCGGCGGCAGCTTGCTGCTGCCGGGATCGAAAGTCACAGCTTCCAGTTTCTCCGAACTCACGCCCAGCAGCTTGCCCAATGCGCGGAAGGGCGCCGTCACCAGTTTGGTCAGCACATTGACGATGGCTTTCCAGATGATTTTGCCGTAGCTGAATTTCGGATCGTCGAGACTGCCGGAAATGGGTAGATCGATATCGATGACGCCGTTGCTGTCCTCAAGCAGAGCAATGGCCAGATCGAGCGGCAGCTTCAACGCATCCTTGCTGTCCACCCGTTCACCCAGTTTCAGCTTGTTGATGACGAACTTGTTCTCGCCGGCCAGCTGGCGGTTCTTGATCTTGTATTCGAGATCGACCGACAACCGGCCGGAATCGATGCGCCGCCCGGCAAACTTGCCCGAGTAGGGCGTGAGGTTGGCCATTTCAAGATTACGGAAGGTGAGTTTCAGATCGGTGAAATCCGTGGCCTTGAACGGCTGAACCGAACCGCGCACGCGCGCCGAGCCAAATTCGTCCACCTTGCCATCCAGTTCCACTTGCGCGGTGGTCTCGGGATCAGTCGACAAGCCCGTCACCACGCCAGAAAGTGAATGCATGCGTGTGCCGAACTGTGGCGTCAGCGAAAGGTCGGCGAATTCGGCATTGGCTTCCTCGATGCGCAGGCGCTCGATGGCCAGCGGAAACGGGAGCTTGTCACTTGCCGCTGGTGCGGAAGGCGCTGGTGCTGGCGCGGGAGGCGCTTCGACAGCTTCCGGCTCTTCCGCTGCCTTGTTCTCATTTGAAGCCTGCTCGGGTTTGGGCGGCTCCGATGAACGCAGGATGCGTTTCAGGTTGATGCTCTTGTCCTCGAAAATGATGACCTTGCCGAAAGGCTTGACCGCCACCAGTTCGCTCATGTGCAGGCTGTTGGGCCCGAGATTGAATTCAAGGCTGTCCGAAGAAAGTTTCTCCCAGCCGAGAAAAGCCTCGTCCGTGTCCTCCTCGGTAATGGCGAGCGCATCTACCGCAAAGCCGCCATCGTAGTTCAGCTTCATCGCTTCCCTGCCCTTGGCAAAATCCAGCCTGCCGCTGGAAGACAGGGCGCCGGATTGCAATTTCAGCCGGGCAACCTGATTCACGTACGGCGCAAACGGCTTGAACGACAGGCCTGTCAGTTTGAGATTGAGCTTGCCGCTGGACTTGCCGGGAATGACATTGCCGCTGGCCTTGAATGAACCGCCCTGCTTGATGGAGAGCCCTGCCTCGACCGGCAGCGGCTTGTTCAGATCCAGGCTGACATCGCGCACCTGCGCACGCCCGCCGACAACGTCGAGCTTGACCGGCGTGGGTGTCGATTCATCCGTCACTGCCACTTCAATACCATCTATGCTCAACTTGCCAAGATTCAAATTAAATCCCGGGCCTGTCGCGCTGGCAGATGCGGGAGCCGGCTGCGCAGCAGGTGCATTGGGATGTTTTGCCAGGATGGCATTCCAGTTGATCTGCTTGTTCTTGTCCAGCGTAACAGCGGTTCTGGCACCGGACAATTCGACCGCTTCGATGCCGAGCTTGTTATCAGCCAACGCAAAGTTCGCGTTGATCAAACGCGCCTGATCGAGTTGCGCGGCGTTCTCCGTCCCCGAAAAAACCTTCACTGGTCCCAGGCCGGCATTGACCGGGCCGACGACGATGACCGGTTTCTCGCCCACCTCACCGTCGAGCTTTGCGTTGAGCTCGAATCCGGAGACCTCGACGCGCAAAGGTGTTGCAAAGCCCTTGTCGGTAAAACGCGCGGACCAGTCGGACATTTGAATGGCCCCCACCGCGATTTTCCAGGGTTGTACGGCCGTCGCGGCTGGTTTAGGTTTTGACTCTGTTTTGACTGGTGGAGGCGGCGCGTCTTCCGCAATCGCAAACAGCGTCTGCCAGTCGAGCTTGCCGTTTGTTTCCCGTGTGGCCGCCAGTTTGCCACCCGACAGATTAACAGCCGCCACGCTGACGCTGCGTTTGAACAAATCGAGGTTGGCGTTTTCTATTTTCGCTTCGGCGAGTTCGAACACCCGCTCGCCGCCGCCGCGCGGCGCCAGCGCCAGATTCTGCATGATCAGATTCGCGCCGTTGATCTGCACCCAAGGCTGGTCGGGTCTGGGCTTGCCGGATTTGTCCGGGCCGCTTTTATCTTTCACCAATGCAAAGCGATAACGCGTGCCTGCCGCCAACGTGCCGGACGGCAGCTCAAAATTGCGCGGGGTCTTGATCACGCGCAGCAGGTTGGGCAGGCTGACGCCTTCCAGCGCGACTTCGCCATCGGACTTGACCGGGTTGAGCGACACATCGCCCTTCCACTTGAGCGTGCCGCCCTGCTCGGGCAACTTGGCGGCAATCAAATAGTTGCCGCGATCCTCGGGCAAGGTGGACAAGCCATCCAGTTCAATTCCCAAGGGTGTCAGGCTGACCTTGAACGGATCGCCTGCCCTGTTTGCATCGGTGTAATCGATGTCGCCCTTTTCAATCTTGATATGCCCGATCAGCACCCGCGGCATGGTGTCCTTGGGTGGTTCCTTGTCTTCGTTCAATTTGGCGATGAGTTCCGCCCAGTTGAGCTTGCCGCCTGGATGCACGACAAAATTGGCGCGCGGCCCGGTTAGCTGAACATCCTGAATGCGCCATGCAAAACGGAACAGGCCAGAGGTTTCGACATTGACATACAGCCTGTCGAAACCCGCCAGCGGCTTGCCGGATTTTTCGGCCAGCTTCAAACCTTGAACCGTGGCTTCCAGTGTCAGCGGGTTGAACTCGACTTGCTGCACGCTCAACTGGCTGGCGAGTTTCTTTTCACCAACCCATGGCAAAAGCTTTTTCGCGACCGGGTCAACCAGAAAAAAACCGAAAATCAGATAAAAACCGAACACGCCCGCCGCGATCAGAAACGGCAGGCTCAGCAGAATTTTTGTCAGACGCGCGAGCACGACAGCCCCCTTTTTTTGTTGTTACATCGCCGTGGAATATCAGGATTCAGCTTAGCCTGTATTGGCTGCCGAGGAAATTCACTTTTTTGTTAATTTTCGTCCGGGCTGGTTTCATCCGGGCTGGGGGCGGGTTCCAAAGATTCCCGGATCAACCTGAACAGCGCCCGGCTGGATTTGGGCGGCTTGCCCTGCGCTGCCTCATGGCGCGCATTGCGGACAAGTTGTCTGAGCTGGGTGGCATCCGCATCGGGATAATCCCGTAAAAAATCCGTCAGCGAATCGTCGTGTTCGATCAGCCGGTCGCGCCAGCGCTCGATGCGATGCAGCAGCGCCTTTTCCTCGTCGGAATCGCCCCTCCAGGCAGCCAGCTGACGGGCGATCGGCTCGGGGTCGATGCCGCGCATCAGGCGTCCGATGTACTGCATCTGCCGCCGGATCGCACCGTTCTTGGTAAATCGCCGGTAGTCTTCAACCGCCCGGCGCAACTCGTCTGGCAGCGGCAGCTTTTCCAGCTTGGCTTGCGGCAGCTTGACCAGTTCGCCACCCAAATCCTGCAAGGCCAGCATGGCCTGCTTGATTTTGGTTTTGGAAGGCGGCTCCGGCAATTCCTCGCTGGGAGCTTCTTGATCTTGGTCGCGCATGTCGGGCCTGGTGTCGTGAATCAGAAATAGGGACGTAGAATAGGCGTTTATTTTACGTTGACTTGCCCATGTCCGATGCCCGTTTTTCCTATTCGCAGGACGATTTCCAGCGCATTGCCCGGTTTGTTCTCGATCATGCCAAAACCAATGGCGCCAGCGCCGCCGATACCGAGGTTTCCGAAGGCTTCGGCCAGACCGTGACGGTACGCAAGAACGAGATTGAAACCGTCGAATACAACAAGGACAAGGGTGTGGGCGTAACCGTGTACATGGGCCATCGCAAGGGCCACGCCAGCACCTCGGACTTGTCGGACGCGGCCCTGAAAGCCACGGTAGAAAAGGCCGCCACCATCGCCCGCCACACGGCAGAGGACGAAGCCGCCGGCCTGCCCGATCGCGACTGGCTGGCCACGGACCGGCCGGAGCTGGATCTGTTCCACCCCTGGGACATTGACGTCGAACAAGCCGCCGAGCTGGCCAAGGCCTGCGAAGCCGCCGCTTTCAGGGTCGATCGACGCATCGAGAACTCGGAAGGCGCCAGCGTTTCGACCCAGGCCTCGCATTTCATCTACGCCAATTCGCTCGGCTTCATGGGTGGCTACGCCGGTTCGCGCCACGGCATTTCCGCCGCCGTTATTGCCGCCGAAAAGGGCGCCATGCAGCGTGACTACTGGTACAGCAGCGCGCGCGATGCGACGGATCTGGAGTCGGCGGAAAAAATCGGCCGCATGGCGGGCGAACGCACCGTGCGGCGGCTGAATGGCCGCAAGCTGGATACGCGCACCTGCCCCGTCGTTTTCGAAGCACCGGTTGCCATCAGTTTATTAAACAGCTTTGTTGGTGCGGTATCCGGCGGCAGCCTGTATCGCAAGTCCTCCTTCCTGCTCGACAGTCTGGGGCAAACCATCTTCTCGTCCATCGTGAACTTGCGCGAAGACCCGTTCATGAAAAAAGGCCTGGGCTCCTGCCCGTTCGACAACGAGGGAGTCAAGGTGTCTGCGCGCGATGTGGTGAAGGACGGCGTGGTGCAGGGTTATTTCCTCTCCACCTACTCCGCGCGCAAGCTGGGCATGGCCAGCACTGGCAATGCCGGCGGCAGCCACAATCTTTCATTGCAGCCAGGCGAGCTCGACCTGCCGGAACTGCTGAAAAAGATGGGCACGGGCCTGCTGGTCACCGAAATGCTGGGACAGGGCGCCAATATGGTGACCGGCGATTACTCGCGCGGCGCGGCGGGCTTCTGGGTGGATAACGGCGAGATTCAATATCCGGTGGAAGAAATCACCATCGCCGGCAACCTCAAGGACATGTACAAAGGCATCCTCGCCATCGGCAAGGACGTGGACCGGCGCGGCAGCAAACAGACCGGATCGATTCTGGTTGACCAGATGACGGTGGCGGGCAACTAATACTCGTGAAGCGTGAGGAGTAAGGTGTGAGACGTACCAATTTATTCCCCCTCTCCCTTGAGGGGAGAGGGTTGGGGTGAGGGTGAAAGCTTGAAGCACCAAAACTGGATATCTTTACTGACACTGGTTTGGGCCTCACTGCTTTTCCTCGCCGCCTGCGACCGCCCGCCGCAACTCCCCCGGTTGAATGACGGCGATACCATCGTAGCCTTTGGCGACAGCCTCACACACGGGACCGGCACTTCGCTCGAACAGGCCTACCCAGCCGTGCTGTCGAGCTTGATCCAACGCACGGTCATCAATGCCGGCGTACCCGGCGAAACCACGTCGGAGGGACTGGAACGCCTGCCCGAAATCCTGGAAGAACACCACCCCAAACTGGTTCTGCTCTGCCTGGGCGGCAATGACATGCTGCGACGAAAGGGCAACGGCCAGACCGAATCCAATCTGCGCGCCATGATCCAGTCCATACAATCAAGCGGCGCGCAGGTCGTGCTGATTGGCGTGCCCGAGCCAAAACTCTTTTCCGGTCCACCCGAACTCTACGAAAAGCTCGCCGAAGAATTCGGTCTGCCGTATGAAGGCGAAATCTTCAACGAGGTGCTGAAGGACAACCGTCTGAAATCCGATCCCATCCACGCCAATGCAGAAGGTTACCGCGTCGTCGCTGAAAGGCTGGCGGAACTGCTCAAGGAAACAGGAGCCTTGCCATGAATTCACTCCAAAAGCTCACCAACTGGATTGATTCACTTAATGATCGAATTGGCAAACTGGTCATGTGGCTGGTGCTGATCACCACGCTGATCGCCACCGGCAATGCGCTGGCCAAATATCTGCTGGGCGAGGGTTCCAACGCCTGGTTGGAAGCACAATGGTATGGCTTCGGCACCATGTTCCTATTGGGCGCGGGCTACACGCTGCGGCACAACGGCCATGTGCGCATCGATGTCATCTATCAGCGCTTCTCCGCCAGGGGTCAAGCCCTCATCGACCTCCTTGGCGGCATCCTGTTTCTGCTGCCGGTCGCCGGTCTGCTTGCCTGGCTGTCGTGGCCGCTGTTTGCCGAATCCTGGCGCATCCAGGAAATGTCGCCGGATGCGGGCGGCCTCATCCGCTGGCCGATAAAACTCATACTGCCGCTTGGGTTCGGCCTGCTGCTGCTGCAGGGCGTTTCAGAAATCATCAAGCGCATCGGCGTGCTGACGGGTAACACCACGCTGCCCACTGAAAAACCGGCGGAGGAAGTGTGATGGAATTCCTCGCGCCTATCATGTTCCTGTCGTTGGTGGTGTTTCTGCTGCTGGGTTACCCCGTGGCATTTTCACTTGCCGCCAACGGTCTGGTGTTCGCCACGCTCAGCATTTATCTCGGCCTGTTCGATTTCAGCTTTCTGCAGGCCCTGCCTGAACGCATTTACGGCATTGCCAGCAACCAGACCCTGCTGGCGATTCCCTTCTTCACCTTCATGGGACTGATTCTGGAACGCTCGGGCATGGCCGAGGATCTGTTGGACACACTGGGGCAGCTGTTCGGCCGCGTGCGCGGCGGGCTGGCGTATTCGGTGATTCTGGTCG
>CAYOJA010000009.1:0-70800 GCA_964404175.1 uncultured Thiobacillus sp. | reverse complement strand
GTCATGACCGCGGGCGACGCCAAGGGCCGCGTGTTCACCTTCCCCATCCCGACCTACAACATGACGCCGGATTTCCCGTGGGAGTCGGAAAACGCCACGCTGCTGTTCGAGATGACCGCCAAGTACGGCCTGCCGTACTTCCAGAACTTCATCAATTCGGAGATGAAGCCGAACCACATCCGTTCCATGTGCTGCCGTTTGCAACTCGATCTGCGCGAACTTCTGAAGCGCGGCAACGGCCTGTTCGGCTCGGCCGAGCAAACCGGTTCAGTCGGCGTCGTGACGGTCAACTGCGCGCGCCTGGGCCATGAATACCGCAACGACGAGGCGGGTCTGCTGCGCCGTCTCGATACGCTGCTCGACATGGCACGGAACGGCCTGGAAATCAAGCGCAAGGAAATCCAGCGCCTGATGGACAACGGCCTCTTCCCTTACACCAAGCGCTACCTCGGCACGCTGCGCAACCATTTCTCGACCATAGGCGTCAACGGCGTCAACGAAATGATCCGCAACTTCACGGATGACGAACACGACATCACCACCGGATGGGGCCACGATTTCGCGGTGCGCCTGCTCGATCACATCCGCACGCGCATCGCCGCGTTCCAGGAAGAAACCGGCCATATGTACAACCTGGAAGCCACGCCCGCCGAAGGCACCACCTACCGTTTCGCCAAGGAAGACAAAAAGCATTACCCGACCATCCTGCAGGCAGGCACGGAAGACGCGCCCTACTACACCAACTCGACGCAGCTGCCGGTGGGCTTTACCGACGATGCGTTCGAAGCGCTGGAACGGCAGGACGACTTGCAGCGCAAGTACACCGGCGGCACAGTGCTGCACCTGTACATGTCGGAGCACATCTCCTCGGCGGAGGCCTGCAAAAAGCTGGTGCGACGTTCGCTGGAGCGTTTCCGCCTGCCCTACATCACCATCACGCCCAGCTTTTCCATTTGCCCGAAACATGGCTACCTCGCGGGCGAGCATGAGTTTTGTCCCAAATGCGACGAGGAAGCCCTTGCCCGCAAACACGCTGTTGCCGCATAAATCGAGGAGACTGATATGAATGACATGACCATTCCCGCTCAAGCCCTGTCCGCCGCTGTCCTGAAGGACGAGGAACGCACCCGCTGCGAAGTGTGGACCCGCGTAATGGGTTATCACCGTCCCGTATCCAGCTTCAACAAAGGCAAGCAAAGCGAGCATCGCGAGCGGCAGTTCTTTGTCGAGGGCCGCTGCAAAATGGGATAAGTCCCGTGCTTAGAGTAGGCGGCTTCACGCCGCTCTCTTCCACCGACTGGCCGGGCATGCTGTCCGCCGTGGTGTTCTGTCAGGGCTGCTCGTGGCGCTGCCGCTACTGCCACAATCCGGAGCTAATCCCGCCACAGGGCGAACATGAAATTCCCTGGTGGGCCATTCTCGATTTTCTCCAGCGCCGCCGCGGGCTGCTCGATGCCGTCGTGTTTTCCGGCGGCGAACCCACCTTGCAGGCAAGCCTGCTGGACGCGATGCGCGTGGTGCGTGAACTCGGATTCAAAATCGGCCTGCACACTGCCGGCATTTATCCAAAGCAGTTAAAGGAAGTCCTGCCGCTGGTGGACTGGGTGGGGCTGGACGTGAAAGCCCCTTTCGCCGACTACGCCCGCATCACCGGCGTGCCGGTCAGCGGCGATCGGGCTCGCGCCTGTCTTGATCTGGTTTTGCAATCCGGCGTCGAACATGAAATCCGCACCACCGTGCATCCTGCCCTGCTGTCGGATGCGGATGTCTCGGCGATCACGCGCGACCTGGCTGGCCGTGGAATGAATCGCCATGTCATTCAGGCATTCCGCAGCCAGGGCTGCGAAGACCCGGATTTGATCGCCTCGGCTAACTTGCCTGCGCCATGAGCCCCGCCTGGCTCATGTGAATATTGCGCTGCAGCAAGCGTGTGGCATCGTGGGCGGAAATGGGCGGGCTGAACAGATATCCCTGCATCTCGCCGCAATGCAATCCACGCAGAACATCAAGCTGGTCCGGCGTTTCCACGCCTTCCGCCACCACATTCAAATTCAGGCCGCGCCCCATGCCTACAATGGCGTTAACGATGGAGGCATTGCCGTTATGCCGCAAATCCTTGACAAAGGACTGGTCGATCTTGAGTGTGTGGATGGGGAATTTGGACAGGTATTTGAACGAACTGTAGCCGGTGCCGAAATCGTCAATCGCAAGCATGACGCCTGAAGCAGCAAGGCGGCCCAGCTTGATGGCATTGCTTTCCAGGTCGCGCATCAGCAGGCTTTCGGTGATTTCCAGTTCCACGCAATTGCAGTCCAGGGCATGTATCTGCACGGAGCGCATGACGCTTTCGACAAAGTCCGGATTTTCAAGCTGGCGCGCTGAGATGTTGACCGACATGCGCACATCCGGCAGCCGTGCCTTGCGCCAGTCCGCGAGCTGGGCGCTGGCTTCGCGCAACACCCATTCGCCGATCGGTACGATGACGCCGGTTTCCTCGGCAATGGGAATGAACTCGTCTGGCGAGAGCAGCCCCTTCTCGGGATGCCACCATCGCAGCAACGCCTCAAAGCCCTTTACGGCACCACTGGCAATGTCGACCAGCGGCTGATAGAACAACATGAACTCGTTGCGGGCGAGCGCGCGGCGCAAATCCGCCTCCATCTGGATGCGCTCGGAATAGGGCGCCTGCATGCCGGGCTGCCAGAACTGTAGCCGGCTCCTGCCTTGGGCCTTGGCCTGGTACATGGCGATTTCGCTGTGGCGGATCAGCGTATCGACCATGTCGCCGTCTTCCGGCGCAACTGATGCGCCAATGCTGACGGACACATAGACGTCGTGCCCCTTGATCTGCATCGGTTTGCTTAGTGACTGAATGATCTTGCGGCCGATCTGGTCAACATCCTTGCGCGAGAACAGTCCCGGCAGCAGCACGGCAAACTCGTCGCCGCCCAGTCTCGCAAGCGTGTCGCCTTCGCGCAGGCACTGTCTTAATCGGGTGGCAACATTGATCAGCAACTCATCGCCGCAGCCGTGCCCCAGAGAATCGTTGATGATCTTGAAGTGGTCGAGATCCAGAATCAGCACGGCCATCGGCTGCTTGGTGCGTTTGGCCTGCGCCAGCGTCAGGCCGAGATGGTCGCGCAACAGCGCCCGGTTTGGCAGGCCGGTCAACAGATCGTGATAGGTCTGGTAGTGGACGGTTTCTTCTGCCTGCTTGCGATCGGACACATCCTTGACCACGCCGTAACTGCCCATGAAGCGTTTTTCAAAGCGGTTTTCCGCGGATTCGTACATGCCGGTAGCGGAGACTTCAACCGTCTTGTAGCGGCCATTCATTACGCGCGGCCGGCGCTGTCCGGGATTGCACTTCAGCCGCAGTTCGATATTGCGCGCGCAGCGCTCGCTTGATCGTCGCTCATTGAAAATGTGTTCCGCCCGGGCAATGTCTTCTTCATAAATTACATAGGTAAAGTGCTGGCCGATGAGTTCGTCCTTGGGATAGCCCAACAGGCTTTCGACCCGGTCATTGATGAAGGTGAAGCGGCCTTCCTCGTCCAGCGTGTAAATCAGGTCGGGCGAACTGTTGACCAGAAAGCGGTGCCATTTCTCGGACTGCTGCAGGCGCTGAAGAATGAGGTTGTTCTCTTTTTCAAGCCGGCGCTTGGCCAGCGTGTTGTCTATCCGGCGCAGCAGTTCTTCAGGCTCGTAGGGCTTGCGGATGAAATCGGTGGCGCCGCCCCGCAGCGCGCGAATGGCGCCGTCAATGGTGCTGTCGCCGGACACCACGATGACCGGCGTATCGACTTCACGGTCCATCATAAAACGCAGCACTTCGGCGCCGCCCAGGTCGGGCATATTGAGGTCCAGCAGAACAATGTCGAACTGCTGCTTGCCGATTGCGATCAGCGCCTCGCGCCCGCCATTTGCAGTGATGGCTTCGTAGTTGCGTGCCGCCATCAGCCGTGTCAGGCCTTCAAGAATCAGCGGCTCGTCATCGACAACCAGTACACGTGGCCGATTGAAAAGACTGCTGACGCCAACACCGGTATTCATTTCATCACGAATGTCATCCAGCATTATTACTCCCTCTAGAGCTTATTTCCGTGGGCATCGGGCCGCTGGCGCGGGGTCGCTCCTCACGGTCTGTGGTGGCTTCTGCCGGCAAAAAGATTCGGAAACTGGTGCCGCCCGTGCCGGTTTCACATTCAATCTGCCCGCCCATGGACTCGACCAGACCGCGACAGATGGAAAGACCCAGCCCGGCATGGTCTCCACCTTTACTTGATGTCACCGGCTGAAACAGGTTTCGCTTCACTTCATCAGGCAGGCCCTGTCCAGTATCCCGCACCAGAATTTCCACAAATGGCCTGCCATGTTTCTCGATGCGGCGGGTACCAAAGATCAGCTTGCCGCCCTGGGGCATGGCCTCGACCGCATTTTTGGCCAGGTTGAGCAGGATCTGCTTGAGCTGATCGCGATTGGTGATGACCGGGCCCGTATCCGGATCCAGATCAATCTGCACGCTGACCTTGTTGGGCACGAACAGCGTACCCAGCGACAGCCGCACCAATTCTGAAATGACGGGATTGATTTCAACGACCGTGCCGGCTGAGGTAACTGTTTCTTTCTCTGTCTTTTGTTGCGCCGTCAGGGTCCGCAGTATCCCGGCCACACGCTCAATTTCGTTGCCGATAATTGACAGATCGCGACTGATGTCGGTGTCGCCCTGAAACTTGCCGGACAGCAGATTGACGTAATTGCGCATGATGGTGAGCGGGTTGGCCGCCTCATGTACCGCCTTGCGAACCTGATCGCGGGGAATACCGTCTACGGCGACAGGGGCGACATCAGTCTGCCGCACGGCTTCCATGTAAGCGCTTGCTCTCGGTATGGCTCCGCTCTTGCGGGAAGAAAGCACGCGTAGCGCGGTTTTCCAGACCGGCATTTCAATCAGATCCTGCGGCGGATTAATGGCCACCAGAACTGCAGGCGTGCCGTCCTCCAGCCTGAGCGGCTCGGCCAGCAGGGTGTCGGCCTTCATCACCCGGGCAATTTGCGCGTCGGCCACGGAGGCTTCATGCATCAAGCCAGCCAGCCAGAAAGCACGATTGCCGCGAGCCGCCTGGGCCAGCGCGCTGACTGGATCTTCCGTCGATATGGATATTTCCCGAAGCGCATCCGGCACTGGCCACCAGCGGGCGGGCGCCAAGGCCTGATTGTTCAGGACATATAAAATGCTTCGCTCCAGTCCGGCAAACCCCTGGAGCGCTTCGCCCAACACCCGGGCAAGCGCCGCCTCGTCGGCGGCCAGGAAAAGATAATCGCGCAACGCGGCCAGCGAGGCGAATTGCGCATAAGCGCGAGAAAGGCGATCGCGCGGACCGCTGAACTGCACCGCCTCCCAGTCGGTATATCGCAATCTGGCCGCCTCGGCCTTTTCTATGGCTTCCTGTTGAAGCCGTGCCCCCTCGGCGGGATCAAGCCCCAGACTGGACATTGCGGCACGCACATCCACATTTTCCAGGGCGTTTTCCCGGCAGGCCAGGGCGACCGCCAGTTGCAATACCCTGACCAGCGGATGCGCGGACTTGAGCCGGGCAGGGGGCGCGGAATGGAAATGTACCGCATCCGACAGGAAGCCCTGTTCATCGCCCGCCAGCAGCCAGGCATTTACCCAGGATGGCAGGTTTTCCGTTCCAAGATAGGCGGGCAGGTCATGGCACAGACCCGCGAGCCAGGCGGTCTCGCTGTCACAAACCCTTGTCTTTTCGGCCACGAGCCGGGCCAGGTGAGCGACACGCTGGGCAACAACCCATCGCGCGGTATGTTGTTTATCCGCCACTTCCGTGGACAGAATCAGAACCCGAAGGAAATCCGGACTTAAGCGGCCAACCGCATCTTCCAAAGCCAGCCGCTGGCCGGGGGCCGCCTGAGGGCGGGCAGCCGCCATGATGCCCAAAGCGAGCAGCGGGTCCTGGGCCGCCGCGAGCCTGAGCTCAGCGGACGCCTCTCTGCCAATATCCAGCGCGGACAGCATATCCGCCAGGACACCCGGCTGAGCGCGTATAAGACTTGGCTTATCTTTTTTGAGTAAAATCTGTAAATCTCCCCTATCTATTTGCTATATATATTAAATTTGCTTCTTGCGTCAACTGTGGATTAAGTATCCGCTTGTCCGGAAAAAAGCTGTTGTATTAAAGTTCCATGGCTGGTTTACCGTTTTTTTACTTATTATTCGGGGCCTTGCCCGCCAATTCGGGGAAAACCATGTTTCATCGTAGCTTATTCCTGCTGTTGGGTTTGATGCTGGCAGGCATGCCCGCACATGCCTGGCAGGCACCCGCCGCACCTGTGATTAACGATACCGCGCCGGACAACAGCCTGGATCTCAGCGCATTGTCGGTCCTGGTTATCGATCAGGAAAACGGACAAACCCTGATTACCAAAAACGCCAAGCTGCAAACCCCCATTGCGTCCATCACAAAACTGATGACCGCCATCGTGACACTGGATGCAGGTCTGAGCCTGGATGAAAAGGTGGCCATCAGTTCAGGCGACATCGACTACCTGAAGGGCACGGGATCACGGCTCTCCATCGGTTCGGTTTATACGCGGGAACAATTGCTGCACCTTGCCCTGATCGCTTCGGAAAACCGCGCCGCCCATGCTCTGGGCCGCAGCTATCCTGGCGGCATCGATGCATTCATCGCGGCCATGAACCGCAAGGCCCGGCAACTGGGCATGCACAGCACGCTGTACGTCGACCCCACCGGGCTGTCGAGCTACAACCAGTCCACCGCCGAGGACCTGGCCAGGCTGGTTAACCATGCCTACAACACCTACCCGGAAATCCGTGATATCTCGTCAACGGGAAATTACAGCCTGGGCAAGCAAAAAGTCGTTGTCAAAAAACGCCGTAAAACACGCGTGTTCTGGCGCGATGTCGCGTTCAACAACACCAACCGCTTGACCCGTGACCATGAATGGCAAATCGGTCTGTCCAAAACCGGCTACATCAATGAAGCGGGGCACTGCCTTGTGATGCAGGCGGAAATCGCCGAACGCAAGGTCATTATCGTGCTGCTGGATGCGATGGGAAAATATGGCCGTCTGGGCGATGCCAACCGCATCAAGCACTGGCTGGAAGACAACATCCGCAACACGCCGCGCAGCGCGACCATGTCGCGGGATACCTGAACACCATTCCCTGATTCACGCATAATGGCGGGAGACCTTCCCGCCATTTTTTATGCTGCTTTCCGATTATTTCGATTTGCTGGCACAGGTGCTGTTTCCGATGGCGCTGCTCATCGCCGCCGGCGCGATCTGGCGCACCCGGCTGGATGACGCCGGCATACGATCGATACGCGGTTACATCACGACCGTCACCATCAACCTGTTTGCACCGGCGCTGCTGTTCGCCGCTGCCGCCAGCGCGGAAATCGATACCAATCTGCTGAGCGTCCCGTTGCTCGTCGCCAGCGGCATGCTGCTGGCAGGGTTGCCGCTGTATGTCCTGTTGTTCATGACGCGGCTGGGCGCGTCATTGTCTTCCGGCGCGCGTGCCGGACTGCTTCTGTGCGGCGTCTTCGGCAATGTGCTGTTCATGGGTTACCCCTTGCTGACCCACTTGTACGGCGAGGCAGGCGGGCGCTACGCCGCCTTTGCCGACATGGCCGCCACCACGCCGCTGGTTTGGAGCGTAGGGGTCTGGATTGCGGTGAGGCTGGGCGGCCAGACCACCGATGCCGGACATCCCCTGAAACAGCTTTTCACGCTGCCCCCGTTGTGGGCCTTTGCCGCCGGCGTGATCGTGGCGCAACTTCCCATCAATTCCCAGCCGCTTGTCCATGCGGCTCACTTTATCGGTCAGCCGACTGTTCCTGTCATGCTGCTGATGCTGGGACTGTCGATTCCCTGGTCGCGGCTGGCACCCAGCCTGCCCGTGTTGACCACAGTCGCCTTCAAGCTGTTGCTGCTGCCCTTGCTGGCCTATGGCCTGGCGCTGATTTTCTTTGACCCGTTAACCAATGCCCAGCGCGGCGCCGTCATCGAAGCGGGTGTCCCCACCATGCTCATGGCCGTAGGTCTCGCGGACCGTTATCAGCTCGATGTGGAGAAAGTCGCGCTCACGGTCGCGTGGAGTACCGTCTTGTTTCTCACGACCTTGCCCGTGTGGTTAATGGTGCTAGGCTCGGAATAACAGCTGCCAGGGGTAATCGCATGAAAATCGGCTTCATTGGCACCGGCATCATGGGTCGCCCCATGGCCTTCAATCTCATCAAGGCTGGTCACGAGCTCTTTACCTGGGGGCGGCGCTTCGACACGGTGGAGCCCTTGCTCGTGGCGGGCGCGACGGGCAAGGGTACACCCGCGGAAGTGGCCGCCAGTGCCGACATCTGCTTTACCGTGGTCTCCGGCACGGCGGATGTGGAACAGGTGATTCTGGGCGAGCGCGGACTGATTCATGGTGCGAAACCCGGCAGCGTCATCGTGGACATGAGCACGATCGCGCCGTCCAGCACGCGACGCATTGCGGCACAGCTTGCGGCGCGCGGCGTGGACATGCTCGATGCCCCCGTATCAGGCGGGCAGGCAGGCGCGACTCAAGGCACGCTGTCGATCATGGCGGGCGGCAAGGCGGAAATTTTCGAGCGCGTAAAGCCGCTGTTTGAAATCCTGGGCAAGAACATTGTGCATGTGGGCGATCACGGCGCGGGACAGGTCGTAAAGGCCTGCAACCAGATTGTGGTAAGCCTGACACTGCAAGGCGTGGCCGAAGCGATTCTGCTGGCACGGAAAAATGGCGTTGATCCGGCAAAAATGCGCGAGGCGCTGCTCGGCGGTTACGCGGGAAGCAAGATTCTGGAAGTGCACGGCCTGCGCATGATGAACGCCGACTACAAGCCCGGCTTCAAGGTCAAGCTGCATCACAAGGACCTGGCTATCGTGCTCGACAACGCCAGCGAGAATCATGTGCCACTGCCTGGAACAAAAATCGTGGCAAGGCAAATTGCCGCCCTGCTGGAAGCAGGCGATGCCGAGCTGGACTCAGCCGCCATCATGCTGGCGCTGGAGCGGCTGGCAGGTTAGATCAAGTTGCGCTCGCCCAGCTCGCTTTTCAGGTACGCATAAAAAACCGGCGCGGCAATGACGCCCGCGACGCCAAAGGCGGCTTCCATCACCAGCATGGCGGTCAGCAGTTCCCAGGTGTAGGCCTTGATCTGACCGCCGATGATGCGGGCATTCACGAAGTATTCCAGCTTGTGGATGATGACCAGAAACGCCAGCGAGGCGAACGCGACATGCAGGGAATGATTGAAGGAAATGATGACGATGACAGTATTGGATACCAGATTGCCCAGCACCGGCATGAGTCCGACCACGAAGGTAATTACGATCATGGTTTTGACAAACGGCAGCTCGACGCCAAAAGATGGCAATACAATTGCCAGATAAATGCCCGTCAACAGGGTGTTCAGCGCCGAAATGCGTACCTGGGCGAATACGACTTTTCGGAACGATTCGCCCAGATGGTCGATTCGCTCACTCAAGGCATGAGCGAGCGGCCCCAGCATGTGTTTCTCGCGTCCTTCGTTCAGCGCCACGAACGAGCCGATGATGAGCCCGATGACAACCATGGCCAGCACATGACCTGCCGTGCCGCCAAAGCCCTTGATTTCTTCCGCATGCGTGCGCAGCCACTCGACGATGGTGGCGCGGATCTGCGATTCGTCTCCCTGCGGCAAATACTGGGCAATGTAGGCAGGCAACAGCGCACGGGAGTTTTCGATAACCTCCGCCATTTTGGCCAGCAACGCAGCATAGCTGCCGCCTTCGGACTTGTAATAGGCGATCAACCCCACCACGATACCAATCAGGATCGCCAGCACGGTAGCGCTGATCAGGGCCACCACCACGATTTTCGCCCGGCTATGCGAAAGCAGCTTGCCGCCTACGAACCTTGGCGCCAGCATGGCCACCAGCTCGTACACCAGCAAGCCGGCGAGCAGGGCGGGTAGCAGCCTGGCCTTGAGCGTAAACACCAGCGCGGCCGCCATCAGCCCCCAGGCTGTCCATTCATACCGCGTGGCTTTGATTACCATTGTCTTTTCCGTCATGTTCCCGATTCTAGCCCGGTTACGCTCCGCACCGTGCTCGCTTCAACGGCCGCCCTGATAGCCCAGCGCTGCACCGATTGTTGCAGCCGCCCGTTTCAGTGCATCCACCCAGCCCGGCTTGTGCCGCTCGGCCGGGGCCGATATTGACAGCCCCGCGACAAGCTTGCCTTCGGCATCGCGGATGGGCGCGCCGATACAGGCCACGCCCTGCTCGGCCTCCTCCCGGTCGTATGCCAGTTGTTCCCGTCGGATGACGCCAAGCTCGCCGCGCAACGCATCCAGGGAAGTCAGCGTATTGGGCGTGAATGCCGGCAGGCCGGTGCGATCGGCGTAACCCAGCACGCCGCTCTCGTTGTCTTCGGCAAGAAAGATTTTGCCGACCGCGGTGACATGCAGGGGCGCGTGCGCGCCGACCACCTGCACCACCTGGATCATGGTCTGGCCGCCCGAGACTCGCTCGATGTACACCGCCTCGTCGCCGCGCCGCACGATAAGGTTGACCGTCTCGCCGGTTTCCTCAGCCAGTTTCTGCAAGGTGGGCATGGCCACCTGGCGGATATTCAGCCGTGCCCTTAAGCGATTGCCCACTTCCAGCCAGCGTACGCCCAGATCGTATTCGCCCGCGCCGGTCTTTTCGATCAATCCGTGCGCGATAAGCGCGCCAAGAATGCGGTGCGCGCTGGCGGTATGCAGTCCGGCCTGCTCGGCCAGACGGGTAAGACTCAACGAACCCGAGGCTTCGGAAAGCGTTGTCACCAGCGCCATGGCCCGATCAATGACCTGAATGGAGGAATTCTGGTTTTTCATAAGGTGAAAATTTATCACGCTATGTGAAATTTTGTCATTTTTGCGGTTCAATACGCTTACCAATTTCGTATTACGCAATATGTTTTCACATTATGAAAGGTAAGCCATGAATGCCATTCTGCAATCCCAGTCCGAATCCTTGCCTGCCTTTTGCCAGGGTATCCAGTATTTCGCCAGCCGTTATCCGGAAATCGACCGGCTTGGCGCGGCGCCACTGCTTGGCCCCGATACCCCCGCGCTGCCGGACGTCAATGATGAACGCGCCATTTATCAGACCCTGCTGGCTGCCGACGCGCTGCGTTATCTGACGCTGCAAATTACCGGCAGCAAATCGTCCGGACATCCGGGAGGATTTGCATCGAGCGCGGATGCGGTCGCCGCACTGCATCTATTGGGACACCGCAACATGGTGACCGAGGTCGGCCACCATGCACCGGGGTTTTATTCGGCGATGTTCCTCGACACCTCGCTGGAAGAGATGGGCATCCACACCGTGGCCGACATGCGTTCGCGCTTCCGCGAGCGTCACGGTCTGCTGGGGCATTTGTCTGGCGCGATCCCCGGCCTGCTCGCCCCGGCGGGACCGCTCGGCCAGGGCCAGCATTTCGCCATGGCGGGAGCATATCTCCATCGCGACAAGCTTTTCCCGGTCACCATCGGCGACGGCGGCCTGGGCGAGCCCTACATCATGAGCGCGTTCCAGCACTTCGCCACCGCCTATCCCGACATCACCAACTACCTGCCGGTGCTGGTATGGAACGGCTATTCGCAGGAGCACCACAGCATGGTGTCGCTGTGGAGCAACGAGCAGATGATCGCTTACTGGCGCGCGCACGGTTTTGAGGAAGTGCATCTCATCGATGCGCGCGACTTCGCCGACACGCCCGACGCGCCAGCGTACTCAGACAGCACGGCCTTCGGCTTCGCGGCGCGCATGGCCTTTACCGGCGCGGTCCTGAAAGCTGCGGACGCCGCAGCGAAAAGCGCGCTCTCCGGCCGCCGCGCCTGCCTCATCGTCAAGCAGCTGAAAGGCGCGGGCGTGCATGCCACCGGCGCCAAGTCGCACAACCTCTATGCCCACCACACCCTCGACTCGGACGACGTCAAAACCGGACTTCAACGCCGTGCGCTGCCGACCCAGGCGTGGGAGCTCACCCGCGAGAACTTCCGCCATGCCGGCGGCGGCCCCGCCGCGAAGATCGCGGTGACCGAAACCATGCGCGCACTACCCAGTCTCGACGGCCTGCCGCTGACCGAATTCGCACTTGGTGAAAATCACATCCCGACCACCGCCTTCGGCCACGTGGTCGGCGAAGTCGGCAAGCGCGACCCGATGTTCGTCGTCACCAATGCCGACGGCAACGAGGCCTCGGGCATGGCCAACATCAACAAGGCGCTGACCATTCGCCACCCGACCGCCGACGACCTCTACTTCCAGGGGCCTTCGGGCCAGGTCTACGAGCCACTCAACGAGGATGCCTGCGCGGGCCTCGCGGTGGGCGTTTCGCTGTTCGGCGGCCGCAGCCTGTGGTGCAGCTACGAATCCTTCGCCATCAACGGCCTGCCGATCTGGCAGACGGTGACGCAGGCGATGGCCGAGCTGCGCCGCCCGACGCCGGCAACGGTGTGTCTCTTCACCGCCGGCGCGCTGGAGCAGGGCCGCAACGGCTGGACCCACCAGCGCCCCGAAATCGAAAGCTACTTCGCGGCGATGACGCGAAACGGCAACGTCTACCCGCTCTTCCCGGTCGACGCCAACATGATCCAGGCGAGCTATGACTGGGCGCTGAAGCAGCACAACAAGGGCATCGTCATCACAGCCTCGAAATCGCCGCTGCCGATCCACGCCACGTTGGCACAGAGCCGGAAGGCGATCGAAGACGGCGCCATGGTGCTGAAGGAGACGGCCGGCAGCAAGATGGTTGTATTCGCCGTCACCGGCGACATGGTGCTGCAGCCGGTGTTCGCCGCCGCCGAGAAACTGGCCGAAGCCGGCATCGGCTCGCGCATCGTCGCCGTGGTCAACCCGCGCCGCCTGTATCGCTCGACCGACGTGCTGTGGGACAGCGTGTCCGAGCAGGATGGCCGCTTCATGGATGACGCTACATTCCGTTCCATGTTTCATGGCGACGTGTTGATCGGCGTCACCGGCGGCCCGTCGGCACCGCTTGAGCCCGTTTTACTGCGTAGCCAGGCGGCACAGCGCGACGTGTTCTGCTGGAAGCGCGGCGAGACCACCGCCAATCCTCAGCAACTGTTCGACTTCAACGGCATGAACGCGCAGGCGATGCACGATCGGGCGCTGGCGATACTGGGCTGACATGCAACCGAAAATCATTGTTCTTGATGACGATCCAACCGGCTCTCAGACCGTACATTCCTGCCTGCTGCTGACGCGCTGGGATGTCGCCACGCTGAAGTCGGCGCTGGCCGATGCGGCGCCACTGTTCTTTGTGCTGACCAATACGCGCGGCATGGATGCGGCACGCGCGGCGGCGGTCACGCGCGAGGTCTGTGTCAACCTCAGGGAAGCGCTCGCCGGCTACGCCGGTCCGGTGCTGTTCGTGTCGCGCTCGGATTCAACCCTGCGCGGCCACTTCCCGGTGGAAACCGATGTGATGAACGAAGTGCTCGGACCCTTTGACGCGACGCTGCTCACCCCGGCATTTTTCGAAGGTGGACGCATCACCCGCGACAGCACGCATTATCTGATCGTTGATGGCAAGCCCGTGCCCTCGCATGAGACCGAGTTCGCGCGCGACTCGGTGTTCGGCTACACGACAGCTTTCCTGCCCGACTACGTCGCCGAAAAGACCGGGGGCCGTGTCGCCGCGGCGAACGTGGCGCGCCTGACGCTCGTCGAACTGCGCGCGAACAAGGCCGGGGCCTGGCTCAACGCGCTCAGGAACAACGCGATCGGCGTGGTCGACGGTGAATCGCCGGACGACTACCGGCTGCTCGCCGACGCCGTGTTGAGTGCCGCCGCGCGGGGCAAGCGGCTCCTGTTCCGCAGCGCCGCCTCGCTGCTCACCGCGCTGGCAAAACTGCCGCCGCAACCCGTCGCTGCCAAGGCATTTGCCACTCTGGTACGCGGCGGGCGGCCCGGTGTCATCATTGTCGGCTCGCACGTTACCAAAACCACCGCGCAGCTAGCCGTGCTGCTGAAAGAACGTGGTGTCGTCGGCCTGCCGCTCGACGTTGCCCGTCTGCCTGACGGGCGCGCCACCGTGATCTCGGAATTGACGGCAAGCATCGCTCACGCTCATGCGCAAGGCGTCACTCCGGTGGTGTTCACCAGCCGTACCGAATTGAAATTCGCCAGCACTGACGAACGCCTGGCTTTTGGCGAAGTCGTCTCCGGCACACTGATGGATGTGGTGAAACGTCTGCCGGAAACGCTTGGCTTCCTTATCAGCAAGGGTGGCATCACTTCCAACGATGTGCTGTCGAGCGGTCTTGAACTGACTTCATCGCGTGTGTTGGGCCAGATTCTGCCTGGTGTTACCGTGGTACAAACGCCGCCAGACCATCGCCTGCCGCGCATGCCCGTGGTCATTTTTCCCGGCAACGTCGGCGGCGACGATGCGCTGGCAACAGCCTATCGTCGCCTTAATACCCGTACAGCCTGACAGGCCGGCCGTGCTCAATCAGCCGCTAAAATAGCGCCATGATTTCTCCCGACATCATCAGCCGCCTGCAATCTATCCTGCCATATCACTGCCTGTTGATCACGCAAGAAGATGTGAAACCGTTTGAGACGGATGGTCTGACTGCCTATCGCAATACACCCGACGTAGTGGCCTTGCCGGAAACGGAGGAACAGGTCAAAGCCGTCATTGCGCTGTGCCGCGTAACGGGCACGCCTGTTGTTTTTCGTGGCGCGGGCACGGGTGTGTCCGGCGGGGCGTTACCAGTCGATGGCGCCGTGCTGCTGGCCATGACCAAGTTCAACCGTATCCTGTCCATTGACCCCCTGGCGCGCATCGCACGCGTGCAACCCGGCGTGCGCAACCTGGCGATTTCAGAGGCAGTCGCGCCGTTCAATCTATATTACGCGCCCGACCCGTCCTCGCAAATCGCCTGCACCATCGGCGGCAACGTGGCGGAAAACTCCGGTGGCGTGCACTGCCTGAAATACGGTCTGACCGTGCACAACATTCTGTCCCTCCGCGTGTTGACCGTGGACGGTGAAGAGCTGGTGATAGGCAGCGAGGCGCTGGATGCGCCCGGATACGATTTGCTGGCGCTGTTGACCGGCTCTGAAGGCATGCTGGCCGTAACGCTGGAAATCACCGTCAAGCTGCTGCCAAAACCCGAACGCGCGCAGGTCTTGCTGGCCGCGTTTGATGACGTCAGGAAAGGCGGGGCCGCCGTGGGTGCGATCATCGCGGGCGGCGTGCTGCCGGCGGGGCTGGAGATGATGGACCATCTTGCCATCGAGGCCGCGGAGGCCTACGCCCACGCTGGCTATCCGCTCGATGCCGAAGCCATTCTGCTGGTGGAGGTGGATGGCACCCAGGAAGAAGTGTCCGAAGACGTAATGCGCGTGCGCGAAATTCTGCTGGCTTCAGGCGCCACGGAAATCCGCACCGCGAAGGATGAATCCGAACAGAAAAAATTCTGGGCCGGGCGCAAGGCCGCGTTTCCCGCCGTGGGCCGGCTTGCGCCCGATTATTACTGCATGGACGGCACCATTCCACGCAAGGCCCTGCCTGCAGTGCTGACGCGCATGGCCGAACTTTCCGCCGAATACGCGCTGCCTGTCGCCAATGTTTTCCATGCCGGCGACGGCAATCTGCACCCGCTGATTCTGTATGACGCCAATCAGCCGGGCGAGTGGGAAAAGGCCGAACGTTTCGGCGCGGATATTCTGGAAATGTGCGTGGCGCACGGCGGCAGCATTACCGGCGAGCACGGCGTGGGCATCGAAAAAATCAACCAGATGTGCGTGCAGTTTGACGGCGCGGAATTGCTGGCCTTTCACGGCATCAAGGCCTGCTTCGATCCCGATGGATTGCTCAACCCCGGCAAAGCCGTACCGACCCTGCACCGATGCGCCGAATATGGCGCCATGCATGTCAGCGGCGGCAAGCTGCCGTTTCCGGAATTGCCGAGGTTTTGATGCAGGCATTACAGGAACGCATTCGCGCCACGCAATTGCCGCTGCGCATCCGCTCGGGTGGCAGCAAGGACTTCTATGGCCAGTCATTCGAGGGCGAAGTTCTCGACGTGTCCGGCCATCGCGGCATCGTCAGCTACGAACCCGGCGAGCTGGTTATAACGGCCCGATGCGGCACACCGCTGGCTGAAATCGAAACACTGCTCGACGGGCACGGCCAGATGCTGGGTTTCGAACCACCGCGTTTTGGCGCCTCCTCAACGCTCGGCGGAACACTGGCCTGCGGATTTTCAGGCCCCCGGCGGCCTTATTCCGGCTCGGCGCGCGACTTCGTGCTGGGCATGGAAATTATTGACGGCTCCGGCCAGCACCTCAAGTTTGGCGGGCAGGTCATCAAAAATGTCGCGGGCTATGACGCCTCGCGTTTGATGGTGGGTGCGCTGGGCACGCTGGGTGTGCTGTTGCAGGCTTCGCTCAAGGTGCTGCCCCGGCCTCAATCTGAACTCACGCTTCAATTTGAACTGGGCGAAGCCACGGCCTTGAATCGCATGAACGAGTGGGCAGGCAAACCTCTACCCATATCTGCCAGCGTGTGGCAATCCGGTATTTTGTTTTTGCGCCTGTCCGGCGCCAACAGCACGATCATGCAAGCCCATGCCCAACTGGGCGGCGAACCCCACTTGCACGGCACGGAATTCTGGCGTCTCCTGCGCAACCAAGAAGCAGCTTTTTTCAACGATGATATGCCGTTGTGGCGGCTGTCTCTGCCTGCCTCCACCCCGCCGCTTGAACTGGATGGAAAACAGCTCATCACCTGGGGCGGCGCGGAACGCTGGCTAAAGACAAATGCGGGGGCAGCTGAAATCCGTGCCAGGGTTTCCGCGCGTGGCGGGCACGCCAGCCTGTATTCCGGGGGCGACAAATCAGCCGGTGTTTTTCAGCCTTTGCCATCGGCGCTCATGAAGTATCACCAGAAACTCAAGAAGCAGTTCGATCCGCGCGGCATATTGAACCCCGGCAGAATGTATAGGGACTTCTGACATGCAAACCCAGCTAGCCGAAGGTTTCAGGCAAACCCCCGAAGGCCAGGAAGCCGACAGCATTCTGCGCACCTGCGTGCATTGCGGATTTTGTCTCGCCACCTGCCCCACCTACCTGATCCTGGGCGATGAACTCGACTCGCCGCGTGGCCGCATTTACCTGATGAAGCAAATGCTGGAAGGCGCGCCTGTCACGAATAAAACCCTTTCCCATCTTGACCGCTGCCTGACCTGCCGCAACTGCGAAACCACCTGCCCGTCGGGGGTTGAATACGGCAAATTGCTCGACATTGGCCGCAGTCTGGCGGAAAGCAAAGTTGCGCGTCCGCTTTCACAGCAGCTTCAACGCAAAATGCTGGCGAAATTCCTGCCGCAGGAAAAGCTCTTCGGCGGCCTGGTCAAACTGGGACGCATGGCAAAGCCGCTTTTACCAGATACCCTGGCCGACAAAATCCCCCCAAGCCCCCCTTTGACAAGGGGGGAGGCGGGCGCCACTACCCTTCCCCCTTCTCCCTTCCCCCTTCACACCAGAAAAATGCTCATGCTCGCCGGTTGCGTGCAGCCCTCACTCGCACCGCAAATCAACGCAGCCACCGCCCGCGTGCTCGACGCAATCGGCGTCTCGCTGATCGAAGCGGATAATGCCGGGTGTTGCGGCGCGGTCAGCTTTCATCTGAATTTTCAGGAAGCGGGGCTCGATGCGATGCGCCGCAACATCAACGCCTGGTGGCCGCATGTCGAGGCAGGCGCCGAAGCCATTGTAATGACGGCTTCAGGCTGCGGCGTTACGGTCAAAGAATATGGACACCACTTGCGGCACGACACTCGCTATGCGGAAAAAGCCGCAAAAATTTCCGCGCTCACCCGTGACATTTCGGAAGTGCTGCTCAACGAAGAGGCAGCCCTGAGAGACTGGCTGTCGCGGCGCGGCCCCCGTGAAAGCCGGCGTGTCAGTTTTCATGCGCCTTGCACGCTTCAGCATGGCCAGAAAATCACCGGTGTTGTGGAGGCTTTGCTGACAGTCGCCGGTCATGCCGTGCTGCCGGTCAGCGAGACGCATCTGTGCTGCGGATCGGCTGGAACCTATTCGCTGCTGGAGCCGGAAATTTCCACCCGGTTGCGTGACCGCAAACTGGGTCACCTGTCAGCACCGCAACCCGAAGTTATCGCCAGCGCGAACATCGGCTGCCTGACTCACTTGCAAGGCGGCACCGGGATCCCAGTAAAGCACTGGATCGAGCTGCTTTAACACTGGCTGCATTCAGCGGGCGGCCTGCCTGCCGCCACATCCACCTTGCTATCCGGCTCATTGGCTGCGGCGGATTCCGCCGCAACCACTTCCTGCCCCAGAGCCAGCACGGCCATGGCGTAATAGGACGAACGATTGTAGCGGGTCAGTACATAGAAATTCCGGCTGCCCAGGACGTACTCATTTTCGGCACCGCCATTCTGCAATTCAATCAGCGCGTATTTTTCCCACATGGAAAGCGGCGTTCGCGGCTTCGCGCCAAAGTAAAACAATTGTGGCTGGGTAAAACTGGGGATGATGTCCGGCACCAGCAGCTGCTCCAGTTGCGCGTTCACAAGATCGACAGCCGCTGTTGGGGCGAGCTGCCTGACCCAGCCATGCAGGGCCAGAAAGCGCGCTACCGAGCCTATGGCATCAACCGGATCATGCAGGTTGATGCGGCCATCGCCATTGAAATCGGCGCCATAACGAAGAATGTTTTCCGGCATGAACTGCGGCATGCCGATGGCCCCCGCATAGGATCCCTTTACCCCAAGCGGATCGCATTGCTCCTTGCCGCACCACAGGAAAAACTGGGCCAGTTGTTCCCTGAAATATTGTGAGCGGTCTTTGCCGTCTTCCGCCGGGTAATCAAATGCCAGCGTGGCCAGCGCATCCACCACGCGGTAGCGCCCCGTATCGCGGCCGTAAAAAGTTTCCACGCCAACAATGCCCACAATGACTTCTACCGGCACGCCGTATTGCTGGCTGGCCCGCATCAGGGTGTCCGCGTGCTGTTGCAAGAACTGCTTTCCCGCCTGAGTGCGGCCCGCATTGACGAAGCGATCCCGGTAGGTTTGCCAGTTTTTGCGCTGTCCAGACGGCAAGGGTTTTATCGCCCGCCTGACGGATTCGAGTTTTCTGGCTTCAATCAGCGTTCGTTGAATCCAGACCGGATCCAAACCGCGTGCAGACATTTCATCTGCGAACACCGCCACTTCCGCGCGACCCGCATAGGTTTCCGCCTGTTGCTGGACGAGTCTTTTGCTTGCCGGTGAGTTGGACGCAGCCTGGGCATCGGCATTCAAACCGGCCGCCAGCAGTAAAAGCATCGCCGCACGGGCTGCCTTTTTATTGTTCAAGCTGACTCACCTCATTCATGTTTCCAAAAGCGGCCGCGTCGGGAAAAAATGCCGCCTCCACATTCAAGGCACCCAGAAAACCTTTCACGCTTCGTCCCCCTTTTTCAAGGTAGCCCATCAGTTTTGGCAGGCAAGCCTTGTTCAACAGCAGGATGGCGGGATGATCCCTTTCCGCATCACGCGCGAAAACAGCTTCCCTGCCGGCTGCGTGTTCCGCCATGTGCATGACCAGATCCTGGGGCAGATGAGGGACATCACACGGTACGGAAAGCATCCACTCATGCCGCGCCACCTGCAAACCCGCCTGCATGCCGGCCAGCGGCCCCAAAAAATCTTGCACGGCATCCGGCAAAACACGGAAGCCGCGTTCTGAATATTCGCCCAGGTTCCGGTTGGCGGAAATGAGCAATTCGTCCACCTGCGGCAGCAAACGCTCAATAACCCAGTCAACCAGTGGCTTGCCCTTGTAGTCAACCAATCCCTTGTCGCGCCCGCCCATTCTCCGGCCCTGGCCGCCAGCGAGAACCAGCCCGGTAACCGCCAAACGCTTATTCACTTCTCTGATACAGCCAGTAGCGTTCATTCTTTTCGCCGGGCCTGGCGCCTTCCCAGCGCTTGATCCAGCCTGGCCCAGGCGAGGCTTCCTTGCGGCCTTTTCGATAGGTCAGCAGCCAGCGGCATTCCGCCGGTTTGCCCGGCTTGAGCGTCAAGCCGGTGTGATAACCCAGCAACAACCTTTGGGACTGGTTGAGGTTTTGTGTCGCCAGGCAGGTTGTAACGCCTGTTTTGCTTTTGATGCTCTCCGCCACGCGCAACATGCTGAGGCGGTCATCGAGCGGCCGCAGGAACAAGGCCATCAACAGGCACCAGACGAAAGTGATCCCGGCGCCCCACACCAGCAAAGGGCGCCGTGGCGTGCGCGGCTGGCGCTTCAACCAGATTATCCAGCCCACCCATGAAGCAGTAACCAGCAGACCCAGAGCCAGCGACAAAGGACGAACACCCTGGCTTTCCAGACCCAGCTTTGCCACGCGCCTGGCCAGTTGCGCGGGCCAGCCAAGATCAAATGCGCTCCAGTATGTCCAGAATACCAGGGCAAAAAAACTGAACACCATCAGCGAAAACCAGAGCAGCGCATTGGCCGCGCCACGCTTCAAGTCACCCAGGCCAGCGCTGGCAAGCAATGCCACGGCGGGAAGCAGCACGATGGCCTGCAATTGCTCAGATCTGACAAGCAGACTGAGCGCAAGCAACGCCACCAGAAACATGCCCAGCGGCATCCACAATCGTACTGAATCCCAGCCATCGCGCTTGAGCCGGTATACCGCCCAGCCCGCAAGCGGCCAGGCCGGCCAGGCAAACCAAGTCAGGGCGTTGATGAAATAAAGGGGATTGTATTTACTCGTATCCTTGGCTGTGAATACCACCTGGCCCATTGCAGCCTGCCACCACAGAGCGAGCCGCTCGGGGTGCTGGCTCTTGACGGCCAATAGCCAGACGCCGCATAGCGCCAAGCCAACTGTCAGGGCAAACCACGATCCACCAACTCGCGCTGACGTGCGCCAGCTGGGAAACAGCGCGGGAAGAAGCAGCAAGGCAATCGCAAGCGTCAACGCGACGAGCCAGGCGCCCGAGAGAAACAGTCCCGCCAGACCCAGACCTGCCAGTCCGCCGCCAGCCAGCGGCTGCTCCAGCATTCGCGCGAGACCATAGGCAAACAGGGCAACAGCCGCCAGTTGCGCGGTGTAGGGATTGATTTCATGCGCGGGCACCAGCAGCCCCATACAACCCAGAAGGGCCAGCGCCGCCAGCCAGAAGGCCTGCTCGCCATATAGCCGGCGCGCGGTCATGGCGGTCAGCCAGAGCGCCAGGCCGGAAAATACACCGCTGGTCAGACGTACCGCGTCATGAAAGGCCAATACGGGTGAAAGCAGTTTTCCCAGAAGCTGCGCTACCCAAAAGTACAGCTGGGGGAAAACCCGTGATTCGACCGCCGAGGCCGGAAACAGCCAGTCAGCCTGCTGGCGCACCGCCAGCAGGCGGGCAAAGGTTTCGGAATCCGGGCCTTTCCAGGGGGCATGCCCCACCAACCCCGGCAACAACCAGGCGACGCAAAGCGCGAGGTACCAGTAGGCGGCGGGGGCTTGAATCACTGAACGATTTTAATCAGCTGTCCTGGCTTGGGCTCGCCGGCTGGATACAAGTCATTCATCAGCCTCAGCTGGGATTCCGCGCTCCAGCCAAGCGGCGACTGCGCGGCAAGGCTTGCCATGGTCATGCCGGGCTGGGCCTGTATGACACGAATCACATGCGGTTTTGCCAGCTGGCGTTCCTGCTGCGAAATCGAGCGGAAGCTGTTGATGGAATCCTTCAGCGCCGTCCTGTTCTGGTTATATGTAGTGCCATCCTTGGCCATGCCCGCCAGCAGGTATTGCGTATTGTTGAAATTGATTGCCGCAACCAGCACCGGCTTGCCCTGCTGGGCGCCCGCCGCGAATGCCGCCGGGTTGCCATTGACGTTACCGGATTCATAGCGTGCGCCTTGATCCAGCTTTAATCCCTTTTGCAAGGTATCCATGGGCTGGGCATTTTTGGGACCAGGTTTCAATTCAACCAGGGCCGTACCCTGCGGATTGATGGCCGCTACGCGGTCGGGTTGATTCTGCACCCGCCAACCCTGCGGAAACTGCACCGAAATCCCCAGCTTTTCATGCAGCAGGGCATTGCTACGGATAACCCCCTGATCCGGGCTGTCGCCAAAATACACGCCATTCATGGCGCGGATGAATTCATCCCGGCCTTCCCTCGGATTGGCGACTTTGTATTTATTGGCTTCGCCGACCACCTGCCTCAATCGGGTATCGTTGCTCGGATGGGTGTCGAACACGCCGTGGTAGCGACGCGGTTCGCGGCCTTCCTTTTTTGCCAATTCGACGTCGTAGAGTTCCTGATTTTTCAGCACGCCAATGACTTCCACCATGGCTTGCGGGTTGTATGCCGTCTTGGCCAGATATTCCGCGCCCAGGCGGTCCGACTCCAGTTCATGATCGCGGCCATAACCCGCCACCAGAGACTGGCTCAGCTGTTGCAGCAGCGTAGCGCCTGCCTGGTTGTCCATTCCCGGCACCAGAATTGAACCCAGAATCGCACCCAACCCCGCCGCCGTCGCCGCGCTTTGCTGACGCACGCCATGACGGGCGGTCACATGGCCGATTTCATGTCCCAGCACACCTGCCAGTTCGGCTTCCGAATTGAGATACGACATGATGCCGCGAGTGATGTAAATGTAGCCGCCCGGCAGGGCGAAAGCGTTCACTTCGGGACTATCCACAACAGTGAAATGCCAATCCAGATTGGGGCGATGGCTTTTGGAGGCCAGTCCCTTGCCTACGCGAGTTACATAGGCCTGGAGTTCGGGATTTTCCACCAGGCCATATTCCTGCATGACATCCTTGTGTGCCTGCGCACCCATCTGTATTTCCTGCTGTTCGGACATCAGAACGAAATCCTTGCTGCCTGTAACAGGATTTTTAGCGCAGTGGGTCAACAACAAGGTGCCCGCAATGGCTACAACGATACGGCGCACTGGACGTTTTTGTGTGGGAATGCTCATGCCTGACCTCGTGGTTCAAATTCCAATACCGTCATCATACCTGCCATGGCTGTAGCGACGGAACAGCAGCAAGAGTGATTTACATTCCAGCGCGCCTCAACGGGAAGCTCAACAAAAAAATGGCGAAATAAAAAAGGCAGCCAAAGCTGCCTTTTTCGGATATCAGATAAACCTTATTTCTTGGAGTAACGCTGACGGAATTTCTCGACGCGACCAGCCGTGTCGACAATTTTCTGCTTGCCCGTATAAAACGGGTGACACTCTGAGCACACTTCAACATGCAGGCCCTTGCCCAGCGTTGAACCAGTTTTGAACGTGTTGCCGCAAGAGCAGACCACGTCAATTTCCTTGTAGTCGGGATGAATATCAGCTTTCATGAAAATATCCTTAAAATTTATCTTAATCTCGCGGCGAGTACGCGAAAGAACTAAACAATATAAAGGAAATCATATTGTTAGGCAAGCCTATTTCTCTCTGGGCTACGCGCCGATAGTAAACATGGACTTAACCTTTACTTTTGACTGGAAACAACATGAAACTCCTACAACCCCCCCTGCGTTTGTTTGCCCTGCTGCTTGTTCTGATGACCATAAGCGTTCGCCCCGCCTGGTCGGCCAGCGCATCGGAAATCAATATCGAGGTCAATGAAACGCTATCCCGCTTTACCCGCGAAATCGGCGGTGCAAGCGCTTACCTCCAGGCCGCTCGCGGTGTGCTGGTTTTTCCCACCGTCTATAAGGCCGGCATCGGGATCGGCGGCGAATATGGCGAAGGCGCCCTGCTCATTGGCGGCCGGCCGGTTGATTATTACAGCACTGCTGCTGCTTCCTTTGGCTTCCAGCTTGGCGCTCAAGCCAAAAGCATCATCATCCTGTTCATGCAGGACGAAGCCTTGCGCAAATTCCGTGAAAGCGAAGGCTGGAAAGCGGGCGTGGACGGTTCGGTTGCGCTGGTGGACATGGGGCTGGGCAAGGAACTCTCTTCCCAAACCCTGCAAAACCCGATTGTGGGCTTCGTCTTTGGTCAAAAAGGCCTGATGTATAACCTGACCCTGGAAGGCACCAAAATCACCAAACTCAACAAGAACTAAACAACCTTATGCGATGACGCACCTGGGTGTAGAACCACTACACATCCCGCATTCAACCTTGTTCGCTTTTGCCACTAATGGCTGCACTTTCAAAGAAAAAAACGGGGACCAAAGTCCCCGTTTCCATTTGACAAACTATCAGTTTATTTCTGCGGGACAAGTTCCACACGGCGGTTCTTGAAACGGCCTTCTTCTGTTTCATTATCCGCGACCGGGCTGGACTCGCCGTAACCCTTTGCTGTCAAACGGTCAGCAGCTACGCCTTTGCCAATCAGGTAGGTGCGGACCGCTTCCGCGCGGCGCTGGGACAACTTCTGGTTGTAGTCGTCATCGCTACGGTTATCAGTGTGGCCGGCCACTTCGACTTTGACGTTGCCCCACTCCTTGAGCGTTGCCGCTGCCTTGTCAAGAATGCCGTAGGCATCCGGACGCAACGTAGCCTTGTCGTTGTCAAAGTTCACGCCTTCCAGTGTGAGTTTTTTGGGTGCAGGAGCGGGCGGCGGGCAGCCATCGGCGGTGCCGGGTGCAGCCACGGTGGGGCACTTGTCCTTGTCGTCCATGATGCCGTCACCGTCGCTGTCCTTGGCAACCGGGCAGCCATCGGCGGTACCAGGCGCGGGCACGGTCGGGCACTTGTCGTTGGCATCAATCACGCCATCGCCATCGCCATCCAGCTCACAGCCTTCGGCATTGACCTTGCGGCCTTTCGGCGTGGTCGGGCACTTGTCGAGAGCGTCAACAACGCCATCACCGTCACCATCGAGCTCACAACCTTCGGCATTGACCTTGCGGCCTTTCGGGGTGGTCGGGCACTTGTCGAGGGCATCAACAACGCCATCGCCGTCACCATCGAGCTCGCAGCCTTCAGCATTGACCTTGCGGCCTTTCGGGGTGGTCGGGCACTTGTCCTTGCTGTCCTTCACACCGTCGCCATCGCCATCGCCATCCGGGCAGCCAGCATCCAGCAGCTGCTTGCCGGGGCAGCCAATCGTTCTGTATAGCTCGTAACCAATGGTGTTGGTCTTGGGACTGGCAACGTTGGTGGGATCGTAGTACTTGCCTTCGGCAGCCTGCGCGCTGGTCAGGCCAGCAGAAATCATGGCGACGCCAAGTACGTTGAAAACGAGGGGGGTTACACGCATGTATGTGCTCCTGTTGTGAGTTAGCGTTATTGTGGAATGCCTGTGATCAATATTGCTGAATACTGATCAATCCATTCAACAATTGGTACCGATGATCTGGTCGATCATCGTTAACAATTCTTTGAAATGTAGCCTCATTTGGCCTTTTGAGATAGTCCCCTGAATTTTGTTTATCCGATTTTTACAATTTTCAAGTGCGATCCGGGTCCTGTTTTTCCTTGGGATGTTTCACATCTGAATGCCCAGTTTTTCCAGCATGCCTTGCAACTGATCAGTATCAGCAAAGTGAAGCGTCAGGCGGCCACCCTTGCGAGCCAACTGAACTTTGGCTTCCATGCCCAGGGTTTCGGACAGCGCTTCTTCCAGCCGCCGGATGTCGCGCGGAACTGTTCTTTTTGCAGGACGTGATGCAGCCCCGTTTTTGAGTTTGGCAACCCTGCGTTCGGCCTCGCGCACTGACAGGCCCTTTTCCTCGATTTCATGCGCCAGCTCACGTTGCTGCCCGGCAGCCAAGGGAAGCAGTGCGCGGGCATGGCCCATTTCAATCAGTCCGGCGGTCAGCATGTCCTGCACGGGTTTGGAAAGATTGAGGAGCCGCAAGAGATTGGAAACGGCCGCACGAGACTTGCCAACCGACTGCGCAACGGCATCGTGAGTCATGCCGAAGTCCTGGATCAGGCGCTGCAAGCCATGCGCTTCATCGATGGCGTTGAGGTCCTCGCGCTGGATGTTTTCGATCAGGGCCATGGCGGCCACGGCATCCTCGGAAACTTCTTTCACCAGTACAGGCACTTCGGCAAGGCCCGCGCGCTGGGCCGCGCGCCAGCGGCGCTCACCGGCGATGATCTCGAACTGCTTGCCGTCGGCACGAACCAGTATCGGCTGCATCAGCCCCTGGGCGCGGATGGATTCGGCCAGCTCGTCCAGCGCGGTCTCGTCCATGTGGGTGCGCGGCTGATAACGGCCGGGCCGCAACTGCGAAATCGCCAGCGTGCGCAGCTCACCCTTTTCCGCCGTCGCGCCCGTATCGCCGCCCAGCAAGGCGTCGAGCCCGCGGCCAAGCCCTTTCATTTTTGCCATTGTTGCCCCCTGTACATTAATTACATTACCGGCTTAACCCGCGCCCACCGCCACGCCATATCGGTCGAGGAGTTCCCGGGTCAAATCGAGATAGGCTTGCGCGCCCTTGGACGCGCGGTCGTACACGATGCCGGGCAAACCATGGCTCGGCGCTTCCGCCAGCCTGATATTGCGCGGGATGACAGTATTGAATACCTTGCCGCCGAAGTGGCTCTTGAGCTCGGCCGCCACCTGCTGGGCGAGGGTGGAACGCGGGTCATACATCACGCGCAATAGGCCTTCGATTTCAATATTGGGATTGAGCTTCTGCTTGACCTTCTTGATCGTGGCGACAAGATCGGTCAGGCCTTCCAGCGCATAGTATTCGCACTGCATGGGAATCAACACGGCATGGGCGGCCGCAAGCGCATTCACTGTCAGCAGATTGAGCGTGGGTGCGCAGTCGACGAGGATGAAATCATATTCTTCCGCCACCCGGACAAGTTCGGCTTTGAGGCGAAACTCGCGCTTGTTGAGATCGACCATTTCCACCTCGCCGCCCGCCAGTTCGCGGTTGGCCGGCACGACATCGAAGCCACCCTGTTCAGAGCGCAGTCGCGCAGAAGCGATGTCCGCCTCGCCCAGCAGCACCTGGTAAGCCGTGGGCAGCGCTGTGCGCTTTTCAACGCCGGCGCCCATGGTGGCGTTGCCCTGCGGATCCAGGTCCACCAGCAATACTCGCAGCCCTTGCTGCGCCAGGCCGCAGGCAAGATTGACAGCGGTGGTGGTTTTCCCTACGCCGCCCTTCTGGTTGGCGATGGCAAGAATACGGCCCATGATTTCAGTTTCCGGTTTTTTCCATCAAGACGACACAACGCTCGGCACTCAAACCGGGCACATTCAACGGTACGATTCCCATTACCCCAACATCTGCCGGCAAGCGGACTATCTCTTCTTCGGGCTTTTTGCCTTTCATGGCTGCCCACCGCCCCCCCGGCTTCAGCAAGTGCCGGGTCAGATTCACAAAATCGGCCAGGTTGCTGAAGGCACGGGAGACGATAGTGTCCGCGCCGCCATCCAGCACAACCGACTCCACCCGGCCACCTTCCATTTTGAAGTTGGCAAGTGCCAACTCCGCTGCAACCTGCCGCTGGAAGGCCGCCTTCTTATCCACGGCCTCGATGCTGATCACCTGCCAGTCAGGCCTGACGATAGCCAGAACCAGGCCCGGCAAACCCGCGCCGCTTCCTACATCGACAACGACCGGGCCCCGTACATGAGGCAACACCGCCAGGCTGTCAAGCAGATGATGAGTGACCCATTCGCCCGGATTTCTCAAGGCAGTCAGGTTGTACACCCGGTTCCACTTGGACATGAGCTGCAAATACGCCAGCAGTTTTTCCCGGGCTTCCATGCTGACATCCAGATCCAGTGCATGGATGCCTGCCGATAATTGTTCGGCGGGCGTCATGCGGATTTTTTCGCATTGTCCGTGTCTGGCCGGAATCCCCTTTTGGCATAAACCATCAGCACCGAAATCGCGGCAGGCGTAATGCCTTGCAAGCGCGACGCCTGGCCCAGTGTTTCCGGCTTGTGCTGATTCAATCGCTGGCGCACTTCAATCGACAGTCCGGTCAACTGCATGTAATCAAAATCCTGCGGCAGCCGCAGCTCTTCCTGGTCGCGGTGGCGCTCCACTTCGTCGTTCTGCCGGTCGATGTAGCCTTGGTATTGGGCCTGAATTTCCAGTTGTTCGACAACTTGGGCATCCCCGACGCCGGGCGCGCCGCCGGGCAGTTGCATGAGTTGCACGTAACGTACTTCCGGCCGGCGCAGCAATTCGTAAAGGTTGTATTCCCGCTCAATGGCCTTGCCCAGGATGGTTTCGGCTTCGACAGGCGGCAAGGTTTCCGGCCTCACCCAGGTCGATTTCAGGCGTTCGGTTTCACTGGCAATGGCATCGCGCTTGCGATTGAAGGCATCCCAGCGCGCATCATCCACCAGACCCAGATTGCGGCCCGTCTCGGTCAGGCGCAGATCGGCATTGTCTTCACGCAGGGAAAGCCGGTATTCGGCGCGGCTGGTGAACATGCGGTAGGGCTCGGACACGCCGCGCGTGATGAGATCGTCCACCAGCACGCCAAGGTAGGCTTCGTGACGGGCAGGATGCCAGGTGTCTTTTTCTTGCGCGAGGCGGGCGGCATTGAGGCCGGCCAGCAAGCCTTGCGCGGCGGCTTCTTCATAGCCCGTCGTGCCGTTGATCTGCCCGGCGAAAAACAGGCCATGGATGGATTTGGTTTCCAGACTTGCCTTCAGGTTTCGCGGGTCAAAATAATCGTATTCGATGGCATAGCCGGGACGCAGAATGTGCGCGTTTTCCAGCCCGGGAATTGAATGCACGGCAGCAAGCTGGATATCGAAGGGCAGCGAAGTGGATATTCCGTTGGGATAAACCTCATGCGTGTCCAACCCTTCCGGTTCCAGAAAAATCTGGTGGCTGGTTTTGTCAGCAAAGCGGTTGACCTTGTCTTCGATGGAAGGGCAATAGCGCGGACCCACGCCTTCGATCACGCCAGTAAACATTGGACTGCGGTCAAAACCGGAACGGATGATGTCGTGCGTCCGCTCATTGGTATGCGTGATCCAGCACGATACCTGGCGCGGGTGCATGTCCCGGCTGCCCATGAAGGAAAACACCGGCTCTGGCGCATCTCCGGGCTGTTCCTGGCAAACCGTCCAATCGATCGTCCGCCCGTCAAGCCGTGGAGGCGTGCCGGTCTTGAGCCGTCCAACCGGAAGACTCAATTCACGCAGGCAATGGGCCAGCGATTTGGCCGGCGGATCACCCATGCGCCCGGCTTCATAATTGGACAAACCGACATGGATCAGTCCCGCCAGGAAAGTGCCGGAAGTCAGCACCACTGACCGCGATTCAAATTCAATTCCCAGGTGGGTTCTGACGCCAGCAACCCTGTCGCCCTCGACAAGCAGATCATCTACGGCCTGCTGAAACAGGGTAAGGCCGGGCTGGTTTTCCAGGCGGCGGCGAACGGCCAATTTGTATCGGACACGATCAGCCTGAGCGCGAGTGGCGCGAACCGCCGGGCCCTTGGAAGCATTCAAGGTGCGGAACTGGATGCCCGCTTCGTCGGTGGCAATGGCCATTGCCCCGCCCAGCGCATCGACCTCCCTGACCAGATGACCCTTGCCGATGCCACCGATGGAAGGATTGCACGACATCGCGCCCAGCGTTTCGATGTTATGCGTCAGCAGCAGCGTTTTCGCGCCCACGCGCGCGGCCGCCAGCGCGGCCTCCGTACCGGCATGGCCGCCGCCCACAACGATGACATCAAAATGCTGGGGAAACTTCATGCGTGAATTCTACGCGAAAGCATTTTTTCCCGCCGCCTGTTTCACGTGAAACACGACAGCCCCCTTCTCTTGCCGCGCCGTTTCAGGCAACATGATTCCATGAGCCACCCTGCCGATGCACTGTGTCAAGCCTACCCCGTCATTAACGAACTGCCAGAGGCGGCCAGGGACAAACTGCTGGCAGCTTTGAATCCGCTTTCCCTGCCGGCCCGGACACAGGTTTTCGATGAGCACCAGCCCTGCGGCGGATTTCCTTTCGTCATTTCCGGCGCCATTCGCGTTATCAAGGCAGCGCCCAATGGCCGCGAGTTGCCCTTGTATCGCGTATTGCCTGGCGAAACCTGCTTCATCACCGCCAGCTGCCTGCTGGGGCACCAGGAATACAACGCCCGCGGGGAAACTGAAATGGACACGCTGGCGCTCATGCTGTCCAAGCCGGTTTTCGAAGAAATGCTGGTCCATGAACCTTTCCGCCGGTTTGTGTTTCTGCTGTTCTCGGAGCGGGTTGCCGACCTGATGCAACTGGTGGAGGAGGTGGCTTTCATGCGGCTGGACCAGCGACTGGCCGCGCTATTGCTGGGCCATGGCCGGGAAGTCCGCACCACCCACCAGCAACTGGCACAGGATCTTGGCAGCGTCCGGGAAATCGTCAGCCGCCTGTTAAAAGGTTTCGAGCATCGCGGCCTGGTAAAACTGGGGCGGGAAACCATTGAAATTCTCGACCCGGCCGGCCTCCGGCAACTGGCTGAAATGTCGCCCCAATAGCATTGTGTGACCCGGGTTACAGACCCGGCTCTTTCAATTTGGTGAAATGCAGCTTCCTTAACCTTAACTGAAGGAGAAATCCATGAAAGCCAACGTTGGTGGAATCGACCGCGCCCTGCGCATCATTGCCGGCCTTATCCTGATTGCATTGACCCTGACCGGGACCATCGGCGTATGGGGCTGGATTGGCGTTGTACCCCTTGCAACCGGCTTGATTGGCTGGTGCCCGGTTTACCCTCTTCTGGGCATGAGCACCTGCAAAATCAAGCACGCCAACAGCTGATTCAGATTCTGTTGTCATGCAGGGCGGAAGCCACGGCTTCCGCCCGCTTTTGCGCACCCGGCCCATCGCCATGCAGACAGATGGTCTGCGCCCGGATGAATAATGATCCCCCTCCAAGCGGCTCGACTGCCTGAGTTCTGGCAATCGCCAAAGCTTGACTGGCTGCCTGGTCAGGTTCGTCTATGACCGCCCCCGGCAGACTCCGGGGCGCCAGTTGCCCGTCCTGTAAATAGCGCCTGTCGGCAAAGGCTTCTTCCAGTACCATGAGTCCGGCTGTTTTTGCCCAGCCCGCCAAAGGCGACCCTGCAAGCGCGATCAATGATAGCCCCTTCAATTCAAGCAAGGCTTCGATAACAGCCTCCGCTGTGGCTTTATCCACAGCGGCCTGGTTATACAGCGCGCCGTGCGGTTTCACGTGAAACAGCTTCAAATCAAGCGAGGCCGCGATATCCAGCAGACTGTTTGTCTGTTCGGTAACCCAACGGCTAATGTCTTTCGGCGCAGCGTCCATCGGCTTGCGCCCGAAATTGGCCGGATCCGGATAACCAGGGTGCGCCCCCGGCTTGATACCCAGGTCCCTGGCCCGCAACAAAGCCTGCCGCATGCTGGCAACATCGCCGGCATGGCCTCCGCATGCAATCGATACCCTGTCCACGAGAGGCATCAACAAACCATCCGGCCCGCCTTCGCCCACATCGGCGTTCAACTCGATCAGCTTGTCCATAGACCCTCATGCTGCCATGCCTGTAGCGCTTCCTCGTGGCTGACCACCCGGAAACGCAGACTACCTCCAGGGCCGAGCTGCGCCAGCCTGGGCAGATCGGCCGAGATGACTCCTGCAATGACCGGATAACCGCCGGTTACAGGCCCGTCCCATCCCAATACGATCGGTTGACCTGACGGAGGAACCTGTATTGCACCGGGCAAAACGGCTTGGGAAGCAATTTCACCTTTTTGATAATCCAGCGTTTCCCCGATAAGTCGGATCCCTACGCGGTTGGCATCCGCATGAACAACATAGGGCTGACCCAAAAAACGTGCGAGCGCCGCATCGGAAAATCCGTTGAGCTGCGGCCCGGGCAAAACCCGCAGGACAGCATCGAGATCAGGCCGGGCGCCGGGCAAGCATTCCCATGCCAGATTACCATCCGGACTGCCGACCGGCAGGCGGTCTCCCGCTTTCAGCGCGCGCCCCTGCCAGCCGCCCCAGCCACCGGGCAGAAAAGTGGAGCGGCTGCCCAGCACCCTGGGCACATCAATACCGCCCGCCACCGCAAGATAGGCCCGCACTCCCGAATCCGCCTTGCCAAACATGACTACCCCCCCGGGTCGGACTTCATGCCGACGGCCGGGCGGCAAATAATCGCCATCAAGACTCACCGCCATATCCGCGCCCGTTAATGCCACGGCCGCACCGTCCGGAAAACTTAACACGGGCCCCCGCAGGGTCATTTCCAGACCTGCCGCATCCTCCGGATTGCCCACCAGCCGATTGGCCCGGATCAACGCCGGCGCATCTGCCGCCCCGCCCTTCGGCACGCCCTGTGAGCGAAACCCCGGCCGGCCCAGGTCCATCAACATATCCAGCAGCCCGGGTTTGGCCACAACGATCATGCCGCAACCAGTCTCACGCTGTCTCCCGGCTGAAACAATGCTGGAGGCGATGCCGCGGGGTTGAACAGTTGAGCATCCGTGCGGCCTATCAAGTGCCAGCCGCCCGGCCCCTGGGCAGGATAAATCCCGCAATACGCCCCGCCCAATGCAACACTTCCGGCAGGCACGCTTTTCCTGGGAGTATCCAGTCGTGGGACACGCCATTCATCCGGCAGCCCTTCCAGGTAGGCAAAGCCAGGCTGGAAACCCAAGAACTTGACCACAAAGGATATTTCACACAGCCCCCCAATCAGCCCGGGCCGGGTTAACCCCAGCATTTCCGCCACCTCCGGCAAATCCTGGCCATCGAATGTCACCGCGATTTCATGCCGGTTGCCAACGCTTGCGGACACCACCCCGCATGCCACGCCATTCAATATGTCCTGCAACTGGATCGGCACCCGTGCACCCGGCTTCAGCACAACCAGCAGGCTGCCATCCGCGGGAACCAGTTCCGCCACGCCCGGCAAACCGGCCTCCATCAACCGACGATAGACCAGCAAGGTTGCTGTCCCGGTTTCCAGCCGGATACCCCGATCCGTCACCCAGCGCCAGGGAATCGTTTCACGTGAAACGGTCTTTTTCGTCATTTGACGCTTCCCGGTCTTTAACGTAGCTTCCGGTTGTCCGAAGGGAATTCCATGCGCATCATTTCATCCGCTTTATTTTTCCTGGCCCTGAGTTTACCCGGTTTGAGCCAGGCCGCTTTTTCCGCCGTCAATCCGAAATTGTCCACCCAGCCGCAGGACCAACAACCCAGGAAAGTATTGCTTCTGCCGCCTCAAATGTTTGTTGCCGAAATGTCCGCGGGTGGCGTGATACAGAAGCAGGATGACTGGACCAAACAGGCCAATGAGAACCTGCTTGCCGCGGCGGAAACCCATGCCCGGGAAAATGGCCGGTTCGAGACAATGCGCATGCCCGTACTCTCGCCAGAAGAAGTTGAAATCGTTGAAAGCCACATCGGCCTGTATGACCGCGTGGCCTCGGCCATCCATGCATACGGCCAGGGAAGGGATACCGGCTGGGAACTGAAGAAAAGCGAATGGGACTACACCCTGGGTGATGGCTTGGCCTTTCTGCACGAGAAAACCGGGGCCGATTCGGCGCTGATTTTTGTGGGCGCGGATATTATTTCCACCGGCGGGCGCAAGGCCGCCTTTACCGTTGGACTACTCATCGGCATTGCCATCCCTCTGGGCCAATCTTTCATAACCGTTGGCCTGGCCGACCTTAAAACCGGAGAAATCAGCTGGCTTTCCTACGACCAGAGCATGTCCATGGATTCTCGCGAAGCCGGAGAAGTTGAAAGTCTGGTAAGGGATTTCTTTAAAACTTACCCCTATTCAAAATGACGCGCTTGCTTGGTTACGCCCTGCTGCTGGCCGCAAGCTGTGCCACCGCGGATGACATTTCACCCTGGACTGGCACGGTGGACGCTGCCGTGCTGGCACGGGAAGAAATGAATCTTTGGGCCGAATCCGAAGAGTTTGACAAAGCGCTGGCGCGCGCCGGAATGGTACGCAACGATCCCGCCCTGAATACCTATCTTCAGGGCATCATGGACAAGCTCTATCCGGAATTCAACGGCAAGCTGCGTGTCCGTGCACTGGATGCGCCGCACCTGAATGCCTTTGCCATGCCTAACGGCAGCATCTACATCAACACCGGCCTGCTCGCCCGGCTCCAGAACGAAGCCCAGCTGGCCACCGTTCTGGCGCACGAGGGCGTGCACTTCGTTCATCGCCACTCCTTTCAGCAAAGCGAACGCATCAAGAACGCCGCAGCCTTCGCTCTGGTCGTCGGCATGCTGGGCGTGCCATTACTGGGGGATATCGCCGCGCTGTCCTCCATGACCGGGTTTTCGCAGGAACACGAAACCGAAGCCGACAATACCGGCTACCAGCGTTTGATTGCCGCAGGCTACTCCGCCAGGGAAGCGCCAAAAACCTTCGAACACCTGATTGCCGAAATCAAGGCGCTGGATATAAATGAGCCTTTCTTCTTCGCCAGCCACCCGAAATTGCAGGATCGTGTAGAGAACTTCGGCGAACTTTCAAAAGATGCGATTAACGGCAAGGTGGGGTTGGAGGAATTCATTCAGCACATCCGGCAGGTACGCCTGTTCACCTTGCAGGAAGACTTGTCTGCTTATCGTTACAAGCAGCTTATTCTTGTTTTGAACGATCCCGATCGCCGCAGGGAATACCCGCCAGAAGCCTCGTATTTTCTGGGCGAGGCCTACCGGCTGCGGGGCAAGGATGGCGACCTTGCGCTGGCTGAACGCGAGTACACACTTGCGCTGGAGCTGGCGCCAGAATTCGCACCCAGCTATCGTGCGCTTGGCCTGCTTTTGTACAAGCGCGGGGAAAAACCGCTATCCGTTCCACTTTTCAGGCGCTACCTTGAGTTGATGCCCGACGCCACGGATCGAGGCTATGTGGAACACTACTTAAAGGAATCCGGTTCATGACGCGCAGGCTGCTGCTTCCCCTTATGTTGATCCTGCTCATCGCCGGATGCGCGCCGTGGTCCGCGGTCGACCCCAATAACCGCCAGATCAGCGTCAAGGACGATTACACGCTGGAAGCGCCCACGGGCTGGGTCAGGCGCAACTATGATGTATTTGATATTTTTCTCTCGCGCGATGGCCCGCTGCTCAACTTCATCGCCATCGACCGGGAAAAACACGATCGCGAATTGCCAAGAACAAAACGCAAAACCAGTGCTGAGCTGTTGCCGCAGGAAGTCGCCGAACTGGTCATCGCCGAACAAAAAGCCGTCGACAGCCGGGGCAGCTTTGCTGTGCTGTCCAATCAGCCCGCGACACTGGGCGGCAGGCCCGCCGTGCGCGTGCATACCCGATGGAAGAATGAACGCGGCC
The DNA here is from genome assembly GCA_964404175.1 of uncultured Thiobacillus sp. Classification (GTDB taxonomy): domain Bacteria; phylum Pseudomonadota; class Gammaproteobacteria; order Burkholderiales; family Thiobacillaceae; genus UBA6918. The sequence continues at coordinate 35,482 of CAYOJA010000009.1, read as the reverse complement.
TGCCGATCGAACGCCTGACCTATGCCCTGGTTGACCAGAGAGGCCGGCTGGCTTTCATCTACGAAGCGCCCGGATTAGTGTATTTTCCCAAAGCGATCGCGGATTTTGAAGCCGCAGTCAAAACCGTGACTTTTCAGTAGCGCGGCTATTTGCCGATACAAAACCGGCTGAATATTTCGCCCAGCAAATCATCCGGCGTGAATTCACCGGTAATTTCCGACAGCGCTTCCTGAGCCAGGCGCAGCTCTTCCGCCTGCAATTCCAGCTGGCCCGATAATTCCAGCACCATTTTTAAATGCGATTGCGCACGGCCGAGCGCATCAAGATGGCGGCGGCGCGCCATGAATCCGCCCTCTCCGGCAGGCTGCCAGCCCGCCATGCGCAACAGTTCAGCCCGAAGCAAATCGATGCCTTCGCCGGTTTTCGCGGATAGCCAGATTTCGGTTGTAAGACTTTCCCCCTCACCCCAACCCTCCCTTGCAGGGCGCGTTCCGGCGTGCACGCCGGAACCGCTCGGCGGGTGCGGAGCATGCTCCGCAAATTCCCCGTCTCGCCCCACCAGGGGAGGGGGGGAAATGCGGGCCGACTCGCCAGAAAGATCGATTTTGTTGTGAACGGTAATGCGGGCGATATCAACGGGCAGTTTTTCAATGATCTTCCGTTCTTCCTTGCCCAGCCCATGCTGGCTATCCACCAGCAACAGCGCGATGCCGGCCTGTTCCACCGCCGCCCAGGTGCGGGCGATGCCCATCTGCTCAACCTTGTCCGAGGTCTCACGCAGGCCGGCGGTGTCGATGAGTTGAAAGCTCACGCCAGCAAGAAGGATTTCCTGCCGCAACGCATCGCGTGTGGTGCCGGCAATGTCGGTGACGATGGCAATTTCCTGCCCGGCCAGCGAGTTCATCAGGCTGGACTTGCCGACATTGGGCTGGCCGATCAATGCGACATGCACACCTTCACGCAACAAAGCGCCCTGTTTCGCGGCGGCCAGCACGCCGGTCAGCTCTTCCAGCGTGGCGTCTGTGCCCATGAGGACTTTTTCCTTCTCCGCCTCAACAATGTCCTCCTCTTCGGGAAAATCGAGGCTTGCTTCCACACGCATGCGCAGCTCGGTCAATCTCTGCTGCATGGATTGAACGCGTTTGGAAAACTCTCCGGTCAGCGAATGCAGGGCCGACCGCGCCGCCTCGATGGACGACGCATCGATCAGGTCGGCGACGCTTTCCGCCTGGGCCAGATCCAGCTTGCCATTCAGAAACGCCCGCTGGCTGAATTCTCCCGGCATCGCCAGACGGGCGCCAAGTTCAAGGCAGCGGTTGAGCAGCGCCTGCATGACCGCCGGACCGCCGTGGCCTTGCAACTCCAGGACATGCTCGCCGGTAAAGGAATGCGGTGCGGGGAAATACAGCGCAATGCCCTGATCGATGGGCTGGCCACTGGCGTCAAGAAAATTTGTGTAGGTAGCATGGCGTGGTCTGGGCAACCTGCCGACCAGACCGGCTGCGATCGCTTCCAGACTGCCGCCCGAGATACGCACCACGCCAATGCCGCCGCGACCCGGCGGCGTGGCAATGGCAGCAATCAGATCGCTATTTTTTTGCATGGGTAGCCGCACTACCCGAATCGAACTTCTTGTTCATGTACCACTGCTGGGCAATGGACAGAATATTGTTGACCAGCCAGTAGAGCACGAGGCCGGAGGCGAAGAAAATGAACATCACGCTGAAGACGATGGGCATGGCCATCATCACCTTGGCCTGGATGGGATCGGGCGGCGTGGGGTTGAGCTTGACTTGTATGATGGAGGTAATGCCCATCAGCACCGGCAGCACAAAGAAGGGATCGGGTGCGGACAGATCGGTGATCCAGCCCATCCATGGCGCACCACGCATTTCCACCGCCGCGATCAGCACGTAGTACAAGGCAATGAAGATCGGGATTTGCATCAGGATGGGCATGCAGCCGCCCAGCGGATTGACCTTCTCTTTCTTGTACATGTCGGCCATGGCCTGATGCAGCTTCTGGCGGTCATCGCCATACATTTCCTTCATTTTCTGCAGCTTGGGTCCCAGCGCGCGCATCTGCGCCATGCCCTTGTAACCGGAAGCAGATAACGGGAACAGTGCCAGCTTCAGTAACACGGTAAAGATAACGATAGCCCAGCCCCAGTTGCCCACGAAGGCATGAATTTTCTCCAGCACCCAGAACATGGGCTTGGCCAAAGGTGTCAGCCAGCCGTAATCGCGCGTGAGTTCCATTCCTGGCGCGGCCGCTTCCAGGTTTTTCTGAATCTGCGGCCCGATATACAGGCTTGAATTCAGGGTAATAGACTGCCCGGCTGCCAGCGAGCCATAGGGCTGTTTGTACCCTGTCGAATAGAGATCGTCGCCCAGTTTGTCGGCGTAGTAAATGCGATCGCTTCCCGCCTTGGGCAACCAGGCCGCAACAAAATGATGTTGCAGCATGCCGACCCAGCCATCCTTGGCTGATTTTTGAAACTCCGCATCCCCGTCGGCAATATCCTCGAATTTGATTTTCTGGAACTTGGCGGCTTCGCTATACACAGCGGGTCCGGTAAAGGTATACATGAATTTTGACTCGCCCGCGGGCGCTTGGCCGTGGCGCACCAGTTGGCCATAACGTTCCAGCTGAACGGCTTGGGCGCCCGCGTTGGTGATTTTTTCGGTCACGCCGATCTGGTAACTGCCCCGGTGGAAGACATACGTCTTTTCCACACTTACGCCGGTCTGCGGATTGGTCCAGGTCAGCGGAATGCTCAAAGACTCGCCACTCAGCTTGTAGGTGCCGGGTGCCAGCTGAAATACATCCTTGTGCGTGGGCAGACCCCAAAGCAGGCCGCTTTGCACGACATAGGGACGATCCGCCTTGTCCTGCAACAGCACCAGCGTCTTTTTCAAATCGTCGACTTCATGGTACCCAGTCAACTCCAGCTTGCGCAGATCACCGCCATTGGCATCGATTTCCACGCGTATGACGTCCGTCTCAACAATGGCGCGCGACCCGGCGGACATTCCCGCTGATTGCGGCGCTTGCTGGCTGGCCTGCTGCACGGCCTGCGTGCCCTGAGTGGCGGCGGGCACGCCCGTCGCCGCCTGCCGCGCGGGCGCGCTAGCCTCCTGTGGTGGTGGCTGATCCTTGGCTTGCCACGCCTCCCACAACAACAGAAGCGAGAAGGAAAACACCACGAAAAGTATCAGGCGTTGATTGTCCATGTTTAAGAATTCGACCCTAGTGTGGCGTCCATCGTATCTCGACTCTATTAAGGAACCGGATCATGCCCGCCAGGACATCCCGGTCTGCAACGGCCAATGCGCTTGATCGCCAGCCAGCCGCCTTTGATTGCCCCATGTTTGCGCAACGCTTCCAGCGTGTACTCGGAACAGGTTGGCAAATACCGGCAGCTGGGCGGCAATAATGGGCTGATCAGGTATTGATAGCCCTTCACCAGCCAGATCAGCACTTGCCGCATTTGGCCGCCGCACTGACTAACGCCTCCCGCAGATCCGCCACCTTTAAATCCTCGGTGTGCGAACCTTCCCCGGGTTGACTGCTAGGCCTGACAACCAAGTCCAGCGCGGGCAACGCGCTGGCCGACAACCTGAAGGTTTCCCGGATCAGCCGGCGCATCCGGTTGCGATCCACCGCCCGGGCAAACAGGCGCTTGGACACAATCATGCCCAATCGTGCATGGCCCAGTTCATTGGGCTTGCTCATCACCTGAAAATAGCGTGAGCGCACTGCGCACCGGTAAGTCATCACCGCTTCAAACTCCGCCGCCTGCAATAAGCGCTGGTGGCGGGAAAACGTCTGTCCAGCGGACAATCGGAAATCTTAAACCGCCAGGCGGTGGCGGCCCTTGGCACGGCGTGCATTGATGACGGCGCGGCCGCCACGGGTCTTCATGCGAACCAGAAAACCATGGGTACGCTTGCGGCGTGTAACGGAAGGCTGATAGGTACGTTTCATTTTTGCTGCCTTTTCACAAAGAGCGGGCTAAAAAAGCCCTGAAAAAACCGCTTATTAGACGCGTTTACCCCCCTCTCTGTCAAGGTGTGGGCGTTATTGTGGCGGCATTCCGCCCTGTGGATAAGTACGTCCGATAGGAGTAAAATTCCACATCTGACAAGTGTCTTATTCCAATGGTCTCCGCCTCCCCCACGTCTTTTGATTCCTTCTGGGAAAACTGCCTGATCCGCCTGCGTGCCGAACTGACGCCGCAGCAGTTCAATACCTGGATCAAGCCCCTTTCCTGTCAGGAAAATGAGGGGGTATTGAAAATATCCGCGCCCAACCGTTTTGTGCTGGACTGGATCCGCGACAAGTTTTCCGGCCGGCTGGAAGAGTGGGCGCGGGATTACTTTGGTTCGACCAAACTTCTGGAATTTTCCCTGCTTCCCCGGCCCGCCAACCAGCAAACCGCTGCCTATTCTGCGTCGCCCGCCGCCTCTTTACCCAGTTCGCCGGCCACGGAAAGCAGCCCGTCCGGCATGCGCATCAATCCGCAATTCACTTTCGATACGTTTGTCAGCGGCCGCGCCAACCAGCTGGCACGTGCGGCAGCGTTGCAAGTGGCGGAAAACGCCGGCGTCGCCTACAACCCGTTATTCATTTATGGCGGTGTCGGCCTGGGCAAAACCCACTTGCTCCAGGCCATCGGCAACCAGATCCGCATCCTTCATCCAGCGGCGCGCATCAGCTACATCCACGCCAACGATTATGTGAACGACATGGTGAAAGCCTATCGTCACCGCAACTTCGAGGATTTCAAAAAACATTACCTGACGCTGGATGTACTGCTGATCGACGATATCCAGTTCTTTGCACAAAAAGACCGCACCCAGGAAGAATTCTTTTACGTCTTCAACGGACTCATTGAAAACAAGAAACAGATCGTCATCACCAGCGACACATTTCCCAAGGAATTGTCCGGCATCGAAGACCGCCTGAAATCCCGCTTTGCCTGGGGCCTGACCGTTGCCATCGAGCCGCCGGAACTTGAAATGCGGGTAGCCATCCTGCAGAAGAAAGCGCAGGCGGACGACATCAAGCTCGACGAAAATGTCGCGTTTTTCATCGCCAAACAGGTACGTTCCAATGTTCGCGAACTGGAAGGCGCGCTCAAACGCGTGGTGGCCTACGCGCGTTTTACCGAAAAGCCCATGACGCTGGATCTGGTCAAGGATGCCTTGCGCGACCTGATTGCCTCGGCGCACAAACAGGTATCCATCGAAAACATCCAGAAGACCGTGGCCGATTTCTACAAGATAAAAGTCGCGGACATGTTCTCCAAAAAGCGTACCCGCAACCTGGCCCGTCCCCGCCAGATCGCCATGGCGCTGGCCAAGGAACTCACCCCGCTTTCCCTGCCCGAGATTGGCGATGCCTTCGGCGGGCGCGATCACACCACCGTTTTGCATGCCTGCCGCAAGGTTGCCGAGCTGCGCGAACAGGAACAGGACATCAGCCGCGACTATCTGGTGTTACTGCAAACGCTGACCAGTTAGCGGATTGGGTATAAACATGAATAAGTTTTCGATAAATCGACCAAACTGGAAAAGTGCCCACATTCATCCACAGACATCCCATTTTTATCCACTGGCTTTAACCATCGGGAATGCCGTCTCGCGCATGTCCGTTATCGGCTTATCCCCGGATTTCGTGCCCACCAAACAATGAACACAAGGAATATATAAATGGTACTACTGGAAACAGAACGCAACTGTCTGCTTACCCCGCTAGCCGCCACCGTGGGGGTCGTGGAAAAGCGACATACCCTGCCCATCCTTTCCAATGTTCTGTTGCAGCGTCAGAACGGACGCCTCACACTGCTGGCGACTGACCTGGAGCTGCAGGTCAGCACGGCGCTGGAAGGCAAAGCAGGTGAAGATTTCTCGATTACCGTCGCGGCGCGCAAGCTGTTCGATATCGTGCGTGCCCTGCCGGACGATGCCAAGGTCAAACTCGACAGCAAGGACAGCCAGCTCGAAGTCAAGGCAGGCAAATCGAAGTTCACGCTGCAAACCCTCCCGGCTGCCGATTTCCCGCGCATGGAAACGGGCGCGGGCGTCGCGGGTGAGGTTACTTTGCCGCAAAAGACACTCAAGCACCTGTTGCAACTGGTGCAGTTCGCCATGGCGCAGCAGGATATACGTTATTACCTGAATGGCATGCTGCTGGTTCTGGATGGAACCACGCTGAGAGTAGTTGCGACCGATGGCCATCGCCTGTCCCTGGCGGAAACCACCCTGGCGAAAGCGGGTCCACAGAAGGACGTCATCATTCCGCGCAAAACCGTCATTGAACTGACCAAGCTGCTGCAGGAAACCGAAGACCCGGTCACACTGAGGGTTGGCGAAAACCAGGTCACGATTGAATTGAACAATACCCAGCTGGTTTCAAAAATTGTCGATGGCAAATTCCCCGACTACCAGCGCGTCGTGCCGGTGGGGCATGACAAGAATCTGATCGTCAATCGTCAGGTCGCCAGCCAGGCTTTGCAGCGCGCGGCCATTCTTTCCAATGAAAAATTCCGCGGTGTGCGGCTGGTGATGGGCGCGAACTCGCTCAATGTGGTTTGCAACAACAACGAGCAGGAAGAAGCGCAAGAAGAAATCGAAGCAAAATATGATGCCGAGCCGCTCGACATCGGCTTCAACGTTACCTATCTGCAGGACGGGCTAAATGCGCTCTCCTCGGAGGAAGTCACGCTTTCGTTCTCCGACCCCAACAGCAGCATGCTGGTGACATCGGAAAAGGAACCCGGCTTCAAATATGTAGTCATGCCCATGCGTATTTAAAGCGGGATGCAGCGGGCTTAGTAGATAAATCAAGCAGTAACACAGGTACACAAAATGGCAGACCAATACGACGAAGACAGTATCCAGCAACTTGAAGGCCTGGAGGCGGTACGCAAGCGCCCCGGCATGTACATCGGCGATACGTCCGACGGCACCGGCCTGCATCACATGGTGTTTGAAGTGCTGGACAATGCCATTGACGAAGCCCTGGCCGGCCACTGCGATGACATCAAGGTCATCATCCATCCGGACAACTCCATATCCATTTCCGACAACGGCCGGGGCATACCGGTCGGCATCAAGTTCGACGACAAGCATGAACCCAAGCGTTCCGCCGCCGAAATCGTCATGACCGTGCTGCATGCCGGCGGCAAGTTCAACCAGAACAGTTACAAGGTTTCCGGCGGCCTGCATGGTGTGGGCGTGTCCTGCGTCAACGGCCTGTCCAAATGGCTGAAGCTGATCGTGCGCCGAGAAGGAAAAAAATACGCCATGGAATTTCATCGCGGCAAGGTGGAAAACCGCGAAATCGAAAAACAGAATGGTGTTGAAGTGTCGCCGATGAAGGTGGTCGGTGAAACCAAGAACCGCGGCACTGAAGTCCATTTCCTCGCCGACGAGGAAATCTTTGGCAAGGTCGAATATCACTTCGATATCCTGGCCAAGCGCATCCGCGAACTGTCCTTCCTCAACAACGGTGTCAAGATCGAACTGCACGATCACCGCGACGGCAAGACGGAAAACTTCGCGCATTCCGGCGGCGTAAAAGGCTTTGTCGAATACATGAACAAGGCCAAGACCACGCTGCATCCCAAGGTCTTCCACGCCATTGGCGAAAAGGACAACATGACGGTTGAAGTGGCCATGCAGTGGAACGACAGCTATTCGGAAACCGTGCAGTGCTTTACCAATAACATTCCCCAGCGCGATGGCGGTACGCATTTGACAGGTCTCCGCACAGCCATGACGCGCGTCATAAACAAGTACATCGAGGACAGCGAACTGGCGAAAAAAGCCAAGGTGGAAACCAGCGGCGACGACATGCGCGAAGGCCTGACCTGCGTGTTGTCGGTGAAAGTGCCGGAACCCAAGTTCTCCAGCCAGACCAAGGACAAGCTGGTGTCATCCGAAGTGCAGCCGGTGGTATCCGAAGTAGTGGGGCAAAAACTCGCCGAGTACCTGCAGGAAAACCCCATCGACGCCAAAACCATCTGCGGCAAGATCGTGGAAGCGGCCCGCGCCCGCGAGGCCGCGCGCAAGGCCCGCGAAATGACGCGCCGCAAGGGCGTGCTCGATGGCGTTGGCCTGCCCGGCAAACTGGCAGACTGCCAGGAAAAGGATCCGGCGCTGTCGGAAATCTACATCGTCGAGGGCGATTCCGCGGGCGGCTCCGCCAAGCAGGGCCGCGACCGCAAGTTCCAGGCCATCCTTCCGCTGCGCGGCAAGGTGCTCAACGTGGAAAAGGCGCGTTTCGACAAACTCATCTCCTCCGAACAGATCGTCACGCTCATCACTGCGCTGGGCACCGGCATCGGCGCCAACGACTTCAACATCGACAAGTTGCGTTACCACCGCATCATTATCATGACCGATGCGGATGTCGACGGCGCGCATATCCGCACGCTGTTGCTGACTCTGTTCTACCGCCAGCTGCCCGAACTGGTCGAGCGCGGCCACATCTACATTGCCCAGCCGCCGCTGTACAAGGTCAAGTCCGGCAAGAAGGAGCAGTATCTGAAAGACGAGCACGCGCTGAAGGAATTCCTGCTCAGCCAGGCGCTGTCGGATGCCGCCATCATCCCCGGCGAGGGTGCGGCGCCCATCATGGGCGAGGCCTTGGAAAACCTGTCGCGCGAATACTTCCTGGCCGAAGCCGTCATCGACCGCCTGACGCGCATCCTGCCCGAGGACGTGCTGCACGCCCTCATGCACACGCCCGCGCTGTCGCTGCGCGACGCCACCCAGGCCATGATGGCCGAGGCCGCGCTTGCCGCGCAGATCGACGGCGGAAAATACAGCATCGAAACTGAATTCATTCCCGAGACTGAAGCCCACCGCTTGAAGATCACCCGCCACCTGCACGGCAACGTGATCGTCAACTTCCTCGAAGAAGACCTGCTCGAATCCGGCGACTATGCCCAATTGCGGAAAACCGGCGAAATGCTGCAAGGCCTCATCGGCGCGGGCGCCAGCGTATCGCGCGGCGAAAAGACCGCCGGCGTGGCCAGCTTCAAGGAAGCCATGGACTGGCTGCTCAACGAAGTCAAACGCAACATGGGCATCCAGCGCTACAAGGGCTTGGGCGAAATGAACCCCGAGCAGTTGTGGGAAACCACCATGGACCCCAAGGTGCGCCGCCTGATGAAAGTCCGCATCGAGGACGCCATCTCCTCCGACGCCATCTTCACCACCCTCATGGGCGACGAAGTCGAACCCCGTCGCGCGTTCATCGAAACCAATGCGCTGGGGGTGCGGAATCTGGATGTATAACAGCTTGGTTTAAATCGTAAATTAATTATTTGGTTATGGAATAGGGAGAAGAAAAAAATGAAAAAAGCATTTGGGGTATTCTGCATTTTTGCGCTTAGTGCTTGTTCGACGTTTACCCCGCAACGCTATAACATCTCAGCCGATAACAATGTTGCCTTAAAGGCACTTGGCGTTGGCAATATTAATGTTGGAGCATTTGCAGGGCCTGCTACATTTGATAGAGCATGCAGAGGAGCAGGCCCAATAGCACCCCCGGACAACATGAGCTTTGAGAATTACATTCAGAAGGCTCTTGCTGATGAACTGAAGGTAGCAGGCTTCTTTGATGACAAAACCCCGAAAACAACACTAACCGGGGCCGTTGAGAGCCTTAGCTTCTCTTCATCAAGAGGACTTACCGGAGGAACTTGGGATATTGCCCTTAGGGTTAATTCATCAAACGGAAAATCCATATTTATTACGGAACACTATGAGTTTGAAAGTGGTTTTATTGCGGATACGGCGTGCAAACAGACAGCAGAGGCCTTTCTGCCCGCAGTTCAAAACCTCATTGGTAAGTTAATCAAATCCCCCGAATTTAAAGGTCTTCTGCACGGATAGCGCAAATTCATTTAGGTAGGTGTGAGGTGATTCGCTTTAGCTCTTTCACAAAAACCACAACGTAAAATAAACCACGTGATTAGAGTCTCTTCTCGCCCCTTCCTTATCCCCGACGACAACAGCTTCAAGCTGAAAAAGGCTATCACTGACCCCGGCAAAAAAGCACCGGATGACGAGGAATGCGAGCGCAGGCTGAAAGAATGTGTGGAAGAAATCGCAGACCTGCAACACGTGCTGTATGCGCATGATCGCTATGCGCTGTTGCTGATATTCCAGGCGATGGATGCGGCGGGCAAGGATGGCACGATCCGCGCCGTGCTGTCGGGGGTGAACCCGGCGGGCTGCCATGTCACCTCGTTCAAGGTACCCTCCAGCGAAGAACTCGATCACGATTTTCTCTGGCGCACCACGCACCACCTGCCGGAGCGCGGGCGCATCGGTGTGTTCAACCGCAGCTATTACGAGGAAGTGCTGGTGGTGCGGGTGCATCCGGAATTCCTTGGCGCGCAACGCTTGCCGAATGGCGTGAGCAACAAGAACTTCTGGCAATGGCGCTACGAATCCATCCGCGAGCACGAGCAGCATTTGGCGCGCAACGGCACGGTTATCCTGAAATTCTTCCTCAATGTCTCTAAGGACGAGCAGCGCAAGCGCTTTCTCTCGCGCCTGAAGGAACCGGAAAAGCACTGGAAGTTTTCCGAAAAGGACGTGGCCGAGCGCGCGCACTGGGACAAGTACATGGCGGCCTACGAGGAGGCGCTGAACGAAACCTCGCGGCCGTGGGCGCCGTGGTATGCCATTCCCGCCGACAACAAGGATTTCATGCGGCTGTCGGTGGCGGAGATCATTCGCGATACATTGAAGTCGCTCGATTTGTCCTATCCGCAACCGGACAAGGAAGCCTTAGCGCACTTTGACGAAATGCGCGCCATGCTTGAAAAGGACAAGTAGCGACCGGCGGAATTAACATTCCGGCCCTTTGATTTTCCCGACAAGCTGATAATCTGAAACCTCGTACTTCAATCAAAAACGAGGAGAAGCCATGTCAGTCGCAAAAACCATCGAAATTTCCGCCAGCTCCAAGAAAAGCTTTGACGATGCTATCAAGGCCGGCGTGGCCAAGGCGGCGGAATCGCTGGCCAATATCACCGGCGCCTGGGTGCAGGATCAGGATGTGGTGGTCAGCAAAGGTAAGATCACCGAATACCGCGTGCGTATGAAGCTGACCTTCGTGTTGAAGTAATCAGCTTTCCTGCAATAGCAACTTGATCCGGGATTCTGTTTCGGCATAGCGGCCTTCGCCAAAGTGCCGGTAACAGATCTCGCCCGACTTGTTCAGCAGGTACATTGCGGGCCAGTAGCGGTTGCCCCAGCGATTCCAGATGCCGTAGTCGTTATCCAGGACGATGGGATGGCGGATGCCGTTTTCCGTGAGATAAGCCTTGACTCGCTTTGGGTCGGCTTCGTGTGCGAATTCGGGCGTATGCACGCCGATTACCACCAAGCCATCGTTCACATAACGTTCGTGCCACTGTTTGACGTAGGGCTCAACATTGCGGCAGTTGTGGCAGCCAAACGTCCAGAATTCGACCAGCACGACTTTTCCTTTCACACTTGCCAATGAAAGCGGCGGACTGTTGAACCAGGGGCCGCTGCCCGAGATGTCTGGTGCGGCAGTGCAGGATTGAGCCAGCAGCGGCCTGGGCAGCGCTGCGGCAAGACTGGCAATGAGCAGGTTGCGGCGTGTGATCATGGGCGTCTCCTTGTTTTCAGGTTTGTCGCTCAATAAGACGGAGCCTTACAGCCGTGCGGGTAAAATCCCGGCATGAACTTCACCAAGCTGCTTCAATCCCAGGGCTTTGGCACGCGTCGAGAATGCCGGGGTTTGATCTTGTCTGGCCTTGTAACAATTGGCGGTCAGGAAATCACGGATGCTGACGCGGACATCAATCAAGAAGGTCTGGTGTTTTCGGTGGACGGCAAGGATTGGCAATACCGCGAGAAGGTGTATGTGCTTATGAACAAACCCGCGGGGCATGAGTGTTCGCAAAAGCCGAAGCATCATCCCAGTGTGTTGAGCCTGCTGCCCGTTCAACTGCGCAATCGCGGCCTGCAAACCGTGGGGCGGCTGGACGAAGACACCACCGGGTTATTGCTGCTGACGGATGATGGGCAGTTTCTGCACGTCTACACCTCGCCAAAGAAGAACATTGCCAAGGTCTACCGGGCAACAGTCAAACATCCCCTGGACGAAACGCAACTTGCCGCACTTCGCGCCGGGGTGGTGCTGCATGATGACCCCGAACCGGTGAAGGCGCAGTCAGCCATCGCGCGCGATGCACATACGCTGGAATTGACGCTGACCGGGGGCAAATACCATCAGGTGAAACGCATGGTGGGTGCAGCGGGCAATCGCGTGGAAGCGTTGCACCGTGAGCGCATGGGCGAGTTTGTCCTGCCGGCGGATTTGAAGCGGGGAGAGTGGTGTTATGTCGAGGCTGCCAGTGCCGCCTGAAACGCGGAGGCGGACAGGGGCAGCGGCAAGGCCGCATCGATGCGGTGACGCTGCTTCAGCAACTCCATGTCGGCTGCGTGAAACGGGTCGTAGATAACGACAATACGGGTTGAGTCATCGCGCGTGGCCAGCGCCAGCAGGGATTCAAGATTGCTGACGCGATCATGGAAATAGCGCTTGTAGAAATCGGCCACCAGCACATCCGGCTGCCAGGTTTTCAGCCGGCTCATGGCGCGGCGCGAAGAGGTTTCCACGGCGATCTCAAAGTCGCTTTCTTCAAGCAACGGCGCAAGCGTGTTGAAGCCGATGGCTTCGACGACACAAAGCAGTTTCCTGGGCATTTATTACCGGTGTGGCAACGGCTCGCGAGCGGGCCTCAGCGCGGAGTCGATTTCATTGCGGTCGTCGAACACCACGCAGTTGCCTGTCCAGTGCGCGCCGCCTGCCTCCTCGAAATACTTGAGGATGCCGCCGTCTAGCTGGTACACGTTGTCCATGCCGATCCGGTTCATGTACAGCACGGCCTTTTCGCAGCGGATGCCGCCGGTGCAGAAGGTGACCACGGCCTTGCCGGAAAAATCGTTCGTGTGTGCGGCGATGGCTTCCGGATATTGCGAAAATCGTTCGATGCCGAAGTCCAGGGCGTTGATGAAGGTGCCTGCTTCGACTTCAAAGATATTACGGGTATCGATCATGACGATCTCGCGTCCCTGATCGTCGTGGCCGCAATCCAGCCAGGCTCTGAGCTGGACAGGTGAAACTGTTTCCGCGCGATGATCCTCGGGCCGGATGTCCGGCACCTTCATGGTGATGATTTCCTTTTTCAGGCGCACGCGCATTTTCCGGAACGGTGCGCTGCCCGACCAGCTTTCCTTGACGGCGATATCCGCAAAGCGCGCATCCTGCCGCAGCCAGTCGAAAAAGCCGTGTATGGACGCCGCATCGCCCGCCAGAAAAATGTTGATTCCCTCCGGCGCCAGCAGGATCGTGCCCTTCAAGCTCAAGGCTTCGCACTGCTGCTGAATGCGGCCGCGCAATGATTCGCGATCATCCAGCGTGATGAATTTATAGGTGGAAATATTCAGTACGGACATGGCAAAAAAGCAGATCAGCGGCGACAGCCCGGGGCCGCGCAGTATAAACCGGAATCAGGCTTTGGAAGATTTGCCTTTGGCCGCGCTTTTTGTGGCGGGCTTCTTGGCAGTGGCCTTGACGGCGGTCTCTTTTTTCGGTTTTGACTTGGCCTCGGCTTTGGGCGCGGCGGCCTTGCGGGCCGGTGCGCGCTTCGCCGCCCCCTTCTTTGTCGTGCCGCCTTTTTCCGCCTTGGCGGCGATAAGGGGCAGCGCATCGAGCAGGGTCACGCTTTGAGGATCGAGGTCCTTTGGCAGCGTGGCGTTGATCTTGTTGTGGCTGACGTACCAGCCATAGCGGCCGTTCTGGATATTGACTGGCTTGCCGTCGTCCGGGTGTTTGCCCAGCTCCTTCTTTTCGCTGGCGGCCGCGCCGCGCCCGCGCGTGGCCGGCATTTCCAGCACTTCCACCGCGCGCTCGAGGCCGATGGTGTAAACGTCATCATCCTTGGGAATGGATTTGAACTTGCCGTCATGCAGCAGATAAGGTCCGAAGCGGCCGATGTTGGCGACGATGGGCAGGCCGGTCTTGGGGTTGTGGCCGACTTCGCGCGGTAGCGACAGCCACTTGAGCGCCATTTCCAGCGTCGCGGATTCCGGTGGCAGGCCCTTGGGCATGGAGGCTCGCTTGGGCTTGGGCGCTTTCTTGTCCTCGGGCGTGGGGCCGACCTGCACATACCAGCCGAAGCGGCCATTCATCAGCAGCACGTCCTCGCCGGTGGGTGGATATTTGCCCAGCACGGTGGGCCCATCTTCGTTGCCATGCAGCGGACGGGTGTAATCGCATTTCGGATAAGCCGAACAGCCGATGAACAGTCCGCGCTTGCTGGCCTGCATGTTGAGAACCGAACCGCATTTGGGGCACTTTTCATCCATCGGGATGCCGCGTTCGACTTCCTGCTTGGCGGCGAGATTGCCGTCGAATTCCTTCCAGAACTCGCCCAGCAGGCGTGTCCACTCGCGCTTGCCGTTTGACACGTCATCGAGCTTGTCTTCCAGCTTGGCGGTGAAATCGTAATCGACGTAGTGGTTGAAGTGCAGCGTCAGGAAACCGTTCACCAGCCGGCCGATGGGCGTGGGCATGAAACGCTTCTTGTCGAGAATGGCGTACTCGCGATCCTGCAGAGTGGAAATGATGCTGGCGTAAGTCGAAGGCCGGCCGATGCCGAATTCTTCCAGTGCCTTGACCAGACTCGCCTCAGTGTAGCGCGGCGGCGGCTGGGTGAAGTGCTGCTCGCCGTAGAGTTTGTCCACGGGTAACACTTCGCCTTCCTTTAGTGGCGGCAGTTTGGCCTCTTCCTCGTCTTCCTCGTCGTCGTGATACACGGCGAGAAAACCGGCGAAGGCCAGCGTCTGGCCGGTTGCGCGGAACACGCCCTGCGCCACCATGAGATCTGCGGCGACGGTGTCGAACTGTGCCGCCGTCATTTGCGAGGCCACCGCGCGCTTCCAGATCAGCTCGTACAGCCGCATCTGATCGTGCGACAGGAAATTCTTCAGGCTTTCGGGCGTGCGCGAGGCAGACGTGGGGCGAATGGCCTCGTGCGCTTCCTGCGCGTTCTTGGTCTTGGCGCGGTAATGCAGCGGCTGGCTGGGCAGGTAATCCTTGTCGAATTTGTTGCCGACGAATTCGCGGATTTCGGTGATTGCCTCATTGGCCAGATTCACCGAGTCGGTACGCATGTAGGTGATGAGACCGACGGTACCGGAACCGACATCGATACCTTCGTACAGCTGCTGGGCGGTGCGCATGGCGCGGTCGGTGGTCATGCCGAGCTGGCGCACGGCGGCCTGCTGCATGGTGGAGGTGGTGAAGGGCGGCGGCGCATGCCGCGCCTTGCGCTTCTTTTCCACCTGCATGACCCTGGCTTCCTTTGCCTGCAGAAGCTTGAGCATTTCCGCCTGGCGCGCTTCGGTTTCCACCGAAAACTGGTTGAGTTTTTCGCCCTCGAAATGCGTGAGCCGTGCGGAAAAAGCCTGCTTGTCCTTGTGCGTGTCAAGATGCAGCGTCCAGTATTCGCGCGGCTTGAACTTCTCGATTTCCTCCTCGCGCTCGACGATGAGCCTCAATGCGGGACTTTGCACGCGGCCCGCGGAAAGGCCGGGGCTGATTTTTTTCCACAGCAGCGGCGAGAGATTGAAACCGACCAGGTAATCCAGCGCGCGGCGCGCCTGCTGCGCGTTGACCAGGTCCATGGACACATCGCGCGGATGCGCCACTGCGTCCTTCACTGCGCTTTCGGTGATTTCATAGAACACGATGCGCTTGAGCTTGCCCGGCTTGAGCAGCTTGCGCTCGTTGAGAATTTCGGCGAGGTGCCAGGAAATGGCCTCGCCCTCGCGGTCCGGGTCGGTTGCCAGCAGGATTTCGTCGGCCTTCTTCGCCGCCTTGCAGATGGCGGAGACGTGCTTTTCGTTGCGCTCGATGAGCTGGTATTTCATGGCGAAGTGGTTGGCCGTGTCGACCGCGCCGGTCTTCGGTTCCAGATCACGCACGTGGCCGTAGGAGGCGAGAATTTCGTAGTCCGAGCCAAGATACTTTTTCAGCGTTTTGGATTTTGAAGGAGACTCAACAACGACCAGTTTCATATGGGTTTGTTTCCGGCTGATTAGTGCAGCGTGGTTTCGTTGAGCAGAAATTCTTCCAGAAAAGTGTAGTGCTCGATCTGGCCCCGGCTCCACAGCACGATCAGGCTCATCCAGCGCACCTGCTCCGGCGCGATATCTTCGCCGTGAAGATGCATCAGACCATTGATGACCCATTCGCGCGATTCGGCGTCGAGAATTTCCGACTCCTCCAGAAAACGCAGCGTGGCGATGCAGTCTTCATCCAGCCGTTCCTGTTCCTCGGGAGCGAAATGCCGGAAATGCGGTATATCTAGCAGCCGCGGGTGCGATTCGGTGGTGGACATGTGGGCAAACCAGTCCAGGGCACCCTTGACCGAGGATTCGTCGAAGCCGGCGGCATAAAGCTTTTTTTCCAGCGAGTCGCGGTCGGGAGCAAGCTCCGCCATGCGGTAGCTTTCGTACAGGTAAACTAGGATATCTAGCATCGTTTTTATAAGAGTCGTTGGTAGCGCCCGCCGGGAAGCTGGGCGACGTGCCCTTCCAGTTCGAGCGTCAACAGCTTCGCCGAAAGCGCATCCACCGTCAACCCGCTTCGCTCGGCAAGCAAGTCGATACTGACCGGGTCGTGGCCCAGGTGTTGTAAAAGCGGTTCAGTTTCCATGCCCGCCGGAGTTGCGGTGGCGCGAACCGCCGGCATGACTGGCCACGCCAGCTCTTCAATGATGTCTTGCGCCGATTCCACCAGCTTGGCGCCCTGCTTGATCAGTGCATGGCAGCCCTTGGACAGCGGAGAGTGAATCGACCCGGGAATGGCCATGACTTCGCGCCCCTGTTCCAGCGCCTGCCGGGCCGTGATCAGCGAGCCGGAATTGAGCGCCGCTTCCACCACCAGCACGCCCCGGGATAGCCCTGAAATAATCCGGTTGCGCTTGGGAAAGTGGCCCGGCGCGGAAATCGTGCCCAGGGCAAACTCGGACAGCAGCAGGCCTTTCTCGGCGATTTCATGCGCCAGCGCCTTGTTGCGGGCAGGGTATACGCGGTCCAGCCCGGTGCCGACCACGGCAATGGTCGATCCGGGTCCCTTCAAACCGCCTTTGTGCGCGGCGGCGTCGATACCCAGCGCCAGTCCGCTGACGACAGTGATGCCCGCACTGGAAAGAGCTTGGCCAAAGGCTTCCGCATTGGATTCGCCCTGGGGCGTGGCATTGCGGCTGCCAACGATGGCAAGACAGCCTTGCAAAAGAAGTTCGCGGCGTCCGGCGCCATAAAGCAGCGCGGGCGGATCGGCGGTTTCGCGCAACAGCGGCGGATAGTCTTCGTCAAGCAAGGTAATGAGATGGTGACCAGGCTGGGACAGCCAGGCCATGGTGAGGGCCAGCAGATCCGGATCCGGCCCGTCCTGCAGGCTGTCGATCTGCTTTTTGCCCAGATGCGGTGACAATTGCGCGCGATTTGCTGATAACACCGCCCCGGCCGAGTCAAAAGCTTCCAGCAGACGTCGCATTGCGCCATCGCCAACGCCGGGTATCAGTCCCAGCCGCAGCCAGGATTCATGATCCTGCGCGGGCTTAGGCATACATGGGCTTGTTGTCGTAAAAATTCAGCATGCCTTTGACGATGCGGTAGATGGCCCAGATGCCCGCGACAATCAGCACCACGATGCCAACGCCAATAATGCTGGTGATTGTTCCGATGGCACCCCACAGAACCGAAAACCAGAAGGTGCGGATTTGCCAGCGGAAATGGCTTTCCAGCCAGGTGCCGGCGACATCATCCCGTTTCACGTAGTTGATGATGATGGCCACGATGGCGGTAATGCCCACGATGATGGAGGCCGCGTACAAAAAATAGATGATCTGCGTCAGATTACGTGCCTTTTCCAGATCCTGGCTCATGCTTCTTCTCCTTTTGTTGAAATAAAAACCGCCCCGAAGGGCGGTTGGCAGGGTTACCGCTTTGCAGGCGGATTGAATGTATCAGGGATTCTTGACGGTATCCAGCAGGTACACCGGACCATCGGATTGCATGACCAGCGCGTAGGAAACCTTGTCGAACACGCGATAGACCATGGCCAGACCGGCACGCGCGTCCGGCAGCTTGACCTTGCTGTCGTCCTGTTCAAAGCAGCCCACGCGGGTCAGGGCCTTGAGTTCGGCTGTCTGGTCGTAGGTGATCTTGCTCTTGTCCTTCAGGCAGCGCACATCGGTATACAGCCAGGCGCCGCCATCGGGTACATTGCCCTGCTTCCCGGAGAGCCACTTCATCTTGTCGAGCTCGTCCTTGCTGAGCTTGACGGTATTGCCGGTATGGTGGATGGCCAGCACGTGACCGGGCGCCAGGCCGTGGTTGCTGCCGCGATTCAGCACGACAGTTTGATAGCGGCCAGTGTCAGACACGCTGCCATAGGCGGAAATGATCCGCCCGGCGACCTGGGTTTCAGGCGCGCGCGGAATGTACTCAAATGCGGTGGTGTCGGCGGCGGGGAGCAGCTTGTCCTTGGTCAACACTTCCTGGGCTGCGCTGGTAATGCGGATTTTCTGCGGCGCGCCATCCGACAGCGTGCGGGCATCGCCAACATATTCCACTTCGTGGCCCAGCACCTCGCCGGTCTCGGGGTCTTTCAATACCTTGCCAGGACGCAGGATGTTCCAGCGCGAGACGCCAGCCGGGCCGCCGGTGGCGAAGGCATCGTCGCCGCGGCCCAGGATGACGCGGTCTTCGTTGGTGCCAAGAATGAAGGGCGCGCTGTCGATTGCACCGGCGGAAACGACTCGCGGCTGCGACAGGAAAGAATGAATGGCAGAAATGGGGATGGTGTGGATCGGGCCGTCGCCGATCAGCTGCTCACGGGAATAAGGTGAGAGCTTGACCGTGGTCATGCCGTGCTGATCGCCTTTAACCAGGCTCAGTCTTGGCTGGCCACTGGATTGGTCGAGGACGATCAGGTCGCCGGGATAAATCCAGTGAGGGTCCTTGATTGCTTCCTTGTTCAGGCCCCAGATTTCGGGCCAGCGCCAGGGGCTTTTCAGAAACTTGCCGGAAATGTCCCAGAGGGTATCGCCCTTGACGACGACATATTTGTCGGGGGCGTCCTCGCGCAGTTTCAGTTCATCGGCTGACAGCGGCTGGGTCAGGACGCAGGCGGAAATGGCCAGGGAAAGCAGAAGTTTACGCATGAGAACCCTCTATTTAGACCTTGTCTAATTTTCTTTAAAAAGCTACTGTTGCGTTTGCGGACATTACTGACGGAAATTTAGCAGTGCCCTGGAATTTTGCTGAAAGTGTGCCTTCAAGTCCCTGTAAATACAAGTAGTTATGAAGCTAGATATTCTTCGTTACCCGGATTCCCGGCTGCACACGGTGGCAAAACCCGTGCAGGCGGTGGATGCGCGCATCCAGAAACTGGTCGACGATATGGCCGAAACCATGTACGCCGCGCCGGGTATCGGGCTGGCCGCGACTCAGGTCAATGTTCATGAGCGGGTGATTGTCATCGATATTTCCGAGGACAAAAGCGACCTGCGCGTACTGATCAATCCGGAAATCCTGTCCAAATCCGGGGACGTGGAATGGGAAGAAGGCTGCCTGTCGGTTCCCGGCATTTATGACAAGGTGCACCGGGCCGAAATCATCCGCGTGCGTGCGCTGAATCGCGCTGGCGAGACTTATGAATTTGATGCTGACGGCCTGCTGGCAGTATGCGTTCAACACGAAATGGATCATCTGCTGGGCAAGGTCTTCGTCGAATACCTCTCGCGGCTCAAGCAGAATCGCATCAAGACCAAGCTCGTCAAGCAGGAACGCGAGCATCGGGAAGCGCATCCCAGCCGCGCCAGCCTTTAATTAATCAAGTGAAAGTCATTTTCGCCGGCACGCCAGAGTTTGCCCGGCAGGCGCTTGCTGCCATCATCGCCGCCGGACACGAGGTGGTGCTGGTGCTTACTCAGCCCGATCGCCCTAGTGGACGTGGCATGAAGCTCACCCCCAGTCCGGTCAAGGTCGAAGCCGAGAATCACGGCATCCCGGTCTGCCAGCCTGAAAAACTCAAGGATCCGGCCAGTCACGAACCCATCAGGACAGCGGGCGCCGATGTCATGGTCGTCGCGGCTTACGGCCTGATTCTGCCTCAAGCCGTGCTGGATATTCCCAAACTTGGCTGTTTCAACATCCACGCATCGCTCCTGCCGCGCTGGCGAGGCGCGGCGCCCATTCAGCGAGCGATCGAGGCGGGCGATAGCGAAACCGGCATCTGCATCATGCAGATGGAGGCCGGTCTGGATACCGGCCCGGTGCTGATCGAAAAACGCCTGCCCATCACCGAATCCGATACCGGTGAGAGCCTGCATGACAAACTGGCCGTCCTGGGCGCGAAAGCCATCGTCGAGGCGCTGGAAAGTCATGGCAGGCTTGTACCCGTGCCGCAGCCGTCAGAAGGCGTGACCTACGCGGCCAAGCTCGGCAAGGATGACGCCCGGCTGGACTGGCAATTGTCCGCCACAGAACTGGCACGCAAGATACGCGCATTCAATCCCGTGCCCGGCGCATGGACGCTGCTGAATGGAGAGCCGCTCAAGATCTGGCGGGCAACGCCGGATTCCAGCAAGGGGAAGCCAGGAGAAGTGCTGGCCGCCAGTGCTGAGGGATTGGTTGTTGGATGCGGGGAAGGCGCCATCAAGATTATGGAACTGCAAAGGGCCGGCGCCAGATGCATGGATGCCGCAACGTTTCTGTCCGGCCTTAAAATTCCCGTTGGCACGCGGCTGGGGAATTGAATTTTCAGTTCGTCCCACCATCTAATAAGCGACTTATTTTTTCATTTGGAGATTGGGCAATGTTCAATTGGGTCAAGACCACGATACTCATGGCGGGTATCGTCGCGCTGTTTGGCGCCGTGGGCATGCTGCTGGGCGGAAAGTCGGGCATGCTGATCGCACTGGGGATTGGCGCGGCCATGAATCTGTTCGCTTACTGGAATTCCGACAAGATGGTGCTGCGCATGTACAACGCGCAGGAAGTGGATGCGAATACCGGCGGGCGCTACTACGCCATGGTCAGGGAATTGTCGCAAAATGCCGGTTTGCCCATGCCGCGCGTCTGCCTCATCAACGAAGCCCAGCCAAACGCTTTCGCCACCGGCCGCAATCCGGAGCACGCGGCGGTTGCCGCCACCACCGGCATCATGCAGCTATTGTCCGAACGCGAGCTGCGCGGCGTGATGGCGCACGAACTGGCGCACGTGAAACACCGCGATACGCTGATTTCCACCATGAGCGCCACCGTGGCCGGCGCCATTTCCATGCTGGCCAATTTCGGCATGATGTTCGGCGGGCGCGACAGCGAGGGTCGCACCAATCCGGTGGTGGCCATCGCCGTGATGATCATCGCGCCAATCGCCGCCATGCTGATCCAGATGGCAATTTCCCGTGCACGCGAGTTTGGCGCCGATGCGGGTGGAGCGGAAATCTCCCGCGACCCAGAGGCGCTGGCGTCCGCGCTGAAGAAAATCGAGACCTATGCCAAGGGTCTGCCCATGCCGACCGCCGAGGCGCATCCCGAAACGGCGCAGATGATGATCATCAACCCCCTGTCCACCAACGGCATCAAAAGCCTGTTTTCGACCCATCCTTCCACGGATGAGCGCGTGGCCAAATTATTGGCAATGGCCCGTGGCGTCTGATCCGGGATCCATCAAGAACATTTCGGCGGCTATGGCCGCCGAAGTTTTATCCGGCGTTGCCTACGGACAAACGCTCACGCAGGCGCTGGAAGCGGCCCGGCTGAATAATCAGCCGCCTTCAACACAAGGCGCGGTGCGCGACATGGCCTATGGCGTGCTGCGTTACAAGGGAGAACTGGAGGGTGTGCTTGGCCAGCTCCTGCAAAAGCCGCTGGACGATGGTTTTGTCCATGCCCTGTTGCTGTCGGCGCTGTATCAGCTGGTGCATACCCACGCGGCGCCTTATGCAGTGGTGAACAACGCCGTAGATGCGGCGCCAAGGAAATACCGCAACCTGGTCAACGCCGTGTTGCGCAACTTTCAGCGCAAACAGGAAGCGCTTTTATCCTCGGCGGTTCAGACCGTGGAAGGCCGCACCAATCACCCGGCATGGTGGGTGGAAAAACTCCAGACCGCGTATCCCGTCAAGTGGGAGCACATCCTGGCCGCCAGCCAGCTGCATCCGCCCATGACATTGAGGGTCAACCGCCGCAAGACAACCGTCGAACAGGTCATGGCAGAACTTTTGTCGGCGGGTATCGGCGCAAGGCAGACTGGCCCTTGGGCGATTACCTTCGACAAGCCCGTTCCGGTCGGAAAAATTCCAGGCTTCGCGGAAGGCAAGCTCTCGGTGCAGGATGCCGGCGCGCAGTGGGCGGCGGCGCTGCTTGATGTGAAAAACGGGCAGCGGGTGCTGGATGCCTGCGCCGCGCCGGGCGGCAAGACCGGGCACATTCTTGAGACCGCCGATGTCGATGTAATGGCGCTCGATCTCGACGAAACGCGGCTTGGGCGCGTGCAACAGAATCTTGACCGGCTGGGTTTGCCGGCGCAACTGAAAACAGGTGATGCGGCGCAGCCGTCATCCTGGTGGGATGGCCGGCCATTCGACCGGATTCTGGCCGATGTACCCTGCTCGGCGTCCGGCGTGGAACGGCGCAACCCGGACATCAAGTGGCTAAGACGTCCCGAAGACATCCGCAAGTTTGCGCGGCAGCAGTCCGCCATTCTGGATGCACTCTGGCCGATACTCGCGCCCGGTGGTAAATTGCTTTACGTTACCTGCTCCATTTTCCCGGAAGAAAATGCCCAACAGATACAGTCTTTTCTGGCGCGTCACGCGGATGCGATCCGGCTCGCGCTGCCGGAAGAGCTGGGTGATGGCCAACTGCTCCCCGATGACGATCACGACGGATTTTTCTATGCGCTGCTTCAGCGTGCTTAGCCGGGCGCTGCTGCTGTCGGTATCGCTGATTTTTTTCACGATGCCCGCGTCGGCCGGCAAGCAGGAAGAGTCCATCTCCGTTCAGTCGGCACAGCTCAAACCATCGGAAGAAGGCTGGGCACTGAATGCCAGTTTTGTCGTTCAGCTCAACAAGATTCAGGAAGAGGCCCTGAAGAAAGGCGTGACGCTGCATTTTGTCACGGACTTCGAACTGGAGCGCGTCCGCTCGTGGTGGCTGAACGAGAGCCTGGTCGAAGCCAACCGGATTGGCCGATTGAATTACAGTCCGCTCACGCGCCGCTACCAGGTGGAAACCGTCGAGGGCTACAAGGGCTATGACACCCTGGCCGATGCGCTGGCGGGATTGGGCCGTATCGAAAACTGGGTGATTGCTCCAAAAAAGACCATCAAGCCGGGAGAGCGCTATCTGGCCGCGATCCGCATGCGACTGGATCTGGGTTTGCTGTCCAAGCCGCTGCAAATCAACGCGCTGGCAACCGGCAAGTGGGATGTTGAAGGCGACTGGCACGAGTGGGAAGCAGCACCTTAATTCGTTACATCCTGCTGGCCGCTGCCACCTTGGGGGCAGTGGTCATCGCGCTGCTTTTTTCCGCTAGCCAGGACAGCCCCCTGCTCTCCGAAAATTTCCCCAAACTGCTGGCGGCGGGCGCGGCCATCGCGGTGGGTCTTGTTGCGCTGGTTGGCTGGCAGTTCTGGCAATTGCGCCGCCGCATTCGTGCTGGCGTGTTCGGCAGCAAGCTCACCCTGCGGTTGATGCTGTGGTTTGGACTGGTGGCGCTGCTGCCGGCCACGGTCGTGTTTGGCGCATCGGTTTTTTTCCTCAATCGCAGCATTGAAAGCTGGTTCGATGTGCGGGTGGACACAGCCTTGGGTTCCGGCGTCAATCTTGGCCAGGCGGCACTGGACGATCTGCTGGCCGATCTCACCAAGAAGACCGAACGCATGGCCCTGTCGCTGTCCGATGAAGGCGCGGGCACCGTCATCACCATGCTCTCTTCCCTGCGCGACCAGGCAGCGATCCAGGAAGTCACGCTATTTGATGAGCGCGGTCGGGTGGTGGCCACGGCGGCAGGCGAAAAGGCCGACCTGCTGCCGGAATTGCCCGACAAATCCATACTCTGGCAGGTGCGCCAGGAGCAAGCCTATAGCCGGGTCGATGACCTGCCGGGCCATGGCCTTGTCATGCGCGTGCTGGTCCCGGTCTATAGTGTGTCGTTCGCCGGCGACACCCGTGTGCTGCAGGCCATACAGCCGGTGCCACCCAGCCTTGCCCGCGACGCCCAGGCCGTCCAGGCCGCGTATCGTGACTATCAGGAAATCGCGGTTTCGCGTCTCGGTCTGAAACGGTTATATGGCGTGGCGCTCACTCTGACATTATTTCTGGCGCTGCTGTTGACCATCGTTCTGGCTTACCTGTTGTCCGAGCGGCTGGGATCTCCGCTGCGCACGCTGGCGCGCGGCACGCGGGCGGTGGCGCAGGGCGATTTTTCGCAGATGCATCCCGTCGAAAGCCGCGACGAGCTCGGCGCGCTGATCAAGTCCTTCAACCGCATGACCCGCCAGCTTTCCGATGCGCGGGCCGAAGCCGAGCGCAATCATTTGCAAACCGAGCAGGCCAAGGCTTATCTGGAAAGCGTGCTGGCCAATCTGTCTTCCGGCGTAGTCGCGCTGGACCACAAGCTGCGCGTGCGCGCCATCAACGATGCCGCCCTGCGCATCCTGGATGCGGCTTCGGAAAACCTGTCCGGCAAGCCGCTGGTTGAATGGGGCGAGTCCGGCTCTCCCCTGCGCCAGTTTGGCGAGCAGGTGGCGGAGCGCTTCGTGGCGGCGGAAGGCGAAGACTGGAATGCGCAGCTGGAATTTGCCCGGCCGGGACAAAGCCAGAATCTGCTGGCGCGCGGAAGCAAACTGCCCGTCGATGTCCAGCGCGGCTACACCCTGGTGTTTGACGATGTCACCAAGCTCATCCGCGCCGAGCGCGACGCGGCCTGGGGCGAAGTGGCACGAAGGCTGGCGCATGAGATCAAGAACCCCCTCACGCCCATCCAGCTTTCCGCCGAACGCCTGTCCATGCGGCTGACCGACAAACTGGCCGAGAACGATGCGGACATGCTCAAGCGCGCCACCGACACCATCGTCAACCAGGTGGGCGCCATGAAAAGCATGGTGGACGCGTTTGCCAGCTATGCGCGCATGCCCAGCGCGAAGATCGCGCCGCTGGACCTGAATGCGCTGATCATGGAAGTGCTGACGCTCTATGATGGCATCCCCATCCATGCCGAATTGACGAAGGGCTTGCCTCTTGCCGCGGGAGACTCCACACTCATGCGACAAGTCATTCATAATTTGCTGCAAAATGCGCAGGATGCCTTAAGCGGTCAACCGGCTGGCAGCATCAGCATCCGTACCGAGGGCCTTGAAAACGAAGTCATGCTGATCATTTCGGATAACGGGCCGGGTTTCCCCGAGCATCTGATGGCGCGATTGTTCGAGCCCTATGCGACGACGAAACCCAAGGGGACAGGGTTGGGTCTGGCGATTGTAAAAAAAATCATTGAAGAGCATCAGGGAAGTATTAAAGTGGAAAATCTGGCAGCCGGGGGCGCATGTGTGTGCGTGACGTTGCCGGTATACCGCAAAGGGGAAATGCAGTGAGCGGCCATGTATTGGTGGTGGATGACGAAATCGGCATCCGTGAGTTGCTGTCGGAAATTCTGACCGAGGAAGGTTACGACGTGCATGTGGCGGAGAACGCCGACGAGGCCCGGAATTTCCGGGTGAAGCAGCGTCCCGATCTGGTACTGCTGGATATCTGGATGCCCGATACCGACGGTGTCACCCTGCTCAAGGAGTGGGCCGCGGGCGGCCAGCTCACCATGCCGGTGGTGATGATGTCCGGTCATGCCACCATCGATACCGCTGTCGAGGCAACCAAAATGGGCGCCGTCGATTTCCTCGAAAAACCCATCGCGCTGGCCAAGCTGCTGGCAACGGTTACCAAGGCAATCAAGAAAGCCGATGCGCCGCGCCGCATCCCCTCGCTGGAACTTTCCGCGCTGGGCAAAAGCCAGGTCGTGCAGGACCTGAAAAAACGCCTGACCCAGATCGCCGGCCACACCACGCCCGTGTTGCTGTCGGGCGAGCCGGGCAGCGGATTCGAGCTGTGCGCAAAGTTTCTGCATCCCGCCAACAGCCCGTGGGTGGAAATCAATGATCGCGCCCAGCTGGTGGCCTCGCCACAGAGCTATGTGGAAAAGGTTGAAAACGGCACGCTCTACCTGCCCGAGCTTTCCGAGCTTGGCAAGCTGGAACAAAAGGGACTGGCGCTGCTGATCGACAAGCTCAACGGCGGAACCGCGCGCCTGGTCTGCGCTTCAAGCCGCAACATGGATGCCCTGCTCGGCTCGGGCGAGTTCGATTCGCGGCTGTATTACCGCTTGTCCTCCGTCAGCGTAAAAGTGCCCACGCTGCGCGAGCATCGCGAGGATGTGCCCGACATCGCCAATTTCATGCTCACCCAGCTGATTGAAAGCAGCGAATGCCAGCCGCGCAAATTCACCGTCGCCGCGCTCAATCAGCTGCGCAACTTCGATTGGCCCGGCAACCTGCCGCAACTGAACAATGTCGTTCGCACACTTGCCATCACTTCGCTGTCGGATGAAATCGAGAGCGAGGATGTCAGCCGCGTGGTGTCGCCACTCAAGCAGGCTTCCAGCCCGCCGCTGGGCCAGATGATTCCTCTGGACGCGCCGCTGCGCGAAGCGCGCGACGTGTTCGAAAGGCTTTACTTCGAGCATCTGATCCAGAAAGAGGGAGGCAGCATGACCCGCGTGGCCGAAAAGGCCGGACTGGAGCGCACGCATCTTTACCGGAAACTCAAACAGCTGAATAT
Source organism: uncultured Thiobacillus sp. (assembly GCA_964404175.1). Lineage (GTDB taxonomy): Bacteria > Pseudomonadota > Gammaproteobacteria > Burkholderiales > Thiobacillaceae > UBA6918. The sequence goes on along the minus strand of CAYOJA010000009.1, from coordinate 8,507 downwards.
TCGCCATGGAAAAAGGCTGGATGAGGACCTTTGAACAAGTGAAGGGGATGGTAGTGAAGGGGGAAGGGGGAAGGGGGAAGGGTAAAAACGCGCGCTTCGCCCCTATACCCCCATGCCAAAAAGAACTTGCCTGGGACGATGCAAGTGAATTGGCCAATACCTGTCCCTTCCCCCTTCCCCCTTCCCCCTTCCCTTACAAATGAAAATCATCATTCTCGGCGCGGGACAGGTTGGCGGCACGCTGGCCGCGAGCCTGGTCGCGGAAAACAATGATCTGACCATCGTCGACATGGATCGTGAACGTCTGGCGATCCTGCAGGACCGTTTCGATCTGCGCACGGTGCAGGGTCATGCCGCGCACCCAGCGGTTTTGCAGAAGGCAGGCGCGGCGGATGCCGATATGGTGGTGGCCGTCACGCAAAGCGATGAAGCCAATCTGGTCGCGTGCAAGCTGTGCGCCAGCGAATTCAACGTGCCGACACGGGTAGCGCGGATCCGCTCGCCGGACTACCTTTCGCAGGACGAGGACGACGGCGAAACCCTGGCGCGCAAACACTTCGCCGTCGATCACACCATCAGCCCGGAACAGGAAATCACCCACTACCTGCGCCGGCTGGTGGAACACCCCGAGGCTCTGCAGGTGCTGGATTTCGCCGAGGGCCGTGTGCGTCTGGTGGCGGTGCGCGCCTATCACGGCGGCCCGCTGGTCGGCCATGAGCTGCAGGTCATCCGCAAGCACATGCCCGATCTGGATTGCCGCGTGGCGGCCATCTTCCGCAAGGACCGCGGCATCGTTCCCGAGGGACACACTGTCATCGAACCCGGTGACGAAGTGTTTTTCCTGGCCAAAAAGGAAGACATTCCCAAGGTCATGCGCGAACTGCGGCGCATGGACCGTCCCGTGCGCAGGGTCATGATCGCGGGCGGCGGCAACATCGGCAAGCGGCTTGCGGCCACGCTGGAAAAAAATTACGAGGTCAAGCTCATCGACCACAACAAGCAGCGCTGCGCACAACTGGGCGCGGAACTGCACCGCACGCTAGTGCTGATGGGCGAAGTCACCGACGAGGAACTGCTCGACCAGGAGAGCGTGCAGGACATGGACGTGTTCTGCGCGCTGACCAACGACGACGAAGACAACATCATGGCCGCGCTGCTGGCCAAGCGCATGGGTGCGCACCGCGTCATGGCGCTGATCAACCGCTCGTCCTATGTCGATCTTGTGCAGGGTGGCGAGATCGATGTCGCCATTTCTCCGGCGCAGGCCACCCTGGGGCCGTTGCTCTCGAAAATCCGCCGTGGCGACATGGCCGTGGTGCATTCCCTGCGGCGCGGCGCAGCCGAGGCGCTGGAAATCGTCGTGCACGGCGATGCCAAAAATTCGAAAGTTGCCGGCCATCGCATCGAGGAAATCAGCCTGCCCGAGGGCGCCACCATCGGCGCCATCATCCGCGGCGAGGAAGTCATCATTGCCCACCATGACACGCTGATCCAGTCCGAGGATCACGTCATCCTCTTCGTGATCAACAAGCGCATCATTCCCAAGGTGGAAAAACTCTTCCAGGCCGGCTTCAGCTTTCTATGAACCGCATTTTCCCCGTCGTCCACGTGCTGGGCCTGGTGGTGCTCATTTTTGCCTTCGCCCTGTTGTTGCCGGTGGCGACAGCGATTTACTTCGATGACGCCGCGCAGCGCGCCTACGATGAGGCTTTCCTCATCACGTTTGGCGCGGGTTTGCTGATGTGGCTGTCCACGCAGCACAAAAAGCGCGAGTTGCAGATCAAGGACGGCTTTCTGCTGGTGGCCATGGTGTGGGCGGTATTGCCGGCTTTTGCCACCCTTCCGTTCCTGATTTATTTCCCCGACATTTCCTTTACCGACGCTTATTTCGAAACCGTGTCCGGCATGACCACGACAGGCTCGACTATTCTCTCCGGCCTCGACACCCTGCCCCCCTCCATCAACATGTGGCGCGCGGAACTGGTGTGGGTCGGCGGCATGGGTTTGATTGTGTTGGCGGTCGCCATTCTCCCGCTGCTGGGCATTGGCGGCCGGCAGATGTTCAAAGCGGAAACGCCCGGCCCGATGAAGGAATCGCAGCTCACGCCGCGCATCGCGCAGACGGCAAAGGGACTGTGGCTGGTGTATGCGCTGATCACGCTGGCCTGCATCCTCGCCTACTGGGCGGCGGGCATGAGCAAGTTCGACGCCGTGATCCACGCCTTCACCACCATGGGTCTGGGCGGTTTCTCCACGCACGATTCCAGCTTCGGCTATTTCAATTCGCCATTGATCGAAATGGTATGCGTGGTTTTCATGCTCATCGCCGGCGTCAATTTCGCCACGCATTTCCTGGCTTTCCGCAACCGCAGCCCGCGTGCGTATTTCGCCGATAGCGAGGCACAGGCCTTCTGGATTGTTTCACTGGGCAGCGCGCTGATCATTGCCATTTACCTGCTGGTCTGGAAGGTATATCCGGATTTCCTGACGGCCCTGCGCTTCAGTCTGTTCAATACCGTTTCCATTGCCACCAGCACCGGCTACGCCAGCACCGACTACAACCAGTGGCCAATTTTCGCCCCCTTGCTCATGCTGCTTTTGTCGTGTTTTGCGTCGAGTTCAGGTTCCACCGGCGGTGGCATCAAGATGGTCCGCGCCATGCTGCTGTTCAAGCAGGGGCTGCGTGAAATGGCCAAGCTGATTCACCCCAACGCCGTGCTGCCGGTCAAGTTGCAGGACATGGTCGTGCCCAACAACATCATTTATGCCGTGCTGGCCTACCTGTTTCTCTACCTCGTCAGCGTGGTGTTCATGACCCTGCTGATGACGGCCAGCGGGCTGGATTTCATTTCCAGCTTTTCCGCCGTGCTGGTCAGCATCAACAACACCGGTCCCGGCCTGGACAAGGTCGGCCCGGCCACCACCTATGCCGTGCTTACCGATTTCCAGACCTGGGTCTGCACCTTCGCCATGCTGCTGGGGCGGCTGGAACTGTTCACCTTCTTTGTACTGTTCACCCGCACCTTCTGGCGCAGCTGATGAGCGCTGCCATCGAGAACTTCGAAAAAATGCTGGCGCAGGGCAAGGACAACGCCCTGCTCCGCTTTTCGCTCGGCAATGCCTATCTAAGTGCAAACGAGCCGGCCAAAGCCGTGCCTCATCTGCAAAAAGCCGTCGAACACGACCCGAAATATTCCGCCGCATGGAAACTGCTGGGCCGCGCGCTCAACGAATCCGGCGATCCCCAGGCCGCGCTGGCTGCCTACCGCCAAGGCATAGCAATCGCCAACGCCAAGGGCGACATCCAGGCCGCCAGGGAAATGACCGTCTTCGCCAAACGCATCGAGAAAGCCTTGGCAGTTAACCCCCTTGATAAAGGGGGTGGCGAACGAAAGTGAGCCGGGGGATTCAACCATCGCTAATTCCCCCATCCCCCCTTTATCAAGGGGGGCCTATTGCACCCCTTTGTCAAAGTGGTGGCACGAAGTGCCGGGGGATTGATTTGCCGTCTTATAATCCGGCTATTCCGTTTTAAACCGATTCAAGGAGCAACCCATGACCCGTATGGTTCACTGCGTCAAACTCGGCCGCGAAGCCGAAGGCCTCGCCTTCCCGCCCGTGCCCGGCGAACTCGGCAAAAAGATTTTCGAAAATGTTTCCAAGGAAGCCTGGACCGCCTGGACCCGCCACCAGACCATGCTCATCAACGAAAACCGCCTCAACCTCGCCGACCCGCAGGCGCGCAAATACCTGATGACGCAGATGGAGCAATACTTCTTCGGCGCCGGGGCTGATCAGGTCGCGGGGTTTGTGCCACCGACGAAGTGAATTTGATCCTGAATGCTTTTGATTTCTAGCTAGCCGTTGCAGTCATGTACTCGAGTGTCTCGAAGACTTTTGCCGAAAATCTGAATGAAGTTGAGCGCTTGGTCGATTTTGATCGAGATGTCCTCAACATTCTGATCTCATCTCTCGAGGGCTTAAGGGATGAAGTGCCGCGACAGGTACATTCGTTTACCAGTCGAATAGATCGGGTTCTTCACATCATTAAGGGCATTCGAGATCACGAGTCCCTAAAGACAAAGTACAGCACGGTCTGTAATCAGGCGGTTGTCCTCTTGGTCTCTCACTTCGCGTCAGCACTGGGAGACCTGTTCCGGGCAGCTGTTTCAGCATCCTTGGAAAGCGGCGAGAACAACCTCTTGCTCGACGAGGAGCTGAAAATTACATTCCGCGAAGTTAGAGAGAAGAACTGGGATATCAAGAGTTCTGCGGGCGATATGCTCATCACGAAAAAGGACTTGATGTTTCAGGATATGCAGTCGACCGTGCGAGCATTCGACAACTATGCCGGCGTTCAGATCGAAAAAAACCAGTGTGTCAACAACATTATCCTTGGGCAAGCTGCGCGTCATGCCATTGTTCATGCCAGTGCGCGAGTAACCCAGCGTATGCTCAAACAAGTAGCGAAGGCAACCCCTCGTACGCTAAAGCAGGAGCTAGTTCCCGACGAAACGCTAGTGTTTACCAAGGACGAAGTTGTAGAACTGAAGCGCGAGATGATTGCCTATATCGAGCGCCTAGTTACTAAGCTAGAGACCAAGACAAATCAATCAAATTAACGCAAATTAACTGGCCAGGCTCGAATTATTTTTTGCTTAGCTGTTCGACACAACAACGGCCTCTCAGGAGGCCGTTGTGTTTTTCAGCAATCCTGATTTTGTTGGTATCTTCTCAAGCCTGCGGCTGTTCAACCGCCGCTATCACCGGCGCGGTGCGCAGGGCAAAGTACTGGTCGTAGATGCGCTGGTGGACTTTGCCCAGGTCGATCTGCAACTGGTCGATGCGCTGGTGCAGGGTGTTTAGGTCGTGGATGTCCTCGGTGCGCAGGTTGGATGCCACGGCGCGGAGCGGGCCGCGGGTTTGCGCGGGCAGGGGGAGCTGGCCGAGCGATTCTTCCAGCAGGTTGAGGCAGTAGCGAATGGATCGGGGAAAGTGGCTGTCACCGAACAAAAAGGCCACGACGCTTTGCGGCACGACCTGTACGCCGACATGCCGCCGGTACATGGGATAGGCGCCCAGCGCGCGCAGCACGTTCATCCAGCCGCCGCCGTCGCCAAGGGGTTCGCCGACTTCCTTTGCCTGCCGTGCGGCGGTAGTCAGGTCGATGATGCGCGAGGTCATGTCGATGCGTTCGAGCATTTCGCCCAGGCGCACGAACAGGAAGGCGACATCGTGGCTCATGGTTTCGTGCAGGATGCCGGCCAGCGCCATGCGCTGGAGGATGATGTTGCGCAGGGTCTGGCTGCGGTCGGCGTCGGAGCGGCCTTCCTGTAAGTGTTCCTTGGCCATGAGGTAGAGGCTGTTGAGGCTTTCCCACGCTTCGGATGGCAGCATCTCGCGCACGCTGCGGGCGTTTTCGCGCGCCTGGTGCAGGCTGGCGATGAGCGCGCTGGGGTTGTCTTCGTCCTCGGTCAGATAGCGGATGGCGGGCACATCGTCGTTGCCCAGCGCGGCCAGCGGCGCGTGCTGGTCCAGGCCCATGATGCGCAACAGTTCCGCCCACGGCAGCCGGGCCTTGCCGCCGGCTTCCATGTGCAGTTGCGAGGTGGCCAGCACCAGCCGCGCGGTGTTTTCCGCACGCTCGACATAGCGGCCCATCCAGTAGAGATTTTCTGCGACGCGCGAGAGCATCAGTGTTCTCCGCCAGCGGGCGTGTCACGCACGATCCAGGTGTCCTTGCTGCCGCCGCCCTGCGAGGAGTTGACGACCAGCGAGCCTTCCTTGAGCGCCACGCGCGTGAGTCCGCCGGTGGTGGCATAGAGTTCCCTGCCCTGCAGCACGAAGGGCCGCAGGTCGAGATGGCGCGGCGCGAGTCCGCGTTCGGTGAAAGTCGGCGCGGTGGAAAGGTTGAGCATGGGCTGGGCCATGTAGTTGCGCGGCTGCGCCTTGATGCGCGCGGCGAATTCGGCGCGTTCGGAGGCCGTGGCCAGCGGACCGATGAGCATGCCGTAGCCGCCCGATTCGTTGGCGGGCTTGACCACCAGTTCGTCGAGATAGCCCAGCACGTAATCGCGGTCGTCCTCGAACATGCACAGGTAGCTGGGCACGTTAGGCAGGATGGGTTCCTCGTTCAGATAGTACTGGATGATCTTCGGCACGAAGGCATACACGACCTTGTCGTCGGCCACGCCGGCACCCGGCGCGTTGGCAATGGCGACCTTGCCGGCGCGCCAGGCGCGCATCAGCCCCGGCGTGCCGAGCATGGAGTCGGGGCGGAAAATTTCGGGATCGAGAAACAGGTCGTCGACCCGGCGGTAGATGACATCGACCCGCCGCGGGCCAGCGACGGTGCGCATGTAGACAAAATCGTTTTCGTCGACGAAAAGGTCGGCGCCCTCCACCAGATAGGCGCCGATCTGCTGCGCCAGGTAGCTGTGCTCGAAGTAGGCCGAGTTGTAGATGCCGGGAGTGAGCAGCGCAATGACCGGGCGCGAGATGTCGCGCGGCGACAGCGCCGCAAGGGTTTCGTACAGGCGCAGCGGGTAGTCGTCCACCGGCAGGATGTTGCCTTCGGCGAAGAGTTCCGGAAACAGCCGCTTCATCAGCGCGCGGTTTTCCAGCATGTACGACACGCCCGAGGGCACGCGCAGGTTGTCCTCCAGCACATAGATCGTGCCGTCCCTGTCGCGGACGAGGTCGGTGCCGCAAATGTGCGCCCACACGCCGAAGCGCGGTTTCATGCCGATGCAGGCTTCGCGGAAGTTGGCCGAGCCTTCGAGCACTTCTTTCGGAAACACGCCGTCATGCACGATGGCCTGTTCGTTGTAAAGGTCCTCGATGAACAGGTTGAGGGCTTTCAGGCGCTGCTTGAGACCCTGGTCTACGCGCTTCCATTCGGATTCGGGCAGCGTGCGCGGCACGATGTCGAAGGGCCAGGCTCGATCGATGTTGCCGGCATCGCTGTAAACGGTGAAGGTGATGCCCATGCTCATGATGGCGGCATCGACCGACTCGCGGCGCGCGGCCAGGTCGGCCGGATCGAGCCCGGACAGCCGGGCGCACAATTCCTGCGCTTCCGGGCGCGGACTTCCGTTTGGCTGAATCAATTCGTCGAAACTGTCGGGTACGGGATAGGCGTCGCAGCGCATGATGGCCTCCTTGGCATAGGGATTAGCAAGGGGCGGGCCAGGGGCGAAACATCGAAGCTGGTAAGTGTCTTGCTACACTAGCGGGGCAAATGTGGAGGAGCTCATGACTTATTGCGTTGGCATCCATGTCGATGGAGGCCTGGTTTTCGCGTCGGATTCCCGCACCAATGCGGGCATTGATCACGTCAGCACGTACAGCAAGCTGCATTCATTCATCTGGCCGGGCGAGCGGGTGTTCGTGCTGCTGTCGGCGGGAAACCTGGCCACGACCCAGGCCGTGGTCAAGAAGTTGCACCAGGACAGTGCTGGTGACGCGCCAAGTTTGCGCACGGTGGCGACCATGACCGAGGGCGCGGATTATGTGGGGCATATCAGCACGGAATTGCAGCGCAACCAGATGACGCGCGATGCCAGCGGTACCAGTTTCGAGGCCACGTTCATCTTCGGTGGGCAGATCGCCGGGCAGGAACCCGAGCTGTTCATGGTCTATCCGCAGGGCAATTACATTCATGAATCCGCCAGCCATCCTTTTCTGCAGGTTGGCGAAATCAAGTACGGCAAGCCCATCCTCGATCGCATCATCAAGCGCAACACGCCGCTGGAAAGTGCTGCGCGCTGCGCGCTGGTCTCGCTGAATTCGACCATCCGAAGCAACCTTACCGTAGGACCGCCGGTGGATTTGATGATCCTGCCCAGGGATGCGCTCGACGGCGGCTACCGCCTGCACTTCAACGAGGATGAGCCGTTCTATCGAGATATGGCTGAACGCTGGAACGAGGGGCTGGTGTCGGCGCTGGAGAGATTGCCGCGATTCTTCTGGGAAAAGCAGAATTGAAAAACGGGCCGTTCGGCCCGTTTTTTCTGTTCCGGATCCAGCGGGAAATTACAGGATTTCCTTTTCCATCTGTTCCAGCGAGGTGTGGCGCACGTCCTTGCCCTTGACCATGTAGATCACGTACTCGGACATGTTCTTGGCATGGTCGCCCATGCGTTCGATGGCCTTGGCCACGAACAGGATGTCGATGAAGACGGATATGGTGCGCGGGTCTTCCATCATGAAGGTGATGAGGTGGCGCAGGTTGAGGCGGAATTCCTCGTCCACTTCTTCGTCTTGCCGGGCGATGCTGGGCGCGTTGCTGGCATCCAGGCGGGCGAAGCCGTCCAGCGCCTTGCGCAGCATTTCCAGCACCAGCGTGGCCATGTATTTCACTTCGTTGAAGCGTGGCAGGCTGAGGCGTTCACTTTCGTGAATCAGCTTGGCCATGCGGGCGATTTTGGCGGCTTCGTCGCCAATGCGCTCGAGGTCGGTAATGGTCTTGACCACCATCATCAGCATGCGCAGGTCGGATGCGGTCG
>CAYOJA010000008.1:0-82033 GCA_964404175.1 uncultured Thiobacillus sp. | reverse complement strand
CCGCGAAGGCGGCCGTACCGTCGGCGCCGGCGTCGTGGCAAAGGTTATTGAGTAAAAGACCATGCAAAACCAGAAAATCCGTATCCGTCTCAAAGCATTCGATTACAAACTGATCGACCAGTCAGCCATTGAGATTGTTGAAACCGCCAAGCGTACTGGCGCGGTCGTTAAAGGGCCTGTTCCCTTGCCGACTTCCATTGAGCGCTTCGATATTCTGCGGTCACCACATGTAAACAAGACTTCGCGTGACCAGTTTGAAATTCGTACGCACCGTCGCCTGATGGACATCATGGACCCTACGGATAAAACCGTGGATGCCTTGATGAAGCTGGACCTGCCAGCGGGCGTGGACGTAGAGATCAAGCTTTAAACAAGATCAGGTCTTGAGTTAAAGTGAAAGCGCGGGTACAATACTGCGCTTTGCTGTTCCGTCTACCCAATTAAGTACGAGGGTAGGCAACCTTAAGGTTCGCCGGTCAATTGAAATCGGCGCTTTCAGCCCCCGGGTTCTCTGAAATGAATTCTGGGTTTGCAAAGGAATGAAGATAATGAATATCGGACTCGTCGGTCGCAAGATCGGCATGACCCGCGTTTTTACGGATGACGGGGTTTCCGTTCCCGTGACCGTGCTGGACGTGTCGAACAACCGCGTTACCCAGGTCAAAACCGAGGACACCGACGGCTACATCGCCGTGCAGGTTGGTTTCGGTACACGTCGCAATAGTCGTGTGAATAAGGCGCAGGCCGGGCATTTCGCCAAGGCGGGCGTGGATTCAGCGGAAGTCATGCGCGAATTTCCCGTTTCTTCTGAAGTGGCTGCCCAATATCAGCCGGGTGCCGCGGTTTCTGTCGAAATATTCCAGCCGGGTCAAATGGTGGATGTTTCCGGCGTGACGCAGGGCAAGGGGTTTGCCGGCACCATCAAGCGTCATAACTTCAAGTCGCAGCGCGCCTCGCACGGCAACTCGCGTTCGCACAATGTGCCGGGCTCCATCGGCATGGCTCAGGATCCCGGTCGCGTGTTTCCCGGCAAGCGAATGGCGGGCCACATGGGCGCGGTTAACAGTACCGTGCAGAATCTGGAAGTGGTGCGTGTGGACGCTGGCCGCGGCTTGCTGCTTGTCAAAGGCGCCGTACCGGGTGCCAAGGGTGGTCAGGTTGTTGTGCGCGCCGCCGCGAAAGGGGGTGCGTAATGGATCTGGTAATCATCAACGACCAGGGCAAGCAAACCGCCAGTCTCGCGGCAAGCGATGAGACTTTTGGTCGCGACTACAACGAATCGCTGGTGCATCAGGTTGTCACGGCTTTCCTGTCCAACGCGCGCAGCGGCAACAGCAAGCAAAAGGATCGTGAAGAGGTCCGCCACAGCACCAAAAAGCCCTGGCGTCAAAAGGGCACGGGCCGTGCCCGCTCGGGCATGACCTCCAGCCCCATCTGGCGCGGGGGCGGTAAAACTTTCCCGAACACGGGCGAGGAAAACTATACCCATAAAGTCAATCGCAAAATGTACCGTGCCGGCGTGGCGTCCATCCTGTCGCAGCTTGCCCGTGATGGCAAGCTCAAGGTGGTTGAATCGCTGGGCATCGATGCACCCAAGACGAAACTGCTGGCGCAAAAACTGAAGGGCATGGGTTACGACAACAAGGTTCTGATCGTCGCGGATAGCGTGGATGAAAACCTGTGGCTGTCTTCCCGCAATCTGGTCAATGTTTACGTGGTGGAACCCCATCAGGTCGACCCCTGGAGTCTGGTCAAGTTTGGCAATGTGCTGATGACCAAGGCTGCGGTCAAGCAAGTCGAGGAGATGCTGTGATGAGCGCGATGAATCAGGAGCGTCTGCTCAAGGTCATTCTGGCCCCGGTGGTTTCCGAAAAGAGCACCCGGGTCGCCGACAAGGAAAACCAGATCACCTTCAAGGTGATGTCTGATGCAACCAAGCAGGAAATTTCCGCCGCCGTGGAAATGCTGTTCAAGGTTGAAGTAACCGCCGTTCAAACCCTGAACGTAAAGGGCAAGGTTAAACGCAACAAGTTTGGCATGGGCCGCCAGAAGAACTGGAAGAAAGCCTATGTCAGCATCAAGCCGGGTCAGGAAATCGACCTGGCGGCGGCATAAGGAAGCACATCATGGCACTGGTTAAAGTCAAACCAACCTCCGCCGGCCGCCGTGCCGTCGTCAAGGTGGTCAACCCCACCTTGCACAAGGGCAAGCCCGTGGCTGCCCTGGTGGAGAAAAAGAATCGCACCGCTGGCCGCAACAATAACGGTCATATCACCACGCGTCATATGGGTGGCGGTCACAAGAAGCAATATCGGGTGGTGGATTTCCGTCGCAACAAGGATGGCATCGTTGCGAAGGTGGAACGCCTTGAATACGACCCGAACCGTTCCGCCCACCTGGCGTTGCTGTGCTACGCGGATGGCGAACGCCGTTACATCATCGCGCCGCGCGGTATCGTTGCCGGTTCGCAGTTGATGAATGGCGCCGAAGCTCCCATCAAGCCGGGCAACTGCTTGCCGTTGCGGAATATCCCGGTGGGTACCACCATTCACTGTATTGAAATGCAGCCTGGCAAGGGCGCGCAGATTGCCCGTTCGGCAGGCGCTTCCGTGCAGTTGCTGGCGCGTGAAGGCAGCTACGCGCAGTTGCGCCTGCGTTCAGGCGAAATTCGCAAAGTCCATGTGGACTGCCGTGCAACCATCGGCGAGGCGGGCAATGAAGAACACAGCCTGCGCTCGATTGGCAAGGCGGGCGCCAACCGCTGGCGCGGCATTCGTCCGACCGTCCGTGGCGTGGTCATGAACCCGGTTGACCACCCGCATGGCGGTGGCGAAGGAAAAACGGCCGCCGGCCGGGATCCGGTCAGCCCGTGGGGTACGCCGACCAAGGGCTATCGTACTCGCAAGAACAAGCGCACGTCCGGCATGATCGTGCGTCGCCGTCACGCCAGTTGATTGAGGTAAGAGAATATGGCTCGTTCCGTTAAAAAAGGTCCATTCGTGGATGGCTACCTGATCAAGAAGGTGGAAACCGCGCAAACCAGCAATGACAAGCGTCCGATCAAGACATGGTCGCGCCGTTCCACGGTGCTTCCCGAGTTTATCGGGCTGACCATTGCCGTGCATAACGGCCGTCAGCATGTGCCGGTTTTCATTACCGAAAACATGGTTGGACACAAGCTCGGCGAATTTTCGCTGACCCGCACGTTCAAGGGTCATGCCGCCGACAAGAAGGCCAAGAAGTAAGGAGAGATATGATGGAAGTATCCGCTATTCTGCGTGGAACACGCCTCTCCGCCCAAAAGGGCCGGCTGGTGGCTGATCAGATTCGTGGCATGCCGGTTGACCGGGCCCTGAATGTCTTGGCGTTCAGCCCCAAAAAGGGCGCAACGATCATCAAGAAAGTGCTGGAGTCCGCGATTGCGAATGCCGAACACAATGAGGGTGCGGATATCGACGCGCTCAAGGTCAAGACAATTTATGTTGACAAGGGACCCAGTCTCAAGCGTTTTACCGCGCGGGCCAAAGGGCGTGGCAATCGCATCGAGAAACAAACCTGTCACATTACCGTGACGGTAGGGGATTGATATGGGACAGAAAATTCATCCAACCGGTTTTCGCCTGGGCGTGCAGCGCACCTGGACGGCAAAATGGTTCGGCACCAACAAGAATTTCGCAAGCACGCTGAATGAGGACATCAAGGTTCGTGAATACCTGAAGCGCAAGCTTACAGGCGCGTCTGTCAGCAAGGTGCTGATCGAGCGTCCGGCCAAGAATGCCCGCATCACCATTTTCAGCGCCCGTCCGGGCGTGGTGATTGGCAAAAAGGGCGAAGACATCGAGAAGCTTCGCACCGACCTCGGCCGCATGATGTCCGTGCCGGTTCATGTCAATATCGAAGAGGTGCGCAAGCCGGAAACCGACGCGCAAATCATCGCTGACAGCATTGCGCAGCAACTGGAAAAGCGCGTGATGTTCCGCCGTGCCATGAAACGCGCCATGCAAAATGCCATGCGCCTGGGCGCTCAAGGCATCAAGATCATGAGTTCAGGCCGTCTCAATGGCATTGAAATCGCCCGTACCGAGTGGTACCGCGAAGGCCGTGTTCCGCTGCACACGCTGCGCGCCGACATCGACTATGGCTTCGCGGAAGCGCGCACGACCTACGGCATCATCGGCATCAAGGTCTGGGTCTACAAGGGTGATGCGCTGGGACGTGGCGAGCAGCCTGTCGCGGCCGAGCCGGAAAAGCGTGGCAAGAAATCAGGAGTGAAGCATGCTGCAGCCAGCTAGAAGAAAATACCGTAAAGAGCAAAAAGGCCGCAATACCGGCCTCGCGACACGCGGCGCCAAGGTCAGCTTTGGTGAATATGGCCTGAAGGCAATTGGCCGTGGCCGTCTGACTGCCCGCCAGATTGAAGCTGCGCGCCGTGCCATGACCCGTCACATCAAGCGTGGCGGCCGGGTATGGATTCGCATATTTCCGGACAAGCCGATTTCCAGAAAACCTGCCGAAGTCCGGATGGGTAACGGCAAGGGCAACCCGGAATACTGGGTGGCTGAAATTCAGCCAGGCAAAGTGTTATATGAGATGGATGGCGTGGATGAAACCCTGGCGCGCGAGGCTTTTAAACTTGCTGCGGCCAAGCTGCCAATTCAGACCGCCTTCGTTACCCGCATGATCGGAAGCTGAACATGAACGCCAAAGAACTGCGCGGCAAATCTGCCGACGAACTTAACAAGGAGCTGGACGCGTTGTTGCGTGCGCATTTTGCCTTGCGCATGCAAGTGGCAACCCAGCAATCCAACAAGACCGCCGACCTGAGCAAAATCCGTCGTGATATCGCACGGGTCAAAACCGTGATGCGAGAAAAGGTTTGATCATGACAGAAGCGAACAAGGTAGTACGTAGTCTGACGGGCCGTGTCGTAAGCGACAAAATGAACAAGACCGTCACCGTTCTGGTCGAGCGCCGCGTCAAGCATCCCGTTATCGGCAAAATCATCCGTTTGTCCAAGAAATATCATGCGCATGACGAGAACAACGAATGCCATGAAGGGGACGTGGTTGAGATTCAGGAAGGACGCCCGGTTTCAAAGACCAAATCCTGGCGTGTATCCAGGCTCATCGAGCGCGTGCGCACCTGATTTTTAGATAAACACTTGTATGGCGGGATGTGCTCTGGTATAGTCCTGCGTTTTCCCCGCACCGGAAGCTCCGGTGCGGTTCTTCCCGATAACACGGGATCCAAAACTGGCCGCCAGGGATTCATGCCCGATGGCGGGTTAAGTTGGAGAGTGAACAATGATTCAAATGCAGTCCATGTTGGACGTGGCGGATAATACTGGCGCTCGCACTGTGATGTGCATCAAGGTGCTGGGCGGCAGCCATCGTCGCTATGCGGGTATCGGCGACATCATTAAGGTCAGCATCAAGGACGCTGCCCCACGCGGCCGTGTCAAAAAGGGTGATGTCTATAACGCCGTGGTGGTGCGTACGGCCAAGGGCGTTCGCCGTCCCGATGGTTCGCTGGTCAGGTTTGATGGCAATGCGGCCGTATTGCTTAACAACAAGCTGGAGCCGATCGGCACGCGTATTTTTGGACCGGTGACTCGCGAACTGCGGACTGAGCGGTTCATGAAAATCGTATCGCTGGCGCCGGAAGTGCTGTAAGGAGATCGACATGGCACGTATTCGTAAGGGTGATCAGGTGATGGTTCTCGCCGGCAAGGACAAGGGCAAGCGCGGACTGGTGTTGCGCGTTGCGGATGCCGAGCATCTGGTGGTCGAGGGTATCAACCGGGTCAAGAAGCACCAGAAACCCAATCCCTATCTGGGTCAAACGGGTGGAATCGTGGAAAAGGAAATGCCCATCCACATTTCCAATGTTGGTTTGTTTAATCCCGCCACGCAGAAAGCCGACAGGGTTGGCTATAAAGCGCTTGAAGATGGCCGCAAGGTTCGTTTCTTCAAATCAAATGGCGAAATGGTGGACGCATAAGAGGCTGATATGGCACGTCTGCAAAGTTATTATCGTGAGACCGTAGTCCCCGAACTGATCAAGCGGTTCGGTTACAAGTCGGTCATGGAAGTCCCTCGCATCGAAAAGATCACGCTCAACATGGGTGTGGGCGAGGCTGTTGCCGACAAGAAAGTCATGGAATTTGCGGTGGGCGACATGCAAAAGATTGCTGGCCAGAAGGCAGTGGTCACGGTGGCGCGCAACTCCATCGCGGGCTTCAAGATTCGCGAAGGCTACCCGATTGGTTGCAAGGTGACATTGCGCCGCAACAGGATGTATGAATTCCTTGACCGTCTGGTGACGGTTGCGCTCCCCCGGGTGCGTGACTTCCGTGGTATTTCGGGCCGTGCCTTTGACGGGCGTGGCAATTACAACATGGGTGTGCGTGAGCAGATCATTTTCCCTGAAATCGAGTATGACAAAATCGATGCGCTACGGGGCATGAACATCAGCATTACCACCACCGCGAAAACGGATGAAGAAGCCAAAGCGCTGCTCACCGCTTTCAAGTTTCCGTTCAAGAATTGAGGTAGGCATGGCTAAATTAGCTTTGATCAACCGTGAGGCCAAGCGCGCCAAGATGGTCAAGAAGTACGCTGCCAAGCGTGCCGAATTGAAGGCCGTGATTGACAACGCCAAACTGTCCGAGGAAGAGCGCATGAATGCTCGTCTGGCACTGCAAAAGCTGCCGCGCAATGCCAGCCCTTCACGCCAGCGCAATCGTTGCCAGATCACCGGTCGGCCGCGTGGCGTGTTCAGCAAGTTTGGCCTGGCCCGTGCAAAAGTGCGTGAATTTGCCATGCGTGGCGAAATTCCGGGCATCGTTAAAGCCAGTTGGTAAGGGAGAGGGCAAGATATGAGCATGAGTGATCCCATTGCCGATATGCTGACCCGCATCCGCAATGCCCAAGCCATGGAAAAAGTAGTTGTTCGAATGCCGTCTTCAAAGGTCAAGCTGTCCATCGCCCAGGTTCTCAAGGACGAAGGCTATATCGACGGATTCGTCATCAAGGGTGAAACCAAGCCCGAACTGGAAATCCAGTTGAAGTATTACGCGGGACGCCCGGTCATCGAGAAGATCGAGCGTGTGAGCAAGCCTGGCCTTCGCATTTACAAGGGTGCGGAGGATCTGCCTAGGGTCATGAATGGCCTGGGCGTGGCAATCGTCTCGACCTCGCGTGGTGTTATGACCGATCGCAAGGCTCGCGCTCAGGGCGTGGGCGGCGAAGTATTGTGTGTAGTGGCGTAAGAGGGGCTTGAAATGTCACGCGTAGGCAAGAACCCTATCCAGTTGCCCAAGGGCGTAGAAATTTCCCTGGGTGACATGATTACTGTCAAGGGCCCGTTGGGCACCTTGAGCCAAAAGACGCCTGGCAACGTCAAGGTTGCTGTTGATGCGGGCGTTGTCAGCTTTGAGCCGACAGATGAAAGCATTCAGGCTAATGCCATGTCGGGCACGCTTCGTGCGCTGCTTAACAATATGGTGAATGGTGTATCGAAAGGTTTTGAAAAGAAGCTGAATCTTGTTGGTGTGGGCTATCGTGCCCAGGCCCAGGGTGACAGCTTGAATCTTTCGCTTGGTTTTTCTCATCCGGTTGTGCACAAGATGCCTGCGGGCATCAAGGCCGAGACGCCTACCCAGACTGAAATCGTGATCAAGGGTATTGATCGCCAGAAAGTTGGCCAGGTGGCTGCCGATGTGCGCGCCTACCGTCCGCCAGAGCCATACAAGGGCAAGGGCGTGCGATATTCCGATGAAGTGGTGGTCTTGAAAGAGACCAAGAAGAAGTAATAGCTGCCAAGGAACGTAAACGATGAATACCCAGCAAGCACGAGTCCGCCGCGCGCGCAAAACCCGCGCCAAAATCGCGGCCGTCAAGGCAATCCGGCTTTCGGTGCATCGCACCAACTGCCATATCTACGCGCAAATCATTTCCGCGGATGGTGGAAAGATTCTGGCTTCTGCTTCAACCGCCGAGAAAGAAGTGCGCACCCAGGTGCCCAACGGTGGTGACAAGGCTGCCGCTGCTTTTGTTGGCAAGCGCTTGGCCGAGAAGGCCAAGGGTTTGGGTATCGAGAAGGTTGCTTTCGACCGCTCGGGTTTCAAATTTCACGGGCGCGTTAAAGCGCTAGCTGATGCCGCACGTGAAAACGGATTGGCCTTTTAACAGGACACGAGAATATGGCTCGTAACGAGAATACTGAAGAGCGCGGCGACGGCCTGCGCGAAAAAATGATCGCGGTTAACCGTGTTTCCAAAACGGTCAAGGGTGGTCGCGTGCTGGGCTTCGCTGCCTTGGCAGTGGTTGGCGATGGCGATGGCGGAGTTGGCATGGGCAAGGGCAAGGCCAAGGAAGTGCCAGTTTCCGTGCAAAAAGCCATGGAAGAAGCTCGCCGCCAGATGGTCAAGGTCAACCTCAAGAACGGTTCGTTCCATCATCAGGTAATTGGCAGGCACGGCGCATCGGTTGTGCTGATCCAGCCTGCTTCGGAAGGTACCGGCATTATCGCGGGCGGCGCCATGCGCGCCGTGTTTGAGGTAATGGGCGTGCAGAACGTCCTGGCCAAGTGCCTGGGGTCGACTAATCCCTACAATGTTGTGCGCGCCACCTTGAATGGTCTGTTGCAGTTGTCCACGCCGTCGGAAGTGGCAGCCAAGCGCGGCAAATCCGTAGAAGAAATTCTGGGGTAAATCATGAGCGACAAGAAACTGAGAGTCACCTTGGTGAAGAGCACGATCGGCACGCTGAAAGCACATAAAGCCTGTGTTCGAGGCTTGGGTTTGCGCCGCATGCATCATTCTGTAGAAGTGCAGGATACGCCGGCCAATCGCGGCATGATCAACAAAGTCAGTTATCTCGTGAAATGCGAGGGATGCTAATGGAACTGAATAATCTTAAACCGGGCGCCGGTGCCAAGCATGCCAAGAAGCGTGTAGGACGCGGAATTGGATCCGGTCTGGGCAAGACCGCGGGCCGTGGCCACAAGGGCCAGCATTCACGTGCGGGCGGTTATAAAAAGGTCGGCTTTGAAGGCGGCCAGATGCCCTTGCATCGCCGCTTGCCAAAACGCGGATTTGTTTCACTGTCCGCAACTGATACGGCCCAGGTGCGTTTATCCGACCTGAAAAAAATCGCGGCTGATGAAATCGACTTGCTTGTATTGAAGCAAGCTGGCGTGGTTCCGGCTATCGCCAAGACGGCCAAGCTTATCCTGTCGGGCAAGGTGGAAAAGGCAGTGAAGCTGAAAGGTATTGCCGCCACCAAGGGTGCGCGCGCTGCGGTTGAAGCGGCGGGCGGCACTTTTAGCGAATAAAGTCGGCGGCGGATAAGGACGGATTTTGGCAACAGCGTCTTCAGCAGCGGGGGTGACGGGCAAGTTTGGCGATTTGAAGCGCCGCCTGTGGTTTCTGTTGGGTGCGCTGGTCGTATACCGAATCGGCTCGTTCATCCCGGTGCCCGGTATTGATCCCGAACAACTGAAACAATTGTTCGATTCCCAGTCCGGTGGAATATTGGGCATGTTCAATATGTTTTCCGGTGGTGCGCTCTCGCGAGCGTCGGTGTTTGCGCTGGGTATCATGCCGTACATTTCGGCGTCAATCATCGTCCAGTTGATGACGACTATTTCACCGCAGTTGGAAGCGTTGAAAAAGGAAGGTGAGGCGGGGCGCCGGAAAATTACGCAGTACACCCGCTATGGTACGGTTTTTCTAGCCTTGTTTCAGGCAATTGGCATCTCTGTCGCGCTGGAAAGTCAGGGAGTGGTGCTTGAGCCGGGCATGGGTTTCAGGATTGTTGCAGTAACAACGCTTACTGCGGGTACGATGTTTCTGATGTGGTTGGGTGAGCAGATTACCGAGCGTGGATTGGGTAATGGTATTTCCATCATTATCTTTGCCGGTATAGCTGCAGGATTGCCAAGTGCGGTCTCCGGTACGCTGGAACTGACGCGTACGGGTGCGTTTTCGATTCCGCTAGTGTTGTTGCTGTTTTTGGGCGCGATTCTTGTGGTGGGCTTGGTTGTGTTTGTTGAGCGCGGCCAGCGAAAAATTTTGGTGAATTATGCCAAGCGCCAAGTGGGCAAAATGGTAGTGGGTGGACAAAGCTCACATTTGCCGCTGAAGCTGAATATGTCGGGCGTGATTCCGCCAATTTTTGCCTCGAGCATT
Organism: uncultured Thiobacillus sp.; assembly: GCA_964404175.1. GTDB lineage: Bacteria > Pseudomonadota > Gammaproteobacteria > Burkholderiales > Thiobacillaceae > UBA6918. Next base: position 71,841 of record CAYOJA010000008.1, on the reverse strand, counting down.
ATTTTGTTTCCGGCAACGATTGCTGGCTGGTTCGGTTCCAATCCGAACATGACATGGTTGAAGGATATTGGCGCGGTTTTGTCGCCTGGGCAGCCGATTTATATGTTGCTTTATGCGGTAGCGATTATTTTCTTCTGCTTTTTTTATACTGCCCTCGTTTTCAACCCCAAGGAGACGGCGGATAACCTGAAGAAAAGCGGAGCGTTTGTGCCGGGGATACGGCCAGGGGATCAAACCGCGCGTTATATCGACAAGGTCATGACCCGGTTGACGCTGGTAGGCGCGATCTACATAACCCTGGTATGTCTGCTGCCGGAAATGCTGATCGCCAAATGGAATGTGCCGTTTTACTTTGGCGGTACCTCCCTGCTGATTATTGTGGTGGTAACGATGGATTTCATGGCACAGGTACAGGCCTATGTCATGTCTCACCAGTACGAGAGCCTGTTGAAGAAAGCCAACTTCAAGGGTGGCTTGGTGGGTCGCTGATGTCGAAGGAAGACGTCATTCAGATGCAGGGAGAAGTAGTAGAAAACCTGCCTAACGCGACCTTCCGGGTGAAGCTTGAAAATGGTTATGTCGTTCTGGGGCACATATCCGGAAAAATGCGCATGCATTACATCCGCATCCTGCCAGGCGACAAGGTGACAGTTGAATTAACGCCATACGATCTGACCAAGGGCCGGATCGTATTCAGGGCCAAGTAAGTTTGACCGGGTAACCGGGATTAGGAGAACGAACATGCGAGTGCAAGCGTCGGTCAAGAAAATCTGCCGCAAATGCAAAATTGTGCGCCGCAAGGGCGTGGTTCGGGTGATTTGCGAAGACCCGCGCCACAAACAGCGCCAAGGCTAAGGTTAGGTGATTTTGGGTTGGCGGGTTTATCAAGCCTGTCTAACGTGATATAATTTTCTGTTTTCTGTACGGAGTACAGCCGAATGGCCCGTATTGCTGGGGTAAACATACCCAACCATCAACACACGGAAATCGCGTTGACCGCCATTTATGGCATCGGACGCACCACGGCGCGCAAGATCTGCGAAGCCGCAGGTGTGGCCGTCAATGCGAAAATCAAGGATCTGACCGATGCGGATATGGACAAGCTGCGTGAAGGCGTGTCCAAGTTCACGGTCGAGGGCGATCTTCGCCGTGAAGTAACCATGAATATCAAGCGGCTGATGGACCTCGGCTGCTATCGCGGCTTGCGTCATCGCAAGGGCTTGCCGGTACGTGGTCAGCGCACGCGTACCAATGCGCGCACCCGCAAGGGCCCTCGCAAGGCAATCAAGAAATAAGGACAGATAGATGGCGACTAAAACCGCTTCCACCCGAGTTCGCAAGAAGGTAAAAAAGAGCGTTGCAGAAGGTATCGTGCACGTTCATGCCTCCTTCAATAATACGATCATTACCATTACGGACCGCCAGGGTAACGCTTTGTCATGGGCAACCGCGGGTGGAGCCGGCTTCAAGGGCTCTCGCAAGTCCACGCCGTTCGCGGCGCAGGTGGCCGCCGAAAATGCCGGCAAGGCCGCACTGGAATATGGTGTCAAAAACCTGGAAGTTCGAATTAAAGGCCCCGGACCCGGCCGCGAATCCTCGATTCGCGCGCTGAATGCCCTGGGATTCAAAATCACTGCAATTTCGGATGTGACGCCTGTTCCGCACAATGGATGCCGTCCTTCGAAAAAGCGCCGTATTTAACAGAGGTCGAACATGGCTCGTAACCTTGATGCCAAGTGCCGTCAGTGCCGCCGCGAGGGGGAAAAGCTCTTCCTCAAGGGCGAAAAATGCTACACAGACAAGTGCGCCATTGAGCGCCGCAGCTATGCGCCCGGCCAGCATGGCCAAAAAAGTGGTGCCCGTCTTTCCGGCTATGGCTCGCAACTGCGTGAAAAGCAGAAGATTCGCCGTATCTATGGCGTGCTGGAACGCCAGTTCCGTCTGGTTTATAAAGAAGCCGATCGCCGCAAAGGTGTGACGGGCGAGATGCTGCTTGGATTGCTGGAAAGCCGTCTCGATTCCGTCTGCTATCGCATGGGATTTGGCGCTTCACGTACCGAGGCTCGTCAGGTCGTCCGCCATAACGGCATTCTGGTTAACGGCAAGCGGGTCAACATTCCCTCCTTTCAGGTCAAATCGGGTGATGTGGTTGAAGTGAGCGAGCGTGCCAAAGCTCATTTGCGTGTCAAGGGCGCTGCCGAAGCTGCAGAAAGCCGCGGATTCCCCGAGTGGGTAGAAGTCGATGCCAAGGGCTTGAAAGGGACGTTCAAGGCCATGCCTCAGCGTTCCGAGTTGCCGCCCACGATCAATGAATCGCTGGTCATCGAACTTTATTCCAAATAATTAGCTGACTGGTTGAATTCACCAGGTATTTTGGCCACGACGTTTTAAGGACACAGCCCACATGCAAGCTGCCGCGGATTTTCTCAAGCCCCGTATTGTTGATGTAGATCGTGTGACCCCGCTCCATGCCAAGGTCGTGATGGAGCCTTTCGAGCGTGGATACGGTCACACGCTGGGCAACGCCCTGCGCCGCATTCTGCTATCGTCCATGACGGGCTATGCGCCGACCGAGATCAAGATTTCTGGCGTTGTTCACGAATACTCCACTCTTGAGGGCGTGCAGGAGGATGTGGTTGATATCCTGCTCAACCTCAAGGGCATCGCTTTCAAACTTCACAACAAGGCGGAAGTCCGCCTGAAGCTGGCCAAGGATGGCGAGGGCGTGGTGACGGCGGGTGATATTCAACTGGGCCATGATGTCGAAGTCATGAATCCCGATCATGTCATTGCGCGCCTGACCAAGGGCGGCAAGCTGGACATGGAAATCAAGGTGGAAGCTGGCCGTGGTTACCAGCCTGTTCCGGCCCGTAAGGTTGATCAGGATTCGCGCGGTGTGGGCTCCATTCTTGTGGATGCGTCGTTCAGCCCGGTACGCCGTGTGGCCTACGCAGTCGAAAGCGCCCGTGTGGAGCAGCGCACTGACCTGGATCGCCTGGTGATCGATATTGAAACCAACGGTGTGGTTGATCCGGAAGAAGCTGTACGGACCGCCGCCCGCATTCTGGTCGACCAGCTTTCCGTATTCGCCGATCTGAAGGGTACGGAATCTGCGACTGCCGAGTCTGCGCTTGCACCACAAGTGGATCCGATTCTGTTGCGCCCCGTGGATGATCTTGAACTGACGGTTCGTTCAGCCAATTGCCTGAAGGCCGAAAACATTTATTACATCGGCGATCTGATCCAGCGCACCGAAACCGAATTGCTCAAGACCCCCAACCTGGGTCGCAAATCCCTGAACGAAATCAAGGAAGTGCTTGCCTCCAAAGGCTTGTCGCTGGGCATGAAGCTCGAAAACTGGCCGCCGGCTGGTCTCGATAAACCTTAAACTGAACACCCAATAATAAAGTGCGGCGCGGTGTGGCAACTGCGCTAGCCCAAGAAAAAAATTATTGAAAGGAAAATGCCATGCGTCATCGTCAATCGAATCGCAAACTCAATCGAACGACCAGCCACCGGCTGGCCATGTTCCGCAACATGAGCAACGCACTGCTCAAGCACGAAGTCATCAAGACCACGCTGCCCAAGGCCAAGGAACTTCGTCGTGTCGTTGAACCTATCATTACCCTCGGAAAAACCCCATCACTGGCCAATCGCCGCCTGGCGTTTGATCGCCTGCGCGATCGCGAAATGGTGAGCAAGGTGTTTGATGAACTGGGTCCGCGTTATGCCAAGCGTCCAGGTGGTTACATTCGTATTCTCAAGTTCGGTTTTCGCGTGGGTGACAATGCGCCCATGGCGCTGATTGAGCTGGTGGATCGTCCCGAAGTGGCAGAGGAAGCCACTGCCGCTGAATAAGCGATAGTTAGTAATCAACAACTAAAAAAGCCGGGTAGCCCCGGCTTTTTTACTTTTGTGCTCTTGCCAATTGAGATGGATGTGCCCATATTTTCCGTTGCGCACAGGAGGGAAACATGATTGTTCTGTTCACGGACTTTGGTAATCACGATCCTTACGTAGGCCAGGTCAAGGCAAGGCTGGCGGAACACGCGCCGGGACAGCAGGTGGTTGATCTGCTCCATCAGGCACCAGATTACAACGCGCATGCTGGTGCTCATCTGGTTGCCGCTTTCGCGCCAACATTCCCGCCGGGCACGGTTTTCATGTGCGTTGTTGATCCGGGTGTTGGCACCGAGCGCAGCGGCACGGTTGTTCTGGCCGGGGGACGGTGGTTTGTCGGGCCGGACAATGGCCTGCTGTCGATTGTTTCAGCAAGAAATCCCGATTCCAGAATCTGGCATATCAATTGGCAGCCTGAGGGTGTCTCTTCTACCTTTCATGGCCGCGACATTTTCGCGGTGATTGCCGCGCTCATCGCCAAGGGCGAATTTCCCGCTGACAAGCTGGAAGAAAAACCGGGCCTCAATGTCGAATTCGACATGAGTGATCTGGATCGTGTGATTTACATTGACCACTTTGGCAATGCCTGGACAGGAATACGGGGCGCGGGCCTGCCGAAAAGTACGCGCGTCATGGCAAGAGGCGGCGAGTTCAAGCATGCCGAGTCATTCGGGTTCGTGGGCAAAGGCGAAGGCTTCTGGTTTGTCAACAGCGTTGGGCTGCTGGAGCTGGCCATCAATCGTGGCAGTGCTGCGGAGAAGATCGGACTGAAACTGGGCGATGTGGTGCAGGTTTTCAGGCCCAATTAAATCAATAGCGCCAGCCTGAAATCGTTCACGTTCGTGCGTGTCGGCCCGGTCATGACAAGCTTGTCCAGAGACCGGAAAAATTCCTGTGCATTGTTTGTTCGCAGTATTTCTTCCGCGTTCAAGCCCGATTCAATTGATTGCGCAAACGTATCGGGTGTCCAGATAGCGCCGGCATTGTCTTCCGTCCCATCAATGCCGTCCGTGTCGCAGGCGATGGCCCAGAAATTTACAGCATCTTTCATGGCCAGACCCAATGTCAGTAAATATTCGGAGTTGCGTCCGCCGTGTCCAGTTGGATTACGTACGGTGACGGTTGTCTCGCCACCGGATAGTAGTGCCAGCGGCTTGTCTGTGCGCAATCTGTATTCCTTAAGCAAGGTTGCGTGCTGGCTGGCAACCTTGCCGGCTTCTCCTTCGATTTCACCAAGATTGATTACGTGAAATCCCTGCGAATCAAGAAGTGATTCGGCTGCCTTCAGCGACTGCGCCGCGCTGCCTATAACATGGTTCTCGGTATTACTGAATGCAAAGTCTCCTGGCTTGGGTGTTTCGTGATTCTCGCCTCGCAATCCGCGCAGAAGATGATTCATGATCGAATCGGGTGGGCTAATTGAATAGCGCGAGAGCGTGGCGAATGCTTCTTCATACGTGGTGGGATCTGGCGCGCAAGGGCCAGAGGCAATATGAGTAGGATCGTCGCCCACCACATCGGAAATGATGAGAGAGACAACAGGCGCTGCCGATAGGGCTGCGACCCGCCCGCCGGAAAACTGTGTCAAATGCTTGCGTACGGTATTGATGTCCTTGATCGAAGCGCCGCTGGCCAGTAATGCACTGGTTATGCTGCGCAATTCATTCAAGCCAATACCCGTTTCCGGCAATGCCAGCAGGCTCGACCCGCCACCAGACAGCAGCACTAATAGCAAATCATCCTGATCCAGTAGCTGAATTTCCTTTAGCATGCACCGTGCCGCCTCGGCACCATGATCATCGGGCAGGGGATGCCCGGCTTCCACGACCTTTATTCGCGACGTGGGCAGGCCATGCCCATATCGGGTAACCACCATGCCGGATAACGGAGCTTCTGCCGGCCAATGGTTCTCCACTGCGCTTGCCATGGCTGCAGCGGCTTTCCCTCCGCCAACGATCAGCGTCCTGCCCTTGGGCGGGAGGGGAAGATGCCGGGGAACAAGCCTTGATGGGCTGGCTGCATCGAGAGCAGCCTTGAAGGCGGACAGAAGCCGTTCACGCGGGTAAGCCATGTCGGGAGTGTGCAGTCAGCCTGGCGATCCAGCAAGGTTGAATTTTTTTAAAAAAGATTGACAGGCCCGGCTTTGTATTAATAATGCGAACTATTCTCATTACATATTTTGAAAAATGATGAGCGAATCAATGGTGCAGGAAAAAGCGCGTGTCGAGTCGTTCGATCTGGAACGACCATTGCCGGCGGATCGTTTATTGACGCCGCAAGGCTATGTGCAAATTTCCTTCAAGGGGCACATTTACACCTTGCGCCAGACGCGCAATGACAAGCTCATTCTTACCAAATGAGGTAGAGCCATGTACATATGCATTTGCCGCCAGGTTACGGACAACGATATTCGCGAAGCTGTCGCGCAAGGCGCGCGCCGGATGCGCGAACTACGTGAGCAGTTGGGCGTCAGCATGCAATGCGGCAAGTGCGCGGGGTGCGCGCATGCAGTGATGAAGGAGGCTCGCAAATGTTGCGGTGAAGAAGGGTGCCAGCAACCCGCATAGATTTTCTGCAGAGCGTAGGCATACGCTTCTCCTAGGCGCTTCCTCCAGGCGCATTTAGCCAGCCAGCCCAAACCCTCCGGGCAAGCCAGCAAATTTTTCTCTGACTTGTACGGAGTTGTCATGAACCAGTTACATCCAGCTTCAAATGAATTTGGCGGCCATGGTGAGTTGATGGCGGGCGCCATTCATCATCTGCGCAATGCCATGGAAACCGGCTCGCGCCGCTCGTGTGCCGTGGCCTGCATGCTGTTTGCCTGGCTGGGGCAAGATGAAGCGCTAGGCGAAGCCTTGTGCGAGGAATGCAAGGGTATGGGCAAGTGCCTTGAGGGGCTGACTGAACTCTCGTCCTGGGGCAATCAGCCTTGAAAAAAAACCGTAATGATGGAGTGGATCGGCATTCACTTCCCATGCTGTCATTTGTGGCCCTGGTTCATGCCGGAATCCTGTTGACCATGATCCATCACAGGATGGAAGCTGATGTCATGGTGCTACCCCAAGCCCTTGTTATTAGCCTGATCGAGTACCGGGAAGAACATCCCAAGCCGGAGGTTAAGCCCGAGTTGCCCAAACCCCTTCCTCCCAGGCCGGTGTTCATGTCACAGCCCGCACCACCCTTGCTTAATGTTGACAAGCTCATACAGCAAGAACCGCCACGGGCCATTCAGGCAGCCGAAACCAAACCGGTCGTCGAGTCTGTTCCAGAAGTTCTCTCGCCGACCGCGCCAGCCGTAGTGGCCGAAGCTCCGAAACCCGCGCCCCCGCCCCCAGCGATCGAGCCGCGCTTCGATGCGGATTACCTCGATAACCCGAAACCGCCTTATCCAAGACTGTCCAGCAAGCTGGGTGAGGCCGGCCAGGTATTCCTGCGTGTGCTGGTCAAAGCGGACGGAACAGTCAGGGAACTGGATTTGCACAAAAGCAGCGGCTATGAGCGGCTGGATAGTTCAGCACTAAACACGGTACGGAATTGGCGCTTCGTGCCGGCCAGACAAGGCAGCAGACCCGTCGATGGCTGGGTCATCGTGCCGATCAATTTCACTTTAGGGAGTTAGCAATGGAAACTACTGATGCCCCGGTTCAACTGGGATTTGCCCATTTTTTGTCTCAGACTGACAGTCTTGCCAAATTTCTTTTGTTGGTGCTGCTGACCATGTCGGTTATCACCTGGTACCTCATTGCCAAAAAATCGTTGGCCAACTGGCGCATGCGCAAAAGCGCGCGTGAATTTTTTGCGCGATTCTGGGATGCGCCGGGACTGGCCTCCGTTGCGGAACACATCAGGACAGCCGGCGTGCACGACCCGTTTTCGCACATGACACACCATGGCCTTCAGGCGGCCGAGCAATATCGAAACAAGACCGGGCAGCGGATGATCGAGTCCGTCACGGCAGATGAATTCCTTACCCGCGCACTGCGCCGCGCCATCGAGCAGGACACCGCGCGCCTGGAATACGGCCATACCATGCTGGCGTCCATCGCTTCATCGGCCCCATTTGTTGGCCTGTTCGGCACGGTGTGGGGTATTTATCACGCTCTGGTCAACATCGGCATGAGCGGTTCGGGTAGTCTCGATCAAGTGGCGGGCCCAGTGGGTGAAGCGCTGGTCATGACCGCGCTCGGCCTGGCAGTGGCCATCCCGGCGGTGCTGGCCTACAACTTTTTCAATCGTTCCAACAGAATGATTTTGTCGGAGTTGGACGGCTTTGCGCACGACCTGTTTGCCTTCATGTCCACCGGCGCAAAAGTGCAATCGCATATCACGACCAGCGGGCCCATCGTTCTCAAGGTCAGGGAGGCATAAATGGCATTCGGCGGCTTGACCCAGACCGGCGCGCCCAAAGACGTGGCGGAAATCAACATGATTCCGTTGATCGACGTCATGCTTGTGCTGCTGGTGAATTTCATCATTACCGCGCCGTTGCTCACCCATGCGGTCAAAGTCGATCTGCCGCAGGCTATCAGCACACCCAGCCCGGCCAAACCGGAAACCGTGCATCTCTCCATCAAGGCGAATGGAGAGGTGTACTGGAACGCGGAAAAAATGAACCCGGATGAATGGCGGACGAAGATGCAGGATGCATCAGCCAAGACCCCTCAACCTGAAATCCACATCCATGCCGACGGCGAACTGGCCTACAGGCATGTGGCCCAGGTAATGGCCGATGCCGCGCGTGCGGGTTTGAGCAAACTGGGCTTCGTCACCGATCCGCGCGATGTCTCGGCAAGAGGTGCGGAATGATTGCCGAGGAAAAACTGGAGCCAACGTTGAAGGTGATTGAAACCTCAACGGCTGTCGTGCCGGTCATTGACAGCCAGGACCTGTTTCGCGGCGGCAGGCAATTGATGATCCTGCACGCGGGGCAGGTCTATACCCTGCGACAGACCAGGGACAACAAGCTGATATTGACCAAGTAGTTTTTCAAAACCAAACAACAAGCCAGCAATTCCTGTTTGTCAGGTAGCCAGCCATTTTTTATCTGACTAGACGGGAGTTGAACCATGAGCAAGAAAAAGCACAGGCGGAATGCGGCCGCCTCCACCCGGATTGCGTCTGCAAAACCAGCAGCGAGGCTATTGCCCATCGGCGCCATGCTGCTTGGCATCAGCGTTATGCCAGAAGCTTTGGCTGCGGACGCCGCTGCAAAAGAGGCCACTCTGCCAACCGTGGAGGTGAAGGACCAGCAGGATGCCGAAATTCAGGATGGCTACCAGGCTACCAAAACCCGCGTGGGGAAGGTGCTGCAGGATCCACACGACATCCCGCAGGCCGTCACAACGGTCACCAACAAACTCATGGAAGAGCAGCAGGTGGGTTCCTTGCGCGAGGCTTTGCGCAACGTGTCGGGCCTTACCTTCAACGCGGCGGAGGGCGGGCGTTCCGGCGACAACATGATGCTGCGCGGTTTCTATACTTTTGGCGACACCTATCTGGATGGGATTCGCGATACGGCGCAGTACAACCGCGAAACCTTCAACCTGGAACAGGTCGATGTCTTGCGCGGCTCAGCAGCCATGCTGTTTGGCCGCGGACAAGCTGGCGGCGTCATCAACCAGGTGAGCAAGGTGCCCCTGCGCAAGGATCAGTACAAGCTGACAGGTAGTCTGGGCACCGAGGGCTATCAGGAAATTACCGGCGATTTCAACAAGCGCCTGGGCGACAGCACGGCGATGCGTGTCAACGTGATGAAGCGCGATGAAGGTCATTGGCGTGAGAATCCAACAACCGGCACCGAGCCGGAGCTGCATCGTGATGGCATTGCAGCCAGTATTGCGACGGGTTTGCGCACGGATGACGAGTTTGTGTTGAGCACCGTTTATACGCGTACGCGCGATATTCCGGATTACGGCTTTTCCTTTGATGCCGCGACACGCAAACCAAATACCAATTTTCCGGTGGAATACTTCTGGGGCATCGACCGCAATTTTGACGACAGCGATACAAGCATTACCACCGCGACGTGGACGCATGAGTTTTCACCCACCAGCCAGTTGCGCACCAGCCTGCGCTATGCCGATTACGAGCGCAGCTACTGGGCTCGTACGCCGAGCGCAACAGTTGCACCGGGAGATACCGGCTTGAATCTGCCCAGCACCAATGCGGGTCCAACCCGTTCCATGGATTATGAAACCTTGACCTTGCAGTCGGATTACAACACCAGGTTTCGCGCATTGGAAATGAAGCATGAACTGGTCGCCGGCGTTGAGTACTTGCATGAAGACAGCCATCGGAGTGGCCTGCAAAATCTGGGTGGTACCGATGCGATTAATCCGCCAGATTTTCAGCCCTATGTCGAATCGATCACCGGCAACCCTGTCAATTTCAAGGGCGACTCCTACGCCGTCTATGTGCAGGACACCTTCGAGTTTATGCCATTCTGGAAAGCCACCTTGGGTGTGCGTCGCGATGAACTGCAGGCAGATTATTCCAGCGCCACATCACCCAGCCTGGAATATGGGGAATGGAGCTACCGTGCCGCCTTGTCCTGGCAGCCCAATGAAGAACAGCACTATTACCTGAGCTGGAGCGATTCGTTCAGTCCGACTGCCGATCTTTATCAGTTGACCGTGACGCCCCTGCCGCCCGAGCGCAGCCAGGTGATCGAGCTGGGTTCCAAGTGGCTGCTGATGGATGGCGACCTGGCCTTGCGCGCCGCTGTATATCGTGCCGATAAAGAATGGGAACGCAATACCGACCTGGAATCCACCGCTGCCGTGCTGACGAAAAAACGCCGTACGGATGGTCTGGAACTGGAAGCGGCCGGACGAATCTCGGACAACTGGGAAATTTTTACTGGCCTGGCGCTGATGGATGCGGAAATTCTGGAAGTGGCGGAGAACGTCAACGCGACCACAGGCGTGATTACTTCCGCCAACCCTGAATACAAGGGCAAGCGCGCGCGCAACACGCCGCCCTATACCTTCAATTTGTGGACAAGCTACAAGCTTGGGCATGGATGGAAGATTGGCGGTGGCGTGGAGGCCAAGGGGGATCGTTATGGTTACAGCCCAAGCGGGGCGGGCGCCATTCCAACGTTGAATGGAAAATTCCATCCAAACACAGCGCCGGCCTACGAACGCTACGATGCCATGGTGGCCTACGAGCAGAAGACCTGGGCGGTAAGGCTGAACATCCGCAATCTTCTGGACAAGGTCTGGTACGACGCCATTTATGACAACGGCGCATTTACCGTGCCGGGCATGCGGCGGTCGTTCATCCTGACAGGTGAACTCAAGTTCTGATTGGCGTTTTTCAATAACCCATGCGGGCCTGGCCCCTGCATTTCTTTCTAGAGGAAGAACATGCTGCTGCACATACCGGAAGTCCTGAACAAAGACCAATTGAAACTGTGCCGCGAATTGCTGAACCAGGCTGAATGGACCGACGGCCGCGTGACCGCAGGCACCCAGGCGGCCAAGGTCAAGAACAACCGGCAGCTGCCGGAAGACGGGCCCGAAGCCAAGCAGCTTCGTGCACTGGTCCTGGAAGCGCTGAGCAAGAGCGCGCTGTTCTTTACCGCCGCGCTGCCCAAGCGCATTTATCCGCCACTGTTCAACCGCTATGGCGGCGAGGCCAATTCCTTTGGCAATCATGTCGACAATGCCATTCGCACCCATCCGGCTACCGCGCAGCATGTGCGGACCGACATGTCATTTACCCTGTTTCTTGCCGATCCGGATGAATACGATGGAGGTGAACTGGTCATCGAGGACGGGTTTGCCGGCCGGCCTGTCAAGCTGCCCGCCGGCGATCTGATTCTCTATCCTTCCTACAGCGTACATCGCGTCGAGCCGGTGACGCGCGGTAGCCGGCTGGCGTGTTTCTCATGGCTGGAAAGCATGGTGCGAGAACCACAGCATCGCGAGCTGCTGTATGAGCTGGACATGGCCATTCTTGCCCAGCGCGAGCAATACGGCGACAACGATATCTCGGTACGGCTGACCAGTTGTTATCACAACCTCATGCGCATGTGGGCGGCTGTCTGACTTTGCTTTCATCAGACATTTGCCTAGAATGACATCCAGCCCGAATCGCCCTTTAGCCAGGTTCTTCCCAAGCCACCGGTATTCTCGCGGGTTCGTGTAAACAACAGGGGAAGCCATGAAAGGCGACAAGAAAGTCATCCAGTATCTGAACAAGGCGCTCACCGTCGAGCTTACTGCCATCAACCAGTATTTCCTGCACGCGCGCATGTACAAGAACTGGGGTCTGGCAGCATTGGGCAAGCACGAATACGAAGAATCTATCGAAGAGATGCACCATGCCGACAAGCTGATCGAGCGCATCCTGTTTCTGGACGGGTTGCCCAACCTGCAGGATCTGGGAAAATTATTGATCGGTGAAAATGTGCCGGAGTGTCTCTCGGCTGACCTCAAACTGGAACACACCGGCCGTGCCCTGTACATCGAGGCCATTGCGCACTGTGAGTCGGTGAAGGATTACGTCTCGCGTGACTTGCTCAGTTCAATCCAGGAAGACACCGAGGGGCACATCGATTATCTGGAAACCCAGTTCGGCTTGATTGACCAAATGGGTTTACAGAATTATCTGCAAACCGCCGCGGGCGGAATCCAGGAGTGAGCCGGGCGCCGGTTTTTTCGCGCGGGCTCAGAACCTGAAAGTCAATCCGGTTAACCAGGCATGATCGGCTGCCGCATCGGATAGACCTCTGCGATAACCCAGATCGATGTCCACATCGGGAGTCACGGAATAAATCAGCCCCAGTACGATGGAATTGATGTTTGGGTGACCCGCATCATCCGGATTTGTTTCAGTACTGATATCTGCCACTAGCCGCGCTGACTCGTTGATGCTGTATTCGGCGGCAGCTGATGTATGAAAAACATGTTCGCGTTGTCCCGGGCCATCATGGAAATTTCGGGTGTAACCCAGATGAAGATGGAAAGCCCAGAATTCAATAGCATAGGTCATCACACCAAACAGGCTGGGAACATAGTGTTCCGAACTCAGACCCTTGTCGTCATTGCCAGTCGGCAAGCCGAGGCTGGGGCGCAATGCAAGGCTGAGTGCGCCTTCTTCGTAAAAGCGCCACTTGAAGGCGATTTCCATGTCCGAAAAACCGTGGACCGTGGTTTTGGTTCCGCCGCTGTGTTCGGTTGAATGCTCATAGGGCAATGCGGCGATGATGTCGAAAGTATCTGTCAATCCATACGAAAGGATGGCGCTGAAACTGCGATCGCGGGTTTTCGTGCCTGCATCCTTGTCGTGAGTTAGGTCCTGCGTCAATTCGAGTTGAAAATTGCCAGTCCCTTGTGTGCCGGTGTCTTCCGTAATGAGCGGATGGGCGGCCAGTGCGTCCACTGACCAGTGAAGAATTGAAATCAGGGCGATTGTGCTTGCTGATATTGACGTCTTCTTCATTGTTGTCCCCCTTAGCGAAATAAATGTCGCGTGAGTCCTGGACTAATTGGTGGGCTCCATTCTTGTCTCTGTCATTACCTGATCCAGCAATTCAATCCAGTGATTGACCGGCAGTGGCGAAGCGGCAGCCAGATGGGTGAGGCAGCCGATATTGGCGGTTGCGATGGCCTCCGGCCGGCTGGAAAGCAGGGTTTGCAACTTGTTTGTCCTGAGTGACTGGGCAAGCTCCGGCTGCAAAATGGAATAGGTACCCGCAGCGCCGCAACACATGAAGGAGTAGCTGACGGGCGCCAGCCTGAATCCTGCACGCTTGAGCAGCTTCTCAACGACGCCATTCAGCTTCTGGCTGTGCTGCAGGCTGCACGAAGACTGAAAAGCAATGCGCCGGGGCTTCATGTCTGGTGATATCGAAACAGGGTGGTCATCCTTCCACTCATCGGATACCACCTCGGCAATATCCCTGACCAGTCCGGAAACGCGTTTCGCCTTGTCACGATATTTCGGATCATCTTTCAGCAAGTCACCGTAATCACGAAAATGCGCGCCGCATCCGCTGGCGGTCAACACGATGGCTTCAATTCCCGATTCGATGTGCGGCCAGAAGGCATCAATGTTCCGGCGCATGTAATCGCGCGCCTCTGCGGGTTCGGCCATATGCTGACTCAGAGCGCCGCAACAGCCGGTACCGGACGGAATCAGCCGGATGCCAAATCGGTCGAGCACCCGCGCTGCCGCCGCGTTGATGTCGGGGGCCAGGGCAGGCTGAACGCAGCCCTGCCAGACCAGCATGGTTCGCGCATGCGCGTGGGCGGGCCAGTGCCCTGCCTGCCGTGGAAGTGGAATTCTTGAACGCACATTTTCGGGAAGCAGATTGCGCAAGGCCTGTCCCGTTTTCAGCAACGCAGTGAATCTGGAACGGTTGGAAATGACCGCGCGCAGCGTGTAGCGAATCACCTTTTCCTTCAGCGGACGCGGCACTTCCCTTTCAGCCACTTCACGGCCAATGTCGAGCAGGCGCCCGTAGCGAACACCTTGCGGACAGCTTTTCTCGCATGAGCGGCAAGTCAGGCAACGATCGAGATGAAGCTGGACATTGGCGTTGATGTTCCTTCCGGCGAGCGTGTCCATTGTGAATGCCGGCGGCAGGCTGGTGGAACTGGGCTCCTTGCCTTCAAGCATTTGCCGGATCAGGTAAATCCGCCCGCGTGGTCCGTCCCATCCATCATTAAGCAGTCTGAACGTCGGGCAGACGGGTTCGCACTGACCGCAAATCACGCAGGCTTGCAGCAGCGCCTCCGCTTCACGGCCAAGATCGGTGTCACGGTATTTTTCGGCCAGTTCAACTTTCATGGATCATGCCTTGCTCGAATGTGATCGTTTGCCCTGTTCATGTTGTTCGGAACTGACTGGATAATCGGGCATCGGTCGAAAAAATATTGAAGGATATTTAAATTTACAGGAACTATGGAACTGGCTGCACGGCTTGTCCAAGATCAAATTCCAATCAGGTGAATAGGACTTGATTATGGGCTTTGAAATATATTTGGTGTGAATGGCAATCGCGCATGGAGAATTCCCCGCTCGAAAAAACTTTGAAGTTTGCCAGGCATGAACTACTCTGTACCAATCGGTACACAAGGAGCAAGACATGTCAGTTCGCCCACCCCTGCCACCCTTCAATCTTGTAACGGCGGCGCAAAAAGTCCGCATGGCCGAGAATGCCTGGAATGCACGCAACCCTGAAAAGGTGGCGCTTGCCTATACGGAAGACAGCCGCTGGCGAAACCGGAGCGAGTATTTGCAGGGACGTGAGGCCATCGTTGAATTCCTCAAGCGCAAGTGGGCGCGCGAGCTGGATTACCGGCTGATCAAGGAGTTGTGGAGTTTTCATGAGAACCGGATCGCCGTCCGGTTCAAGTACGAATATCACGATGATTCCGGCAACTGGTTTCGCGCGCATGGCAACGAGCTCTGGGAATTTGACGAGCATGGTTTGATGCGGCGGCGCGAGGCCAGTATCAACGACATGCCGATACTTGCTGCCGACCGGAAGTTTCTTTGGCCGCAGGGGCCACGACCGGATGATCACCCCGGGCTGACCGAAATGGGACTTTTTTGACCGGAGCCTGAAATTCCAGAACGCGAAGAAATTGTTCCCGTGCTGGCGGAGATTTTCCGCGAGCGCGGTTACGCGGGTACGAGTCTGTCCGAAATCACGCTTCGAACAGGTTTGGGGAAAGGCAGCCTGTATCACTTCTTTCCAGGTGGAAAGGAGGAAATGGCCAAGGCGGTATTGGATGACGTTTCGGACTGGTTTGAGGTCAATGTTTTCCGGCCGTTACACCAAACTGAAGATCCGGCGAAGGGCATTGACCACATGTTCAGGGCGGTCAACGGTTTCTTCAACTCGGGCCGGCGTATCTGCCTGGTGGGCGCCTTCGCGCTTGATGATACACGCGACCGTTTCGCATCGGAGATTCAGGCTTATTTTTCGGCGTGGGTGGAGGCACTGGAGCTTGCTCTCAAGGCTTGCGGATTCGCCAGCAAGCCAGCCAAGGAAACAGCCGAAGAGGTGGTCGCCGGTATTCAAGGCGCGCTGATTCTGGCCCGGTCGCGGCAGGAGCCCGGAATTTTTACGCGAGCCCTTGCCCGGTTGCGCGAACTCACAAACCTGGAACGGACATCGTGAAACCGTGTTCAGCCCGTTGATCCTGTCCCGGTAATGGGCGCTGTATTCGGGTCGTTTCCCGCAATGCAATTCTGGGGGAATTTGCATTCATCCTGTTCGCATACCGTAGTCATCGGGCAGGGCCTCAACCGGTGGGAGGGTTGCACAAGACATCTGTAACTGGACCAGTCCGCCGCAATATCCCCAAAGGCCTGGCAGGCAGGACTTTTGTAGGCGTCCTTGCGGCATATCAGCGAAATGGTGTGGCGGGGCAATTCAGGCAGCAGGGTAACTGAATGCAGCCCATGCTGTGAGCAGGCAATCGAGTCAGGCAGAATGGTGGCAAGCCGGCCAAGCCGGACAATTTCGATGATGACGCTGAGCGAGGTGACTTCCATCGCAATGCGCGGGGTAATGCCGTGCTCAAGGCAGTACAGGTCAAAGTGGCGGCGCAGCGCGTAGTCGGAGTTGAGCATCACCAGGGATTGCTGCTCCAGCGCATGGCCATTCAGCGGTTCCCTGTGCTCCGACAGCGGGTGGGGTTTTCCAACGGCGAGATTGAGGGTCTCGATAAACAGGATGTGATTGTCGATGACATCGGAATTCGATTCGGTTGACAAGGTATTGCCGAAGGCGATCCCCACGTCCACCCTGTCTTCGGCCAGGGCCGCCTCGATTTCGCTTTGCGGCATTTCCAGCGTGCTGATGCCGATGCCGGGATAACTGGCGTTGAAGTAGTCCAGCAGCGGGGTGGCCAGATAATCGGTGATGGGGGTCATGCCCAGCCGCAGGGAGCCGCGGCTGAGATCCTGCAACTCATGGATGGCGCGTTGTCCCGCATCCAGCTCGCCCAGTGCGCGGCGCGCATGATGCAGGTAGACCTCGCCTGCCGCCGTCAGGCGTACGGTGCGTCCCGAGCGGTCGAGCAACTGCACTTCGAGCAGGTCTTCAAGCTGCTTGATCTGCTGTGACAACGTTGGCTGGGAAACATAGAGCACTTCCGCGGCGCGGGTGAAGCTGTGGTACTCCGCCACGGCGGCCAGATAGCGAATCGAACGCGGAAACATGATGTTTCGATCCATAGCCATCTCCTATAGAACTTATCAGAAATTAGTCTTTGAAAAATATAGTCTCATGCTACATAGTTAAGTTCAATCGTGCCATGGGGTGTTGATGCCCTGTTGGACAGAATGGCTGAAAGTGATTTCAGTGCCCGGTGCTTGCGGCCTTCCAGGCCGTGGGTGAGGAGCGGCATATTCTGAAATGTTTATAGACCAAAGGAGAGGTATATGCATATCGAACCAGGAATTGTTGATGGTGCCAAAATGCTGCTGGGCTATGGGACAGGTATTGCCGTGGCGGGGTATACGCTGAAACTGGCATGGGATACGATCAAAAAAGACGGGATGATGACCCTAGGTATTCGCAGCCTGATCACGGCCGCTCTGGTGTTCTGCTTTTTTCAGGTGCTCCCGCATTATCCTGTCGGGGTCTCTGAAGTCCATTTCATCCTCGGGGCGACCCTGTTCTTGATGTTTGGCGCCGCGCCGGCGGCGATCGGGCTTGCGTTTGGGCTGCTGGCACAGGGACTGTTCTTTGCGCCGGCCGATCTTCCCCAGTACGGAATCAATACGACCACCCTGCTCGTTCCCTTGTTCGCGGTGAGCGCAATGGCGCGTCGCATCGTTCCGGAAAACACAGCCTACAAGGATGTGAGCTACAAACAATGCCTGGCGTTATCGACGGCCTATCAGGGTGGCGTCATTGCCTGGGTGGCTTTCTGGGCTTTCTACGGACAGGGCTTTGGTGCTGAAAACATCGCCAGTGTTGGTTCTTTCAGCGTGGCCTACCTGAGTGTCATTGCCATCGAGCCTTTACTGGACATGGCGATTCTTGCCATGGCCAAATCGCTGCACCAGCTCAAAGGCAGCAGAATTTTCCATCAGCGCCTCTATATGGCCGCTGCCTGATTGAAGAGTGGAACCTCCGGCGTTTTGCCAAGGGTTTTTATGTGAGCCGGGTCGATTTCTTTCCAGGTATCGAACCGGCTTCTTTTACGCCAATAAATTAAATAGCGACATTGGGGGGATTCAATGAATAAAGCTGAAATGAGGGAAGCGATTCTTCAGGCCAAGGATGACAAAAAGCTCAAGTGGAGCGACATTGCCAAGGCCGCCGGGCTTTCCGCGGAATACACCTGCTCGGCTTGTCTGGGCATGAACCATCTTGAGAAAAAACAGGCGGATGCGGTAGCCAAGGTGCTGGGCCTGGGCAAGCCGCTGTCTGCCGCCTTGCAGCAATTCCCGCACAAGAAGTGGAGTCAGTCCATCCCGACTGATCCCGTCATTTATCGCTGGTATGAAATCGTCGGCGTGTATGGCGAAACCATCAAGGAGCTGATTCACGAGAAATTTGGCGACGGAATCATGAGTGCCATCGACTTCACCATGGAGATCGACAAGCAGGAAGATCCCAAGGGCGATCGGGTAGTGGTCAAATTGAACGGGAAATTCCTGCCCTACAAATCCTGGTAACTTAGTCGATTCCCGGCTTTGTCGCACGGACACCCTCCACGTCTCCTCCTCCGGCAGACTGTTGATTGCCGGATGGCTTTGGGTCGCCGCCTTTCGGGGCGGCTTTTTTTATGAGCGAAGCCGCGCGCATGCCGGCCCGTGACCCTCACCGGTTTGTCAATGAGCTTGATCGGGCCGCGCTCGACCGCCTGATTGCCCGGCTGGAGAGCAGGGCTCAAGATACGGTGTTCTCTAGGTTGTTCGACAAATATGTTTCACATCTCGATCTGTCCGGGCGTGCGAAGGTTCTTGAGATGGGCTGCGGGACGGGCGCAAACCTGCGAACACTTGCAAAGCGCGGCAGACTGACAGGGCGAGCGGTGGGGGTTGATCAGTGCGAGGCTTTCATCAACGCCGCCATCACCTATTCGCGGGCCGAAAAGATCAATGAGCGAATATCCTTTCATGTCGGGGATGCGCATGGTCTGGACTTTCCCCCGGCATCCTTTGATGTGGTGATCGCGCACACGCTGATCAGTCACGTTTCCGACCCCGGCAGGGTGTTGAGCGAAATGGCGCGGGTCGTCAGACCCGGGGGAACCGTGGTGATCTTTGACGGGGATTATGCGTCCCTGATCTATGCCTGTCCGGACCCGGCATTCGGCCGGCAAATGGATGCGGCATTGGCAAATGCCACGTTCAACAATCCATCCATCATGCGTGAATTGCCGCACCTGTTCCCTGTGCATGGACTGAAGCTCACGGCTGCCTGGGGTGATGCCGTGGCTGAAATCGGCCAGGCGAGTTACTTCGAATCATTCGCCGAAACCTATGTACCCTACGTCAAGGAAGCCGGCGCGTTGCCCGAACAGGCCATCGAGGCCTGGCACGCGCAACAGAAGCTGGCAATGAAGGACGGCACCTTTTTCGCTTCCTGCAATTACTACACATTTCTTGTGAGCCGTGCCTGACCGTCCTGATGAATCGCGGATATCAAGATCGAAGATGTCATTCAGGACAAAAGACAGAAGCAAGTCTTGTCGCTGGCAAATGGGAACGCCGTTTCTATAGCCAACTCCTATGGATACCATCGGAATTTAGTCTTGGAAATCAATGAAACCATGGTCCATAGTTGTGAACATCAATGAGTTGCTGTGTTTATTGCAGTGCGCACAATAAACAGATCAGGTTGTTGATTAAGGGAATCGGCGGCGAGTGGCTATCCATGGATGTTGCCGAAGCCTGACGGGCTAGCCAGTTTGTTCATGAACCTAGAGAGGAGTCCAGGCAATGTCATCATCCACCAGAAAAGAAGTGCTCCGACATCTCGAAACGACCCCGCTTCTGCAGCCGGCACTGCACAAGCAGACCCACGCCCCCGCCCCCACTGAAATCGACCATACCCTTTACAGGGCTTACACGCGGACACCGCACGATGTTGGTGGTGAGGCGGATATTCCCATTCCGTATCACGAGAAGGAAGAAGAGGTGTGGGAGCTGAATACTTTTGCCACCTGCGAATGCCTGGCCTGGCGAGGGGTGTGGACAGCCGAGGAGCGCCGCCGCAAGCAGAACGTCGATGTTGGCCAGACCGTGTACCTGGGCATGCCCTACTACGGCCGCTGGCTGATGACGGCGGCCCGCATTCTGGTTGACAAGCAGTACTGCACGCTGACCGAACTGCACAACAAGATCGTGGAACTGAAAGAACGCGTTGCGTCCGGCAAGGGGCTGGGCGAATACCTTCCCCCCAAGACCAAGTAATTCAGGAGGTGAATACGTTATGAGCAACAAGCCGCATTACGACAGAACCCACCACGCCAAGATAGCCACCGGCATTGGCGATCCCCAGTGCTTCAAGGGCATGGCCGGCAAGGCAAGGTTCAAGGAAGGCGACCGCGTTCGCATCAAGGATCTGCCAGATCTTTTCTATACCCGCACCATGACCTACACCCGGGGCGCGGTGGGAACGATTGTCAGGCTGGTGTACGAGAGCCCGGCCGCCGAAGACGAGGCCTTCGGCAACGAGGACCATCCGGAATGGTTCTACAGCATTGTGTTTTCGCAGAAGGATCTTTGGCCCGAGTACAGCGATACGTTCTCGAATGACACCGTGGAAACCGAAATCCCTGAACGCTATCTCGAGCCGGCCTGATCTGGCCCACCGACATTATTGATTGAGAGGAAATACACATGTCAGCAGACCATAATCACGACCATGATCACGATCACAAGCCGGCGCCGATGGTGGATGAAGTCAGCGATTTCGAGATACTCGAAATGGCAGTCCGTGAGCTGGCCATTGAAAAAGGCCTTTTCTCCGCCGAGGATCATCGGGTCTGGAAGGAATATGTGCACACCCTTGGCCCGTTGCCCGCGGCTCGCCTTGTCGCCAAGGCCTGGCTGGACCCCGAGTACAAGAAACTGTGTATCGAGGATGGTGTCGAGGCCAGCAAGGCTGTCGGCGTGAACTGGGTGACCAGTCCGCCAACCCAGTTTGGTACGCCCAGCGATTACTGCAACCTGCGCGTGCTCGCCGATACGCCCACGCTCAAACATGTGGTGGTCTGCACGCTGTGCTCATGTTATCCGCGCCCGATACTGGGTCAGTCGCCCGAATGGTACCGCACCCCGAACTACCGCCGCCGCCTGGTGCGCTGGCCGCGTCAGGTGCTTGCCGAGTTCGGCCTGCAACTGCCGCCGGAAGTACAGGTCCGCGTTGCCGATTCGAACCAGAAGACGCGTTACATCGTGATGCCGGTGCGCCCCGAGGGTACCGAGGGATGGACCGAGGATCAGCTGGCGGAAATCGTCACCCGCGATTGCCTGATTGGCGTGGCGGTGCCCAAGCCCGGCATTACCGCGAATGCCAAGCGCCCGGTGCTCAAGGCCAACAAACCTGTTCATCATGACCATTGATTCGGCGCGTTAACGAACAAGGAGCAAACCATGGGTATTGCGGAAAGCAGCAATCAGGAATTCAAGAGATGGCAGGGAACGGATACCACGCCTATCAATGTGCTCGAGGTGGTCCGCCTGAATGGAAGGGCGTGGGAGGATCTGGCGTCGCAATATGGTGTCACCAATCCCGACCCGCCCTGGAAGATCGATCTGGATGCAACCTGCGACATGCTGGCCGCGGATTCCTGCGTCAAGCCCTACGATCAGGTCGAGCCAGGTTCTTGCGTCTTGCCGTCACTTGAACGGCGCGCGGAGGAGGATGACCTGTCCGAGACAATCTACGCGGATGTTCCTTTCCCCGAACGGCAGTTGCTGGCGCTGGCGCATTCCATGCTCAAGCGCGGCCTGTTCACCGAGGAAGAGCTGGCGAGGCACATCAAGGAAGTTGGAGAACGCTTACGAAGTGTCTAGGCCTTATCGAAGGCCAAAAGCAGGTGATGCAGCAGGAGGATATGCCGACTTGCTCTGTGAGCCGGCTATATGCAGACGGGACAGAACAATCAATAAGCCTGATGGTTGAGTCAACCAGGGCAAGGAGCGGAACGATGTCCATACGTGGTACCGAAATCAAGATCGAGGGGCTTACGCAGCGCTATCCCTCGCGCAAGATTCCAACATTCAATCGAGTTGATCTGATCTCGCCGCCGGGCGAAGCACTCGCCATTATTGGGCGCTCCGGTTGCGGCAAGTCGACACTGCTGCATATTCTTGCCGGAATCACCAAGGGGACCGAGGGCCGGGTACTCTTGAACGGTACCGAGGTATCCGGGCCTTCGCCACGCTGGGTCATGATGTTTCAGGCGCCACATTTGTATCCCTGGATGACGGTGACCGAGAACGTTGGTGTAGGCCTGACCTTTGCGCGCTGGGGCAAAAAGGAAATCGACGAACGCGTGACGGAAGCCATCAATCTCGTCGAACTCCAGGATTTCGCGCAGGCCAATGTGCAGGATTTATCCGGCGGTCAGCAACAGCGCGTGGCGCTTGCGCGCTCGCTGGTAATGGAGCCGGAGCTGCTCTTGCTGGACGAGCCTTTCTCCGCACTGGATGCGTTTACCCGCGCTGCCCTGCAAAAGGATGTGCGCGCCATCTCCAAGCGGCTCGGCTTCAACATCGTCATTGTTACCCATGACATCGACGAAGCCGTGATCATGGCGGACCGGGCAGTGATCATGGCCGGTTCCCCCGGCGACATCGTGCACGAAATGGACGTTGATCTTCCCGACCCGCGCGAACGCACCGACCCCGAAGTGCAGAAGTTGCGTGCACGTCTGATGGCTACCTTCCAGGAGGCGGCAAATTACAAAAAGCCCGAAGCCACTCTGGCGGCGGCGGGCCGTTGATGACGCAACAAAGAATTGCCCGGAACTTTGCTGGCGAGGCTGGGCGCATATGGGCCGGGCATCCGGCCGGACAACCTAGGAGACCGAAATGAAGAAATATCTGGACGGAGAACATAAACAGCCTCGTGCGCTGGTTCATGTGGATGGATGTTCATGCGGTACATGCGGAAAAAACAAGTTGATCGATCCGCGCCTTCAGCGGATGAAGCCGGATGATCCGGATGTTGCCGACGGCATGGAAGACCCTAATCTCAAGCTCGATTTTGACCCGCTGTTCAGTTCCGTTCTCGGCACGGGCGTAAGCCGCCGCGATCTGCTGAAAATGGCGGGTCTGGCTGCATTGGGCGGTTTGGGCGGGATGCTGTCTTCAAATCCTGTCCACGCCGCGCCGCAGAAAAAATTCACCAAGCCATTCGATCCCGTGCTCAAGATTGGTTACATCCCGATTACGGATGCAGCAGCACTTCTGGTTGCACACGAAATGGGATTCTTCAAGAAGGAAGGCATCGAATCCGAGCCGCCCACGCTGATTCGAGGCTGGTCGCCGTTGGTTGAAGCGTTCTCGGCGCAGCGTTTCAATCTCACGCACATGCTGATTCCGATTCCGATCTACATGCGCTACAACAACAAGTTCCCGGTCAAGATCACAGCCTGGAACCATACCAATGGTTCGGGCATCATCGTCAGCAAAAAGAGCGGCATCAATTCTCCCAAGGATCTGGGTGGCAAGCAGTTTGCAGTACCGTACTGGTATTCGATCCATAACATCATTTCGCAGAAGATCATGCGCGATGCTGGATTGACACCCGTGATTCGCCCTCAGGACGCAAAACTTGCGCCGAACGAAGTCAACCTGCTGGTGCTGAACCCGCCAGACATGCCGCCGGCGCTGGCTGCCGGGCAAATCGACGGTTATGCCGTGGCAGAACCGTTCAATGCGCTTGGCGAAATCAAGGCAGGCGGCAAGATGCTGCGTTTCACTGGCGATGTCTGGAAAGGCCACCCGTGCTGCGTGGTGGTGATGCACGAGGACGATGCCATGGATCCCGCCCGCGCGACCTGGGCGCAAGGCATTCATAATGCGATCGTCAAGGCGCAGCTGTATATGGGTGCCAACCGCAAGTCTGTGGCGCAGATGCTTTCAAAGGATGGCAAAAAGTATCTGCCTTTCGATGCGGAAGTCATTGAGCGCGCCATGATGTTCTACAACCCCGCGGACTATGCGGATCCGCCCGCGATCAAGCATGAGGAATGGGATCAAAGCCGCATCAACTTCCAGGGATGGCCGTTCCCGAGCGCCACCAAACAGGTGGTTACAGAGTTGAAAACCACGCTGGTCGGCGGTGAAATCGATTTCGTGAAAAAACTCACACCGGATTTCGTGGCCAAGGATCTGGTCCAGTACACCTACATCAAGAAGGCGCTGGACGCCAATCCAAAATGGAGATGGGACCTCAGTGTGCCGCAAAAAGGCAATCCATTTGATCGCAAAGAGGTGATTGTTCTATGACCGTGGCCGTCGCATCCGCCGGTGACGGCGGGTCGACCGGATTCCTTGCGAAGCCAGGCTTCAGACGTCTTGTCTGGGGCCTGGCCGGAATCGCGATCCTGGCGGCCATCTGGCTGATCGCGGGTTACCTGCTCTCGATCAATCCCAAAACCAAGTCGTTCAGCACGTTCGGGCTTCTTCCCACGCTCCAGGCCTTCCCGGAGATGTGGGGTGCGGGCAAGATTCAGGCCGCCTCGATCGCAAGCGGCTACCGGCTGGGTGCGGGCCTGGGTATCGCCATTGCCATTGGTGTGCCAATAGGCGTGCTGATGGGCCGCATCAAGTGGTTCCGGGATTTCAGCAACTCGCCTTTTCAGTTCCTGCGCATGATCAGTCCTCTGGCATGGACGCCGCTGGCCGTGCTGGTGTTCGCGACATGGAATGGATCAATCATCTTCCTGATTGCCATCGCGTCTGTGTGGCCAGTAATGTTTGCCACGGCGGCAGGTTTGTCCAAGGTCGATCCGAACTGGTTCAAGGTCGCGCGCAACCTGGGCGCAAAACCCATTCAGATGCTGACCAGAATCATCATGCCGGCGATTGCCTTCGATATTTTTTCCGGCATCCGGCTTGCCTTGGGGGTGGCCTGGATCGTGCTGGTGCCGGCCGAGTATCTTGGCGTCACATCCGGCTTGGGCTATGCCATCGAAGATGCGCGTGAAACGCTTTCATACAACCACCTTACTGCGCTGGTGCTCACCATCGGCGTTATCGGCTACGTGCTCGACGGCATCCTGGTGATACTGATCAAGCGCTTCAGCTGGCACCGTGGAGGGGCATGAGGATGGATGCGCAAGCCTGGGTTTTTTCATGCCCATGTGGAGGGCTGCTGGATGAGTAACGGTGTCGCAACCGCGGATCAAATCGTCAGCGCGGGCATTACCGGCAACTGCCTGTCGCGATTTGCAAAAAATACCGCTCACAAGTCCGTGCACTTCATTGGCGGTCTTGCAGTCCTGTTCGCGTTGTGGTGGGTAGGCATTCATTTCATTACGCAGAATCCTGACTTGTCCCAGTTCAAGGATTTCTCTCCCAGGGCCGCGCTGGAAGCGCTACCGGAGCTTTGGGAGGATGGCACGATTCCCGCCGCGCTCAAGACGAGTGGCTATCGCCTGGGAATGGGATTGCTGCTGGCCATCGTGATCGGTGTACCCATCGGCATCATGATGGGACGCAGCAGATGGTTTCAGCAGTTGACCGATGTGCCCTTCCAGTTGCTGCGCATGATCAGTCCGCTGTCATGGGAACCGATTGCCGTGGTGGTGTTTTCCGGGTGGGAAGAAGCGATCATCTTCCTGATTGCGGTGGCTGCGGTCTGGCCGGTGGCATTCTCAACCGCGGCGGGACTCGCCAAGGTAGACCCCAACTGGTTCAAGGTCGCGCGCAACCTGGGGGCGAAACCCTGGCACATGGTAACCAGGATCATCATGCCGGCGATTACTTTCGACATCATGACAGGGATACGGCTGGCGCTGGGTGTGGCATGGATTGTGATCATCCCGGCGGAGTTTCTGGGCGTGACTTCGGGTTTTGGCTATGCGATCCAGGACTCGCGCGAAAGCCTCGAGTATTCAAACTTGATGGCGCTCGTTCTGGTGATCGGCGCGGTCGGTTATGTCCTTGATACGGCCTGTGTGATGCTCATCAATCGGTTCAGCTGGCATCGCGGGGACAAGTGACGGGACGTTTGATGTTTGGGCAGCAGGCTAACCAGGAGCAGGTCATGGCTGAAAACGTGCGGTTTACCACTGAGCAAATCATGGCTGTGCTGAAGGAAGCGGATGCGGAGCGCTATGAAAGCCAGAAGAAGCTTTCGGACGCGCAGCGTCTGGTGCTGCTCGAAGAGGAGAATCTGCGGCTCCGATTGATTGTTGCCGATCTGACCTTGCGCAATGAGGCATTGAAAAGCTTGGCTTCGAAGAAATGGTGATGCGTCTGACGGTGAATTTGCATCGATTGGCTGAACCAGGCTGGCTTGGATAAACATGAGGTAAACAGGATGTCCCAGATCAATATCGTGTGCGTGTCAGGAACGCGGGAAAAACTCCAGATGGCCGCGATGTTCGCTTCGGTTGCGGCGGCAACCGGCGGTGAGGTGACGGTGTTTCTTTCCATGAATGCCTTGCCTTTTTTTGTAAAAGGCCGCAATGAGGAAGCTCCGGTGGAAGGTGAACTGGGTACGCTGCTGGGGCAGCAGGGCGTGCCGCCTTTCAAGCAGTTGTTCCAGCAGGCAGTTGAGCTGGGCGATGCCAAATTGCTGCCGTGTTCGATGGCAATGGACCTGATGAAAATTACCCGGGACGATCTGGATGGCGAGGTGGGTCCGCCCACGGGGCTGACCCGGTTCCTGAGTGATGCGGAAGGCGGACAGCTTCTTTCTTTTTGATGAATGGCCGACAGATGGAGGCCAACAGGAGAACAGGGTCATGAGTGAAAACAGGGTTGTTGATGCCAGGAATACGTTCTGCCCCGGCCCTCTGATGGAACTGATTACCAACATGAAGATGGCGAAAGTGGGCGATACGATTGAATTGCTCTCGACTGATGAAGGCTCGGGTGCCGATGTGCCGGAATGGGTGAACAAGGTGGGACACGAGATAGTGAGCAATGAAAAAGTAGATGGGGTCTGGCACATCAAGGTTCGCAAGGCAAAGTAGAGGTGAGAGTTGTGAAGAAGATGGCACATGCAGGGCAAGGCAAGCTGATTATGCAAAGGAGAAGGACATGAGAATCTTGATCGTCGGTGGCGGAACTGGCGGCACCGTTGTTGCCAACAACCTTGCCCGGCGGCTCTCGGCTGAAATTCGCGCGCACAAGGTACATCTGACCATGCTTTCGGCGTCCGACAAGCACCTCTACCAGCCAGGCTTGCTGTATGTGGCTTTCGGCCAGATGACACCGGATCAGCTGTATCGCGACCAGGCGAGCCTGCTGGAGTCGAGCGTGGAGTTCCATGTCGACCCGGTTGAGAAATTCCAGCTCGACAGAAAGCAGGTCGTCACAAGGAGCGGCAAAACTTACGAGTACGACATTTTGATCATCGCCACCGGCTCGCGCGTTGTGCCGGAGGAAGTGCCGGGTTTGAACGAGGGGTCGGAAAATTTCTACACCGTGGAAGGTGCTGTCCGCCTGCGCAGGCGCCTGATGGAGTTTCAGGGCGGCACCATCGCCATGGTGATTTCGCTGCCACACAAGTGTCCCGTGGCTCCGGTGGAAGCCATGTTCATGCTGCATGACTTTTTCAAGGCACGCGGAATTCGCGACAAGGTGCGGTTGCGTTACCACTACCCCGTCAACAAGGTACACGCGACGGCGAATGTCGCCGTCTGGGCCAAGCCGGAGTTCGACAAGGCCGGCATCGAATACGAAACCCTGTTCAACCTCAAGGAGGTGGACCCGGTCAAGCAGATCGTCTACAGCGAAGAGGGCACCGAATGCCAATACGATCTGTTGATTGCCATCCCGCCCCATCGCGGCATGGAAGAAATCGAGCAGAACGAGATGGGACAGGCTGGCTGGATTCCGACGGATCGTCACAAACTGACCATGAACGGTTACGACAATGTCTACGTGATCGGTGATGCCACCAACATCCCGGTCAGCAAGACCGGATCGGCTGCGCATTTCGAGGCGGAAGTGGTGTCCGAAAACATCGAATCCCTGATCAAGACCGGCAGCACCGTGCGGGAATACGATGGCAGGGTCTATTGTTTCATCGAAGGCGGTTTCGATCGCGCCACCTACAACGCATTCGATTACGTCAATCTGCCGGTGCTGAAGCCCCCATCAAAGTCGATCCACTGGTTCAAGATGGCCTACAACAAAATGTACTGGACCACGGTGCGTGGACTGCTCTAGGGAGAAACGAACATGACGGAAAACGCAAGCGCCCCTGTCGCGCCGCAGGCCCCAGTGACCTTGGATGAGGCGTCCATCGCCAGCCTGGTGGAAATGCTGAACCTGCTTGCCTCGGCAAGGGACGCGCTGTCCGACGATATCATCACGCGGCTGGCGGGCGCAGTCAGCGAAGGGCTCACGCTACTCGACCGCCTGACCCGCAACGAAGGCCTGATATACCTGTTGCAGGAACTTGATCGGCCTGAAAACCAGAAGTTCCTGGTTTCCATGGCCAATGCTTTTACCGAAGCGAGCCGCGAGCTTGCCACGACCCCGCAGGCCAAGGGAGGGATGGTTTGTGCATTGCGCCTGGTCAAGGAACCGGGCGTGCTGGAAGGACTTCGCCTGGTTTCAATGATCGGTGCGCGTTTAAGCAAAAGCATGCGCGAGATGCATCGGCACGGTGGCTGACATGTCTGTTGGATTCGCGCAGGAGCCAGCAGGATTGCTGAAGTAAAGGGCGTACTTGGCCTATGGTGCTGGCGTGACTCGGGGGGCTTGCTGCCCTCGACGGAATATGTTCCTCAACCAGGTAATCATGTCATCCACGTAGGTAAACACGACCGGGATGACCAGCAGGCTGAGGAAGGTTGAGGTGATCAATCCTCCGATGACGACAATGGCCATGGGGGCACGGAAGCTGGGGTCGGTGCCCAGTCCAATTGCAATTGGCAGCATGCCCGCGCCCATCGCCACGGTGGTCATCACGATGGGGCGCGCGCGCTTGCTGCAGGCGTCCAGCAACGCATCCCAGCGGGAGAGGCCATGGTCGCGGCGGGCCAGGATGACGTAATCGATCAGCAGGATCGAGTTCTTGGTGGCTATGCCCATCAACATGATCAGGCCAATCATGGACGGCATCGACAATGCCGTTCGGGCAATGAACAGCGCCAGGAATGCGCCCGGCACTGACAGAACCAGCGCGGCCAGTATGGTGACAGGCTGTACAAAATCCTTGAATAGCAATACCAGCACGATATAAATACACAGCACACCGGTCAGCATCGCCAGACCGAAACTGGCGAAAAGCTCGGCCATGGCCTCGGCGTCGCCGATGGTGGTCTGGGTCACGCCGGGAGGCAGGTTTTGCAGGCTGGGCAGCGCCATGGCATGGCTTTCCACCAGCCCCAGCGGCTGCTGGTTCAATTCGATTTCAAAGTTGATATTGCGCTGGCGATCGTAACGGTCGATTTCAGCCGGGCCGCTTTCTATGCCGAGCGATGCGATGTTGCCGATCATCACCGGGCCGTGCTTGCCGGGCACGGTCAGGCGCTCCAGCAAGGCCATGTCCTGGCGTGCGCCGGGCGGCAGCTTGACGATGATGGGCACCTGCCGCTGCGACAGGTTGAGCTTGGCCAGACCCTGGTCATAGTCTCCCGCAGTGGCGATGCGCAGGGTATCGGCGATTGATGCCGAAGTCACGCCAAGATCGGCGGCCCTGGCGAAGTCGGGCCGTACGACCAGTTCGGGCCGCACCAGGCTGGCACTGCTGGTGACGCTGCCAATGCCGGGAATCGTGCGCAATTCGCGTTCCACTTTCAAGGCATGGCTGGCCAGTGCCTCTCCGTTTTCGCTGGTCAGCACGAGTATGTACTTCTCGTTCGAGCCGCCGAATCCCACATTGACCCGTGCGCCAGGCAGCACGACGAGCGCCTCGCGAAGCTCACGCTCAACCGTCTGCTTTTTTATCCCGCCGCGTTCGGAACGCGGCGTCAGGTTGATGGTGAGCGTTGCCTTCCGCACCTCGGCTGCCCCGCGTGGCATGAAGGGATCCGAGCCCGAGGCGCCACCGCCCACCGCCGTGTAAACCATTTTCACATGCGGATGCTTTTGCACGATTTCGCGTGCCTGCTCGGCCACGGCAAGTGTTTCCCTGAACGTGCTGCCTGGAGGCAGCGACAGATAGACCTGGGTTTGCGAGAGATCGTCGGGCGGAATGAAACCCTTGGGCAGGAGTGGCACCAGAGCAAACGAGCCAATGAAAAATGCCGCCGCCGCAAGCATGGTCAGGACGCGGTGTTTCAGGCACCATGCGGCCCAACCCAGATAAAGCTTCATCCAGGCCGGCTCGGCATGGCTTTTCTTGGGCGGCTTCAGCAAATAGGCCGCCATCATCGGCGTCAGCATGCGCGCCACGACCAGCGAAAAGAATACGGCGATGGCCGCGCTCCAGCCGAATTGCACAAAAAACTTGCCCGGCACGCCGCTCATGAACGCGGTCGGCAAAAACACGGCGATCAGTGTGAAGGTGGTTGCGATCACCGCCGTGCCAATTTCGTCGGCCGCTTCCATTGCAGCCTGGTAGGGCGTCTTGCCCATGCGCAGGTGGCGCATGATGTTCTCGATTTCGACGATGGCGTCGTCCACCAGGATGCCGACAACGAGGGACAGGGAAAGCAGCGTGACGACATTGAGGGTGAAGCCCATCAGGTGCATGGCCGCGAAGGCGGGGATCAGGGACAGAGGCAGGGCGGTGGCGGAAACCAGCGTGGCGCGCCAGTCGCGCAGGAACAGCCACACGACAATCACCGCGAGAATTGCACCCTCGAACAAGAGCGACATCGAGCCGTCGAAATTCTCCTGCACGGGATCGACGAAATTGAAGGCCTCCGTAATGGAGATGTCAGGGTGGGCGGACTTGAGTTTATCCAGTTCCTCGCGCACGCCCCTGGCGACATCAACTTCGCCCGCACCGCGGCTGCGCGTGATTTCGAAGCCGACCACGGGCCTGCCATTGAGCAGCGCGGCGGAACGCTGCTCGGCCACGGTGTCGGTGACGCTGGCCACCTGGTCCAGCCGGATTCGGCGGCCATCGGACAGCACGATGTCCATGCGCGCCAGTTCGTCGGCGGATTGCACCGTGGCGAGCGTGCGCACCGTCTGTTCCGCGCCGCCCACGTCCGCGCGCCCGCCGGAAGCTTCCTGCTGAATCTGCCTGAGCTGGCGCGAGATGTCCGATGCGGTGGCGCCCAGCGCGAGCAGACGGGCCGGGTCAAGTTCCACCCGGACTTCACGGCTGACGCCACCCACGCGTGATACGGCACCCACGCCGCGCACGCTGAGCATGCGCTTGGTGACGGTGTTGTCGACGAACCAGGACAGCGCTTCATCATCCATGCGGCTGGAGGCGACGGTATAGGTAAGTATCGGCGCGCCAGCCAGGTTCATTTTAGAAATGATCGGATCGCGCAAATCGCTTGGCAGATCGGAGCGGATGCGCGATACCGCATCGCGCACGTCGTCCACGGCTTCCTGTGTCGGCTTTTCCAGTCGGAACTCGACAGTCACGGTGGCCATGCCGTCCTGCACCTTGGTGTAGATGTGCTTGATGCCTTGCAGCGTGGCGATGGAGTTTTCCAGCTTGCGCGCGACCTCGGTTTCCATTTGCGAGGGCGACGCGCCCGGCAGGCTGGCCGAGACCGTGACCGTAGGCAGGTCAATGTCGGGAAACTGCTGGATTTTCATGGCCTTGAAGGCCCACAGGCCGGCCAGCGTCAGCATGATGAACAGCAGAACCGCGGGAACCGGATTTTTAATCGACCAGGAGGAGACGTTCATGATGTGTATGGATTTGGCTGGCGCTGCCCGGTTAACGGGAATCACATCCGCGCGGACTGGACTTTTGCAGGCGGCGCATCCACGACTCGAACCACATCGCCATCGGTCAGAAAGCCCGCGCCGCTGGCGACTACCCGGGTTCCAGGCTCGATGCCACTGGTGATCTCGATCTGATCCCCCAGCCTGCGGCCCACTCCTACCTTGATCTGCGCGACCTTGCTTTCCTTCTCAAGCCGGAAAACATAGGTGAAGCCGTCGCGCAACAGCACGGCCGATTGTGGCAAGGTCATGGCGGGTGCGCGGTCGAGCTCGAATTCGCCACGCGCGAAGACGCCCGCGCGAATTTCATCGCGAGCCCTGGAAACGGGTAGATCGACATAGACCAGGCCGTTGAGTGTTTGCGGATCCACGGTAGGCGCGACCATGCGCACGTGGCCCTGAATGCGCGCGCCAGAAGGTGTCGTGAGTGTTGCAGGAACGCCGGGTTTCAGTTTGCCGAGATTGGTCGAATTCACTTCGGCACGCCACTCCAGCCGGCCACCGCGAATCAAACGGAATAATTCTTGACCCGGCTGAGCCAGGGAGCCGACAGTGGCGGATCGCGCAGAGATGACACCGGCATCGGGTGCGCGCACCTGGGTTTGAGCCAGTCGCAACTGGTCAGTTTGCATCCGCGCATGTGCGGCGTTAAGCCGGGCGAGGGCGGTTTTCTCGGCCGTCAGGTATTGGTTGATCTGCTGCGCGCTGAGAAAACCGGTCTCCTGGAACTTGCGCGCGCGGTCGCCGTTCGCACGGGCTTCGGCCAGCATGGCTTCCGCTTCGGCCACCGAAGCCCTGGACTGGGCCAGCTCCGCTTTCACGGTGTCGCTGGAAATACGTGCCAGCGCCTGGCCTTTTTTCACCCAGTCGCCCACATTGACCAGCACATCCGTCAGCCGGAGATTGCTGATTTCCGCGCTGATGACTGCTTCCTGCCAGGCGGTGATATTGCCGCTGGCCGGCAATACTTGGGGCCATTCGACTTGCTGGGGCGTAGTGGTTGTTACCGTCAACGCCGGTTTGACTTCTGGCATTTTTGTGGCGGGTGCGCTTGTGTTGGCGCCTGGCGGTTTGCTGTTTTGCTCTGTTTCCTTGCAGCTTGCCAAGTTGACCACCGTGCCAAGTACGATGACAAGGATCGGTGCCGATCGTTTATGCAAGCCGGCGATGTTTGAAATGAAAGTTGCCATGACAGTTAACTCGGCTCAGTGTTTCGAAGTAAAAGGTTGGCCGTTATGGCTTATCCCGCGCTCGAAAATTTCCAGCGCCTTTCCGGCGTTTTCCATGGCGGGCCGCCAGTCCACCCACAGGCTGTGAGCGCTGGAAAGCAGGTGCAGGCATGCGATGCCATGAACGGTTGCCCAGCAAAGCTGGGCCAGTTGCTCCAGGTCGATGAGTTCCGGGCGGACAAGATTTTGATCCATACAATCGGAAAGCGTGTGCTTGAGCAGGGCATAAGCGTCGTGGGCGACGTTGCCTTTCGGAATAGCGCTGTCTTCTGGCGGAAGCGGCTTGCGCGGAGTGAGAAACATGAAGCGGAAGGAACCAGGATGATCCAGTGCAAACCGTACATAGCCCAGCCCAAGCGCATGCAAACGCTCACCGGGATGGGGGTTTTTCGCAAGCCGGGAGAATTCCTGCGCCAAATGGAGAAAATCATGGTCACACAGCGACTGGATGAGGGCCTGCTTGTCAGGAAAATGCTGGTAAATGACGGTCGTGGAATAACCAATGCGCTCTGCTACGGCACGCAGGGTCACGGCTTCTTCACCGGCCTCGACAAAGAGTTCCCGTGCCGTATCCAGTATGGAAGATTGCTGCAATTCCTTTTCCCGGAGGCGTCGCTGGAAGGTGAGGGATTCGGGTGTCATGGCACTGAACCTGTTGAGCAAATTCGCTATCTTCTATAACAATGTTATTTTTTATAACATCGTTATAAGGAGAATTCAAACTGAATTCATAAACTTTACAGTCCCAAAAAATGACAATAAAAATGGGCGCTGCAAGAGCGCCCTTCAGAGCAAACTTTTTTTGCTTACTTGTGTGCGGCTTCCTTGGCTTTGTCTGCCATTTCCTGCACTTTTCCAGCGCCAGCAGCTGCGGCATCCGCAGCACCCTGAGCGGCGCCTGCGGCTGCACCCGCTGCAGCATCGGCAGCGCCCTGTACGGCAGTGCCGGCGGCATCGCCAGCGGCGGCAGCGGCATCACCAGCGGCGTTGGCAGCGTCAGTTGCAGCCTGGCCGGCGGCATCGGCAGCCTGGCCGGCGGCGTCCGCGGCAGCGCCGGCAGCTTCCTTGGCCTGATCCATGGCCGGTGCGGCGGCTTCTTCAGCTTTCTGGCAGGCAGTCAGGGATAGCGCAGCGATCATCGCCACGAGCAGTTTGTTCATGTTTCCTCCTAATGATATTCAAGGGATAAATAAAGAGCCGGTGTGGGCCGACTCCGGCATTTAAAAGGGAAACCTGCACCAATGCAAGCAGTCAGGCAAAACAACGGAATTTTTTACGATTCATCCATGCCATCAAGAGCCATCGGTCAATCAACTGGCGGGGAAAACGCATTTGCCAGACTTTGCATGAGCTAGTGAACATTCCTCGGGTCCGGATGGGCCGGGCCCGAATGTTGTTCAATGTCTTTCAGCCTTTTGGCAAGCTCGACCGTATGTTTGTCTGATGCGGATTCACTCCAGTGGAAGTCATGGTCCTCTTTCTTCCAGGCGGCCGCGACTTCCTGGAGTGAGGCATCGCCACCATTCCTGTGCGTCCTTAGCAGCATGATTCTCACCTCCTTCCATGCGAGTTTGTTTTATAGCCATTAAGGCGTGAAAAACAACCGCGCTGGAAGTGATGCTTTTTTCTATTTCCTGCTGCGAAACATTGGCGCGAGATAACGCCCGGTATGACTGGCCGGGCTGTCGGCGATGTCTTCCGGCGTGCCGGTGGCGATGATCTGGCCGCCGCCGGCACCGCCTTCTGGTCCGAGATCGATGACCCAGTCGGCGGTCTTGATGACGTCGAGGTTATGCTCGATGACCACGACGGTGTTGCCCTGATCGGTCAGGCGGTGCAGGACCTTTAGCAGCAGTTCGATGTCGTGGAAGTGCAGGCCGGTGGTGGGTTCGTCCAGGATGTAGAGCGTGCGTCCGGTGTCGCGCTTGCTCAATTCCAGCGACAGCTTGACGCGCTGCGCTTCGCCGCCGGAGAGCGTGGTGGCCGACTGGCCGAGCTGGATGTAGCCCAGCCCCACGTCCATCAGGGTTTGCAGTTTTTTGGCGACGGCGGGCACGGCGCTGAAGAATTCCAGCGCATCTTCCACGGTGAGATCGAGGATGTCGTGGATGGTCTTGTTCTTGTAATGGATTTCGAGCGTTTCGCGGTTGTAACGCAGGCCATGGCACACGTCGCAGGGCACGTAGATGTCGGGCAGAAAATGCATTTCCACCTTGATGACACCGTCGCCCTGGCAGGCTTCGCAACGTCCGCCTTTCACGTTGAAGGAGAAGCGTCCCGGTCCGTAGCCACGCGTGCGCGATTCGGGCACGCCGGCAAACAGTTCGCGGATGGGCGTGAATAATCCCGTATAGGTTGCGGGGTTGGAACGCGGTGTGCGGCCAATCGGCGACTGGTCGACGTTGATGACTTTGTCGAAGAATTCCAGGCCGTGAATCTCCTCGTGCGGAGCGGGTTCCTCGGTGGAGCCATACAGATGTCTCGCCACCGCATGGTAGAGCGTGTCGTTGATGAGCGTGGACTTGCCTGAACCGGACACGCCTGTGACGCACACGAACAGGCCCAGCGGCAGCGTGAGATCGACATTCTTCAGGTTGTTGCCAGTGGCGCCGCTCAGCAGGAGTTGTCTTTTGCTGTCCATCTTGCGCCGCCTTTTCGGCACCGCGATTTGCCGCTTGCCGGAAAGATACAGCCCGGTGAGCGAAGCGGCATTTTTCTCGATGGCGGCCGGAATGCCCTCGGCCACGATCTGGCCACCATGCTCGCCCGCGCCCGGTCCCATGTCGACCACATAGTCCGCCGTGCGGATGGCGTCTTCGTCGTGTTCCACCACCAGCACGGAATTGCCCAGGTCGCGCAGATGCTTGAGCGTATCCAGTAATCGATCATTGTCGCGCTGATGCAGGCCGATTGAGGGTTCGTCCAGCACATACATGACGCCGGTCAAGCCCGCGCCGATTTGCGAAGCCAGCCGGATGCGCTGGGATTCGCCGCCCGAAAGCGTGTCGGCGGAACGGTCGAGCGAAAGGTAATCGAGTCCGACGTTGACCAGAAAACCCAGCCGCGCGGTGATTTCCTTGAAGATTTTTTCCGCGACTTGCGCCTTGTTGCCGGTCAACTGCAAGCCATTGAAGAATGCCAGCGAATCCTTCAGCGGCAAGTGGCTGATGTCATGCACGGTCTTGCCGCCAACATACACATGCCGCGCCTCTTTTCTCAGGCGCGAGCCTTCGCACTCCGGGCAGGGCCGGGTGTTGAGATATTTGGCCAGCTCCTCGCGTACCGCCAGCGAGTCGGTTTCACGGTAGCGGCGCTCCATGTTGCGCACGATGCCCTCGAATGCATGTTTGCGGGTTGTGAAGCCGCCGCGTTCGCCCAAGTGCTTGAAGGCGATGACTTCGCGGCCGGAACCTTGCAGCACAACATCCTGAATGCGCGTCGGCAAGTCTTCAAAAGATGCATCGAGATCGAATCCGTAATGCAGAGCCAGGCTTTGCAGCATCTGGTAATAGAAGTGGTTGCGCTTGTCCCAGCCCTTGATGGCGCCGGCGGCCAGCGACAGATGCGGGAAGGACACCACGCGCGCGGGATCGAAAAAGGTGATGGCGCCGAGGCCGTCGCACTTGGGACAGGCGCCCATCGGGTTGTTGAACGAGAACAGGCGCGGCTCCAGCTCGGGCAGGGCGTAGTCGCACGCCGGGCAGGAAAATTTGGCGGAAAAAAGATGTTCCTTTCCCGAGTCCATTTCCACCGCCAGCGCCTTGCCATCGGCATGGCGCAGGGCAGTTTCAAATGACTCTGCCAGACGCTGCTTGATGTCGGTGCGGGTTTTCAGGCGGTCCACCACGACTTCAATCGTGTGCTTCTTGTTTTTGTCGAGTTTGGGCACGTCGCCCAGTTCATGCACCTTGCCGTCTACTCTAACTCTTACAAAACCCTGCGCCTGCAACTCGACAAACAGATCGAGGTTCTCGCCCTTGCGGCCGACGATCAGCGGCGCCAGGATCATCAGCTTGGTATCTTCGGGCAGCGAAAGAACGTGATCCACCATTTGCGACACGGTCTGCGCGGTCAGAGGCAGGTCATGCTCGGGGCAGCGCGGATCGCCCGCGCGGGCAAAAAGCAGGCGCAGGTAGTCGTGGATTTCAGTGACGGTGCCGACGGTGGAACGCGGGTTATGGCTGGTGGCTTTCTGCTCGATGGAAATGGCCGGGGACAGCCCTTCGATCAGATCGACATCGGGCTTTTCCATCATCTGCAGAAACTGCCGGGCGTAGGCGGAAAGCGACTCGACGTAGCGCCGCTGGCCTTCTGCGTACAAGGTGTCAAACGCGAGTGAGGACTTACCTGAACCGGACAGGCCAGTGATGACAACCAGTTGATTCCGGGGAATGTCGAGGTTGATGTTCTTGAGGTTGTGGGTGCGGGCGCCGCGGATGCGGATGTACTCCATTTGGGCAACTCGAATAGCTAAGGCAACCTGCTAATATACGGCATTTCGCGTCCTGGCCGCGCTCCTTAGTTAACCATCTTGGAAATCCCGGATTCACTGACACCGACCGAAAAGCGCGCCAGCATCGGCCTTGCCTCGATTTTCGGCCTGCGCATGCTGGGCATGTTTCTCATATTGCCGGTGTTTGCCCTATACGCGCCGACACTGCCCGGCGGCAATGACCACTTCTGGGTGGGCATGGCGCTGGGCGCGTATGGGTTGTCGCAGGGATTGTTGCAGTTGCCCTTGGGCATGCTGTCCGACCGGATTGGGCGCAAGAAAGTTATCATTGCCGGCCTCCTGATTTTTGCCTTGGGCAGTTTTGTCGCAGCCGCGGGTAACAATATTTACTGGGTGGTTTTTGGTCGCGTGATTCAGGGGGTGGGGGCTATTTCAGCTGTCGTTACGGCTTTGCTGGCTGATTTGACGCGCGAGGAACACCGCACCAAGGCCATGGCTGGAATTGGCGCCACCATCGGCATCACGTTCGCCATTTCGCTGGTCTTGAGCCCCGTTCTGAATCGCATCATTGGCGTGCCCGGCATTTTTGCCTTGACCGGTGTTCTGGCGCTGGCGGCCATCTGGGTGGTTAAAAGCTATATTCCCGATCCGGAAAAATCCCTTTTTCATGCCGATGCCGAGGCCAATCCGGCAAGATTGAAGGATGTGCTTAGAGATACGCAGCTGTTGCGGCTCAACTACGGCATTTTTGCCCTGCATGCGGCGCAGATGGCGATGTTTGTGGTGGTGCCGGTCATGCTGGTGCAGGGGGCGGGCCTGGATGTGGCGCACCACTGGCAGGTTTATCTGCCTGTGCTGCTGCTGTCGTTTGTGCTGATGCTGCCTGCCATTATCGTGGGCGAGAAGCGGGACAAGCTGAAGCCAGTATTCGCCGGGGCGGTGGCGCTGATGCTGGCGGCGCAACTTTCGCTGATGGCGGTACAGTCCTCGCTCTGGGGGCTGGCGGCGGCGCTGCTGATCTACTTTGTCGCCTTCAATATTCTGGAAGCGAGCCTTCCATCACTTATTTCCAAACTGGCGCCGGCTTCGGCAAAGGGCACGGCGATGGGGGTATACAATACCTCACAGTCGCTGGGCATGTTTGCCGGCGGTGCGGTGGGTGGCTGGCTGGCCAAACATTATGGCCTGTCGGCGGTGTTTGTTTTTTGCGGTGTACTGATGGGCGCCTGGCTTGTCCTGGCGCTGGGCATGAAGACGCCGCCTGCCGTGCGCACGAAGATGTTCCGGGTCGAGGGACTGACGGGCGAGCGGGCTGTGCAATTGAGAAATGAACTCTCGCGCCTGACCGGCGTGAGGGAAGTGGCCGTCCTGCCTGATGA
Source organism: uncultured Thiobacillus sp. (assembly GCA_964404175.1). Taxonomy (GTDB): domain Bacteria; phylum Pseudomonadota; class Gammaproteobacteria; order Burkholderiales; family Thiobacillaceae; genus UBA6918. The sequence goes on along the minus strand of CAYOJA010000008.1, from coordinate 32,905 downwards.
AGGTGTGGCGGTGCTGAAAGTGGCCAAAGCCGGCTGGGACGAGACGGCGGCCAAGCTACTGATACAAGGGGGAACATAGAATGGCATCGTTGAACAAAGTCCTGCTGATCGGCAATCTGGGCCGTGACCCGGAGATACGCTATTTGCCAAGCGGCGACGCTGTGGCGAGCCTGAACATTGCCACCACGGAAACCTGGAAAGACAAAAGCGGGGAGAAGCAGGAAAAAACCGAATGGCATCGCGTGTCCATGTTCGGGCGGCTGGCCGAGATTGCCGGCGAATATCTGAAAAAGGGCAGTCAGGTTTATATCGAAGGCCGCATCGAAACCCGCAAATACACCGACAAGGACGGCGTGGAAAAATACGCGACGGAAATCAAGGCCAGCGAAATGAAAATGCTGGGTGGCCGCAGCATGGCAGGCGGCACGAGCGACATGGACAGTGCGCCGCGCGCATCTTCCAGCCGCTCTGGCGGAGGCGCTTCGCCTGCTTCCGCCCCCGCCAAGGCGCCAGCCGGCGGCGCGTTCGACGATCTGGAAGACGATATTCCATTCTAGAATCAGGCATGCGTTTGCGGCACCCTTTCTTCCTGCTGGCTTCGCTGGCCTTGTCCGCACAGACGGGCGCCGCGGTACTGACCGAACAGGATTTCTTCGGTGACATGCCAGTAGTGCTATCAGCTTCACGGCTGTCCCAGCCGCTATCCCGTGCACCGGCTGCAGTGACGGTGATTGATCAGGACATGATCCGCGCGTCGGGTTTCCGCGATATCCCGGACTTGTTCCGGCTGGTGCCGGGCTTTACGGTTGCGTATACCCGGGACAACACTTGGGGGGTGGGTTACCACGGCCTGGCGGATGCCTTTTCACGCCGTATGCAGGTGCTGATCGATGGCAGATCTGTTTATACGCCAGGTTTCGGAGAGGTGCCTTGGTCGTCCCTGCCGATTTCCATCGAAGACATCGAACGCATCGAGGTCGTGCGTGGACCGAATGCCTCAGCCTATGGCGCCAATGCCTTCTTCGGCGTGATCAACATTATTACCAGGGAACCAACACAGGTGCAGGGCGTGCGTGCTTCCCTGCAGGCAGGCGATCAGGGGATGCGGGGTGCTTTGCTACGGTACGGTGGGGGAGGCAACGATTTCCGTTACAGGTTATCGCTGTCGGATCAGCGGCGAGATCGTTTCGATACCCAGGCCGAGAAAACGACCACACGTCATGTGGATTTCCGCGGGGATTACCGGATTTCAAATTCGGATGACTTGACCGTTAATCTTGCTGCAAGCAGGGGTGATTGGCGGCAGGGTCTGGCAACAGATGCAATAGACCCGGTCCGGGATTTGAATACGGGAACGGAGCACTTTCAGGCGCGCTTTCGCCGAGTGGTGGATCAGACCACCGAATGGTCATTGCAGTTTTATCATATCCGCACGGATGTCGATGATGCCTTTGTTGTTCCGTTTCCCCCATTTGATTTGCTGTTTAATCATGAACAGGCCCAATTACGCGAAGACATCGAGTTTCAAATGATTGCCGGCCTTACGGAAGCTTCCAGGCTGGTATGGGGAATGGAGGCGCGCTGGGAGGGAGTAGAAGCCCCGGGCTTTTTCTACGGAACGGATGCACGCAGCGGGGCCTTGTACAGACTGTTCGGAAATATTGAGTGGATGCCTTCCGAGCATTGGGTAGTCAACGGGGGAGTCATGGCCGAGCATCATTATTACACCGGCCTGGACTTGTCTCCGCGTCTGGCGGTCAATTACGTGGCTTCGCCCGATCATGCATTCCGGGCGTCCATTGCCCAGGCCTATCGATCACCTACCTTTTTTGAAATGGATGGGAACCGCTGGGTTGTCACTTCAACGGGTATGCAATTGGCGCCGATCAATACGCCAGTTGGCGACTTGCAGGCAGAAAAGATACTTTCCTGTGAAGTGGGCTACGTGGGGCATGTGCGCACGCTCAATCTTCAGATTGATGCCAGGTTGTTTAATGACAAGGTGCGCAAGTTGATTGGCAACGATGTCATCGGTACCACGGTTATTGGCACGGAGACAGTAAAGAATTTTGAATCTAAAAATATGCACCACGCCGATATCCGGGGTGCCGATATTCAACTGAATTGGCAACCGTATCAGGGTATCGATCTGATTTTCAACTACGCTCGCGTGAACATCGACTCCAATGATCCGGATATGGCCCAGTCTGCCCCCAAAAACAATTTTTCAGCCTTGGGTGTCTACCGGTTGCCGGATGGTTGGGAGGCAAGTGCTGCTGTATACAAGGTTGGTTTCATGAAATGGCTGGACGATGGCGATATAACGCATGGCTTTACCAGAGTGGATGCGCGTCTGGCAAAAAAATGGAATTGGCAGGGACATCAAATGGAACTGGCGCTGGTTGGCCAGAATCTGGGGGGCGAGCGCTACGCTGAATTCCGCGACAGTGCTCTGACCAGCAACAAGAATCTCTTTGATACGCGGGTCTACGTCAGCTTCGGCCTCGACTGGTAGTTACGCCGCGCCTGTCTGGCAGGTCTCGATTTGCCCTAATATGGGGTTATAATTCAGCAACTTAATTGGTTTGCTGGAGTTTGTGATGCCAATCTATGCCTATTCCTGCTCGGCTTGCGGCTATGCCGAAGACGTGATGCAGAAAATGTCAGATTCGCCATTGACCATTTGCCCGAAATGCGGGGAAGCTTCTTTTTCCAAGCAGGTGACTGCCGCGGGTTTCGCGCTCAAGGGCAGTGGCTGGTATGCCACGGATTTCAAGGGGGGAAACAAGTCCGCGGATAGTAACGCGGCGAAAAAGGAAGAAGCCCCGGCCCACGCCTGCGGTTCGGGCGCTTGTAAAGCCTGCTCGTGATCATATTGCATCGTTGGAAGACGGGCGGCTGTAGCCGCCCGTATTGTTTATGAAACGCTACTTCATTACCGGCTTGCTGATCTGGGTGCCTCTGGGTATCACCCTGTGGGTGCTTGATCTGTTGATCGGCACCATGGACCAGACGCTGCTGCTGTTGCCGGATTCGTGGCAGCCGATTACCTGGATTGGATTCCGCATTCCCGGCTTGGGCGTAATTCTTACTTTTCTGGTTATTTTTCTGACGGGCCTTGCAACCGCAAACATCATGGGCCAACGGCTGGTGGATTTCTGGGAATCCATGCTGCTGCGCATTCCCGTGGTGAAATCCATCTACAACAGTGTCAAACAGGTATCCGATACACTCTTTTCCAGCAGCGGAAATGCATTCCGCAAGGTGCTGTTGGTGCCCTATCCGCATCCCGAAGCGCGCTCGATCGCATTCCAGACCAACGTGCCTGAGGAGGTGGCGGCAAAGCTGCCAGAGGAGCATGTGGCCGTATTCATCCCCACGACACCCAGCCCTGTGAACGGTTTTTATTTTTACGTAAAGAAGTCGGATGTCATTGAGCTCAACATGTCGGTCGACCAGGCGCTGAAAGCCATCGTGTCGATGGGGGTTGCGACCTCCGACGCCAAGCCGGTCAATCTGCGTTCGCGCTATGCCGGAAATCAATGAGCGCGGGCCAACCAATAAATTGAACATATATTTCTGAAATCGAACCTATCATGATGCGTACCCATACCTGCGGCGAAGTGAACGCCTCGCACATCGGACAAAGCGTAACCTTCTGCGGCTGGGCGCACCGCCGTCGCGACCACGGCGGGGTGATTTTCATCGATCTGCGGGACAGGTATGGCCTGGTGCAGATCGTCTGCGACCCGGACATGGGCGATGACTTCAAACACGCGGAATCCGTGCGCAATGAATTCGTGCTGCGAATAACCGGCAATGTCCGCGCGCGTCCGGAAGGCACGGCCAATGCCAATCTGGCAACGGGCGAAATCGAGGTGCTGGCGAAAAAGATTGAGGTGCTGAATGCGGCAGCCACGCCGCCTTTCCTGATCGATGACGACAACATCAACGAGAATACGCGGCTGACATACCGCTATCTCGATTTGCGCCGCGAGCCCATGCAGAAGAACATGGCCCTGCGCTATCGCATGGCCAAGGTGATGCGCGATTATCTCGACGCGCAGAACTTCATCGAAGTGGAAACGCCCATGCTGACGCGTTCCACGCCCGAAGGCGCACGCGACTACCTGGTGCCTTCGCGCGTACATGACGGCATGTTCTACGCATTGCCACAAAGCCCGCAGCTCTTCAAGCAATTATTGATGGTGGCGGGTTACGACCGCTACTTCCAGATCACCAAGTGCTTCCGCGACGAAGATCTGCGTGCCGACCGCCAGCCCGAGTTCACTCAAGTGGATTTGGAAATGTCCTTCATCGAGGAAGATGATGTCATGAACCTGGTCGAAGGCATGGTGCGTGAGACGTACAAGAAAGCCGCGGGTATTGACCTGCCCAATCCCTTTCCGCGCATGGACTGGCATACTGCAATGAACAAGTACGGCTCGGACAAACCCGACATGCGCGTGACGCTGGAACTGACCGAAGTCACCGATGCGATGAAGGATGTGGCATTCAAGGTGTTCTCCGGCCCGGCCAACAGCCCGGATGGGCGTGTCGCCGCCATGCGTGTGCCGGGCGGCGCGTCGCTGACCCGTGGCGAGATCGATGGCTATACCGAATTTGTCAAAATCTATGGCGCCAAGGGGCTGGCCTACATCAAGGTCAATGATGTGTCGCAGCTGAATGAAACCGGTCTGCAATCACCCATCGTCAAGAATCTGTCCGAAGCGTCACTGAAAGCGGTGATGGAGCGTACCGGGGCGCAGAACGGCGACCTGATTTTCTTTGGATCGGATAGCGCGAAGGTGGTGAACGACGCGCTGGGCGCACTGCGCGCCAGGGTCGGCCACGAAAAGGGCTACGTTACTGGCGCAGCCTGGGCGCCGCTGTGGGTGGTGGATTTCCCCATGTTCGAATATGACGCCGAGGACAAACGCTGGGTGGCGCTGCATCATCCCTTTACCGCGCCCAAGCCCGGACACGAGGACATGCTTGACAGCAATCCCGGCGCTTGTCTTTCCCGCGCCTATGACATGGTGCTGAACGGCTGGGAAGTCGGCGGCGGTTCGATCCGTATTCATCGCGAGGAAGTGCAGGAGAAAGTGTTCAAGGCGCTGGCCATCAGCCCGGAAGAGCAGCGCGCCAAGTTCGGTTTCCTGCTGGATGCATTGCAATATGGCGCGCCGCCGCATGGCGGCCTGGCCTTTGGCCTGGATCGACTGGTGACGTTGGTGGCAGGCGCGGAATCCATCCGTGACGTGATCGCTTTCCCCAAGACCCAGCGCGCCAACGACCTGATGACCGACGCGCCCAACGTGGTAGACGAAAAGCAGTTGCGCGAGTTGCATATCCGGCTGCGTAATCCCGCACCTGCGGCCTAAAGGCTTTTACACAGAGGTGGCAGAGGGAACAGAGGAAAAGTATTTAATGAGTCCTCTTCCACCTCTGTTTCCACTGTGTGAATGAAATGTCTTACAAGATACCTATCTCTGTTCTGGTTGTAATCCATACGCCGGACATGAAGATGCTGTTGCTGGAACGCGCGGACCATCCTGGCTGGTGGCAGTCAGTGACGGGATCGCAAAATCCCGGCGAGACGCTCAAGCAGACAGCCATCCGGGAATTGTGGGAAGAAACAGGCTTGAATGCATTTGACCATGTCCTGCGCGATGCGGGCTATGAGAACACCTACGAGATATACGAGTGCTACCGGCACCGCTATACTCCCGGCACCACACACAATACCGAGCACGTTTTCAGTCTGGAATTGCCCGCGCCTGTGCCGGTAAAGCTTGAACCGCGAGAACACCTCAACCAGCTTTGGCTGCCTGCCAGCAAGGCAGCGGATAAGTGTTTTTCTCCCAGCAATGCCGAGGCCATTCTGAGGCTGGCATCCGGCAAAATTAACCGCTAGCATACTCAGGAACCTCTGATTAAGTCCCCCATGAGCCGCGTTTACACGAAAAATGTTCAGATGCAAGGCGCGCGACGAAGGTCGTATTGGACATACGAAGCCGAGGAGCGCAACGCCGCAGATGGGCATTTTTCGTGTAAACCCTTCGGGGCGAGGCTTTCCGGGCGGTCTGCTTTGTCGCGCCGCTTGCAAAGGGGATCGACCATTTGCTGCGCATCGCTTCGCGCATCCCATCCTGGAAAGCCGCCGCCGCGGCCATGCGGGACTTGATCAGAGGTTCCTTAATGCCGATGCCATCCATACGTGTTGCCAGCTACAACATCCACAAGGGCTTGTCCCATTTCAACCGCCGGCTGACCGTGCACGATCTGCGGGAACGTCTGCATGCACTCAAGGCGGATATTGTTTTTCTGCAGGAGGTTCAGGGCACGCATGCGGGCCGTGCCAGCCGCTTTTCGCACTGGCCCGACAAGCCTCAGCACGAGTTTCTGGCAGATACGCTGTGGACGGAATTCGCCTACGGCAAGAACTCGGTTTATGACGAAGGCCATCATGGCAATGCCATCCTGTCCCGCTTCCCCATTCAATCCTGGGAGAACCTGGACATTTCCAGCCACTTCATGGAATCTCGCGGCATGCTGCATTGCGAGATCAATTTGCCCGAGTGGACAGAGCCCCTGCATTGCATCAATGTCCATCTGGCATTGACCGAAGATGGCCGTCGCCGTCAGGTGCGCATGATCGCGGATCGCATCAGAAGGAGCGTGCCGCAGAATGCACCGCTGATACTGGCTGGCGATTTCAATGACTGGCGTCTGCGCGCCACGCAATATCTGGCGAACGAACTCGGCTTGAATGAGGTATTCGAAACCCATCATGGCCGTCCTGCGCGAAGCTTTCCTTCGATGCTGCCTCTGTTTCATCTTGACCGGATTTATATCCGAGGCCTGGATGTCAGGGTGGCGCATGTTCATTCCGGCCCAACCTGGCATCGTCTTTCCGACCATGCCATGTTGACCGCCACGCTTCAGCCAGCCTGACGTTTTCCCGCACGTGATCCGTCGAAACAGGTTTGCATCGGGAAACCGGATTGACCTGCTGCAAAATGGCGATGATTTTTTCGCCGCTCTGGGCAATGCCATCGATTCCGCCCGCGATTCAATCTGGCTTGAGACCTATATCTTTGCCGATGACCCCACTGGCAGACGAGTTCGTGACTCGCTGACCACGGCGGCGCTGCGCGGGATACAGATACGGCTCGTGATTGATGGTTTCGGCTCCAATACACTGCCGCCCGGCTGGTGGGATGCGTTTGACCAGGCTGGTGGTGATCTGCGTGTATACCGGCGTGAACGTGGATGGTGGCCGCTCAGAAAATCACGCCTGCGGCGTTTGCACCGGAAACTGGCCGTGGTTGACGGGCAACTGGCCTTCGTAGGCGGAATCAACATTCAGGATGACTGGGACATCCCCGGCCAGACCGCGCCGCGTTTTGATTTCGCGGTTCGGGTTGAAGGTCCACTTGTCGACCGCGTGATCATGGCCATGGAAAAACTCTGGTGGCGCATGGACTGGTGCCGGCCTGCTTCGCTGATTTCCAGCCTGGCCATGCGTGGCCGTGAAGGCGAGCCGCGGGCGGAGCGGCAGTCCGCACAGGCCGCCTTGCTGTTGCGCGATAATTTGCGCCATCGCTTTGATATCGAACAATTCTATCTTGCGGCCATCAGGCGCGCGCGGCATGAAATCCTGATTGCCAATGCCTATTTTCTTCCCGGCCATCGATTCCGCCATGCATTGATCGAGGCTGCCCGCAGAGGAGTACGGGTTCGCCTGTTGCTGCAAGGCATGGTGGAATACCGGCTTCAACACGCCGCCAGCCGCGCGCTGTACGGCGCTCTGCTGGATGCCGGCGTGGAAATTCATGAATACCTGCCCAGCCATCTGCATGCGAAGGTCGCTGTCATCGATCATGACTGGTCGACGGTGGGTTCTTCGAATATTGATCCTTTCAGTTTACTGCTGGCACGAGAAGCCAACGTGGTCATCAAGGACGGGGAATTTGCCAGCGAACTCAAAAGCAGGCTCGAACAAGCATTGGCAAATCAATCACGGCGGATAGAATCCAGTGCATGGCGGGAACAGCCGTTATCAACACGGCTGAAGTGCTGGCTGGCTTATGGCCTGGTGCGGTGGGGGATGGGCCTCGCGGGGTTGCTCAAGCAATGGTAGGGCGCCGATTGATTGTTATTGCCTGCGAATGGCCGGGATCATCTCATGTACCCACTGCAGCAAAGCTTTCCCTCCGGGCAACTGGGCAAGCACATCCGGGAACAACAGCAGGCCAAACATCAAGGCGGCAAGACACAGCAATACCAGGTTCATGAATACACTTTCGGGGCGCAGCACGCCCCAGTAACGCATGGTCAGGTAAAGCGCATCCTTGCGGTGCTCGGTCATGCGCATCCAGCGGCGAATCAGCGAGGCCAGCAGGTAAACCGCATAACCACCCATCAGCGAGGCAAACACGATGCGGAAGATGCCGAAAATATCCAGCGTGCCGCCCATGAAGCGGTGATACAGCCAGGATACGCCGCCCACCAGGAAGGAAGCACTGACCGCGATCAGCACATTGATGAACAGCCTGCGCCGCTCGCGGGACAGATCTTCCTGACGGCGGATAAAGAAATCGTCCACTTCGCGTTTGAAGTATTCAACCTTGTCCTGCACCAGATCGGAAATTTCACGCTTGGCCACGGCGACACGCTCATCCAGCACGGTTGAAAGCTTGTCGGCGGCGTAGTCGACCATTTCCTTCACATCGTCCTTGGTGAACTGGCGCTGCTCGTGCAGTTCCAGCGAAATCTTGTCCAGCTTGGCATCGATTTCCTCGCCTGCATGCTGGATCACTTCACGCAACTCCGTGCCCGCCTGAGCCACGCCATCCTTGACCACGCCGGTCAGGCGCTCGCCGGCACGATCAATCGCCTGTTGCGACACTTCCGCCAGGCTGTCCTTGGCGTAGTTCATTTCCTTTTCAAACCAGGCCATCTTCGATGTCTCCCCGGATGCGCTATTTGGCTTTTTTAAAGCCGCTTTCCTCTCCGGAAAGCAGGCGCTTGATATTGCCGCGATGACGCCAGATGAGCAGCGCGGTCAGAATGCACAATGTCAGAATGGTGACTCTGCTGTCTGTTAAATATGCGCCCAGAATCGGCGCGGAAACCGAAGCTGTCAGCGCAGCCAGCGACGACAGGCGGGTCATTGCAAATACGCTTGCCCAGACCGCCAGCGTGGCGAGCCCCAGCCACGGGTTGAGCGCAAGCAGAATGCCCAAGGCGGTGGCCACGCCCTTGCCGCCCTTGAATCCGAAGAACACCGGAAACAGATGGCCCAGGAACACCGCGAGCGCCGCGAGATGCGTGGCCAGAATCTGGATGCCGAACTGTGCGCCAACCATCCCGGCCAGCCACACCGCCAGCCAGCCCTTGGCCAAGTCACCCAGCAAGGTCAGCAGTGCAGCGGTTTTCTTGCCTGTGCGCAACATGTTGGTCGCGCCGGGATTGCCGGAGCCAAAACTGCGCGGATCGGGCAACCCCATCAATTTCGCCACGATGACGGCAAACGAAAGCGAGCCAATCAGATAAGCGCCCAAGGCAATCAGCAGGGCAGGAACAGCGTCATGCATTAAAATTCATTCCTTTTGTCTTGTTGGGTTATCCCATGGATATCTTGTTTTTAAGGGACTTTCGTCTCGATCTCATTATCGGCATATATGAATGGGAACGCAAAATTCCCCAGCCTGTAAGGTTGGACCTGGAAATCGGCCTGCCTGAGCACAAGGCGGGCGAGACGGATGACGTGGTGGATACCATCGACTACGGGGCTGTGGCACACCGCGTTAAGGATAGCTTGATCAATCGTCCTCAACCGATCGCCTTGGTGGAAGCTGTGGCGGAGCATGTCGCGCAGATTGTTCTGAATGAATTCGGTGCGCCGTGGGTGAAAATCAGCGTGACCAAATTCGCCATCGTGCGCGGCGTCAAGGAACTGGGTATTACCATTGAGCGGGGTACGCGCGCTTGAGCCCGGTGGAGCTTGCCTATGCGGCAGGCGTGCTGCTGCTGGCCTATTTTATTCGCGGCATTGCCGGATTTGGCTCGGGCCTCATCGCAGTGCCCTTGCTGGCTTTGATGTTTCCACTGACGCTGGTGGTGCCCTTTATTCTGCTGCTCGACTTCACTGCCTCGCTGCTGCTTGGCGGCTTCAATCTGCGCAAGGTGCGATGGGACGAAGCCGGACCGCTCATTCCCTTTGGCCTGGCGGGCGTGGCGCTTGGTACGAGCCTGCTGGTCAATTTGCCCAAGACACCCTTGCTGACGGGGCTGGCGGTATTCGTGCTGATTTTCGCCATCAGAAGCCTGCTTAATCTTCATGGCGAGAAACCGGTTTCCCGCTGGTGGGCACTGCCGGCCAGCCTCACTGGCGGCACCGTGGGCGGGCTGTTCGGCACGGGCGGACCGCCGTACGTGATTTATCTTTCCCATCGCATCAGGGACAAGGGCGAGCTGCGGGCCACCTTCTCCGGCGTGTTTTTTCTCGAAGGTCTGTTTCGCATCGCCAGTTTCCTGGCGGCCGGATTGCTGATGAAAACCGATGTCTGGCAAAGCTATACCATGGGCTTGCCCATCGCACTGCTGGCGTTATACGGCGGCAGCCACGTGCACACGGGATTGAGCCAGGTTCAGGTCACGCGTTTGATCGGAATTTTGCTGTTGTTGAGCAGCGTGTCGCTGTTTATGAAAGCGGTCAATTAACCGCGAGGGTGGTGCTGCTTGTGCAACTGCTTGAGCCGTTCACGCGCGACGTGGGTGTAAATCTGGGTAGTGGAGATGTCGGCATGGCCCAGCAGCATCTGCACGGCGCGCAGGTCGGCGCCATGGGCGAGCAGGTGGGTGGCGAAAGCATGGCGCAGGGTATGAGGGGAAAGTGGTTTATGAATACCGCCAGCCTGCGCATTGCGCTTCAATAAATGCCAGAAAGCCTGCCGGGTCATGCCGGCGCCGCGCGGCGTGACGAACACTTCCGCGCAGGTTTTGCCATTCAACAATATCTGGCGTGATTCCCTGAGATAGCGTGACAGCCAGTGCTGGGCTTCTTCGCCCAGTGGAACCAGCCGGTCCTTGCCACCCTTGCCGGTGACGCGCAGCACGGCGGCATTCAGGTCGAGATTCAGCAGCTTCAGACCCACCAGTTCGGAAACACGCAGTCCGGTTGCGTAGAGCGTTTCGATCATGGCGCGGTCGCGCAGTCCGGCCGGTGTGTCAGTGTCCGGAGATGCAAGCAGGTTTTCCACCTCGGCTTCGGACAGCACCTTGGGCAGGGAGCGCGGAAGCTTGGGCGTGTCCAGAAACTGGGTGGGGTCGTTTTCGATCAGGTTCTCGCGTGCCAGAAAGCGGTAAAACCGGCGCAGGCTGGCGGTAAAACGCGCGGCGGTTCGCGGCCTGGCTCGGGCGGCAAAGCGGTATGCGAGATAGGCGTCGATATCCGGGGCGGAAGTCTGGATGAGATTGCCATGGCGAGACTTGACCAGCCATGCCTGAAAAGCGGAAATGTCACGACGGTAGGCGGAAAGCGTATTCTGCGAGAGTCCGTCTTCCAGCCACAGCCGGTCGCAAAAGCGATCGATCAAATCGCCGTCCTCGCTATTCGCTTTGCTCATGAGCTGCGTTCATGCGCCAGCAGCCAGGATTTGATATTCAGCGGGCCGAGGTAGCGGGTTTTCATGAAACCGCCGATGCCGTTAGCAGAAACGACACGATGACAAGGCACGATGATGGGAATCGGGTTGGCGCCGCAGGCGCCGCCGGTGGCGCGGGGCGCGGTTCCCAGTTTCTTTGCCAACTGGCCATAGGTCAGTGGCGAGCCGGGCTGGATATCGCACAGTGCCTGCCAGACTTTTTGCTGAAAAACCGTGCCATGCAATTTCATCGGCAGATCGAAAGCGTGGTGTGGATTCTTGAAGTAGGCGGCCAGTTGTGCTTGGGTTTCTTTTAGCAACGGAGAGCCTGCTTTCTTGAGAGGCTCCCGCTCAAGCAAAAACTCGATCCCGGTGAGGGAATCGTGGTCTGCCGTCAGTTTGAGTTGACCAAAAGGGGCATTGATGATGGCTTGATCCATGCTTCATTCTACTTTGGCGGAGGGAATAAAAAAGCCCTCGCGGAGGAGGGCTTTCTTTGTCAGAGGAACTGCTTATTCCGTGGCCGCAGCCTTGGCGCGGTTGGGCAGTTTTTCCTTGATGCGGGCGCTCTTGCCGGAACGTTCGCGCAAGTAATACAGCTTGGCGCGGCGTACGTCACCACGGCGCTTGACTTCGATGGCGGCTACCTGGGGCGAGTAGGTCTGGAAAGTCCGCTCGACGCCTTCACCCGCGGAAACCTTGCGCACGGTAAAGGCAGAATTGAGACCACGGTTGCGCTTGCCGATGACGACGCCTTCATAGGCCTGCAAACGCTCCTTGTCGCCTTCCTTTACTTTTACCTGTACGACCACGGTGTCGCCGGGTGCAAAGTCGGGAATGGTTTTGCCCAGACGGGCGATTTCTTCCTGTTCCAGTTGTTCGATGATGTTCATTTCATCTTCCTTACGTGAGTCGCGAATTGGTTTGGAGTGCAAACATTGCGCGGTTAATAACGCCGCCAGGTTTTTAACCTCGGCTGGCTTCCTTTTCCCGGCGAATTTCTTCGTCGAGCAAATTCTTTTCATCCAGGCTCAGGCTCCGCTTTTCGAGCAGGTCTGGCCGGTTTTTCGCCGTCAGCACAAGGCGCTGAGCCAACCGCCATCGGTCGATCGCCTTGTGGTTGCCGGAAAGCAATACTTCGGGCACCGCCTCGCCCCGATATATTTCGGGGCGGGTGTAGCAGGGCGCATCAAGCAGCCCGTCCACGAACGATTCCTGTAGCGCAGATTCCACGTTGTTCAAACTGCCCGGCAGCTGCCGTATGACGGCATCCATGACGGCCAGCGCCGGAATCTCGCCGCCCGAGAGGACGAAATCGCCCAGCGAAATTTCCTCGTGCACCCGGCGGCGCAAAAAACGTTCGTCCACACCTTCGTAACGTCCCGCAATCAGCGTCAATTCGGGACGATTGGCCAGTTCGATCACCTTTTGATGATCCAGCGGCCTGCCGCGAGGGGTGAAATAAATCACATGCGGTGTGACGCTTTCATGCCTCAATTCCGCTTCGATGGCATCCATCGCGGCATCCAGCGGCTCGGCCAGCATCACCATGCCGGGTCCGCCGCCGTAGGGCCGGTCGTCCACCGTGCGGTAATTGTCGGTGGCGAAATCCCGCGGGTTCCAGGCCTTGAAGCTGAACAGGCCTCGATCCATCGCACGCCCGGTAATGCCGAAATCCAGCAAGGCATCGAACAGGCCGGGAAACAGGGTGATGACATCGAAACGCATCATGTAACCCTAGTAATCCGGTTGCCAATCCACTTCGATGACACCCTGCGCCAGATCCACATTCAGCACATAGACGTCAACGAAGGGAATCAGATGTTCCTTTTCGTCTTCCACGACCAGCACATCATGCGCGCCGGTTTCCAGCAGTTTGACCACTTGCCCCAGCTTGATGCCTTCGCGGTTGACGACGCTTAAGCCGATCAGGTCTTCCCAGTAATATTCGCCTGCTTCGGCTTCCGGCAGCTCGTCGCGGAATACCGCGATTTCCTGACCGCGCAGGGCAAACGCCGCATCCCTGTCGTTGCAACCGGCCAGTTTGGCGACCAGCGTTTGGCCGTGCAGGCCAGCGTCTTCGACCTGGGTTTCACGCCATTGACCATTGGCGCCGATTTGCCAGACGGGGTAATCCAACAGTGAATCCAGCGTTTCGGTAAAAGGCTGAATCTTGACCCAGCCTTTGACGCCATACGGGGCAGCAATCCGCCCCATGATTACTTGCTTAGGCAGCGGCCTTGCCCTGCTTGAGCAAACGGGTAACGGTGTCGGACGGCTTGGCGCCGTTCTTGATCCAGTGTTCTACACGGGCCATGTCGATGCGGGTCGACTCCACGCCTTCCTTGGCGCCGGGGTTGTGAAAGCCCAGACGCTCAATGAAGCGGCCATCGCGGCGGCAGCGCGAATCGGCCACGACCACGTTGTAATAGGGACGGTTTTTCGAGCCGCCACGGGAAAGACGAATGACTACCATGGTTTCAATCCAGTATGGAAATCGGAAAACCGCGAATTCTATGCTAAAAAGGGGTTTTTTGCCAAGGGCTTACTTCATCCCCGGCATCATGCCCTTCATGCCCCGCATCATTTTGCCCAGGCCGCCTTTTGACATCATTTTCATCATTTTTTGCGCCTGCTCGAACTGGTTGAGCAGTTTATTGACCTCCTGCACCTGAACCCCCGCGCCAGCAGCAATGCGGCGCTTGCGCGAAGCCTTGATGAGCTCGGGCTGGCGGCGCTCCTGTTTGGTCATGGAATTGATGATGCCTTCCACCCGGTTGATTGCCTTGTCCTCGTTGCCGGTCAATTGTGGGGCTTGCCCGCCCATGCCGGGCATTTTGTCCATCAGCGCGGATAACCCCCCCATTTTGCGCATCTGGATGATTTGTGACTTGAAGTCTTCCAGATCGAAGTTTTTGCCTCTTTTGACCTTGTCGGCCAGCTTTTTCGCCTCGGCGACATCAATCGAAGCCTGTGCCTGCTCGACCAGGGAAAGTACATCGCCCATGCCCAGGATGCGGGATGCCATGCGCTCGGGATGGAAAGGCTCCAGGCCATCGGGTTTTTCCCCTACGCCCACGAATTTGATGGGTTTACCGGTGATGTGACGGACGGAAAGTGCCGCGCCGCCGCGCGCATCGCCATCCAGTTTGGTGAGGATCACACCGGTAAGTGGCAATGCATCGCTAAAGGCCTTGGCGACGTTGACGGCATCCTGGCCCTGCATTGCGTCGACCACGAACAGGGTTTCAACCGGATTAAGGCTTGTGTGCAGTTTCTGGATTTCAGCCATCATGGCTTCGTCGATGGCCAGGCGGCCGGCCGTGTCGACAATAAGTACATCAAAAAACTGCTTGCGCGCGTGGTCCTGCGCAGCTTGGGCGATTGCGGCCGGGTCGTTGAGATTGCCTGCTTCAAAGAAGGCGACGTCCAGTTGCTTGCCAAGCTGCCGCAGTTGATCAATGGCAGCGGGGCGGTAGACATCACAGGACGCAAGCAGGACTTTTTTCTTGCGTAACTTGAGCAACCGGGCAAGCTTGCCGCTGCTGGTTGTTTTGCCGGAACCTTGCAAGCCAGCCATGAGGATGACGGCGGGCGGCTGGGCGGCGAGATTCAGATCGGCTGCTTCGCCGCCCATCAGCCTGGCAAGTTCGTCGTGAACGATGCCGATGAGCGCCTGGCCGGGAGTCAGGCTTTGCAATACATCGGCGCCCAAGGCCTTGACCCTGACGTCATCAATAAAGTGTTTGACGACAGGCAGGGCGACATCGGCTTCAAGCAAGGCCATGCGCACCTGACGCAACGTATCCTGAATGTTGGCTTCGGTGATGCGTGCCTGGCCACGCAGGGACTTGACGACACCCGCCAGCCGGCCAGTCAGGTTTTCAAACATATAATTTCCTTGTCGGACTTCCTTGATCCGGGGGCTGGATAGATAATAGGCTCCAGATCCCACCCTTCTTTCAGGACTCGTTGCCTATTCTACCAATGCCGGTATTCGCGCTCACTTCATTTATTGCAGCCAGTTTTTATGCCATTGCCGCCTGGCAATTTCTGCGGGCCGATACCGCGCGGCGCAGAACGGTTTGGGTTTCAGCCATATTGCTGCTGGGAATCGTGATTCATGCGGCCTTGCTGGGCGCGAGCGTGTTTCGTCCCGATGCGGTACATCTGGGATTTTCCAATGCAGTTTCCCTGATCGCCTGGCTGTCCGTCTCGGTTTATGCCTTGACCGCGCTCAAAGTGCCTTTGCCGGGGATTCAGGGCTGGGTGGCCGGTGCGGCGGCGGTGGGGGTGTTATTGCCTTTGGTGTTGCCGGACGCCCGCGCGATCCCCCATTCGGACGCCTTTGGCTTCCGGGCGCATCTGGTGTTGTCACTGCTGGCGTATTGCCTGCTGTTCATTGCGGCCTTGCAGGCGCTTTTGATGTCCGCGTTCGAAAAAAAATTGCACCATGGCGCAAGCGCCGCCGGCATGCCGGGAATGCCGCCATTGCTGACCCTGGAGTCGGTGCTGTTCAAATTGATCGGCGCCGGCTTTGTGTTGCTGACGCTGGCGGTTGGAAGCGGTGTTTTGTTTTCCGAGGAAGTCTTTGGCAAAGCCATGAGCTTCAGTCATAAAACGCTTTTTGCCGTTCTTTCCTGGCTTGTGTTTGGCGCCTTGCTCGCGGGCCGCTTTATCTGGGGCTGGCGTGGGCGTCTGGCTGTGCGCTGGACGATTACCGGCTTTGTCATGTTGCTGCTTGCCTATGTGGGGAGCAAATTTGTTCTGGAAGTCCTGCTTCATCGTTGATGCTCTGGCTGATCCGGTAAATTCCCTTGGACACGATTTCCACAAGTACGCTGTTTGCTATTCTTGCGGTGCTGTTGACGCTTTCCGGTTTCTTTTCGGCCAGCGAAACGGCCATGATGGCGATCAACCGTTATCGACTCAAGCACCAGGCTGAAAAGGGCCATCGGGGCGCCAGACTCACACTCGCACTCCTTAACAAGACTGACAAGCTGCTTGGCGTGATTCTGCTAGGCAACAACCTGATCAATACTGCGGCTGCAACTTTATCCACGGTGCTGGCGATACGCTTGTTTGGCGAGGGGGAGATGACGCTATTTGTCGCGACCTCGACATTGACGTTTTTGATTTTGGTGTTCAGCGAAGTCACTCCCAAGGTCATTGGCGCTTCTTTTCCCGAGCGCATCGCCTATCCAGCAAGCTTTGTCCTGACGCCCTTGCTCAGACTGGCCTATCCCATAATCTGGTTTGTCAATCTGTTTGTGCAGGGATTGTTGAAACTCATGCGAATCAAGCCCCGTCAGGATGACAGCAGCAACATGCTGGGCCTGGAGGAATTGCGAACCGTGGTCATGGAATCTTCCAAGCTGCTGCCGCGCACGCACCGGAAAATCATGCTGAATTTGCTGGATCTGGAACGGATTACGGTGGATGACGTAATGACGCCCAGAAACCAGATCGAGGCAATTGATCTCAACGCTGAACCTGAAAAACTGGCCCAGCAAATTTCAACCAGCCACCACACCCGCCTTTTGGTGTTTGATGGGTCGCTGGATCAGGTCTCAGGGATATTGCACGTCCGGAGGGTATTGCACCCGTTATCGAGCGGGGAATTGACGATGGAAACTCTGAAAGAGGTTTTGCAGGAGCCTTATTTTGTCCCTGCCGGAACCCCGCTTTTTACCCAGTTGCGCCATTTCCAGGAAAACCAGAAGCGGCTGGCGATTGTTGTGGACGAATACGGCGAACTTCAGGGCCTGGTTACGCTGGAGGATCTGCTGGAAGAAATGGTGGGGGAATTTACCACCCAGGCCCCCTCGCAAATGGGCTGGCTGAGGCAGATGGAGGACGGGAGCTGGATGGTGGAAGGCTCGGCCCTGGTCAGGCACATTAACCGCAAGCTGGGTTTGGCTTTGCCCCTGGAAGGCCCGAAAACGCTGAATGGATTGTTGCTGGAATGCCTTGAAAGTATCCCGGAGGCTGGCGTTAGCATCAAAATCGGCGACATTCCCATAGAAATCGTGCAAACTCAGGACCGGGCGGTCAAGGTCGCCAGAATTTTGCCGGTACCGCAGGATTAAATCAGGGTTTTCCTGTTTTCCTGCTCTTAATTTTTATTGAGGGGAGGCCGATAAGGACGTGTCTAGACATAAAAATCCCATGGCTGCCGTTACTGCACAAAACACCTCTTCGCTGACTGGGCTTGCCCGCACGCTGGTGACCCAGGGCTGGCTCACTGAGTCTGAAGCCGAAAGTATCTGGAATAAGACCAGTGCTGGCGGCGACAGCTTTGTTTCCGAATTGCTCAAAGGTCGCCGCTATACGGCTGCCCAAGTGGCCGAACTGGCTGCCAGCGCTTTCGGCTATCCCATGTTTGATCTGGACGCCATTGACCCGGAATCGCTACCCAGGTCAATTGTGGATGCCAAACTTTCTCAGAAACGCCGTATGGTCGCGTTGTTTCAGCGCGGCAACAAGCTATTCGTCGGCACATCTGACCCAACCAACCTCCAGGCGCTGGATGAAGTCAAATTCCAGA
Organism: uncultured Thiobacillus sp.; assembly: GCA_964404175.1. GTDB lineage: Bacteria > Pseudomonadota > Gammaproteobacteria > Burkholderiales > Thiobacillaceae > UBA6918. The sequence goes on along the minus strand of CAYOJA010000008.1, from coordinate 14,704 downwards.
CCGGCTTGGCGATCGAACCCGTGGTGGTCGAGGATGACAAGCTCGCAAAGTTGATCGAAAAGGCCTCTCAGGAAGTTGAAAGCGTCACATCCATGATGGATGTGGAAGACCTAGAACTGGATTTCACGGACGATGAGGCCGTTGCCCAGCAAGATACAGGCGGAGTCGAGATTGATGATGCCCCGGTCGTGCGCTATCTCCAGAAAATCATGCTGGATGCCATCAACAGCGGCGCGTCGGATATCCATTTTGAACCCTACGAGAAGTTTTACCGGATTCGTTACCGTCGTGACGGCATCCTGTATGAAATCGCCCAGCCGCCACTTGCCATCAAGGAAAAGGTAGCCTCCAGGATCAAGGTGATCTCCCGCCTGGATATCGCGGAAAAGCGCGTGCCACAGGATGGCCGGGTCAAGATGGTGCTGTCGAAGAACCGATCCATAGATTTCCGGGTCAGCACGCTGCCGACGCTTTATGGCGAAAAGATCGTCATGCGGATTCTGGATCCGACCAGTGCGCAACTGGGGATCGAGGCGCTTGGCTATGAGGCCTGGCAGAAGCAGATATTGCTGGATGCGGTGCAGCGTCCTTATGGAATGGTGCTTGTCACGGGCCCGACGGGCTCGGGTAAAACGGTGTCCCTATATACCTGCCTCAATATTCTGAACAAGCCAGGCGTCAATATTTCCACTGCGGAAGATCCCGCTGAAATTCAGTTGGCGGGCGTCAACCAGGTAAATGTGAATGACAAGGCGGGATTGACGTTTGCCGCGGCCTTGAAATCTTTCCTGCGCCAGGATCCGGACATCATCATGGTGGGTGAGATTCGCGACCTGGAAACCGCGGATATTGCCATCAAGGCTGCGCAAACCGGTCACATGGTTTTGTCCACGCTGCACACCAACGATGCGCCGGGAACATTGACCCGTTTGCTGAATATGGGAGTCGCGCCGTTCAACGTGGCTTCGTCGGTCATCTGTATTACGGCACAGCGTCTGGCAAGAAAATTGTGTTCGTGCAAACAGCCAACCGATATCCCGACTGAAGCACTATTACGGGCTGGTTTCAGGGAAGAAGATTTGGATGGAAGCTGGAAACCCTATCATCCGGTAGGCTGCGATATCTGTCAGGGGTCTGGCTACAAGGGCCGGACGGGCATATATCAGGTCATGCCGATCACAGACGAGATGACCAGGATTATCCTGAAGAATGGCACGTCAGTTGACATATCGGATCAGGCGCGACGTGAGGGCGTATTGGATCTGCGCCAGGCAGGCCTGCTGAAAGTCAAGGCGGGCGTGACTTCCCTGGAAGAAGTCGAAGCCGTCACCAATCTGTAAACCTAGGCACATCGGGAGAGATACATGGCAGTTGCAGCCACCAAAGATACTTCGTTTACCTGGGAAGGCACCGATAAGCGAGGCAAGAAAATCAAGGGCCAGATGCTGGCCGGGGGCGAGTCTGTCGTCACGGCGCAGTTGCGCAGGCAAGGTATTACGGTTACCAAGGTGCGCAAACAGAGCGCGCTTTTTGCACGCACTCAGCCGATTAAAGACAAGGACATCACCCTGTTTACGCGGCAACTGGCGACCATGATGAAAGCCGGGGTGCCTCTGCTGCAGTCATTTGATATTGTGGGCCGAGGCGCGGCGAATCCTTCCGTTCAACGTTTGCTGGCTGAAATCAAGGCGGATATCGAAAAAGGCAGCAGCATGAACCAGGCTTTTTCAAAACATCCAAAATACTTTGATACTCTGTTCTGCAATCTGGTGCAGGCGGGTGAGCAGGCAGGTATTCTGGAAGGGGTGCTGGATCGGCTGGCGACTTACAAGGAGAAGATTCTCGCCATCAAAAGCAAGATCAAGTCCGCACTGTTTTATCCGGCAGCCGTGATTATCGTGGCCTTCATAGTGACAGCCGCCATCATGATTTTCGTGGTGCCGGCTTTCAAGGATCTGTTCTCCAGCTTTGGCGCGGATTTGCCGGCTCCCACCTTGGTGGTGATGGCTATTTCCGACTTCTTTGTAGCTTACTGGTGGTTGATTTTCGGTGTTATTGGCGGCGGAATCTATGCCTTGTTGAAGTTATGGCAACGTTCAAAACCCGTCCAGCGTTTCATGGACAAACTGATGCTCAAGCTGCCAGTGTTTGGACCCATCATCGAAAAAGCCACCATTGCTCGCTGGACGAGAACTTTGTCGACCATGTTTGCCGCCGGCGTGCCATTGGTTGAAGCCCTCGATTCCGTGGGCGGGGCATCCGGAAATCAATTGTATGTCGAGGCAACAGAAAAAATCCGCAGCGATGTGGCAACGGGTACGTCCTTGACGGTTGCCATGCAAGGCACCAACCGTTTCCCCAGCATGGTGCTGCAAATGGCGGCAATTGGCGAGGAATCCGGCGCGCTCGACTCCATGCTGAGCAAGGTGGCGGATTTTTATGAGGCCGAAGTAGATGATGCCGTCGATGCGCTTTCCAGCCTGATTGAACCCATGATCATGGTGGTGTTGGGTACGCTCATCGGCGGTTTGGTGGTTGCCATGTACCTGCCTATCTTCAAGATGGGTTCCGTGGTTTGATGGAACTCCTGCAAAGCGAACCAGCCCTGTTTACCGGGCTGGTTTTTTTATTCAGCCTGCTGGTTGGCAGCTTCCTGAATGTGGTCATTCATAGACTTCCACGCATGATGGAGGCCGGCTGGCGGGATCAATGCGCGGAATTGAATGGGGGTGCCGTTCAATCCAGGGGCACTTACAATCTCTGGACGCCGCGTTCGGCCTGTCCGTCCTGTGGCCACCAAATCACATCGCTGGAAAACATCCCGATCCTGTCCTGGCTGTTTTTACGTGGCCGCTGCAAAGCTTGCGGCACGTCTATCAGCGTGCGTTATCCCGTTGTCGAGGGATTGACCGCCATCCTTTCAGCAGCAGCTGCCTGGAAGTTTGGATTTGGATGGATGGCACTGGGCTCGATTATTTTTACCTGGGCCATGATTGCGCTGGCGTTTATCGACCTTGATACCACCTTGCTGCCTGATGACATTACCCTGCCTTTACTTTGGGTGGGGCTGTTATTCAATTCTTTTGGGATCTTCACCAGTCTTCAATCCGCGGTTATTGGTGCTATGGCGGGCTATCTGATTCTGTGGAGCATATACTGGCTTTTCAAGCTGGCAACCGGCAAGGAAGGAATGGGATATGGCGACTTCAAGCTGCTTGCTGCGATTGGGGCGTGGCTGGGTTGGGAACAGTTGCCGGTCACGATTCTGCTATCCTCGGTTGTAGGGGGCACTGCTGGCATGGCCATGGTGATTTTTGTCAAACATGATCGCCGCATTCCCATTCCATTTGGGCCCTATCTGGCGGGAGGCGGTTTGGTTGCGCTCTTCTTTGGTTCAAGCCTGACCCGGGCCTATCTCAATAGTTTTTGATGCTCAAGATCGGGGTGACTGGCGGCTTGGGGTCTGGAAAGACCGCTGTCTCGCAAGCATTTTCCAGACTGGATGTTCCGGTAATTGATACGGATGAAATTTCCCGCAGCTTGACTGCGGCTGATGGCGCAGCCTTGCCGATGCTCAGGGAAGCCTTTGGCGATTCAATATTCAATGCGGATGGAACCTTGAACCGGAACGCGTTGAGGGCTTTGATTCTGAATGATCGCGCTGCCAAATCGCGGCTGGAGTCTATCCTTCATCCCATGATCCTGCACGAAGTCACCATTCAACTTGCTCGATTGAATGCATCCTATGTGATTGTTGTTGTGCCGCTGCTTGTCGAATCGGGGTCATATCTCGACATGCTGGACCGCGTTCTGGTGGTGGATTGCAGCGAAGAAACTCAAATACAGCGGGCGCTGGCGCGAGGCGGTTGGGGCGAGTCTGAAATCCGGGCCATGATGGCAAGACAGGTTTCAAGACAAGTTCGTCTGAAGCTGGCCGATGACGTTATCAATAATGATGGTGGAATGGATGCTTTGGCTGCCCAAGTGGCCGCCCTGAATGAAAAATATCATGCACTGGCCCGGCAATCGCTTTGATTTTGCTGGGATATCAGCGAAAATCAAAAAAATATCTGATTGGCGTGACGGATGATCCGCTACGAATATCCCCTCAACGAACGAATTCGCATCCTGTTGCGGCTGGAGGATTTGTTCGACCGACTTGCCTGGTATGTACAGGGAGAGCATCCCTATAATCACCATGGCAGTCTGCTTACCCTGTTTGAGCTTGCCGATGTGGCTTCCCGCTCGGATCTGAAAACGGATCTACTCCAGGAACTGGAACGCCAGCGTTCGACGTTGTCGGCCTTGAGAGGCAATCCTGACGTGGAACAGGTCAAACTGGAATCTGTGCTGCGGGAAATCGATTCGGCGCATGGCGGCATCCATCAAATGGCCGGAAAGGTCGGACAGCACTTGAAAGACGATGAGTGGCTGATGACCGTCAAGCAGCGCGCCATCATTCCGGGCGGACTGTGCGAGTTCGATCTGCCTTCCTACCATCTTTGGCTGAACGAAGATGCCGATACGCGGCGCGAGGATTTGTATCGATGGCTGACGCCGATGCTGCCTATCCGGGCCGGCCTTGGAATTGTGCTGCGCTTGATGCGCGAGAGCTGCCGGCCGGGATCGCAGCAAGCCGTAAACGGGGTATACCAGCAGACGCTGGATACGACTGTCAGACCGCCGCAGATGATACGCATCGGGATCGATGATGGCATGCGTTGCGTGCCGGAGATATCGGCCAATAAATACATGCTTAATATCCGTTTTGTTCGAAGTCAGCCGGGTGAATCCAAGGTCTGCGCGGGAACCATCAATTTTGAACTGACGTTTTGCACCTTGTGATCAACCTGCCTGAATCAACGCCCCGCGTCTTTTGCCCGACTTGCGGCCAGAAAATGCTTTGGGATTCCCGGAACAGATACCGTCCTTTTTGCAGTGAACGGTGCAAATTGATCGATCTGGGGCAGTGGGCTGCCGGAAGTTACCGGGTGGCTGGAGAGCCGTTACACGATGAGCCGGAAATACGCGCGGCAAAGGAAAGTTAGCCCAGGCCGGGTTACTGGTAGGTCTTCACGCCGCTTTCAGTTCCCAGTAGCAGGACATTCGCGGCCCGGCGGGCAAACAATCCGTTTGTGACGACGCCGGTAATCTGGTTGATTTCGGTCTCGATCGCAACCGGGTCCAGAATGCTCAAGCCATGCGCATCGAGAATGACGTTGCCGTTGTCCGTGGTGAAACCTTCGCGCAATTTGGGCTGGCCGCCCAGTTTCACCAGTTCGCGCGCGACATAACTTCTGGCCATGGGAATGACCTCGACCGGCAAGGGGAACTTGCCCAGCACGTCCACAAGCTTGCTCTGATCGGCCACGCAAACAAAGGATTTGGCGCAGGCCGCAACGATTTTTTCCCGCGTGAGCGCGCCGCCGCCGCCCTTGATCATGTGGAAGTGCCGGGTGATTTCGTCCGCGCCATCCACGTAGACTTCCATGCCGCCCACGCTGTTCAAGTCCAGAACGGGAATGCCATGGCTTTTTAACCGGTTGGCAGTCGCCTCCGAACTGGCCACAGCGCCATCGATCCGGCCCTTGATTTTGGCCAGTTCGTCAATAAAGTAGTTGGCCGTGGATCCCGTGCCTACCCCGATGATGCCGCTTTTAACGTAATCAATGGCCGCGCGCGCCACGGCCTGTTTCATTTCATCCTGAGTCATTTTTCTGGCAGCCTCTTCATCCATTCCCGTCAAAATTTGTGCAAGATTAGCGCAAAGACGGTTTTTCACAAACCAGATGCATCCGGAAGCTGTAAACTTTGCACCATGCCAAAACCAGTAAATGATGATTATCTAGAGCGCATCCTGACTGCCCGTGTTTACGACGTGGCGATCGAGTCGCCGCTTGATCACGCGGCCAATTTATCCCGTCGCCTCGCGAACACGGTGTATCTGAAGCGCGAGGACTTGCAGCCGGTGTTTTCCTTCAAGCTGCGTGGCGCGTACAACAAAATGGCCGGACTTGCACCAGCGGAATTGAAGCGGGGCGTGGTGGCCGCGTCGGCCGGCAATCATGCCCAGGGCGTGGCATTGGCCGCGCAGCGGCTGAATGCGAAAGCCACCATTGTCATGCCGGCGACCACGCCTCAGATCAAGATCAATGCCGTGGCCTCGCGAGGCGCCAAGGTCATTCTGCATGGCGATTCCTATGACGAGGCCTATGAACATGCGCTGACCCTCGCCAAAAAGAGCAAGGCAACTTTCGTTCATCCCTATGACGATCCCGAGGTCATTGCAGGGCAGGGTACCATCGCCATGGAAATGCTGCGCCAGCACCCGGGACCCATCCATGCAGTTTACGTGCCGGTCGGCGGCGGTGGATTGATAGCGGGGATCGCGGCTTACATCAAGCGGTTGCGCCCCGAAATCAAGGTGGTGGGCGTGGAGCCCGAGGACGCCGACGCCATGGCGCGTTCGCTTTGCCGGAATGAACGGGTGAAACTCGAACGCGTCGGCATTTTTGCCGATGGCGTTGCGGTCAAGCAGGTTGGCAAGGAAACTTTCCGGCTGGCGCAGAAGTACGTGGACGAGGTGATACGCGTCAATAACGACGCCATCTGCGCGGCGATCAAGGACGTGTTTGAAGATACGCGGTCCATACTGGAGCCGGCCGGTGCGCTATCGGTAGCCGGCCTCAAGGCCGCCGTGGCAGGTGACAAGCTCAAGGGCAAGTCGCTTATCGCCATTGCTTCCGGCGCCAACATGAATTTCGACCGGCTGCGCCACGTTGCCGAGCGTGCCGAACTGGGCGAGAAACGCGAGGCCATCATCGCGGTGACCATTCCGGAAAAGCCCGGCAGCTTCAAGAAATTCTGTTCCATGCTGGGCGCACGCAACATTACCGAGTTCAATTACCGGTTTGCCGATCCTGCCCAGGCGCGCGTTTTTGTCGGCCTGCAGATTCATGAAGGCGACGAAATCGGCAAGCTGGTTTCGCAGTTGAAGAAGCACGATCTCGATGCGGTTGATCTGACCGAAAACGAAATGGCGAAACTGCATGTCCGCCATCTGGTTGGCGGCCGGGCGCCGCAGGCGCGAAATGAAGTGATCTACCGGTTTGAATTTCCGGAACGGCCTGGCGCCTTGATGAATTTCCTCAACAGCATGAGCCATGACTGGAACATCAGCCTGTTCCATTATCGCAATCATGGAACGGACTACGGTCGTGTGCTGGTGGGCATTCAGGTGCCACCAAAAGAAAAACCCAGCTTCCAGAAATTTCTGGACAAGCTGGGTTACCGTTACTGGGATGAAACCCGCAATCCGGCGTACAAGTTGTTCCTGGCCTGAGCGGATGGTACCGCGATATTTGATCTTGCCGGAGTCGTTCCCGCGTCGACTGTTACTGCTTGGTTCCGGTGGTGCTCATCCCCAGAATGCTGTAGGCCGGGCATACCCGAATCAGACCCGTTACCAGGGGAAGCACGCCAATCCATGCCCAGGCTGGGCCGCCCATAAACGCCCAGACAATCAGGGCCAGGCCAACGACAATGCGAATGATGCGGTCTGTGCTGCCAACGTTTGCTGTCATGGTTTCCTCCGTTATTTAAAAGATGGATTTACCTTGCCGCGCGCACGCGCCGTGCGGCAGGGCCATCACAGTATAGCCGCCGTATTGTTTTTTTTGGCGGGCTTGTTCGGCACCAGTTTCGCGATTGCCGATTTCGACAAGGATTTTCTGACGGCACGCGAAGCATCCGGCGCCAGGGATTCGAGACGCTTTGAACAGGCAGCGGGCAGAATTCCAACCGATTCGGTTTTGTATCCTTATATTGCCTACTGGAGAACAGCCAGAAATATTGACAACGACGCGGCGATTGCCGACTTTCTGGCGAATTACCCGGATACCTGGCTGGCCGAACGACTGCGGAATGACTGGCTGAAAGATCTCGGCCGGCGTGAACTTTGGCCGGCATACCTGGCGGAATTCCCCAAACTCGCCAAGCCCGATGCAACCCACCTGTGCCTGGCCAGACGCGCGGAAGTGGCGATGGACGATCGGCGCAATCTTAAAGAAGCGATTGCCATGTGGTTTACGGGTAAGGACATGCCGTCTGCGTGTACGCCACTGTTCTCATGGCTGATCCTGCAAGGTTACCTGACCGAAGAGGACGCCTGGAAAAGACTGCGCCTGGCTTTTGAGGCAGACAAGCCCGGGGTGGCGAAGTCAGTATCGAGCGCCATCCATCAGGACAGGCGCCCGCAATCAACCTTGATTGACAGGGCGTATCGTGATCCCGCCGCCTGGCTTTCTTCCGAGAGCATGGATTGGGGGCGGCGGCCTCAACGGGAATTGGGTTTTTTTGCCTTGGCACGACTTGCAAAAACGGATTCCGTGAATGCGGCCCGGTTGCTGCAACCCGTGCTTCCTTCTCTCGGTTTGGCTGATCAGAAATATGCCTGGGGATTGCTGGCGTTTGAGGCAGCGCGCAGTCATGAACCTCAGGCGGTGCCCTGGTTTGAGTTGAACGGAGGCGAAGGACTCTCGGATGCACAGCGCGAATGGTGGGCCCGGGCTGCATTGCGAGCTGGCAACTGGCAGTCCGTGCAACGCGCCATCCAGGGCATGCGCGAGGAGGCACGGAGCGAGCCGGTCTGGCGTTACTGGCTTGGCAGGGCGTTGAAGGCAAATGGTCAGCCGATGGCGGCGAACCAGATTTTCGCGCCCTTGTCGCGGGAGCATCACTACTACGGACAACTCGCGGAAGAAGAACTTGGCACAGTGATTGGAACGCAAACCATCAACTTCAAGGTGTCGGGCGATGAAGTCGATGCCGTTTCGCGCGATTCCGGAATTGCTCGCGCGCTGGCCTTGAATGCCATGGGCTTGCGAACGGATGCCGCCAATGAATGGAATTGGGCAATCAGGAATTTCAGCGATCGCCAGCTGCTGGCTGCCGCGGAACTGGCGAGACGCAATGACTGGTACGACCGGGCAATCAATACCGCGGAAAAGACTCGCGATCTGCACGATTTCGATTTGCGTTTCATATCGCCTTATCGGGAACTTGCCTCTAAGGAAGCGCGTGAAAATGGCCTGGATGAGGCTTGGGTATTTGGCTTGATTCGCCAGGAAAGCCGCTTCGTCAATGTTGCACGCTCCAATGTCGGTGCTTCGGGTTTGATGCAGATCATGCCCGCGACCGGGCGATGGATCGCCAATCAGTTGGGTATCGGTGGATTCAGGACAAGCAGCCTGAGCGAGCCCGAGACCAATATCAAATTTGGTTCATACTATTTGCGTTACGTACAAAACAGTCTGGACGGGCATCCCGTGCTGGCGACCGCCGCCTACAACGCAGGGCCTCGAAGGGCGCAACGCTGGCGCGACAGCAAGCCGATGGAAGGGGCGGTCTACATTGAGTCCATCCCGTTTACCGAGACGCGGCTTTACGTCAAGAAAGTCATGAGCAATGCCATGTATTACGCGCGCCGGTTTGGACAACCCTCTGTCTTGCTGCGAGACCGTCTGGGCACGATTCCGGGAAGAGCCGTTCCACTGCCGCCTAATGGCGAAGATGACAAGCAACCCGCTCTGGAGTCCGAAGAAGCCGGCAGCTAGAATTTCAACCTGTGAGGTCAACTGATAGCGATCATGAACTTTGAAAGAATATGCGTGCTGGGAGGTTCGGGCTTTGTCGGCATGGCGCTTGTGTCTGAACTGGCCTCGCGTGGATTATTCGTGCGTGTTCTGACCCGTCGGCGGGAGCACGCCAAGGCGCTTGTTTTGCTGCCTACCGTGGAAGTCATTGAGACGGATGTCCATGACGAGCGCGAGCTGGCCCGGCAGTTCATGGGTTGTGATGCGGTCATCAATCTGGTGGGCATTCTGCACGAGTCGGTTAAAGGACGAGTGGATCGTCCGGAAGCAAGGCGCGGCGATTTTCACCGGACGCATGTTGAATTGTCCCGCAAAGTGATCGGAGCCTGTACCCAGGCAGGCGTCAGCCGCTTGTTGCACATGAGTGCATTGGGAGCCGACCCCACATCGAGGTCTGCTTACCAGCGTTCAAAAGGCATTGCCGAGGCATTGGTGCGCGAGGCGGGACTGGCCGCTTCACCGGAGCCAGGTACACTGAATGGCGCCAAGCTGACAGCCCGACGTGGCATGCAGGTGACTGTTTTCAGACCTTCGGTTATTTTTGGTCGGGGCGACAGCTTTCTCAATCTGTTTTCCAGGTTGTTGACTTTGCTTCCTTTTCTGCCGCTTGCCAGCGCGAACGCGCGGTTCCAGCCAGTCTATGTCAACGACGTGGCCCGCGCCTTCGCCGACAGCCTTGGCAATCCGGAAACATTTGGACAAACCTATGACCTGTGCGGCCCCAAGGTATATACGCTGCTGGAACTGATGCAGTTTCTGGCGCACACGCTGGGGCTTAACAGAAATCTGATCCCGCTGTCCGACCGGCTTTCCTACTGGAATGCCTGGCTGCTCGAATTGAAACCCGGCGCGAAGATCATGACTCGCGACAATTATTACGCCATGCAAACTCCCAATGTGTGCGAGGGAAAAAATCCATCCCCGCCCCAGTGGCAGCCCGCGGTTCTGGAGGCGGTTGCGCCGGCCTGGTTGCAAAGCGCATCGCAACGGGGCCGGTATAAATCTTTCCGCCATCAGGCGCATCGCTAAGGAAGCAGCGATGCGCGTCTACGTTGTCGGCGGCGCAGTCAGGGATGAATTGCTGGGGCTGCCGGTGCAGGATCGCGATCATGTGGTGGTTGGCGCCACGCCCGACGAGATGGTCAAGCTGGGTTATCAGCCCGTAGGCAAGGATTTCCCGGTTTTCCTGCACCCTGTAACGCATGAGGAATACGCGCTCGCCCGTACCGAGCGCAAATCCGGCCATGGGTACAAGGGATTCAGGGTGTTTGCTTTGCCAGACGTGACGCTGGAGGAAGACCTGCTCAGGCGCGATTTGACCATCAATGCCATGGCGTGCGATGAACAGGGGAACCTGATCGATCCCTACTCGGGCCAGACAGACCTCAACTCAAAAATCCTGCGCCATGTCAGCCCGGCATTTGCTGAAGACCCGGTGCGCATTCTTCGGCTGGCGCGCTTTGCCGCGCGTTTTCCCGACTTCCATGTCGCCCCGGAAACGCTGGAACTGATGCGCGGGATGGTTGAAGGCGGTGAAGTTGATCATCTTGTCCCGGAGCGTGTCTGGCAGGAACTGTCACGCGGTTTGATGTCATCGCAACCTTCTCGCATGTTTCTTGTGCTCAGGGAATGTGGCGCGCTGGCCAAATTGCTGCCAGAAATTGACCGGCTCTTCGGCGTGCCGCAGCCGCTCCAGCATCACCCCGAGATCGATACCGGCATTCATGTCATGCTCGTAGTCGACTGGGCAGCCAGGCAAGGCCATAGCCTTCCCGTACGTTTCGCGGCCCTGACCCATGATCTGGGAAAGGGCTTGACCCCTCCGGAACACTGGCCAAAACATCATGGCCACGAAGCAAAAAGCGTGGGACTGGTGAAAACGATTTCAGAACGGTTGCGCATTCCTGCTGATTGCCGCGATCTTGCCTTGCTGGTGGCGCGTTATCACGGCGACATACATCGCGCACTTGAGTTGCGTCCGGAAACCGTGTTGAAAATACTGGAATCAGCCGATGCTTTCAGGCGGCCGGAAAGATTTGCCGAAATGCTACAAGCCTGCGAGTCCGACTTTCGTGGCAGGCCCGGATATGAAAATCGTGTTTACCCCGCGGCGGAGCATTTTCACCGGGCATTGGCGATTGCCTCGGCCATCAGTGCCGCGTCGATAGCCGGGAAGAATCCAGGGAATGAAAAGAACGCCATTAACAAAGCCCGCTTACTCGCGATCAAAAGCGGATTAACCTTCAATCAATAATTCCACAGCCGTTGGGCCGGCGAAACGCCAACTATTTTTTGCGTGCGCTTGGCGGCTGGATCGAGTCAAGTCAGAATGGCTGAAAACAAAGGCAACCCGCCATGGCGGAAGGCCGGTGTCTGCGGAGACATTAATAATCAATCAATTCAGGGGAGTTTTAATGTCGACATCACTCGATTCACACGCTTTGCATTTTGAATTTTCTGGCAAGGGCGGCGAGTATTTCCGCATCTGGATCGTCAATCTCGCGCTGACGATTTTGACTTTGGGTATTTATTCCGCATGGGCAAAGGTACGCAGGCTGCAATATTTCTATCGCAACACTTCGCTTGCCAATCATGGTTTCGATTACCACGGCGATCCCAAGGCCATTCTGAAAGGCAGGCTGATCGGCGTGGCGCTGCTGATCCTGTATTACGCATCGGAAAGTTTCGATCCGACGCTTGGTTTCATTGCTTTCGCCGGGCTCATGCTCGTTATGCCATGGCTGGTCCAACGGTCGTTAAGATTCAAGCTGCACAACAGCAGCTATCGGGGGTTGAGGTTCGGTTTTGACGGATCGGTGGGTGGCGCCTACAAGGCGTTCTTACTGTGGCCGGTGATTGGTTACTTTACCCTGGGGCTGCTGGCGGCAGTCGCGCATCAACGTATCAAGGCCTATCAGCATGGCAATAGCCGCTACGGTGCGGAAAAATTTTCCTTCGATGTAAGGGAAGGAAAATTCTTTGGCATTTATTTCAGGCTGCTTGGCATGGTTATTCTGCTGATTGTTGCAGTCGCCGTGCTGGCGGGGATGTTTGGTGGCATGGCATCGCTGTTTGGCAGCGGCATGAGCGAAGAAGGCAAGATAGCGATCGGGCTTGTGGTTGTGTCGGTCATTGGATTTTATCTGGCTGCCTTTTTGTTCATCGGCCCATGGTTTGCCGCGCGCATCCAGAATCTGGTGTGGAATGGCACGTCGCTTGGCCCGCACACTTTTTCAAGCAATGTCCGTGCGCGTGACCTGTTCTGGATTTACTTGACCAATTTCATTGGCATCGTGCTGACGCTTGGGCTGTTCAAGCCTTTTGCGGACATTCGCCTGGCCAGATACCGGCTTGAGCACATGGCCTTGAATGCGCAGGGTTCGCTGGACGAGTTCCTGGCCGGGCAGCAGCAATCCGTCAGCGCCATGGGCGAAGAAACCGCGGACATCTTCGACTTTGACATTTCCTTCTGAAGTGCGACAGGTGCAAGTCAAGGCAGTCTATTTCAATGGGCAAAGCGCGCGTGCCCACAACGTGGTTCTATCACTTTCCGGAAATCTCCTGGAGGTGAAAGGTGAGAATATTTCGCGCGCTGACACGTTGCCGGACCTGCGTGTTTCCGAGCCCATGGGCGAAGCGCCAAGGTTGATCAAGTTTCCGGATGGCGCGCACTGCGAAGTCCGGGACCATGCTGGGCTGGCGGAATTGCTGGCCATGGGCGGGCATCGTGACGGCCTGGTGGTGCAGTTGCAAGACCGCTGGCGGTGGGCACTGGCCGCAGTGGTGATTGCTGTGGCCGCGGTTGCGGCAGGCTATCGCTGGGGGTTGCCGGCCGTTTCGGAATGGGTCGCCTTCAAGCTGCCGGACAAGGCGCTGGCGCAAATGGGCGAAAGTACGCTTTCCTATCTGGATCAGTCCGTCTTCTCCCCCAGCCAGCTGCCGGGCAGCCGCCAGCAGGCCTTGCAAAAGGCTTTCGGGCAACTGACCATTCCGGATGGAATTGATGCCGGACATGAGATTGTTTTTCGTGACAGCTCGGTCATCGGCGCCAATGCGATGGCGCTTCCTGACGGCACCATGGTCGTGACGGATCAACTGGTCAGTCTTGCGAAACATGATGAAGAGATTCTTGGCGTGCTCGCGCATGAGCTGGGTCATCTGAAACGGCGGCACAGCCTGCGCATGCTGATTCAAGGCTCGATCGTCGGCGCGGTGGTGGCCTGGTATGTCGGCGATGTCAGCAGCGTGGCGGCGGGGTTGCCGACTTTGATGTTGCAGATGCGCTACTCGCGAGACCACGAGCGCGAAGCGGATGACTACGCCGCCAGCATGTTGAAGGAAAACGGCATTTCACCCGTCAGGCTGGCGGACATGCTGACACGTCTTGAACAGGCGCATGCATCCAGAACCGCGCAACAGGAAGAGGCCGCCGAGGAATCCGGCCTGAGTGATTACTTTGCTTCCCATCCCGCCACCCGTGAAAGAATTCAGGCGCTGGAAAAGGAATAGTATTAGGGGAGCACTGATTTATTTGGGGCTTCCCTTGCAAGCCGAGTATCGGCTTGCCGCTCAATGACGCAAGTCATTGAAAGCGCAAATTTTCGCGGACATGTGCCGCGAAAGTTTTCTGCTGATTTTTCGCGTAGGCGAATAAATCAGCGTTTACTTAGCAACGCAGGCCGCAGACAACCGTATAACGCTGTGGCTCGACTTTCTGCGCGCTCTGTCCATAGAGCAGAAACGCAACCAGCATGGTAATGCTCGCCGCGAACAGGAACAGCAATGCGGTTTCGCCTGGCCCCAATTTGCCATGGCCACAGCTTGCCCGGGCGGATGCGTTGGGAAAAGAGGCCATGGCGATCCTGCTATTGCGTTGGATTGTTTTTACCAGCGGCGGTCGTCGTGCCGTCCGCGACCGCGATGCCCGTCACGATGGCCGTCGTCATCGCGCCAGTCACGGCGATACTCATGCCTGTAATCATGTCGGTAATGCGGCTGGTAGTAATGATGCACGACGGGGGGGCGTACCCGGATCAGGTGGCCAGGATGAC
>CAYOJA010000007.1:57505-82794 GCA_964404175.1 uncultured Thiobacillus sp. | reverse complement strand
TCGGCGCGGTAAAGCGCCTTGTTCTTCTCCAGAAACCACAAAAACAGCGCTGCCGCGATGCGCTTGTTGCCGTCGACGAAATGGTGGTTCTTCACCAGAAAGTACAACAGGTGCGCCGCCTTCTCCTCCAGGCTGGGGTATAGCTCCTGACCGCCGAAGGACTGCATCACCGCCGCCAGCGAGCCTTCCATAGTGTCGTCCCTTTCCTTGCCGAAAAGGCCCGATGCGCCAAAGCGCTCGCCCATGCGGACGATTACCTGCCGCGCCTCTTCCAGTTCCAGCGCCGCCACCGGGCCGGGCGAAACCTCGCCCAGACGCACGCGTTGATGATCGTAGTCGTCCAGCACCTCCAGCGCGTAGGCGTAATCCCCCACCACGTTCAGCAGGGCCGTGGCCTCGTCGCCGCTCAACTGCCGGCGCTGCGCCACGTCCGCAATCAGCCGCACCGCCTGGTTCAACTCCTTCAACCGCCGCTCGTGCACCGTGTAGCCCTGCACCAGGTGCTGGCGCAGCACATTGGTGGCCCAGATGCGGAACTGCGTGCCGCGTTGGGACTTGACCCGGTAGCCTACGGAGATGATGACGTCGAGGTTGTAGAAGGTAACCGGCTTGTCGGAGCCAGCAATATGCATTTTTTGCATATTGCTTTCCTCTGGCAGCTCTCCTTCTGAAAAGACGTTGCGAACATGCCTGGAAATGACTGATTGATCACGTTGGAATAATTCAACCAGTTGGGCCTGCGAAAGCCAAACCGTATCCTGCTCCAGCCGCACATCCAGCGCCGGCCCGCCATCGCTGGCCTGGTAAAGAACAACTTCACCGAGATTGCTGCTCATTGGGTTCACCTTTGCCTTTCATTGTCCTGTGCAACTTGAGTTCACAACCTTTCCACTCGCCCCCTTGATAAAGGGGGATGGGGGTTGTCATTGCGAGCCCCGAAGAGGCGGCAATCCAGTTTTTTTAAACTGCGCTTTGGAGAACAATCAATTCCCGCGTTGCGCGGGTCATGGCCACGTACAGGAGTCTGGCTTCTTCTTCATTAAACTCTTCGTTGTTGGCCACCATATTTGCGCCGGGGATTACTACCAGTGGAAACTCCAGTCCCTTGCTGCTGTGGAAGGGCAGAAGCTTGACCGTGTCTTGTGTCGCCCCAAACTTAATGTTGTCCTTCCATGTGATTGGTATGCCTGACTTCTTCAGTACTTGATTAACCGACTTGCCGACCGGGTCCCAATGGCGATAGAGAATCGCCATGTCTTTCCAGGGAACTCCGCTTTGATGTGCAGCCTTTAATTGTTCAACAATGTAGCTTGCTTCTTCCTTCAGCGTGGGCAGTTTAATGAGCAAGGGTTTGGGGCCATGTCGCCCTGCGGAAATGGGTGCAATACGTGGTACGCCGTCCTCATCAGCCTCTGATGTGGTGAGTAACTCCTTGGCAAACAGGCTAGCGAATTCCAGGATTTCCTGAGTATTGCGGTAGTTGACCTTGAGAATGGTGGTACGTCCCTGAGCCTGTACCCCAACGCTTTTAAAGCTGAAATTACGGGACTTGCCAGTTTCATATATCGATTGGGCATCGTCATAGAGAACCAATAACGAATTGGTGCGCGGTTCAACCATCTGCACCACTAGCTTGAACCATTCCGGTTTGAAATCGTGCCCCTCATCAATGAGCACCGCTTCGTATTGCGCGGCAGGAATCAGCTTCTTATCCACATTGCGGATGACTCTATCCACCATGTCATCCCAGTAGCCTTCACGTTTTGCATCACCTTCTGGAAGACCAACGTTGTATGCCTTGAGTTGTTTGTGGCACCAGGCATGAAAATTTTGCACGATAACCTTCTCAGCCACTCCTTTTTCCTTCATCCAATGTTCCAGCCTCTTAGCCAGCGCCTTGTTGTAGCAAAGGATCAGTATTGGCTTTGTGCATACCTTGGCCAGGTATTCAGCCCGGTAGCCGAGGATCAGCGTCTTGCCTGAACCGGCAACGCCGTGAATGACTCGATGTCCCTCACCTAAACTACGGGCAAGCTGCTCTTGCTGTAAGTCCATCACCCGCAGAATATCGGGCAGCTCGGCCGATTCTGCTTCGACTTCGTCGAACAAGCCGCCCTGTTTTGCAGGCAAGCGTATTTCCGGAAACATGTGCCACCGCACCCGGTCGATCTGGGGGAGTGTAAGGTGGCCAAAGCCACCGACGGAAAACATGCCCCATAGTTGCTTTTGAAACGCCTCAATCTCGACCGATTCAACTATCTCGTCCTGGCAGATCACGCTATGTGGTTCCAACACTTCACACAAATCTGTAATGTCAAACTGTTTGCGGCTGATATTGGCGAGTACCACCCCATAGGCGTATGGGAACAGCAGCTTGCCTTGCATGCGTCCGTTGCTGAACACAAGCTGTGGGTCTTTCTCTAGGGTATTGACTACGGCATGGGCATACTGGCGTGCTTGTTCCAGTGGATTGGCTTTGCGGACAAGCCCATTATGGGTAAGCAAGGAGACATCGGTTTTTGTGAAGGAATGAATTGAATCTAACTTCCAGTCCTTGACCTCCAGTATCAGTAGCCCACGCCTGGGATGCAACACTACAAAGTCAGGGTGTCGCCTGGCATGCCCGATGGGGACGTCGTACCAACAGAGGTAATCCTCTTCAAGTTTCGATTCCAGGCGTTGGGCAAAACGGCGCTCGCCCGGCGTCATGCGGGATACACAGGAGGAATAACTTGGGATCAGGGTGGCCATTAAGTCGTATCCTGATTACAGTAAATTAGTTTTCCATTTTACTTCTGTACATTTATCTTCTGGATCCACCCAAAGTTGAAGATCAATTAGGGATTACTCACGTGTTTCCATCTCTTGAAGCGCTTTCAAGGTGCGGCCAGCTGCATCTTTCCACTCAATCCGGCCATTGGCGCTACGACCTAGAATTACAGCGGCTGCCATGGAAGGAGAGTTAAAGACATAATCTTGGGAGAACGTATATTTATTTTCGATAAGTTTTAGAATGCCAAAAACGATCAAATCTTGGCGTTGAGAATGTACACCAGGTACATGTTGCACTAACGACGGAACAGCATCTAAGACTGCATGCGAACCTGCCTTGACCACGAATCCTTGAGTTGATTCATAACCGGTCGCAGTCACGCCTTTACCCTTGCAGGTCAACATTGTTTCAGTTGTCAATGCCGACACAGAAGTGCCTTGTTCAAAAGCATGCACGCCAAGAACCGGCAGCATCCCCAGCATGTTTTCCAGAAACACCTGCATGTCAGCGCAATCCGCATCTGAAAGGCTTGGCTCGGCGGGTTGATTGGCGTTATCTAGTGGCAAGCGTTTGGCAGCTTTCGCCAGACGGATCAAATTGGCTTCCAGAAACTGTACATGCGCCTTGTTGAGCTGGCCCGGCGTCGCAACGAAACACACCGCCCGGTTCCAGAAATCCTTTTGTGCGTAATGGCTCTCCAGTCTGGGGCGAACTGGGTCCCCCTCGCCGATATACAGCACCTCGCCTTCGCCATCCTCACGTGGCCCCAGCAACAAATAAACACCTGTCTGGCTCAGTTCATCACGTTGTTTGATCTTAGGCAGCAAAGCACGGGGGAAAACTATCGCCTTGCCCACCCAGTTGGAGCGTTCTACCAGGCGCAGGCCATCCGGATCACCATCGGCGACGAAGATGCGTAGGGAGAAGGGTTTCAAAAGGCTCATTAACTTTTTTCCAGTTCTGATTATTTTTGTATTTGCATCGCCCTTAGGCGCGCCTATTTCTTGCGCTTGGGAATCTTGTACTCATCAATCTTGTTCTCACTGAATTTGATGACGCCTTCGTTCTCCAGACCAGCGACTAGACCCCGCACCGCCTTTGCTGTGACACTGCCACCGAGTAAGGACATGATGTGGTTTTCCAATGTCTGACGCTTTACCGGCCTTTTCTTCGGGTGCAGGCGCAGATTCTCGAGGACTTTTTCTTTATCTTCCGCCCCGATATTTTTCCTGGCCGGTGCCTGCGGCTTCTTTTCCGCCGCCTTGGTTGGGCTTGCCTGAGCTGTCGCAGTTTTCTTTGGGGGTGCTGCTAGCTTGGTGGGCTGCGCTTGCGCAACGGGTGCTGCCTTCTTGACCGCAGGCGGGTTGCTCGATATCTGCACTACGGATGAAGGCGTCGCGAAACCGACGTTGCTTGCAGACATTGGCTGCAGGGCGCTTCCAGTCTCAGCAACTGCCACGTCCAACCCCAAAGCCTGCCGAATGCTCGCAGCCTTCATCGCGCCATAGCCCAGCGACTGCACATGATCGATCAAGGCGTCAAAGCCACCGTCATGTGAGATCACCACGAAACGAGCGGCTTTGCTTACGGGGGAGCCACTCGCCTCCAACTCCTGTAGAAAACGGCCCATATAAAAAGCGATATGCAGGTCGAGTGCATTCTTACCCTGCTTGTCGCTTTGCACATGCGACACCCTCTCCCCGAGCGGCTGCAAAGACTCGACAGTCTCGAAATCAAGCTTGTTCTGGTGTGGGCCTCGGAAGAGGATCAGCCGATACTGATCCCCACGTAGTAGCCCCATGTCCGTTGGCTGAACGTTTTCGAAGTCGACAAGGATGTAGGTTAGATTCATTAACACCCGGGCCAGCGCAGTACCGCATCAATCGGATTGGCGATTGGCCGAGGCAAAATAATGGTGCCTAGTCCATCACCGCCGCCAACTTCCTGACCACGCCCAGCCAAGAACTCCATTCCTGTGAGCGCAGCCACTACAGCATCGAGCATGTCCTTTGGGCCGGGTAAAAATCCTGACAGGGGCATATCTACACGCAACTCGTTCGTGGTGCTCAACATCCTATAGCTAGCCGATGGAAATACCTCTAAGGTCTGCACCCGCCCATCCAGGGCATCAAATATCGTAAAGCCGTGTTGCATCCATTCGGGTGCCACATTTGCAAGGGGTGTCCACTGTGGATTAGCTAGCCGATGCGCTGCGATCACCACCTCGCAATGGCGACCGTTACCCACTTCATTTCCCGTTGCCTGTCCCCACCGCTTATTGCGCCAATACCATGCGCGCGGTGTCGTCAGCGCCATACGTGGTGCATCGATGGCAAACACTGCGTCGGGATAACGTCCGGACAATGCCTGAACCGACGCACCAAGACCTGCAGTGGCGATCCAGCCTGAATCCACAACTCGCGATGAAGCATCCAGCACTGCAAACGGGCAATCTCTTGCTGCCTGCACATCGATGCCGATCACAAAACCCTTCATGCACTCGCATCCTCAGCGGTTACCTCCGGCCCCATGTCGGCCAGAATCTCCCTGAACTGTTCCAACGCCGCCTCCAAGTCTTCCACGATCTCCTGCGCGATCACATCCGGCGCGGGCAGGTTGTCGGAGTCGGAGAGCGACTCGTCCTTCAGCCAGAAAATATCCAGGCTGGCTTTGTCGCGGTTGATGAGTTCGTCGTAGCTGTAGGCGCGCCAGCGGCCGTCCGGGGTTTTGTCCGACCAGGTTTCCTTACGGTTGTGCCGGTTCTCCAGGTTGTAGCACTTCACAAACTCATCCAAATCCTCCCGCTGCAAGGGGTTGGTCTTGAGCGTGAAGTGCATGTTGGTGCGCAGGTCGTAGATCCACAGCTTCCTGGTCCACGGGGTTTCGGCGGCGGGTTTCTTGTCGAAGAACAGCACGTTCGCCTTCACGCCCTGGGCGTAGAACAGACCGGTGGGGAGGCGCAGCAGGGTGTGGACGTCGCACTCGTGTAGGAGCTTGTGGCGGATGGTTTCGCCGGCGCCGCCTTCGAACAACACGTTGTCGGGCACGACCACGGCGGCGCGGCCGTTCTGCTTGAGCAGGGTTTTGACGTGCTGGACGAAGTTGAGCTGTTTGTTCGAGGTGGTGGTCCAGAAGTCGCCGCGCTCGACGATGTCGCGCTCTTTGCTGACCTTGCCCTCTTCTCCAACAATCGTGGTGCTGCTCTT
Source organism: uncultured Thiobacillus sp. (assembly GCA_964404175.1). Classification (GTDB taxonomy): domain Bacteria; phylum Pseudomonadota; class Gammaproteobacteria; order Burkholderiales; family Thiobacillaceae; genus UBA6918. The sequence goes on along the minus strand of CAYOJA010000007.1, from coordinate 76,815 downwards.
CTTGCCGAAGGGTGGATTGGTGAGGATCATATCGAAGCGGTCGCCGGGGTCAGCGGCCAGCGAGTCGGACACCACGATGGGCTCAAAGTCCTGGCTGCCGATGCCATGCAGCAGCATGTTCATGGCGCACAGCCGCGCCGTGGCCTGCACCAGCTCCCAGCCCTTGAAGGTTTCCTCCTTGAGCTTGGTCTTTTGCGGCTTGGTCAGGTTGGGGTTGTGCTTCACCACATAGTCGTGCGCCGCGAGCAGAAAGCCGCCGGTGCCGCAGGCCGGGTCGCTCACGGTCTCGCCGGGCTTCGGGGCCATCACATCCACAATGGCCTGGATCAGCGGGCGCGGGGTGAAGTACTGGCCGGCGCCGGACTTGGTGTCCTGTGCGTTCTTTTCCAGCAGACCTTCGTAGGCATCGCCCTTCACGTCGGCGCTCATCGACACCCACTGTTCCTTGTCGATGAGATCGACCACCAGCCGCCGCAGCTTCGCCGGGTCCTGGAACTTGTTCTGCGACTTGCTGAAGATCAGCCCGAGCAAGCCCTTCTGGTTGCCCAGTGCCTCAAGCGTGTGGCGGTAGTGATCGAACAGCTCGTCGCCGTCTTTCTTGATGAGGCTCGGCCAACCATACTTCTCCGGCACCGGGCTCTGCTGGTTGTACGGCACCTTGGTGCGCTCGTCGGCCATCTTGAGGAATAGCAGATAGGTGAGCTGCTCGACGTAGTCGCCATAGGACATGCCGTCGTCGCGCAGGACATTGCAGTAGTTCCAGAGTTTTTGGACGATGGTGGAGGTGTTCATGTTTGTCACTCCCTGATGCTGGCCGCCAGTTCGATCTTGTTGACCACCCTAGAGAGTCTCGGTGTACCTCTCATTGGCCGCTGCAAATATCCCACCCTCTCAAGTACTTCACGCGCGTGTAAGTAGCCGTGATCACTTTCATTTTCTGCGGTCGTCTTCAAAGCATTCAGTACAGCTTCTTTTCGCTCCTCGTCTTCGTCCGCCACTATGAGATTGGCCTCAATAGCAGTACCCATTCTGGCCCCAACGACCTTCCGGCCGCCCGGCAGTTCTTTCAAGTACGTCATCACGTCTGACGCTGTCGCGGCCCCTAACTTGAGATTTTCAAATAGGTGAGGAGCTGCAACTCTTAGCACGATTAGGACTGCAACCAATACTGGGTCCAGATAATGGTTCTCAGGGGTTTGATCTAGGACGACACGTAGCCGGGTCATGCAACGTTCTTGTGCGCGTAGTGACAACGGGATTGCTTCAGCTAGGGCAGCAAAGAAATCCACGAAGTTGTCCCGGTCATAGCGCAGATCAGCATGAGTTCTAGATGCGAATACCTCATCAAGGCCAAAGCGCGACAGAAGACTCTCAACAAATCTTTTTGTTTTGATTTCCGGAATCGCGTATTCCAAGTCGATGAAGCGCCTCAAATACTCTGGGGCATTGATGTCATGTCCGTAGACTGCCGCAATGCTTGCTTCAAGTTGCCTCTTGTCCAAAGACAAGACAAACAGAATATTGGGAACGTCAAAGAGATGCTTAATCCGTTCAAGCAACTCGATTGAAAATGTCGGGCGGCACCGATCAATCTCATCAACGAAGAAGACCAGCGTTGGTTTTTTTCCTAGTGCAGAGAGTTGCTCGACGGCCTTCTCCAGTTCGCCCCTGAATTTCTCAAGTAGAACCCCTTCCTTTTGGAAAGCTTCAACGATGTCATTCACAGAATCGCCAGCAAGTTCTACAGCTGCAGCCTCGATTTCCTCATCCAAATCGAGCGCGCCTACCGTCAGTGCCTTCGCAGCAGCCACCGCTGTGCGTTTGGCGACGAGGCTGGTAACTCGCCGGGCTTTCCTTAAATGATCCTTAAAAGTTGCGGCAGCATCACCTGTGCCAAGCTCAAGTCGATCAATAGATGACACCAGCGCAACAAGTGGATCGGTCACATAGTCCACTTGCCATGCATTGAAATAGATGCAACTGAATTCCTGTCGCTTCAGCTCAGCTTCCAGCATGCGTACCAAGGTGGTTTTGCCTGTACCCCAAGGGGAATCCAGGGCTAGAACAAACGGCCCGCCAGCACGTTCGATCAGCCCAGCAAGAAACTCAACAGTCTGACGTCTCTCAAGAGCATCGTTCCGAAAGGGCTCATCAGCAGGAACATCGAGCTGCGATACGCGGTAGACCATGATTCAGATACCGTTTGAGAATGATTTATGTAAGACAGCACTTCTTAGCCGCGTGGCGCGACGGAGATTGGCGTCCACCTGAGCCTCGGTTTCGCGTAGGAGGGAAAGGCGGCGGTCCACTTCGGCGACGATGCTGTGTTGTTCGGCGATGGGCGGCAATGCTAGCGGCAAAGGGAACAAATCCTTTGCATATACAGCGGCAACGTTCGTCGTTGCCTTTTTTACCAAATCCATCCGCCGACGAAACCCGTCAGAACACATTTGTGAGCAAAGAAAGTTTGGCACTGCCCCATCTACAGCTCGCAAACGCATCAAGTTATTGTTGTAGATAGCGCCATTCGGCAGACCGCGGACTATACCCACCTTACCGACGAGTTCCTTGCTGTTACGAGTGTTGAACAACAAGTCATCGGCCTGAAGATTGAATCGTTCCTTTTCGTCTCGTGAAGCATCTACGTAAACCATACCTTCGCTAGTAACTTCACCTACCATCGTGACGTTGTTCATTTTCACGTATGGCGTGCCGATGCCTTCTGAGTTTTGCTGGTCACGTCCGCGATCCAGGCCAATCAACGAATCACCGATAAGTTGATCTACGCTAGCCCACACCCACCCCTCCGGTAATTCGGGCAGGGCGGTGGTTTCGGGGGCAGCTGGTTCTTTGTATTTGCCCTTGCCTTGCCCCCTGCCGGGGATAAACCACTGGCTGCGGCGGGTTTCGAGGATGCGTTGTAGGAGTTGTTCGCCGGTCTCAAAGCCGCGGCCTTCGCGGCGGGCGAGTTCGGCTTCGGTTTCGACGAGGCGGCCTTCGACGGCGGCTTTGAGGACGGCGGCTTTGTAGCGCTTGAGGTTGGCCTTGACGCGCTTGAGGTTGGCGACGGCTTCGTCGAGGCGGGAGAATTGTTTTTCGATTTCCGCGACGATGCGTTTTTGTTGGTCGAGGGGCGCAATCGGCACCTTCGACGCCATGAATTTGCTCTTGGTAATGTGCGCTAGGCCGACCCCGCCCTGAGCTTGCGCCACGTATCGCGAGACGTTCTGGTTGAGCGCATAGCAAAGGTACTTGGTGTCGAGTTGCTTACGGTCAAACTGAACATTGAAAATATGCTGGTTCAGCGCCGCATTCGGCCCGTTCCAAATGTGAGCGCCGAATGAGGTGCCCGGCGTGCCTGACCAAGCGAATAGCAAGTCGCCTGCATTCACTTTGTGTTTGGCGTCCAGGTCTCCTTGGAAATAGTTGAACGACGCAGTGGAGTCTTTGAGATTTTGGATGCGAATGATCGGAACACCGCTTTCGCGCCACTCAGTTGACTTGAATGCGCGACCGTTGATTGCATCGCAGATTTCGCCAAGCGCGATCCATGACCACCCCGCCGGCAACTCGTGCAGGTCTTGTTCGTAGTCGACTTCTTTATCTGTTTGCGCCTGAGTCATGCCGCCAATGTCTCGTTCAATTCTTCAATCATTGCGTTCAGCTTGTCGCCGAACAGTTGGTGCACTTTGCCGAGGCCGCCGTGTTGCGAGAACGGCGCGTATTCGAAGTCGTCGGGTGCTATGCCCAGATTCGCGGCGATGTGGTCGCGGATCATTTCGAGCCATTTCATTTGTTCGGGGGCGAATTTTCCCTCTCCCCCGGCCCCTCTCCCGCTTGCGGGCGAGGGGAGTTGTTGTTGGGTCGCCAGCCATGCCTTGAAGTTGGCGTTGACGCGCTCGGGGAAGGGGATGAGTTCGTTGTCCTGGTGGATGGCGAATCTGACCAGCGAGACGAGGTCGGTGAGGATGCGTTTGCCGCTGGCGCCTTTAACCTTGGATTTTTCCAGCGCGGCGTAGGCGTTCCAGAGCTGTGATTCGTTCCACAGGTATGGCGGTTTTTCGATGGCGTCGGCGAGTTCTTTCACGGCCTCGAAGGTGAGGCGGTGTTTGTAGGGTTTGCTGTAGAGCACTTGCAGGGCGGTGATTTCGTCTTTGTGTTCGGCGATGAATTGCTCGAAGGAGTGGACCATGCCTTTGGCGCGGTCGAGGGCTTCGGGGGAGAAGCCGGCGTCGAGGACTTCGTCGGCGCTGATGATGTCGATGACGACTTCGTATTTCTTTTTGATTTCGTCGATGGCTTCGCGCAGCTTGGGGTCGTGCAGCGGCTTGATGGCATCGAGGATGATCTTGTCGCGGGCAATATTGCGCTCATGTTCGGTGGGAATGATTTCTCCCCGGATTTCGCTGCGCTGCATCCGGGCTACGTTTATTGCCTCTTCGTAGTGGCGATCCGGGTTCAGGGCGGCGACGATCTGGTGGCTGAGTTCCTTCACGCTCAGGCCGCCGGAGAGTGCGCGGATGCGTTGCTCGTCTTCCGCAGTCATGCGGTGTTCCATTCTCGCCAGGCGGCCGGCGAGGGAGGTGAGCACGTCGTCTTCGGTGTTGCCGAAGGCGACGGCCTGCATGAGCTTTTCGAAGCTGACGGTGGGCTTCTGCTCCATGGGGCGCGAGTCGGTCTTGTCCTGCTCGCAGACGCCGACGGCATCGACGATGACGAAGTGGTCCTTGGCCTTGGCATCGGGGGTGACGCTTTGCAGGTCGTCGGGCTTGATGACGCGCACGCCGCGGCCTTTCATCTGCTCGAAGAAGGCGCGGGATTTGACGGCGCGCATGAACATGACGACTTCCACTGCCTTGATGTCGGTGCCGGTGGCGATCATGTCCACGGTGACGGCGATGCGCGGCATGGGGCTGGTGCGGAATTCGTTGATGAGGTCTTTGGGCTTGGCGCCGGTGGTGCGGTAGGTGATCTTCTGGGCGAAGTCGTTGCCCTTGCCGAATTCCTCACGGACGATTTCGACGATGTTCTCGGCGTGGGCGTCGTCCTTGGCGAAGATGAGGGTCTTGGGCACCCACTCACGGCCGAGGAAGATTTCGGTGAACAGCTTGTCGCGGTAGATCTGGATGATCTTGCGGATCTGGTCCGGGGCGACCACGTCGCGGTCGAGCTGGTTGGGGTCGTAGCTGAAGTCGTCGTCGAGCTGTTCCCAGCGCTTCTTGCGGGTGTCGCGTTCCTGAATCTGCACCGAGTAGCCGGCCTCGACCTTGGAGCCTTGTTCGGTGATGGCGGTGCGAATGCGGTAGACGTCGTAGTTGACGTTGACGCCGTCGGCCACGGCCATTTCGTGGTTGTATTCCATCACGAGGTTCTGGTTGAAGAAGCCGAAGGTCTGCTTGCTGGGCGTGGCGGTAAGGCCGATGAGGGTGGCGTCAAAGTACTCCAACACCTGCGCCCACAGGTTGTAGATGGAGCGGTGGCATTCGTCGGTGACGATGATGTCGAAGCTCTCGATGGGGATGGCCGGGTTGTATTCGATGGGCTCGGGCTGCTTGAACAGGCCGCCGAGCTGGTCGACCGATTCCTCGTCCAGTTCTTCCGGCAGCTCCTTGCCCTTGAGCATGGAGTACATGCGCTGGATGGTGCAGATGCAGACCCGCGCGGTCGTGTCGAGGGTGTTGCTGCTCAGGCGCTGGACGATGTATTCCTCGGTGAACTTGAAATTGTTGTAGGGCGAGGCGTATTGCTGGAATTCCTTGAGCGTCTGGTCGCCGAGGTTGCCGCGGTCCACCAGGAACAGCACACGCCGGGCGCCGGCGAACTTGATCAGCCGGTAGATGAAGGAAATGGCGGTGAAGGTCTTGCCCGAGCCGGTGGCCATCTGGATCAGGGCACGGGGGCGGTTTTCCTTCAGGGAGTGTTCGAGGTTCCGGATGGCCTGGATCTGTGCGGGCCAGAGGCCTTCTTCCTTGAGCGGCGGCATGGCTTGAAGCTTGGCGAGGAAGGTGGCGGCCTGGTAGGGGCTTGGCGGCTCTTTGGCCGCGAGAGAAATCCCCCCTGGCCCCCCTTTATCAAGGGGGGAAGTGGTGGCATGGCCCAGCCATTCGGCGAGCAATTCTGGTTTGTGGAAGGCAAAGACCGGGCGGGAGCGTGGGTTGGGGTCCAGACCGTTGGTAAAGCGGGTTTCCACGCCGGTGGACTGGTAGGCAAACGGCAGGGGGTTGCTCCAGCGCGGCAGCCCGGTGGGCAGGCCTTTGGTGTATTTGTCGGATTGGGTTTCGACGCCGGTGAGGGTGACGCCTTCCTTTTTGGCTTCGATCACGCCGGCGGCTTTGCCGTCCACATAGAGCAGGTAGTCGGCGAAGCCGTAGCCGGGCAGCGGGAATTCGCGGATGGCGACACCTTGCGCGGCGTGGATGTTGGCCTTGTCAGCGTCGCACACATGCCAGCCCGCCGCTTGCAGCAGCGTGTCGATATTTCCCCTTGCGTGTTGTTCCGGCTGTGGAACCAAAACGTCTCCCTTGCTTGTTATTGACTGAATCTTCGCATAAACCGGGCTATGTGGCCTATATGGCTTTGGTTATAGGAAGAGACAGGCTTATGACTGGATTGCCACATTAAATCGGTTTGGGCTCAGCGTTTGCTCCCTCTCCCTTGGGGAGAGGGTTGGGGGTGAGGGCTACGCCTTCTCGCAATGACAAATCCCCCCAACCCCCTTTATCAAGGGGACTAGTGCTGGATTGCTTCGTCTTTGCATTCCTTGCAATGGCGCTCCAGTTTGCGAATGTCAATGCCGCGCTTCTTGAGTTGCGCCTTCAGCAGCTTGTAGGTGTCGAGGTCGAATGGGGCCAGTTCAGCAGATTGCAGCAGCGGGTGGAGGTCGGCTTCGCTTTGGGCGGTGCCCAGGTAGCGCCAGGCGTCGACGAGGTGGATGTCTTGGCGGTCGAGGAATTCGTTTTTTTCAACAATGCCTATTGGGCCTTTGTAGGGCCAGGGCTTGATGCGCAGTTTGGATAGCGCGGTCATCAGGCGCGCGCTGTGGGCGCCGATGGTTTCCTTGCCGCAGCATGCGCCCTTGCATTGCTTGAGCTGGCGGGCGAAGCAGGGCTGGCCGGGTCGGGCGGTCTTTTCCAGGCCGAGCACGGCGGGGCACAGCTGGTAGGCCTGGGCCAGGCTGCGCAGGGTGTTGGCGGCTTCGCGCTTGCTGGCGAAGAGGCCGTAGAGTTCGATCGATTTTCCGTGGTCGGCGCTGCCTAATCCGGCTTCAAGCTCGGCGCCGCTGACGAGGCGCGGGCGGTAGTCGCCGGGGGCGTGTTCCACCAGTTGCCAGGCACACAGTTCGCTGCTTTGGCGCAGGCGGCGGTTGTGCACGGGCTGGCGTTGTTTGACGAGGCGCGATTCCAGCAGCAGGGCGCCCAGCTCGCCGGCGGTTTCGATCCAGTCGATGCGGCGGATGTCGTGGGTGATGCGCAGTTCGCGGTTTTCGTTGTTGCCCTTGGCAAAGTGCGTCAGCACACGGCTGCGCAGGTTAACGCTTTTGCCCACGTAGAGCAGGGCATCGTTTTCGCCATAAAAGAGGTACACGCCGGGCGATTCGGGCAGGTCGTCCAGTGCGTCGGGCGGCAGGTGCGGCGGCAGGCTGGGGCGTTTGAGTTGCTGCTGCACGGCGTCGAGCATGCGTTCGGTTTCGACATCGCGGCGCAGGGTCTGCCAGAACTGCCAGATCAGTTCGGCATCGGCCATCGCGCGGTGGCGGTCGTTGGCAAACAGATTGTGGCGCGCGATGAGGCTGTCGAGGTTGTGCCTGGGGTGCTCGGGAAACAGCGCGCGCGACAGGCGCACGGTGCACAGCACGTCGGCGCTGAAATTCAATCCCATGCGGCGGAATTCGTGGCGCACAAAGCCGTAGTCGAAGCGCGCGTTGTGGGCCACGAACAGCCGGCCCTTGAGGCGGGATTTCAGCTCGCCGGCCACGGCGTCGAAGCACGGGGCATCGCTCACCATGTCGTTGCTGATGCCGGTCATGCGCTGGATGAATTCGGGAATGCTGCGCTCGGGGTTGACCAGCGTGCTCCAGCGGGAAACCGATTCGCCGTCGACTTCGACTATGCCGATTTCGGTGATGCGGTCGCTGGCCGGGTTGGCGCCGGTGGTTTCCAGGTCGATGAAGGCGATGCGGGAGGGGAGCATGGGGCTGCCAGTGTGCTGCCATTGTCGAAATACTTTACAGATGGATTTCTTTCTACAAAGGATTTTCTACATAAGGCATTGATATTTAATGTTTAAAGCAGGTGTGTATAAATCTTGCTCCTTAATGCGTAGTGTGTACAGTAAAACACCCGACGAGAACTGGTTTTAAGTTTTTTGCAGGTCCAATAAATAAGGGAAATTGATATGTTCAATCGTAGCGCTTTAACAGTGTTGTCAGTCGGCTTGAGCTTGATGGGGGTATTAAGCACCGCTCAGGCTGTTCCGATCACACTCAGCAACGCCACAACTTCAGTCAATGTGAATGGGGGCGAAGCGGACAATGGGCTTGTACCTTTCGACGGTTATTTCCGGTATACCGATATAGCAACGGGTGAAGAAACCACCTGGTCGATCGATCCACTGTTGCGACTCGCTGAAGGTACCACGGCAGTACTCAGCAATGGCGCTGCCGGTGGCTTTGGATCGCCAACTGATGTGGGAGGCGGTGTGGTACGCAGCACCGCAACAACCAGGTCTGTTACAACCCAGGCCGACACCGAGCTTGTTGGCAGCAACGCGAAAACCACTTTTACGTTCACCTCTGCTACGGGCGCAACCCTCGATGGCGTTACGTTTGTCTTCTACGCCGAGAATGACCTTTTTGGCTTTGCTGATGATGCGGCTGCTTTTACCGGTTCAATTGCTGGTGGCGATCTGGCCCTGTTCATGTTTGACACGGCCGCAGGTGGACTGACAGTGAAGCTGACTGGTGAAGCTGTCTCCGGTGCGGCACTTACCTTGTTTGGGGCAGACCTGTGGACCGGGTTTGGTACTGCACTCGAAGGTGGCGATCTCAGTGTGCTATCGGCAGATGGATCGAATTTTGAAACTGTTGGAGACCTTGGGCTTGCACTGGCATTCTCGCTGAGCGGAACCAGTGCCACCGTAGTTATCAATTACGATACTCAGCCGCTACCACCCGATACCAATGGTGTTCCGGAACCTGATTCCCTGGCATTGGTTGGGCTGGGACTTGCGGCAGCGCTTTACCGGCGCCGGCGTTTTCCAAAGAGCTGAATTTCTCGAACCCTGTAAAAACCCGCGTTTATCGCGGGTTTTTTTATCTGCTGCTTGAAATCACATCGTAAAAGTCTTCGCAAGACCGTAAGGCTGAGGCGATTCAGTTGGCAGGCCAGTAAATTCCGATGCTTAAACCGGGCAGGCCTGGCCTTCGCTGCTGCCGCTGGCCCAGAAGTCGGCGCCCTTGCCCAGGAATTCGTCCCATGGCAGGTAGTGCGAGCCGTCGCACGAGAAGGTCAGGGCGACCATGCCGTTGAAGATGTTGAGCGAGCCGGAACGCAGGTAGAACATTTCGTCCATGAAGCGCAGGTCGCGCAGGTTGTCCAGGATGAGGCGAACCTTGTCCTTGGGCACGACGGCATCGGCGGGGTAGGGCCGGTGCGGGTAAATGAGGCAGGTGTCGGGGTCGGTCAGCGCGTCGATGTCGAGCAGCCGGTAGCGATACGGGTCGTCGGTCAGCCAGATGGTGGCGCGGCTGCTGGAGAAGTGCAGCTTGCCGTGGAACACGCCGTGGTCGACCATCAGTTCTTCCATGACGCCCAGTACGGTGTCGATGTGGTTGTCCATCAGGCTGTTGCTGCGGGTTTGATGGAAGACGGTGCCGCGGATGGCGGGGTCGCCTTTTATCTGCCGCCAGTGGGTGGGCTCGTCGTAGAGCTTGCCGGTAAGCGGCAGGTTGCGCAGGTCGAAATCGGCGCCGACAAAACCCAGTACGCGGCCGCTGGCATCGCGCACGTTCTGGATGGCGGTAAGCGAGGGCCGCCGCGCGCGCAGGCTGATGTAGGCCTGCGAAAGCAGGAAGCCGGCGCTGGGCACGCGCTCGTTCATGTAGGGGCGGCTGGAGCGGTCGCGGCCAAAATCCTTTTCGATGAGGCCGTCGCGGCTGATGTTGTCACTGATCTGGATGGCGTTGGTGTCCAGCGCGTACATGTACTTGCACATGGGCAGGCTGGCCAGGGCATCGGTCAGTACGGCGTCCAGCTTCTGGCGGTCGTTCCACGCGTCGCTGCATTCGCGGGCGATGCGCGCCAGCGGGTCGCGCAGCATGTCCTTCAGCGAATCGCGCTGGTTGGCAATGCTGTCGGCAAGGGTGTTGAGCGGTGGTTGCATGACCCAAGTATAACAACGGGGTGTTGCCTGCCGGTTGCGGATTGCAAACGCACAACTTCGTCATCGCGAGGCCGCAGGCCGTGGCGATCCATTGAAAATCCCCCGGCGCTTCGCGCCACCCCCTTTATCAAGGGGGGTTGGGGGGATTTCGGTTTTGGCAGCCATAAAAAAACCCCGGCATGCCGGGGTTTTTCCTGAAGCGGTTTTCGCTTAGGCGGGCTGGATGTTGGCAGCCTGCTTGCCTTTGGGACCAGTGGTCACTTCAAACGAAACGCGCTGGTTTTCTTTCAGGGTTTTGAAGCCGCTGGATTTGATTTCAGAGAAGTGCGCGAAGAGGTCTTCGCCACCGCCGTCAGGCGTAATGAAACCAAAACCCTTGGCGTCGTTGAACCACTTTACTGTACCTTGTTGCATCGTAAGTTTTCCTTAAAAAAATGAATTTGGGCACATGCCCGGATCTATCGAAATCAAGGAAAAACTCGTCAACCAGGTGCCGCATTTGCTACTTGAATCCCACAGATGGGAGCCACACTACACGGGATTGGGCAAATCGCCTAGCGTTATTTTCAACCATGTCCGTGTCCGCACTTGGCGGGCGGGGTTGGGCCGGGGTTACATTCAGAGACTGGTGTGCCCATGAAGGCTACGGGATGTGCTGGAAGTGTTTCGGCCGGGAGCATGTTGCCCACTGGCCATGCCGGTCGCGCTGCTAGCGCGTGTGCGCAACGTAAATCAGCTTGCTCGTATCAAAGCCGGCCTGATTGGCCTTGTCGGTCAGCAATTTCAGAATCGGCTCGGTCAGCTGCTTGTCGCGTGCCAGTATCCATAGATAGTCGCGTGTAGGGCCGCTCACCAAGGCGTAACCATAGTTTGAGCGATCCAGCGCAATGACGTGATATCCACCATAAAACGGGCCGAAGAAGGAGACCTTAAGGCTGGCGGTTTGCGGGCTGCCCAGAAAATAGGCGCGCCCCACGGCTTCTTCAAATTTGCCTTTTGAGGGGTTGAATCCTCGGTTTACAACCTTGAGTCCACCATCGCCGCGCAATGTGTAGGTGGCAGTGACATCGGTGAGTCCGCGCTCGAAGCTGTGATCCAGGCGGGCGATTTCATGCCACTGGCCCAGATAACGATTCAATTCAAAGTCGTTCACTGCATCAAGGCCTTCAGGGATACTGTTGCAGGCAGATACCAGAAAAAGGAAAAGGCCGGCAAGCAGCGAGGAGAAGGCAAGTGGAATGGACGTGAGCCGGCGTGTCATGGTTTGCAGTGCATGGGATGAGGCGTGCCATTTTATATCGAGCCAGATGAAGGTGTGCCAAGACAGCGCCGGGTCGGCAGGTTATAATAAGCGGCTAATTTTTAACCGTTTTTATAAAACCAACCGGAGCAAAGCATGGCGATTGAACGCACCCTTTCCATTATCAAACCCGATGCCGTGGGCAAGAATGTCATCGGCAAGATTTATTCGCGTTTTGAAACCAACGGCCTGACGATCGTGGCCGCCAAGATGAAGCATCTGTCTCGCCGCGAAGCCGAGGGTTTTTACGCCGTGCACCGCGAGCGTCCCTTCTTCAAGGATCTGGTTGAATTCATGATTTCCGGCCCGGTGATGATCCAGGTGCTGGAAGGCGAAAGCGCTATCGCCAAGAACCGCGAGCTGATGGGCGCAACTGATCCGAAGAAGGCCGCGCAGGGAACCATCCGCGCCGACTTCGCGCAAAGCGTGGACGCCAATGCCGTGCACGGTTCCGACGCGCCGGAAACCGCCGCTGTCGAGATCGCTTATTTCTTCGCCTCGACGGAACTGTGCCCCCGCTGAAGCAAGGATTTTTTTGCCCCCTTGAGAAAGGGGGGGCGCGAAGCGCCGGGGGATTCAGACTTGCGTCAAATCCCCCCAACCCCCCTTTGACAAGGGGGGCTTGTTTTTGGGTGTCGCCTGTCTGGATGAGTGCCTAAGTGCAAAACCTGCTCGATTTCAATCTCCCGCAACTGACCAACTGGCTGGTGGGCCACGGCGAAAAGCCGTTCCGCGCCAAGCAGGTGTTCCACTGGATGCACCAGTCGGGAGAGAACGATTTCGACAGCATGACGGACCTGGCCAAGACGCTTCGCGAGTGGCTGAAGCAGGAGGCCGTGATCCACGCGCCGGGCGTGCTGGCCGACAAGACGTCGGAAGACGGCACGCGCAAGTGGCTGTTTGATGTGGGCCCAGGCAGCGAAACTGCCAGCGACCCGGCTCGGCGAAACGGCATTGAGACGGTGTTCATTCCCGAAGGCAATCCTTCCTGTGGCGAGGCGGCGGAAGATGACGAGCCGCAACGTTTTCGCAATCGTCCCGGGCTGGTTGAAGGTCCGCGCTATCGCGGCACGCTGTGCATCTCGTCGCAGGTGGGTTGCGCGCTGGAATGCACGTTCTGCTCGACTGGCCGGCAGGGCTTCAACCGCAACCTGACGGTGGCGGAAATAACCGGCCAGCTCTGGCATGCGGTGCGCGAGTTGAAAAAAGCGGGCTGGGGTGAACGTCCGGTGACCAACGTGGTCATGATGGGCATGGGTGAACCGCTGGCCAATTTCGAAAATGTGGTGACCGCGCTGGACGTGATGCTGGACGACAACGCCTACGGCCTGTCGCGCCGCCGGGTGACGGTATCGACATCGGGCCTGGTGCCGGCCATGGACCGGCTGGCGCAGCGCTGCCCGGTGGCGCTGGCGGTGAGCCTGCATGCGCCCAACGATGCGCTGCGCGACCAGATCGTGCCGATCAACAAGAAATATCCGCTGAAGGAATTGATGGCAGCCTGCCAGCGCTATCTGGAATTCGCGCCGCGCGATTTCATCACCTTCGAATACGTGATGCTGGATGGCGTGAACGATACGCCCGAGCATGCGCGGCAGTTGCTGGAACTGGTAAAAGGCACACCGTGCAAGTTCAACCTGATTCCGTTCAATCCGTTTACCGATTCAGGTTACGAAAAGAGCACGCCGGAATCGCTGCGCGAGTTCCGCGATATTCTGGTTCAGGCCGGTTACGTGGCCACCACGCGCAAGACGCGTGGCGACGACATCGACGCGGCCTGCGGTCAGTTGGCCGGCCAGGTGGCGGACAAGACCGGACGGGTAATGAAACGTATCAACATGGAGGCGGCATAGAGTGAAGAAAGTCCTGTTGTTATCGCTGATTGCATCGCTGGCGGGATGCGCCAATCCCCCTGGTGCTCCGTCATCTTCCGGCCCATCGACTGGCACGCTGCAAGTGGAAACCGATGCCAGCTCCCGGGCCAAGGCCTTTACCGATCTGGCGGGCGCGTACTTCAGCCGGGGCCAGATGAAGATTGCACTGGACGAAGTGCGCAAGGCGATCCAGGCGGACAACCGTTATGGTCCTGCCTACAACGTGCTGGGTCTGATCTACATGGAGCTGGCCGAGGACAAGCTTGCGGAGGAAAACTTCCGCAAGTCGATTGATCTGGACCGCGCGGATTCCGAGGCACACAACAATTTCGGCTGGTTCCTGTGCACACGCGATCGCTACGATGAGGGGCTTGCGCAGTTTACCGATGCATTGCGCAACCCGCTGTATGCGCATCCCGAGCAGGCCATGACCAACGCCGGCCTGTGCAGCGAGAAGAAGGGCGACACCAAACAGGCCGAGGCCTACTACAACAAGGCGCTGAAACTGCAGCCGGATGCGCCGCTCGCCACCATCAAGCTCGCCGCGCTGGATTTCAAGCTGGGCAAGTTGACCGAGGCGCAAAAGCTGTTGAGCCGCTACCTCGAGATCGCACCGCCCACACCGGAAAGCCTGTGGCTGGGCGTGCTGCTTGAGCGCAAGCAGGGCGACAAGGAACAGGCCGCCGCGTATGCGCTGCAATTGCGCAAGCGCTTTCCCGAATCCGAAGAGGCGCAGCGCTTGATGCGGGGACAATACGAATGAGCGAGCCGCTGGATATCGGCGATGCGCTGAAAGCGGCGCGCGAAGCCAAGGGCTGGACGGTGCAGGATGCGGCAAACAAACTGCGCCTGATGGTCCGTCAGGTCGAGGCGATGGAAACCGAGGACTATGCCGCGCTGGGCCAGCCTGTATTCGCGCGCGGGTTTGTGCGCAACTACGCCAGGCTGCTGGGCATGGATCCGGAGCCTTTGCTGACGCGCATGGCCGAGTCGGGCGCCGCCCCGGCGGAAAAAGTCGAAACCGAGTCGTATGCGCCCGTGTCATCACAGGGCATTTCACCAATCCTGATTGGATCGCTCGCGGTGCTGACTCTCCTGCTGGCGATTCCCGCAGGAATTTATCTGTGGCTGAACAGCGGCGAGGATGAAGAACCCGCTGCGCCGCCGGCTCAAGCCGCGCCGGTTGCCCCGTCCGCTCCATCCGCGCCGCCGGAGACACAACCCGAGCAGGCACCAGCAGCAGCATCTCCTGTCGCGCCCGTGGCGCCTGCGGAAATCCCGGCGCCAGCAGCCATGCCCCAGGCTCCCTCTGTCACACCCAAGCCTGAATCGCCGCCCGCGCCTGCTGCCGATGCCGCCGCGCCCGAGGCGTCGGGTAACCCTTATCTGCCCGCAAATTTCAGAAACAAATCCATCCGTCTGCAGTTTGATCAGGATGCCTGGGTGCAGATACGCGATGGCAACGGCAGAACCATTCATTCCACGCTGAGCAAGGCAGGCAGCACGGTTGAACTTAACGGCAGGCCGCCCTTTGAATTTGTCGTGGGCAATGCCGCCAATGTGCGCATGACCTACAGCGGGCGGCTATTTGATATCCGGCCCTACATTGGCGAGACCGTCGCGCGGTTCACCCTGGAGTAATCGTGTCGGAGATCAAATTCTTGCCGGAGAATGCCAGCCGGCCCACACGTCAGGTGCGCATTGGCCATGTGCGAGTGGGCGGAGGCGCGCCCATCGTCGTGCAGTCGATGACCAACACCGATACCGCGGATATTGCATCCACGGTAAAGCAGGTGGCCGAGCTGTATCGGGCAGGTTCGGAACTGGTGCGCGTGACGGTGAATACGCTGGAGGCGGCGAAGGCCGTTCCGGTAATTCGAGAAAAACTTGACGCTCAGGGCATCGATGTTCCGCTGATCGGCGATTTCCATTTCAACGGCCACAAGCTGCTGACCCAGGTGCCGGAATGCGCGCAGGCGCTTGGCAAGCTCAGGATCAATCCCGGCAATGTCGGGCGCGGCGAAAAGCGCGACGAGCAGTTTGGCACGCTGATCGAAATTGCCTGCAAGTGCGACAAGCCCGTGCGCATCGGTGTGAACTGGGGCAGCCTGGATCAGGAATTGGCGGCGCGCATGATGGACGAGAACGCCAGGTCGGCTCGGCCGGAAGATGCGAAAGACGTGATGTTCAAGGCCATGATCGCCTCGGCGCTGCAATCGGCGAAGCGCGCGGAAGAGCTCGGTTTGCCGGGCGACCACATCATCCTGTCCTGCAAGATGAGCGGCGTGCAGGATCTGATCACGGTGTACCGCGATCTGGCCAGGCAAAGCGACTATGCACTGCATCTTGGCCTGACCGAGGCGGGCATGGGCAGCAAGGGCATCGTGGCCTCGACGGCCGCGCTGGCGATCCTGCTGCAGGAAGGCATCGGCAACACGATTCGCGTTTCGCTGACGCCCGAGCCTGGCGAATCACGAACGAAGGAAGTCATCGTGGCGCAAGAGATATTGCAGACCATGGGCTTGCGGGCGTTCACGCCAATGGTGACGGCCTGCCCCGGCTGCGGCCGCACGACATCGACGGTGTTTCAGGAGCTGGCGCTGAAGATACAGACATGGCTTCGGGGGCAGATGCCTGGCTGGCGCGGGGTTTTCCCCGGCGTGGAAGGCATGAAAGTGGCGGTGATGGGCTGCGTGGTCAACGGCCCCGGTGAATCCAGACATGCCAACATCGGCATTTCCCTGCCCGGCACGGGCGAAGTGCCAGTGGCACCAGTGTATGTGGATGGACAGAAGACAGTCACGCTGAAAGGTGACCGGATCGCCGAGGAGTTTCAGGTGATCGTGGAAGACTACGTGAGGCGGACGTACGGAACAGGGAAATCATGAGCAGCAATCTGCAAAGCATTCGCGGCATGAACGATATGCTGCCCGCGGATGCGGATACCTGGCGGTTTTTCGAGGACACGACGCGAGCCTGGCTGGAAAGTTATGGCTACCGCGAGATCCGCACGCCGATTCTGGAAAACACGGCGCTGTTCAAGCGCGCCATCGGCGAAGTGACCGACATTGTCGAAAAGGAGATGTACACCTTCATCGATGAACTGAATGGCGAATCGCTGACGCTGCGGCCGGAGGGTACGGCCTCCTGCGTGCGTTCGGTGGTGCAGAACAACCTGCTTTACGATGGCGGCAAGCGCCTGTGGTACATGGGGCCGATGTTCCGCCACGAGCGTCCGCAGAAAGGCCGCTACCGCCAGTTTCATCAGGTGGGCGTGGAAGCCATGGGCTTTGCCGGGCCGGATGTCGATGCCGAACACATTCTGATGAGCGCGGATTTGTGGAAGCGGCTGGGCATTGCACCGGCGCTGGAACTGAACACGCTGGGCGACGCCGATGCGCGTCGCCGCCATCGCGAGCGGCTGATCAAATACTTTGAAGCCAATGCCGACGTGCTGGACGAGGATGCGAAACGCAGGCTGCACAGCAATCCGCTGCGGATTCTGGATACCAAGAACCCGGCCATGCAGGCGCTGGTGGAATCCGCGCCGAAGTTGATGGACGATCTGGACGAGGATTCGCTTGCACATTTCGACGCCGTGCAGAAGCTGCTGCATGATTTCGGCATCGAGTACCGTATCAACACGCGGCTGGTGCGCGGGCTCGACTATTACAATCGCACGGTGTTCGAATGGGTGA
This sequence comes from uncultured Thiobacillus sp., assembly GCA_964404175.1. Lineage (GTDB taxonomy): Bacteria > Pseudomonadota > Gammaproteobacteria > Burkholderiales > Thiobacillaceae > UBA6918. Next base: position 59,563 of record CAYOJA010000007.1, on the reverse strand, counting down.
CGGACAAACTGGGCGCGCAGGGCACGGTTTGCGCGGGCGGACGTTTTGATGGCCTGATCGAACAACTGGGTGGCAAGCCCGCGCCAGCCTGCGGTTTTGCCATGGGTATCGAACGGCTGCTGGCCCTGCTGGAAGCCGAGGGCATCAAACCCGAACATCGCGCGCCGGACGTGTATCTGGTGCATGCTGGCGAGCAGGCGGCGGCTTGGGCATGGCTGGTGGCGCGCGGTCTGCGCGAGAAAAAATTTTCCGTCGTGATGCACGCCGGCGGCGGCAGTTTCAAGTCGCAGATGAAAAAGGCGGATGGCAGCGGCGCGCGTTTTGCCGCAATCATCGGCGACAATGAAGCGGCCGATAAAAAACTGAGTCTGAAGCCCTTGCGCGAGGAAGCGGAGCAGGCCGTTGTAAGCGTTGATGAAGCCGTGAACATATTGCGGAAATAATTTTAAGGACAGGAAATGGCAACGTACGATCTGGAAGAACAGGAAAAGCTCGACGAACTGAAGGCCTGGTGGAAACGCTGGGGCAATTTGACCACCATCGTTGTGGCGGGTTTGTTGTTTGCGGCGGCGGGCTATGAATACTGGAAAAACCATACGGCCAAACAGAGCGCCGAGGCATCGGCCTATTTTGATCGCATGCAGCAGGCCTTGCAGGCGGGAGACAAGAAACTGGCCAAGGAAACCGGCGCGACCCTGATCGACAAGTTTGCCGATACGCCCTATGCCACCCGCGCGGCAATGACGCTGGCAACCCTGAACGCGCGCGACCGCGATGTCAAAAGCGCCAAGGCTCAGCTTGAGTGGACGATCGAACACACCAAGGAAGCCGCACTCAAGGACGTGTCCCGTCTCAGGCTGGCGGGTTTGCTGCTCGACGAAAAACAATACGATGCTGCCATGGCGCAACTGAATGCCGCGCATACCGATGCCTATGGTCCGCGTTTCGATGACCTGAAGGGCGATGTCTATCTGGCACAAGGTAAAAATGAAGAAGCCCGCGCAGCCTATTCCGCGGCATATGCGAAGCTCAAGGAAACCAGTCCGCTTCGCGGCGTGGTGGAGATGAAGCTGGATAGCCTGGGAGGCCCCAAGTCATGAGTTTTCGTTTTGCATCTTTTCCGGCGTTGATGCTGGCAGCAAGTCTGATTGGTGGCTGCGGCATGCTCGGCAAAACCACCGACACCGTGTCCGGCTGGTTTGGTTCTGGCAAAGCCAAAGCCTTGCCGCCAGCTTCGCTGACCGAGTTCAAGGAAAGCGCCCAGTTGTCCAAAGCCTGGTCAGCATCCGTGCCGGAAGCGGGCCGGTTTGTATTTACCCCCGTGGCCGATGGCGAAGGTGTTTTCGTGGCGGGTGAATCCGGCAAGGTTGCCCGCCTGAATGTGCAAAGCGGCAATGATGTCTGGCGGGTGGATACGGGCAAGCCGCTGTCTGCGGGCGTAGGCGCGGGGGCGGGTCTGGTGCTGGTCGGCGGCGGCAAGGGCGAACTGATCGCGCTGGATGCGGCGACGGGCGCCAGGCGCTGGGAAGTCGTGCTGTCCAGCGAAGTGAGCAGCGCGCCGGTGGTGGCGCGCGACATGATCATTGTGCGCACGGGCGATGGCCGCATCGTCGGTTTGAGTCCGGCCGATGGCAGCCGCCAGTGGCTGTATGTGCGTCAACTGCCTGCGCTGACCCTGCAGGGCACGGAGGCCATGGCGGTGAGTGAAGGGGCGATTTATGCAGGATTCTCAGGCGGCAAGCTGACGGCGATTTCAGCCGCCAACGGTGTGCAGTTCTGGGAATCGACCGTGAGCCTGCCGAAAGGGGCCACCGAACTCGAGCGCGTGACCGATGTGGTGGGCAGACCGGCGCTGGATGACAGGCGGGTTTGCGCGGTTGCCTATCAGGGCCGCGTGGCCTGCTTTGACCGCAGCAAGGGCACCCTGATCTGGGCGCGCGACACCTCCAGCAGCGTGGGCCTGGGCATGGATGACCAGTATGTGTATGTGACGGATGCCAAGGATGCCGTGACGGCCTACGACAAGGAATCCGGCCGCGCAGCCTGGCGACAGGACAA
>CAYOJA010000007.1:0-57405 GCA_964404175.1 uncultured Thiobacillus sp. | reverse complement strand
ATGCCGTGACGGCCTACGACAAGGAATCCGGCCGCGCAGCCTGGCGACAGGACAAGCTGGCCAACCGTCGGTTGACGGCACCTTTGCCTGCAGGCAAGCACGTGGTAGTGGCTGACTTCGAAGGCTATGTGCATGTGCTGTCCAAGGAAGACGGCAGTTTTGCCGCGCGCGCCAAAGCGGATGGCGGCGAAGCGCGGGCAGTGCCTGTTGATATCGGACCGGGATTTGCCGTGCAGACTGCCAAAGGCGGTGTGACGGCTTTCAAGCTGAATTAAATGCTCCCTACACTCGTACTTGTCGGCCGTCCCAATGTCGGCAAGTCCACTCTTTTCAACCGCCTGACCAAGACGCGCGATGCGCTGGTGCATGACCAGCCTGGATTGACGCGCGACCGTCACTACGGACGCGGCCGGGTGGGCGACAAGCCTTACCTGGTGGTGGATACCGGCGGGCTGGAACCCGTGGCCAAGGACGGCATCCTGCACGAGATGGCGCGCCAGACCCTGCAGGCCATCGATGAAGCCGACGTGGTGGTGTTTCTGGTCGATGGCCGTCAGGGCCTGACTGCACAGGACAAGGTGATCGCGCAAAAGCTGAGGCAGTCGCGCTGCCCCGTGCATCTGGTGGTGAACAAGGCAGAAGGCATGAATCCGGCCATGGCCACGGCTGAATTCCATGAACTGGGACTGGGCGAACCGCTGGCGATTTCCGGCGCGCATGGCGAAGGGGTGCGCGACCTGGTCGACCTGGCACTGGCTTCCTTTGCCGCGCCCGAGCCAGAAGATGCGCACGCCGGTGGTCCGAAGATAGCGATTGTCGGCCGGCCCAACGCGGGCAAATCAACGCTGGTGAATGCGCTGCTCGGCGAAGAACGGGTGATTGCCTTCGATCAGCCGGGTACCACGCGCGATTCCATTTATGTCGACTTCGAGCGCAATGGAAAACACTACACGCTGATCGATACTGCAGGCGTCAGAAAGCGCGGCAAGGTATTCGAGGCGGTGGAAAAATTCTCCGTCATCAAGACGCTGCAGGCCATTGAAGACGCCAATGTGGTGGTGCTGGTACTGGATGCGCAGGCCGAAATCTCCGAACAGGACGCGCATATCGCCGGCTATATTCTGGAAGAAGGCCGGGCGCTGGTGGTGGCGGTCAATAAATGGGATGGCCTGGACGAGTACAAGCGCAGCGAGATCAAGCGCGACATCGAACGCAAGCTGGCTTTCCTGTCGTTTGCCCGATTCAATTACATTTCCGCCCTGAAAGCCCAGGGTTTGGCGCCGCTGCTGAAAGATGTCGATGCAGCCTACGCGGCGGCCATGGCCAAGCTGTCCACGCCCAAACTGACGCGCGCGCTGCTGGCGGCCACGGCACAGCACGCGCCGCCCAAGTCCGGCCTGTTCCGGCCCAAACTCAAGTTCGCGCACCAGGGCGGCAGCAATCCGCCAGTCATCGTCATCCACGGCAATGCCACCGCCAATGTGCAGAACGATTACCGTCGCTATCTGGAAAACACCTTCCGCAAGACTTTTGACCTTCAGGGCACGCCGCTCAGAATCGAATTCAAGGACGGCGCCAATCCCTTCGAATCGCGCAAGCCCAAACCGCTCACCGAGCGCGAAATGAACCGCGCCCGGCGCGAGAAGCGTTTCCGCCGCCGCAAATTCGGCTCGGATACCAAGGGATCGCCAAGCTGAGACGGCGCCACTAGAACTGCATGTCTGGAAATAACCGGGTTTTTCCACCTTATTTCCACCTCTCAAATTCATACCACGGCTGATAGCCTGAGGGTGTTCCAAAATGAAGGAAGCCCAAATGTTAGAGCCCGCACGTATCGAAACGCCCTCGCGCACGCTGGATTTTACGCTGGCACGCCAGCCCATCATTGACCGCAAAGGCAATACCGTTGCCTATGAGCTTCTGTTCCGAAAGGGAAGCAGCCAGCAGGTTGTTGATGACCGTGCCGCGACGGCGCATGTGATTGCCCATGCTTTCAATGAGCTGGGGCTGGACAGCGTACTGGGAGGCAAGCGCGCCTTCATCAATTTCGACGCCATGTTGATCATGACGGATGTGATCGAATTTCTGCCACCAGACAAGGTGGTGATCGAATTGCTGGAAACCGTTCAGATCACGCCGGCGATCGTTGCCCGGTGCAAGGATTTGAAGCAGCTTGGCTTCAGCATTGCGCTGGACGATGTGGAAGGCATCGACCCCGCGCATTGTCCGCTGATGCCGATTCTTGATTACGTCAAGATCGATGTGCTGAAAGCTCCACAGGACCAGCTTGCGCCCATTGTGGAAAAAATGTCCAGACACAAGGTGAAGCTGATCGCGGAGAAAGTGGACAGTGAGGAAATGTCCACACGCTGCCATGATCTGGGTTTTGAATTCTTCCAGGGATTTTTCTATGCCAAACCCACATTGCTGAATGGAAAACGCACCGATCCTTCGAAGCAGATCATGCTGCGTTTGATGCATCAGTTGCTGTCGGATGCGGACAACGACGATATTGAAAAGACATTCAAGCAGGCGCCGGAAATGAGCTACAAGCTGCTGCGTCTGGTGAACTCGGTGGGTGTGTCGGGTTCGGTGAAAATCCAGACCCTGGCGCAGGCCATCATGGTTTTGGGCCGGCGGCAATTGCAGCGCTGGCTGCAACTTCTATTGTTTGCCCAGTACAGCCGGGGAGATTTCCCCAGCCCTTTGCTGACGCTGTCCAGCACGCGCGGGCGGCTGATGGAAATGCTGGCAGAGGCCCTGTCCTACGACAAGGCCACACGCGAAGAGGCTTTTATGGTGGGCATGTTCTCGCTGCTTGATGCGCTGCTTGGCGCGCCGCTGCCCGAACTGCTGGATGAGCTGGCGCTGTCGGAGGAGATTCGACTGGCGATTTTGAAACATGAAGGGCGGCTGGGTGTATTGCTGGGCCTGATCATTGCCATGGAACAGGACGAAGGCAGTAAAGTGGATGATGTGATTGCCGCTCATCCCGAACTGGCCAATGTCAATCTGATGAATTTGCAGATTGAATCCATGATGTGGGCGGACAGCATCGCGCAAGGGGCGAAACAATGATTCGGCGCATATGAACTCGAAGATTTCACGGCGGATAAACTACCCGCGATCATCTCAGACCCGGCGTATGTGCCGAATCAATGAGAATTAAACCTCGGCTGTTATTGAGCCGGCATTCAAATTTTTGAATGCCGGCTCAATAACTCAGGGCAGTTTTGCGGGCGCGCCAGACTGGCGCAGCGAGTTGGCATCGATCCTGACCTCCCAGAAAGCCTTGCCCTGCGCGTCGAAGCTCTTCAGCACCAGCGCCCGGTTATCGCCTTGTCCCTCGGCGGTGAGGGTGCAGTAATTCCGGGCTTCCACCAGGGTGCCGGCAAAACGGGCGGGATGATTGGCCTCGGCGGCCTCGACGGGATGCAGTTTGGAAGTCAGCGGTGAGCAGGTCAGTTCGTGCAGCGGGTAATTACCGGGCCTTTCCTGTTTGAGCAATTCAGTGCGATGGCGGTCGCCGGACAGGAACAGCACGCCGCTGATGTTGTTAAGCTCCAGCCAGGCCAGAAAATCGCGCCGCTCCTCGCGAAAATGATGCCAGCCTTCGAAACGCGACAAATCGTTCAGAAACTGGCTGCCGCCGGCAATGATCTTGAATCGCGCCCGGGATGCCATCAGCGCATTTTTAAGCCAGCGCATCTGGTCTTCGCCAAACAGTTCCTTGTTCTCGGATTGGTCGCGATCGTTGTCACGGTACCAGCGGTCATCCAGCAGGAAGAAATCCGCATCGGCAATGGAAAACTGGGTATAGGTGCCGGGCATGTCAGGCAAGCCGGCACTGGGGTTGGGCCAGTATCGCCGGAACAGATCCAGACTGGCCTGCTTGAATACAAAACTCTGGTTGTGGTCATTTGGCCCATAGTCGTGATCGTCCCAGATGGCGTAATGCGGCAGGGCTGACAGCAGTTTCTGGAGCGCGGGGTGGCTGCGGACTTTCTGGTAACGCCGTGACATGCCCGCTGGATGTTCGTAATCGTCTGGCCGCAGATAGATGTTGTCGCCCAGCCACAGCATCAGGTTGGGGCGGGCATCTTCGCTTGCATGGGTAGCAATGCGGTCAAAAATTTCATAACCGCCGCTCCATGACTTTGACCAGTCGGTTTCCGGGTCGTGCAGGTGGGCGCAGGAACCCAGATAGACCGTGAACCCGGACGGCCCCTCCGGGTTTTGTGAGGCCTGCGTAGTGAAGCGATGGGTGGCGTCGAGCAGCTTGCCATTCCAGATGACTCTATAACGATATGTCGTGCCTGGCGTGAGCTTATCCAGCACGAAACGGGCGGTGTAATCCGTTTCTCGGTTCAACTGAATAGCTGCCGTGCGCAAGGCCGGTGATATCGCACCTTGCTGCTCGATTTCCAGCGCGACCCTGGCCGGTTCGCTGCCCTGTATCCAGATCGTGGCGGTATGCCGGGTGACTGGTCCCAGCATCGGCCCGGAGGACGGCTGCGCACTTACAGAAAAACTGAAAACAACCGCAATAAACAGTATGAACGGACGCATAAAAAGATTCTCGGGCATTGGCCGCAAGAGGTCATTATGCTCCCAATGAATTTTATTTTTGAAAGCCTGAAATGAGCGAACACGAAACCCGGGAAATCCGTCTGAATCCCATTGTGCCGACCGAGTCGGTACTGGTGGCAACCGCGCGTTCGATGCGGCCCAAAAAGGCCGAAGACCTGGCACCGCGCGACACGCGCAAGCATGTGGAAACCTGCCCGTTCTGCCGGGGCAACGAGGCCAAGACGCCGCCGGAATTGTTCAGAATGGATGCGGAGGACGGCAACTGGGCCGTGCGTCTGGTGCCCAACCTGTATCCGGTGCTGGGTGATGATCGCGAAAACACCAATTTCACTTTCGGGCTGCAGCAGACCATCGACGGCTATGGACGGCATGAGGTATTCGTCGATCATCCCGACCATGGCGCGGCCATTCATGAAATGAGCTCGAGCCATCTGGAGAAAGTGTTTCGCGCTTATCGCATGCGCATGGCGCAGTTGTACGAATCCGATCCGCGTTTGAAATATGTGCTGGTGTTCAAGAATTTTGGCCCGGCCGCAGGCGCCTCGATTCCGCATACGCACAGCCAGATCATCGCCATGCCGGTGGTGCCGGAAAACGTGCAGGCCGAGGTGATCAACAGCGCGGAATATTTCCGCAAGCATCATCGCTGCATCTTCTGCGCGCTGGTCGACGAGGCATTGACCTTTGAAGCCACCATTTATGACCGCGCGTCGGGTGAAATCCGCAGAAAGATCGATGTCGGCCAGTATGTGATTGAACGCAGCCAGCATTTCATCGCGATCAAGCCTTTCGCCAGCCGCTTCGAATGGGAGGTGCATATTCTGCCGCTGGTTCACCAGGCGGATTTTCTCGACACACCCGACGACTGGCTGCCCGATCTGGCACGCATCATGAAGCGCACCATGGCCAGGCTGGATTCGGTGATTGGCGGTGCGCAATACAACTTCTTTCTTCACTCTGTGCCGCATGGCGGCACAGCATCGAACACTGGCGTGCCGCATGGCGGCCCGGCGGAAGGCCATGCCGCCAGTTACCACTGGCATCTGGAAATCTGCCCGCGTACGTCCATTCCAACCGGGTTTGAACTGGGCTCGGGGCTGTTCGTGAATACCATCAGTCCGGAAGCTGCCGCCAAAAAACTCAGGGAAGCGGAACTGGAAGAATAACTGGCCATGCGTCGACTAGAATTGAATTGGATTTTTACGTAAAAACGTTCACAACGTGATAGCTACGGACTCGCAATTCGGAAAGCAGGAACATCAGCCGCCGACAGGCCGCGGCGCTGATCTGCGCGCGGAGAAATTGTATGTTCTCTGGAGCATCGCGACCCGCCGTCATCTCAGTGACGAGGAACGCATTCAGGCCATTCTGGTGGAGTCCTGCCGGGTGCTGGGCGTTGAAGTCGCGCTGGTTGGAGAGCTGACCGATGGACGGTATCTGGTTCGGCACGCATACGATGAAGAAGGGCGTTTTTCGGCAGGTATGGAAATGCCGCTTGCTTCCACGCCGTGTCAATGTGTCGTTGAGCGGGGGGCTTCAGTTTTTTTGCCGGATATGCCGCTCGATCCTGTTGTAAACGCGTTGCCTGCCGTGACATTGCTGAAATTGCGGGTGTATGCCGGTACGCCGATCTGGGTTGGCACCCAGTTGTGGGGGGTGCTGGCTTTCGCCGGCGGCAAGGCAATGGAGGAAGATCGCAGTCAGGAGAATCTGGCATTCATCGAGCTGATTGCCAGCTGGATTGGTTCCTTCATGCTGCAATCCAGGCAACGCGATAATCTGGAGAAACTTGCCCTGACCGATGCCTTGACCAGTTTGCCCAACCGGCGGGCGGCTGAAGCCCGTTTGAAGGAAGAAATCTCGCATGCCAGACGTCATGGTGAGGCGTTTATTCTTGGGCTGATTGATCTGGATCACTTCAAGCTTATCAATGATCGCTATGGCCATGCCGTGGGCGATGAGGTTCTGATCGGCTTTGCCTCGGCGCTTACGAGTTTTCTGCGCACGGAAGACTGGGTGGCCCGCTGGGGCGGCGAGGAATTCATTGTGTGCCTGCATACCAGTGATGCGCGGCAGGCCGAGATCATCCTGGATCGCCTGCGGGAGGAAATCCGGCAGCAGGCATTTGTTACGTCGGTCGGCGACATTCATCTCACCATGAGTGTCGGCGTGAGCCGGTATGACCCCGACACCAGCACCCAGGACACGATCCTGGCCGATCTGGATAACACCCTGTATGAGGCCAAGGCAGGTGGCAGGGACAGAATTGTCACGGGCAGGAAGGGCCGGGGAATCCTGCATACCGCTACCTTGCTCAAAACCGCGGCGGGTGAAAACCGCATCCTTGCTGCTTATCAAACAATCCACGAACTGAAAACCTTGACGCCTGTGGCGGATGAGGCGCTGGCGCGCCTGCAAACTCCCCAGGGGGAGATCGTTGCCGCGGCCGATTTCATCGAGGCGGCAGAGGGACTGGGTCTGATGGCCGAGATTGACAGCATAGTCGCCAGTTTGACCATGCAGCGTTGCGCGGGCAGTCTGGCCTCTGGAACGGCGACGCCGAACTTCGCGCATTTCATCAACCTGTCGCCCCAGTTTCTGGCGCGCCGCGATCTGGTCGAGAAACTGTTGAACAGCGCTCAGGATTATTGCCTGCGCTGCGGCATCGAGATGGGGCCGATCAAGCCGGTGGTTTTTGAAATCACCGAGCGCCAGGCCATACAGAATCTGGATACACTTGAACAGGATTTGAAGGTTCTGATCGATTTTGGCTTCAGGCTGGCGCTGGATGACTTTGGCAGTGGTTATTCGTCCTTTCTCTATCTTGCCCGGTTGCCCGTCAGTTATCTGAAAATCGAAGGCTGGATGGTTCAGAACATGCAAAGCAATCGCAAGGTGCTGGAACTGGTCAAGTCCCTGGTGGCGTTTTCCAGGAATCAGGGGATCATCACCATTGCCGAGTGCGTCGAGGATGCTGTCACGATTGATCAGTTGCGGGAAGTCGGTGTGGACTGGGCACAGGGCTACTATTTCAGCCGTCCGGCGTTGAATTAGCGCCGGGATTCAAATTCCGGCTTGTATGTCCTGATTTGGGCTAGAATAGTTAAAACTGACCGGGAAAGGGGCTTGAAAACCCGTCAGTCAGCCCAATAACATTTCGAATGTTAATAAGGAGAGCCAAATGGCCGGCAAACCACAACTCTTGCAGGATCCTTTCTTGAATGCCTTGCGCAAGGAGCATGTTCCTGTTTCGATCTATCTGGTGAATGGCATCAAGCTTCAGGGGCAGGTCGATTCGTTTGATCAGTACGTGGTTTTGCTGAAAAATTCCGTCACGCAAATGGTTTACAAGCATGCCATTTCCACGGTTGTTCCTTCCCGTGCGGTCAACTGGCATAGCGGCCTTGAAGAAGAAGCGTCCTCCTGAGCTTTTTTCCATCCATCTGGTAATACCCCCTGTTTGAACGCCATGCGGGTGGCGAACGTGCGCTGCTCGTTTCACTCGATTTCGATTCTCCCGATTATGCGGAAAGCACCGAGGAGTTTCAGCGTCTGGCGGAATCCGCCGGCCTGGTAATTTGCGGGCTGATCCGGGGACGGCGCGCCAAACCCGATCCCAGATTTTTTGCCGGTAGCGGCAAGGCTGATGAAATCGCCGCCGCTGTTGCGGAAACCGAAGCGGATGTCATCCTGTTCAATCATGAACTTTCTCCCGCGCAGGAGCGCAACCTTGAACGCCATATCCAGTGCCGGGTAGTGGATCGCGTCAGCCTGATTCTGGATATTTTCGCCAGCCGGGCAAAAAGCGCCGAAGGCAAGTTGCAGGTTGAACTTGCCCAGCTTGAGCATCTCTCCACCCGGCTGGTTCGCGGCTGGACTCACCTGGAACGCCAGAAAGGCGGTATCGGCTTGCGCGGACCGGGGGAAACCCAGCTGGAAACTGACCGTCGCCTGCTGGGCGACAGGGTCAAGATGCTGAAGACGCGGCTGGAAAAACTGTCGCGCCAGCGTGAAACGCAGCGTCGGGCGCGTTCCCGGAACCGGATCAGGACGCTGGCACTGGTGGGGTATACCAATGCAGGCAAATCCACGCTGTTCAATGCCCTTACCCGTGCCGGGGTTTACGCGGCGGATCAACTGTTCGCAACCCTGGATACCACCAGCCGCAAACTTTATCTGCCCGAGGCGGGTGAGGTGATTCTTTCCGATACGGTCGGATTCATCAGCCAGTTGCCGCACAGTCTGATCGAGGCCTTTCGCGCCACGCTGGAGGCGACTGCGCAGGCCGATCTGCTGTTGCATGTGGTGGATGGCGCCAGCCCCAACCGCGACCATCAAATGCTTGAAGTCAACAAGGTGCTGGCCGAGATTGGCGCGGCCCGGGTGCCCCAGATTCTGGTGATCAACAAGATCGATCTGGCGGGCCTGGAACCCGGAGTGGTGCAGGATGAATATGGTAAACTCCAAGCCGTTCGCGTTTCCGCAAAGACGGGCGCGGGGCTTGACCTGTTAAGGCAAGCGCTGGCTAGCCTGCTGGTCGGCTCAATGTCCGGTGGCGGTACGGAATCCGGCCATGCCGGTACGGTTACCCTTACGCTCACGCAATCTTAAACTTGAATAGATAACATGGCCTGGAACGATCCCCAGTGGGGCAAGAAAAACAATTCGGGTCCGCCTGACCTCGACGAGTTGTGGAAGCAGCTTAATCAGCGCATCAACAGCCTGTTCGGCGGGAAAGGCGGCGGCAAGGATGGTGGCGAGCAAGGCGGTGGCACGATGGGTGGCCGCCCGCCTGCTGCCCTGGCAGGCCTGCTGGTTGGCCTGGCGGTTCTCGTTTGGCTGGCATCCGGGTTTTATATTGTCGACCAGGGCAAGAAAGGCGTTGTCCAGCGATTTGGCAAGCTCACGCAAACTACTGAAGCAGGCGCGCAGTGGCGCCTGCCGTGGCCTTTTGAATCGCATCAGGTCGTCAATGTGGATGGCGTGCGCACGATCGAAGTGGGCTATCGCGGCAAATCCAAGAACCTTGCGGAATCGCTCATGCTGACCGACGACGAGAACATTGTCGATTTGCAGTTTGCCGTGCAGTACAACCTGAAAAGCGCCGAGGATTTTCTGTTCATCAACCGCTACGAGAATATCGAGGATGGCGATGATGTGGTGCGCCAGGCTGCTGAAACCGCCATGCGCGAAGTGGTTGGCAAGAACAAGATGGATTTTGTGTTGAATATTGGCCGGACGGAAGTGGCGGCGAGCGCCAAGAAGCTGATGCAGGAAATTCTGGATCGCTACAGAACCGGCATCAATGTCAGCCAGGTGACTTTGCAGAATGTGCAGGCGCCTGAACAGGTTCTGGCGGCTTTTGAGGATGTGCAGAAGGCCAATCAGGACCGTGACCGCCTGAAGAATGAGGCGCAGGCTTATGCCAATGACGTGGTGCCTCGTGCTCGCGGTGTGGCAGCCCGGCTGTTGCAGGAAGCAGAAGGTTATCGGCAAAAGGTGATTGCGAATGCGCAAGGCGAGGCATCACGCTTTTCCCAGGTGCTGGCCGAGTATCAGAAGGCGCCTGTTGTTACACGGCAGCGGCTGTATCTCGATTCGATGGAGCAGGTGATGACCCGCAGCACCAAAGTGGTGGTGGATCAGAAAGGCGGCAACAATCTGTTGTATCTGCCATTGGACAAGCTTCAGCAAATGGTTTCGCAGCCATATACCTCCACTCCCGAAGTGTTGAGCCCCCCTTCAAGCACGGCTGGAAGCGCTGCTCCAGTTGCACGGGGCACGCTGGATCGCGAACGGGGAGAACGGCCATGAACCGCATCGGATCAATCGTCATTGGCGCGCTGGTCGTGCTGCTGTTGCTGAACGCCACCATTTTTACCGTGGATCAGCGGCAGACGGCTCTGGTGCGGCAGTTTGGTGAAGTGGTCAAGGTTCATACCGAACCCGGCCTCAAATTCAAGCTACCGCTGATTCAGAACGTGATCTTCTTTGATCTGCGCATCCTGACCAGCGATGCCAAGCAGGCGGAAAGCTTTCTGACCGCTGAAAAGAAAAATGTGCTGGTGGATTCCTTTTTCAAGTGGCGGGTCATCAATGCCCAGCAATTTTATGTCTCGGTAGGCGGCGATGAAGATCGCGCCGCGACCCGCATTCGCCAGACCGTCAATGATGGCCTGCGCGCCGAATTCGGCAGACGTACCGTGCACGACGTGGTCTCCGGACAGCGCGACCAGATCATGAAACTGATTCAGCAGAAAGCCGATGTCGACGCGCGCAAGATCGGCGTACAGGTCGTGGATGTCCGGCTGAAGCGTGTGGATCTGTCGGATGAGGTCAGCGTCTCCGTGTATGGGCGCATGGAAGCGGAACGCAAGCGGGACGCCAACGATGCGCGCGCGACAGGCGCCGCCGAAGCTGAAAAGATTCGGGCCGATGCGGACAAGCAGAAGGAAATCATCATCGCCGAGGCTTATGGCAAGGCCGAGAATCTCAAGGGTGACGGTGATGCGAAAGCCGCTGCAATCTATGCGGCCGCCTACGGCAAGAATCCCGAGTTCTATGCGTTTTACCGTTCCATGCAGGCTTATCGCGAGAGCTTCCGCAACAAGAGCGACCTGATGGTGCTGGATCCCAGTTCGGATTTCTTCAAGTACATGAAGAATCCACGCGCCGCCGGTGGAAAGTAAATCTGGTTATGACCATCACCGACCTGATGCTCGCGATCGCCCTGCTTCTGGTGATGGAAGGCCTGTTGCCCTTTGCCGCTCCGGCCTTGTGGCGCGATGCCTTTAAACGCGCCATTGAATTGAGCGACGGCCAGCTGCGTTTTATTGGCGCAGCTTCCATGCTTTGCGGACTGGCGCTGCTTTTGTTTACACGCTGATACCATGCGCGCCTGGCTGCTTCCCGAGAATATCGAAGACATACTGCCCCCCAAGGCCTGGAAGCTTGAGGGCGTTCGCCGCGCCATGCTGGACCTGTTTCGCGCACGTGGTTATGAACTGGTTGTGCCGCCGATTATTGAATACCTTGATTCGCTGCTGACCGGCACAGGTTCCGATCTGGATCTCAAGACTTTCAAACTGGTCGATCAACTGTCTGGACGGCTGATGGGTGTGCGTGCCGATATCACGCCGCAGGTCGCCCGGATTGATGCCCACCTGCTGGGCAAGAATGCAGTCAACCGGCTTTGCTATGCGGGCAGTGTGCTGCATGCAGTACCGGACGGTGTTTATCATTCGCGTGAACCGATTCAATTGGGCGCGGAACTGTATGGCCTGGCTGGTGTTGAAGGTGATCAGGAAATCCTGCGGTTGATGCTGGACGCACTTGATGCTGCGGGCCTGGGCAAGTTGCAACTGGATGTTGGACACGTCGGGATTTACCGTGCGCTGGCGGCAGAGTCCAATCTGTCTGGCGAAACGGAACAATTGATATTTGAAGCCCTGCAATCCAAAGCCCAGGACGAGGTTGTGCGCTTGGCAAACGGTTTGCATGCCGATCTACGAGATGCCTTGGCGGCGCTGACGGATTTGTATGGAGACGCGTCCATGCTCAGCGAAGCGCGCGGCCGGCTGCCCAAGCTGCCCGCCATCAGCCAGGCACTGGATATGCTGGAAAAGCTGGCCAACGAATTCGCCGGCCAGAATGTGGAAATGGCATTTGACCTTGCCGAACTTCGGGGTTACGGCTATCACAGCGGGGTGGTGTTTTCCGCCTATGCCGGCGGCCGCAGCCGGGCCATTGCGCTGGGCGGCAGGTATGACGAAGTCGGCAAGGTGTTTGGCAGGGCGCGCCCTGCAACGGGATTCAGTCTTGATTTGAGAGAGCTCATCGAGGTTGCCTGATGCGGATGCCGGTTTCGACATGATCAGGTCCAGGAATTTCATAAAGTTTGATATTTGAATCAGATACAGGGAGCAATACAGCATGGCAAAGAATGTCGTCGTCATCGGTACCCAGTGGGGCGATGAAGGCAAGGGAAAAATCGTCGACTGGCTGACCGATCGCGCTCAGGGCGTCGTGCGGTTTCAAGGAGGGCACAACGCCGGGCATACGCTGGTCGTCAACGGCAAGAAAACCGTTCTGCACCTGATTCCGTCCGGTATCCTGCGCGACAACGTCACCTGTTACATCGGCAATGGTGTGGTACTGGCGCCTGATGCGCTGCTGGAAGAGATGGATATGCTGGCCGCGGCAGGCATAAGTGTTGAAGGCCGGCTGAAAATTTCCGAAGCCACGCCGCTGATTCTTCCCCATCACGTTGCGCTGGACAAGGCGCGTGAGATTGCAAAAGGCGCGGGCAAGATTGGCACCACCGGACGCGGCATTGGCCCTGCTTATGAGGACAAGGTTGCACGCCGAGCCATCCGTGTCCAGGACCTGTTCCATCGCGAGCGTTTTGCAGCCAAACTGGGCGAAGTGCTCGATCACCACAATTTCATGCTGAAGAATTATTTCAAGGTGGATATTGTCGATTTCAACAAGACTCTTGATGACGCCATGCGCATGGCCGAGCGAATCAAGCCACTGGTTGCCGATGTGCCGCGCGCGCTGTATGACGCCAACCGGAATGGCGACAACCTGCTGTTTGAAGGCGCGCAGGGCACCTTGCTGGATATCGATCATGGCACCTACCCGTTCGTGACCTCGTCAAACTGTACGGCGGGCGGTGCCTCCACCGGAACCGGCATGGGACCGTCTTCCATGCACTATGTGCTGGGCATCACCAAGGCTTATACGACACGCGTGGGCTCGGGGCCTTTCCCGACCGAGCTGTTCGATGACGTGGGCAAGTATCTGGGTGAGAAGGGGCATGAATTCGGTGCTACGACCGGGCGCGCACGCCGTTGTGGCTGGTTTGATGCCGCCGCACTCAAGCGCTCTATTCAGATCAACGGCATTTCCGGCTTGTGCGTGACCAAGCTCGACGTGCTGGATGGGCTGGAGACACTGCGTATTTGCGTTGGTTACAACATCAATGGTGTCAAGAGCGATATTCTCCCTGTAGGCGCGGAAACCCTGGCCAACTGCGAGCCCATTTATGAAGAATTACCGGGCTGGAAGGATTCCACCGTCGGTGTAAAAACCGTTGACGGCCTGCCGAAAAATGCCAAGACCTACCTGGACCGGATGCAGCAGTTGTGTGAAGTGCCGATCGATATTATTTCCACTGGACCTGACCGCGAGGAAACCATCGTCAAGCGTCACCCATTTGAGTGAGATGTTTGCTCTGGGAAAACAAAAAAGCCGGGTAACAACCCCGGCTTTTTTGTTGACTTCTAACCTGCCATTCAGCAGTTTGTCTGTGTGCTGGGCTTGCCGCCTATCATGGGCAACTGGCCGCCGCATTCGACGATGTCTTCGGGCAGTTTGTAGACCCACATCTGGTACATGGACGTGATCCACTGGATTGCGAATGAAACGCCCATCAGCGCGCCGCTGCCGATCACGAGCCAGGCGAAACCGGGCCACAGCTTGGTGAGGTACCAGGAGGTGATGTCCAGCAGTATGCTGAGGAAAGGCACAACAATCACCACGCACTTCAGCCACAGCGGACGCATGTAGGCATGCGCAAAGATCGAACTGACGATGAAGAAGATGAAGGTAATGCCAAACAGGTGGATGTGGGACACACGCACCAGCGTGCCGATGCTCATACCTTCATCCTTGGCAACCAGCTTGCTCACATCGTCATAATTGGTCAGGTTGGGCTGGTGCGGATTGGAACCGTTATGGCAGGCGATGCAGCGGGTATCCATGATGGCCTTGACCTGGGTGTCGTAGCCTTCCTTGGCACCACCGTCGTGTGCCCACTTGAGAATGACCTGGCGCTCTTCGTTTGGCAGCATGCCCTGCATTGGGCCATTGAGGGCGGACTCAAGTCGCGTGCCGCCTTCCTTGCCGCTGTATGCGATGCGCAAATCATCGGCGGATAGGGCAGGGTTGCCGTCGCGTCCCGCGTGCACAGTGAACACCTGGATCATGGCAAAAAGATAGCCTGTGCCCAGCACCAGCAAGGTCATGGTAAAAACCATGCGCATGGACAAGGGCAAAAAGCTGAAATGAAGAAAACGATTGCCGTTCATGATTAACTTCCTGTCAAAACAAAATTACTGTTCCTTCGCGCCCTGATCGATCCAGTCCTTGATCTTGTTGATGGTTTCATCAGGCAAGGGAGCTTTGTCGTGGGGCATGCGTAGCGAAGGATCGGCCTTGTTGCTGACCAGACGATACAGGGTGCTGTTGATGGATTGTCCTGGAATGACCACCGGTCCGAATCGGGTGCCCCGCATGGTGGCCGCATAGGTGTCCATCAATAGGCCGGATTTCTCGGTGCCTGAGCCACCTTCCTTGTGACATTCGACGCAGTGCTGGTCAAGAATGGGCTTGATGTCGGCCTGATAGGTCAGGGCCTTGGGGGCTTCCTTGCCGCATCCAGACAGCAAAACAGCGGCCGCGAAACTGGCAGTGGCCAATGTCAGAAATTGTTTAGTGGGCATGATGGCTCCTTTGATTATTTATGTATAAGTAACGGCTAATATATTGAATGGCTTTAGGATGCGCAAGTCTTTTTGTCAAAAATGATACAAAAAAGCCTTATGTGTTGCTTTTTGTCAATAAGAAAGGGACCGAGCGGGTGGTCTGACGAAGCATGGCATAATTGGGCAAAAGAAAAAAAAGGCAGCTTCGAAGCTGCCTTTTGATGTCACTCAGTGGTGCCCAGAAGAGGACTCGAACCTCCACGGTTTTACCCGCTAGTACCTGAAACTAGTGCGTCTACCAATTCCGCCATCTGGGCGCGGAAGCCGCGTATTTTAAGGAAAGCACACAAATTGTCAACGAAGAAATCCGGCCGCGGCCGCGGCAAGGGAACTGAATTCAAAGGCCTGCGCGCGCAGGATCCCCATCTGGAACGTGAAAAAGCCAAGTATGGACAGCCGCTTCCATCCAGGGAGTTTATTCGCCAGATTCTGGAGGACGAAGGCCGGCCGCTCTCATTTGGCTCGCTTGCGGGCCTGTTGAGCATCAAGGAAGACGAACTCCCGCTGTTCCAGCGCCGTCTTGGCGCCATGGCGCGTGATGGCGACCTCATGCAGAATCGCCGGGAAGAGTGGTGTCTGCCCAGCAAGCTGGACCTGATTCGCGGCAAGGTCCAGGGCCATCCCGATGGATTCGGATTCGTGACCCCTGACGAAGGTGGTGAAGATTTGTTTCTTTCGCCCAAGGAAATGCATCAGGTCTTGCATGGTGACCGCGTGCTGGTGCGTGTTTCCGGTATCGACCGGCGCGGACGCCGCGAGGGAAAAATCGTCGAAGTGCTGGAACACGGCCTGAAAACAGTCGTGGGTCGCTATTACCAGGAACACGGCGTCGGATTTCTGGTCGCGGAAAACCGGCGCATCAACCAGGATATATTGATCCCGCGCGAACATGCGGCCAACGCGCAGCACGGGCAGGTTGTTACCGCCGAGCTGATTGGCTGGCCCAGCAAGCATTCCGAAGCAATCGGAAAAATCGTCGAAATACTGGGCGACTTTACCGGGCCGGGCATGGAAATTGAGATCGCGCTGCGGAAGCACGATCTGCCGCATGTGTTCCCGCCCGAGGTTGAGACGCAGGCAAAGAAGCTGCCGAAGAAAGTTCTGAAAAAGGATTGGGAAGGCCGCGAGGATTTGACGCAAATGCCGCTGGTCACGATCGACGGCGAAACCGCGCGCGACTTTGATGATGCCGTGTATTGCGAAAGGCAGGGACGCGGCTGGCGGCTGGTGGTGGCGATCGCGGACGTTTCGCATTATGTGAAGCCTGCAGAGCCGCTGGATATCGAGGGATATTCGAGAGGCAACTCGGTGTACTTTCCCAGACGGGTCATTCCCATGCTGCCGGAAGAACTGTCCAATGGCCTGTGTTCGCTCAATCCGCAGGTCGAACGCCTGTGCATGGTGTGCGATGTCAATATCGACGCGCAAGGCAATCTCAAGGACTACCGGTTTTATCCCGCTGTGATGTTCTCGCATGCACGGCTGACCTATGAACAGGTGTGGAGCTGGCTATCAGGAGAAGCCAGGCCGGGCAAGGAACACAAGGCCCTGCTGCCGCATTTGCAGAATCTGGAAAAGCTGTTTCATCTGCTGCTGAAGAACCGCCAGAAACGCGGCGCAATTGATTTCGAAAGCGTGGAGACGCGCATGTTCTTCGATGACGCAGGCAAGATCACTCGTATTGCGCCCGTGCAACGCAACGATGCGCACAAGCTGATCGAGGAATGCATGCTGGCGGCCAATACCTGTGCCGCCGATTTCCTTCTCAGTCAGAAAATTCCCTGTTTGTATCGCATTCACGAAGGCCCCACGCCAGAGAAATTGCAAGCATTGCGTGGATTCATGGGTGAATTCGGCTTGCAGCTTGGCGGCGGCGATGACCCGCAGGCCAGGGATTACGCGGCGCTGCTGGAAAAAATCAAGCCGCGTCCCGATGCGCAACTGCTGCAAACCGTCATGTTGCGTTCGCTCAAACAGGCCATGTACAGCCCAGACAATGCCGGGCACTTCGGTCTGGCTTACGACCACTACACGCATTTCACCTCGCCCATCCGGCGCTATCCGGACTTGCTGGTGCATCGCGCCATCAAGGCTGGATTGAAGAAGGGAAAACCGGCCAAACAGCCGCTGGCCGAAATCGGCATGCATTGCTCCGCCACGGAGCGTCGTGCCGACGAAGCCACGCGCGATGTCGAGGCCTGGCTCAAGACCTATTACATGCGCGACCACATCGGCAATGTTTACGAAGGCACGGTTTCCTCAACCACCAGCTTTGGCATATTTGTCGCGCTTGATGAAGTCTTCGTCGAAGGTCTGGTGCATGTGACCGAACTGGGGCAGGATTACTTCCACTACGACCAGACCAAACACTGGCTGATCGGCGAACGAACGGGAAAAAGATTCCGGCTGGGTGATCGTGTTACGGTGAAAGTGGTACGGGCCGATATCGAAACCAGCAAGATCGATTTCACGCTGGTAGAGAAGCCACAGCTCATCAAGCCGGCACAAAAGCCGGAGAAGCGGCCGGGCAGAAGAAAGACCGGTTGAGAGCCTATTGTAGAAACGGATGGATAAGTTTTTACTTTTAGCTAAAATTCAGCCATGAACATTGTTCTGGCGGATGACCACACCTTATTCAGGAACGGACTCTCGTTGTTGTTGAGCCTACAGTGCGAGGATTGCACCATCTGGGAAGGGGACAGTCTGGATGCCGCGCTGGTCCAGGCTGACGCGCATCCGGAAACGGACATTGCGTTGCTGGACTTGCACATGCCTGGCATGAATGGCGCACAGGGCATTCGCCGCTTCATTGAAACCCAGCCGTCCATACCGCTGGTGATTTTGACGGGGGCAGAAGAGCCGCAGAAGATTCAGGAAGTTTTATCCGCTGGCGCCGCGGGTTTCATTCCCAAGAGTTCAACTCCTTCTGTCATGTTGTCGGCTATTCAACTTGTGTTGTCGGGAGGAACTTATATTCCGCCGCAGCTGATTTCAGGCGTGACGGCTTCTTTCGCGACTGCCGCTGCTCACGACGACAAGAACCGTGGCAACACAGCCCTGACGGAACGGCAAATACAGGTGTTGCGCCTGATTGCCGAAGGCAAGCCCAACAAGGCGATTTGCCGGGAACTGAATATCGAGGAAGGCACAGTCAAGGCTCACATTGCCACCATCTTTCGGGTGCTGGATGTCAACAACCGTACGCAGGCAGCCACCGCCGCCAGGAGTTGCGGCTTGCTGGATTAGATAGCCACAATCTGAGCTTCGTAGCCATGTCCGTGGATTTTCTCCAGGATCATGGCTGCCGAGGTGGCATCCGGATTGTAGGCAACAAACATCAGATGATTTTGTTGCGCGCTGAAGCGTGGAGAGACGATGCCTTGCACTTCGCGCAAGGACTTTTCAAGCATGAACTGGCTGTCTTGCCCGATTGATTCATCAATGTGGATCAATACATCACTGATTTCCATGGCTGGCTCCTGTTTGATTGATTGGTGTTCCAAAAAAGCCGGCCATTCCCGTCTTCTTTGGTATTTAACTCCGCAGCCTTTTACATGCAGCCGCCGGATTCCGTTGCAATATTGCCGCGTTCGTCTCGCATTGCATCTCCCGAAGGACCGGTTTTGACCGTGCCCATGAACATCATGTTCTCAATGCGGTCGAAGTGCCTGTCCAGAGCGTGATCTACCTGCCTGTCAGTCAGGCCATCATAGATGTATATGCCGCCAGACAATTCCTGCGCGCGTTCTCGATTTGTAGGTTGATTCAGCCGGCGAAGCTGCCATTGCTGCAAATTGGCCTGGGCCTCGTCATCCCCTGCTCTTACCGGGGCAGCCGTGACTGCCAGGGGAAGTGCAAGGAAGCAGAATAAAAAAAGCCGGGAGCAGCCCAGAGGGCTGACATGCCGGCGGAAAGTCCCGGAGGAGACTATCTCTGGGGGAGATGCGAAAGATAATGTCGAATTCATGTCGTTACTCCTTGAACAAGCGTGCGATGGCAAGCGGTGTCAGGCTGCCGCCATCGTTAAAATGCGTTGCGGTATCTGGCTTTTGAGCAGTTCGTCGTAACCCCCCAGCACGTTGTATACGTGCCTGAAGCCACTCTTTTCCAGAAGGAATGCAGCCTCCGCCGAGCGGGATCCGCTACGGCAAATGACCAGCAGGTAGTCATCGCGAGAAATGCGTTGGCAGACCAGATCAATGAAATCAGGGTTAGGCTCCCAGTCGGGGGTATACCAGGAAACCAGATGCACGTTTCCTGACAGTGGCCTGCCCTCGTGTTCGTGGGCCGAACACACATCCAGTACCCGGGCGTGCGGGTGCTGCCTGAAAAAATCGTGTATTCCTTCAATTGTCAGATGCTTCATGTTCTGCCCCAATCATCGATTCGGATGGCGGAGTGCCGTTGATGGAAGTGTGGCGGAACGGCGTTTTTTTCGAATCAGCCTGTTCATCTAATCCAGCCGTTAAAATCGGACTAATCCGTGCGCATGGCCTAGACCGATTGGTCTATACCCATTGAAAGCGGTTCGGATAAGCTCAAAACAGGACAGGGGAACACTCGTGGGAAAACAATTCGTTACCGGAGCAGTCAGCTTGTGTCTTATTCATGGAGCCACCGCATGGGCGGACATGCTTTCCGAGGCGGATTATTTCGCCGAACAACCCGTGGTGCTTTCCG
Source organism: uncultured Thiobacillus sp. (assembly GCA_964404175.1). GTDB lineage: Bacteria > Pseudomonadota > Gammaproteobacteria > Burkholderiales > Thiobacillaceae > UBA6918. The sequence goes on along the minus strand of CAYOJA010000007.1, from coordinate 37,588 downwards.
TTTCCCGCCTGGCGCAGCCGGTTTCCCGCGCACCCGCAGCGGTTACGGTCATCACCCGCGAGATGATCGAGGCTTCGGGTTATCGCCAGTTACCCGATCTGTTCAGGCTGGTTCCGGGTTTTCAGGTGAGCTGGCAGCGGGGCAATGTTCAGGCGGTGACTTACCAGGGACTCTCCAGCATTTTTTCGCGACATGTGCAGGTATTGGTGGATGGCCGCTCTGTCTATAACCCCGGCTATGGGTCGGTGCAGTGGCGGGGTATTCCGCTTGCGATTGATGACATAGACAGGATTGAAGTAGTGCGCGGCCCCAATGCTGCCAATGATGGGGTCAATTCAGTAGTGGCCAGCATTCATATTTTTACCCGGCCGGCAGCTGATGTTCTCGGCTGGACCGTAGGCGCCAATGCAGGAAGCAGAAAAATCCGCGACGGCCTGCTTCGCTTTTCCGATTCCAGTAGCGACTGGCAATGGCGCGCGACATTGAACAGCCGTCAGGACGACTGGCTGGACAATGAACGCGATGACGCAAATGACCATCTGGTGGATATCCGTGCCGAATGGCGTCCCACCGTACAGGACGAGGTGACTTTCCAGTTTGGTGGTGCGCTGGGCGAATGGGACAACAGTTCGGTGTTTACTTTGACTACTCAGCAAACAACCGACTATTCGAATGCCTATTTCCAGGCACGCTGGCAACGTACGTTAAGCCCGGACAACGAATGGAGCTTGTTGGCGCATCACATGGCCACCCATGTCGATGAGGCGTTTACATTGCCGGGCGGCTTGCTGCCAGACAACATTGACTATTGGTACAGCCGTAGCGGGCTGGAGTTCTCGTGGCAGTCGCGTCCGCTGGATTCCTTGCGCACTGTTTGGACAGCCGAGGTCAGGCAGGACCGCGCGTACTCGGCCAGCATAGCCGGACCCGACACGCACGAGGGTGCGATGTACAGATTGTCCGGCAGCCTGGAATGGAGCGCATCCGATGAGTGGGTGCTGCATGCTGGCGCCATGCTGGAAAAGCATTATTACGCTGGCACCCGCCTATCTCCACGGCTGGCGGTCAACTGGCTGCCCATGCCGGGACACAGTTTTCGCCTCGGAGCGAGCCGGGCGTGGCGCTCTCCCACATTCATCGAGCAGGAATCAGATTTCAAGCTCACGCTGGGAGGGCTGACTTACGACCAGATTCTCTTGAGCCCATTCAAACTGGATCCGGAACGCATGGACAGCGCTGAGCTTGGCTACCTTTATCACCAGGACAAGCTCGGGCTTGATCTGGATGTCCGGCTGTTTCACAACAGGCTGATCGACATGATCGATGTTGATACAAGCTACGCGGGGATCGTGGAAATCGACAACTCGATTTCCAACATCGTATTCGCCAATCTTTACGATGCGAAGCAATGGGGCGGCGAGTACCAACTGCGCTGGCGTGCTGGCAAGGCCAGCTGGATCACACTTTCTCAATCCTGGGTGCAAACCCGAGGCGATACGCCGGATATCAGCAAGTCCGCGCCGGCGTTCAATTTCTCGTTGCTGGCGAGCCATGATTTCGGGCCGGTTACCGGCAGCCTTGGCTATCACAAGGTGGGCAAAATGCGCTGGATCAATTCCGACGCGCAGGTGCCTGCTCACGACCGGCTGGATTTGCGCCTGAGCTATCCATTCAAGACCCGCAATCTGCGGGGAGAGCTCGCTCTGGTAGCGCAAGGAGTCCTGGGTGACTATGTCGAGTGGGATTACGATAACCCAAGCTTTTTGAATCTCGTGTTCGAACCGCGTGCCTATGTTTCAGTCAAGCTGCATTTCTGAACCGGCCATCCGGCGGACAGGCTGTCATGGCTAACCGGGTTTACCACCTGATCCTGCTCGTGATGGCGCTGTCCTGGCCGGGCATGACCCTGGCGGGACCGGTCATAAATATATTGCTGTCCGAGTCCGGCGGCATCTATCAACAGACTGCTGACAGCTTTGCCAGGGTTCTGGCGCGTAACAACCGCGACTGGACTGTCAGGCCTCTGACCCTGGACCGCTATTCCGCGAGCGGCAGTGATCTCACCATCGCCGTTGGTACCAGGGCGCTGGAGACAGCCTTGGCCGTCAGCGGTAACAAGCCGGTGCTTTCGTTACTGGTTCCCCAACTGACATACGAAAAGCTTGCGGCAAGCTCGGGACTGGTCAGTGCCTTGTACCTCGATCAACCGCTTTCCCGTCAATTGCAATTGATGGATCTGGCTATTCCCAGTCTGAAAAGCGCCGGGGTTCCGCTTGGCCCAGCCAGCCGCAGATTTCAGGCCGGCCTGCAGCGTGCGTCGAGAGATAGCGGTGTATCTGTCAACAGCGCTGTCGTCGGACAGGGATCGGAATTGTTATCTGTATTGACCGACCTGGCTGAAGACAGCCAGGCGTTCTTGCTGTTGCCCGATCCGGTGGTGGCACAGCGCGGTGCATTGCAGAACTTTTTTCTTCACACCTACCGGTTGCGCAAGCCTGTGCTGGCCTATTCAGCACCGCTGGTGCAAAGCGGGGCACTGCTGGGCTTGTACGCTACGCCCGAGCAACTGGGTGAGGAAGCGGGATACTGGGTCGGCGAAAGCTGGACGCGAGGCGAATTTCGCCTGGGAATTCCGCGCTATCCAAAAAAATTCACCGTTGGCATCAATCGCACCGTGGCGCGCTCCCTTGATATTTCCCTGCCCACAGAGGCCCAGCTCACAAGCCAGCTGGAGGCGCTGCAATGAAAATCCGCACACGCGCCTTTCTGCTGGGGCTGCTGCCCACTCTGTTGCTGGCTGCCGTGTTGTCGGCCTACCATGTAATTACCCGTCTGGACGATCTGGAAACAAACGTCTCGCGGCAGGGCATGGAGCTTGCACGCCGCCTCGCTGCCTCGGCCGAGTATGGCGTACTGAGCGGCAATAACCCGGCGCTGGAAAAATTGCTTGATCAGGCTTTGACGGAACCTGGCGTGAAAAGCGCGATAGTGGTCTGGCCCGATCAAACCACCATGATCAGGGGAGAGTCGATAAATCGGCTGCCCGATCTCCGCAAGGTTGAACAATGGCAGGCAGCTTCCCGATCATGGTTTGTTTTTCCCGTGCGATTCGCACCGGCAGAAGAGCGTGACATTTTCTTTGACGACAACATCAACACCAACGAGCCGTTGGCCTGGGTAGCCGTCAGCATGGATGCCAATCAGAAGCAGGCACTGGCAAAGCGATTGTTGCTGGCCAGCATGGGCATCACGCTGCTGGGGCTATTGCTGTCCATCCTGCTCATCAACAAGCTTGCCTTGACAGGCTTGCAGCCTCTCATGGACATCATTGCCGCGATGAAAAACATCAGTTCGGGCAATTTTGGCAAGCGCGTGAAAGTTACCGCGCATTCGCCTGAAATGCGCCAGTTGCAGTCCATGGTCAACAAGATGAGCGAGTCGCTGCGATCCTATCAGCAGGACATGGAAGAGAAAGTGCGCCTGGTCACGGCCGAACTTGAGCACAAAAAAAGAGAGGCAGAGCAGGCCAACCTGGCCAAGTCCAAATTTCTTGCCACGGCCAGCCACGATCTGCGCCAGCCCATGCATGCCATCGGCCTTTATGTGGAAAGCCTCAAACCGCAAATGCAGGGTCGGGCGGCTGAGGACACGCTGAATAAAATCGAGCGATCGATTTCAGGCATGGTGGAATTGTTCAACGCGATACTCGACGTGACCAAGCTGGATGCGGGTGTCGTTCAGCCGAATATCGCGCCGCTGCGCATCAGGAAAATGTTTCTGTATCTGGCGGATGAATTCGCGCCCGAAGCGGAAAATAAAGGCTTGTCCTTGCGTGTGCGCGCGCCGGATGTCTGGGTGGAAAGCGACGAGATCCTGCTCGAGAGAATTCTACGCAATCTGCTATCCAATGCGATTCGGCATACCCGTCAAGGCGGCGTACTGATTTCCGCGCGGCGCTGTCAGGGCAAGCTCAGGTTGCAGGTATGGGATACGGGGACAGGTATCGAACCCGAGCACCAGTCGCGGATATTTGACGAGTTCTATCAGGCGAGTGCAGACCATGAACAGGCGCGGCAAGGCCTGGGGCTGGGGCTTGCCATTGTTCGCCGCCTGACGCGCCTGCTCGGCTACCCGCTGCAACTGCAATCCAGAACCGGAAGGGGTACTGCCATTTCCATCGATGTGCCCATGGCGCCGATATATCCCGACAGGATTGAGCATCGCGCTGAAATGGGAGATGGCACGATACGGGGCGTGGCCCTGCTTGTGGATGACGATCCCAGCGTGCTGGATGCGCTCGGAAACCTGCTCGAACAATGGGGCATGGGACTCATTGTCGCCAACAGCCTGCAACAAACGAAACAGGTGCTTCAGGTGTCACCCGACATCGTGCTGGTGGATTATCAACTGCAGAATGGGGAAACCGGATTGATGGTTGCGGAAGAGGTGCAAAGACGCCATGGCGGAAACATTCCAATTGTGCTGATTACCGGGGACACTCGGACCGAAACGATCAAGTCGCTGCGAGCCAGCGGCTTTCCCATCCTGCACAAGCCCGTGCGAATTGCCCAGCTCAGAACCATGCTTGAATCCCTGCTACCGAAAGAGAAGGCCGTCAAGGCTTGATTGTATCGATTACCAGCTTGATGCCTTTTGCGCCAACCTTGACCGGTGTCAGTGTGCCTTCCAGATCACCGCTTTTCGCCATTGCTTCGCCTGTCAATGAGACTCGTGCAGTGAGGGTGACTTCCTTGAATGAAGTCAGCCGCATTTCAGGATTCATGGCCATGGAATCATTCAATTCGAATTGCAGTGGCAGCTTTGATGCATCCGAACGGATCGCGGCAACGGGCATTCCTCCCTCAAGCGGCTTGGCGAACAAAAAGATGGTGGCGTTGGCGGGAATCTTGTCCTTGAGCTTCGGACTGATTTCCACCTTGCCATTGATGGTCTGGATGACCACCTTGTCCGTGCCCAGCATTTTGTCCAGCGGCTTGCCGAAAGCAGTCTCGGCCTTCTCCTTGGCTTCCTTCAATGCCATGGCGATATCCATGGCATAAGGTGAATCAGGTGGCAGCTGATTGAGAAGCTGTTTCCAGTAATACGCTGCCTGGGCAAAATTATTTTCCTGAAACGCGCCAATGCCCGCGAGTTCCAGCGCCTTGGGCTCCTTTGGGTTGATTGCCAGGGCCTGCCGAATCAGCTCAGCGGGCTGGCCTTGCAAAACGCGGCCATTGAGAATGGCCAGCGATTCCGCGTATCCTGCAAGCGCCGTGGCATTCTTGGGCTGCAACTGCACCGCCCTGGCATAGGCCTTGCCCGCGTCCGGCCATTGCTCCATGACGGAATGGGTCTTGGCCAGCATCAGCCAGGCTTCTCCGTCATTTGGGTTTTCTTCCGTCTTCTGGCGCACTTTATCCAGCATGGCGGAGAAATCACCATGCTGGCCGCTTGCGACTGCCGGTACGGCTTCATTGATGGCCCAGGGATTGCCAATCAGGAAATAAATGCCAAAAGCCAGCAAGGGAATGGCAATGCCCAATGCAATGCCCAGCTTTTTGCCGCCTTTGTTGAAAATGGGCTGATCCTCATCAGAGAGCGCGTCTTCAGCCAGGCGATTTTCCAGCTCCAGTTTGGCTGCGTCGAACTGGTCTTTGTCAAAAGCGCCCTGCGCATATTCGGCTTCCAGATCGCGCAACTGGTCGCGGTAAACATCAATATTGATTTGACGGCGTTGCCGGAGCGATGACACAGAACGGGAACGCAGCAAGGGGGGCAGCACAAATACCAGTGCCAACAGGGTTAACCCAGCCGTAAAAACCCAAAACAGGGGCGAGAAACTAAACAGATTCCAGTTCAACGGGAACTCCAGGGAAAGTGGGAATGATCAGCCTGCTTATTGTTCGAGCAGTGCGGCGGCTTTTTTCAGGGTCTCGCTGTCGGGCTGCGCCTGTTCCTGCAGTTTCCTGCGCCGCTTGAGGGTGACATACCAGATTGCGCCGCCAATAGCCAAAAAGATCGCGGGCCCCAGCCACAGAAGGTAAGTGACGGGTTTGAAGGGCGGCCGATACAGCACGAAATCGCCATAGCGATCAGTCAGATATTCAATGACTTCCGCATCATTCTTGCCGGCCTTCATTTGCGCGCGGATTTCCTTGCGCAAATCCTCCGCCAGTTCGGCATGCGAACCGGCCAGCGACTCGTTCTGGCAGACCAGGCAGCGCAAATCTTCCGCAAGCACATTCATGCGCTGTTCAATGACCGGGTCATCCGCGTTGGGGGCGGCTTCGTTGGCGCTGACGGGAGCGGCAAGCAGCATTGCCAGCAGGACGGCGAAAAGTTTCATGATTCAAATTCCTCGGGCTTCAGAGCTGCTTTAAAAGCGGTTCGAATTTTTTCTTCCAGATGGCTTCATCAATCGGGCCGACATGCTTCATGCGGATGATGCCGGTCTTGTCGATGACGAATGTCTCCGGGGTGCCGGTGACGCCATAATCAATGCCAACGCGGCCATCGAGATCATCGACGGTCGCAATATAGGGGCTGCCTTTCTGGTTCAGCAGCGCCTCGGCTTCGCGGTCCCTGTCTTTCCAGTTCAGCCCGTAAATGGGAATGCCGGATTGGGAAAGCTGCATCAGGAAGGGATGTTCCGCCCGGCATGAAACGCACCAGGGCGCCCAGATGTTGAGCAGCCAGGCTTTGCCTTTTGCCTGATCCGGGGAAAACGTCACTCCGGGTTGACCGATGACGGGGAGGGTAAAGTTCGGGGCGGGCTTGCCTATGAAAGGCGAAGGCACTTCACGCGGATTGAGATACAGACCGACATAAAGAAAACCCGCCAGGACGGCAAAGAGAACGAGCGGAATCCAGCGTTTCATGCGGCTACTCCTTCAGCGGCGGATTGGCTGGCGGCTTTCTCGGCTTTTTTCATGGCGATGCGGTAACGGCGGTCCGAGGCAGCCAGCGCGCCACCCAGGGCCAGCAGGAATGCGCCGCCCCAAAGCCAGTCCACGAACGGCTTGTGGTAAACCTTGACGGTCCAGGCGCCGTTCTCGAGTTGTTCGCCCAGCGAGACATACACATCGCGGAAGATGCCGTAGTCGATGCCGGCTTCCGTCATCGGCATGCCAGAAGCGTTGTAGATGCGCTTTTCGGGGTGGAGGATAAATTTGCTGCCGGATTTTTCCACTGCTATCGTGCCGCGGCCTGCCACGTAATTGGGGCCTGGCACTTCCTTCACGCCCTGGAACGTGAAGTGGTAACCCGCCAGCTCGACATGGTCGCCGACATTCATGCGCACGTCGCGCTCGGACTGGAAGTTTGAAACCACCGTTGCGCCAATAACGGCGACAGCCAGACCCGCATGGGCAATCTGCATGCCCCAGTAGCCGCGCGGCAGGCTGGCCAGCTTTTGCATGAAGGTGCCTTGCGCGGGCTTGAGGCGTTCGGCAAAGCCGATCAGGATGCTGAAGAGAATCCACAGCGCGAGGAACAGGCCCAGAGAGGCCATCAGATTCATGCCGCCCGCCGTGAATGGCACAATCGCCGCCACGATCAGCGCCACGGCGAAAGCCCATTTCATCCGTGAAACCATGTCGGGCAGACTAGACTGTTTCCAGCGTGCGAGCGGGCCAATCGCGGTCAGGAACAGCACAGGCGCGAACAGCGGAATGAAAACAGCGTTGAAGTAGGGCGGGCCAACGGAAATTTTGCCGAGTCCCATCGCATCCATGAACAGCGGGTAGAGCGTTCCCAACAGGACCGACCCGAGCGCGGCCAGCAACAGGACGTTGTTACCCAACAACAGCGCCTCGCGCGAGAACCAGGTGAAGCCGCCGCCCGTCATCAAGCGAGGCGCGCGCCATGCATACAGCGCCAAGGAGCCGCCGATGACGACACCCAGGAAGGACAGGATGAAAACGCCCCGCCCCGGATCGGTGGCAAACGCGTGAACGGAAGACAGTACGCCCGACCGAACAAGGAATGTGCCCAGCAGGCTGAGTGAAAATGCCAGAATGGCCAGCAACACTGTCCAACTCTTGAACGCGCCGCGTTTTTCCGTGACGGCCAGCGAGTGGATCAGCGCGGTGCCAGCTAGCCAGGGCATGAAGGAAGCGTTCTCCGTTGGATCCCAGAACCACCAGCCGCCCCAGCCCAGTTCATAGTAAGCCCACCAGCTGCCCAATGCCGTGCCCATGGTCAGGAACATCCACGCCACGGTTGTCCACGGGCGGGACCAGCGCGCCCACGCGACATCCAGCTTGCCGGAAAGCAGAGCGGCAATGGCGAAGGCAAAGGCCACGGAGAAACCAACATAGCCCATGTAGAGCATGGGCGGATGAATCACCATGCCCATGTCCTGCAGCAGCGGATTCAGATCGGAGCCGTCCGGCGGTACCGGAATCAGCCTCAGGAAGGGATTGGACGTAACGAGCATGAAGGCAAGGAAACCCACGGCGACAAGCCCCATGACGCCGATGACACGGGAAGCCATGTCTTCCGGCAGATGGCGCGAAAAGACGGTGACGGCAACCGTCCAGACATTCAGGATCAATGTCCACAGTAGCAGGGAGCCCTCGTGCGAGCCCCAGGTGGCGGTGAAGCGGTAAATTTCCGGCAGTTGCGAAAAGGAATTACGCGCAACGTTTTCCACGCTGAAATCGTTGTTGAGGAAGGACCATGCCAGACAGCCGAAGGCAAAAGCCACGAACACGAACTGCCCCTGCGCGGCAGGACGGGCGACGCCCATCAGTGTCGCGTTGCCGCGATGTGCGCCAACCAGTGGCAGGATGCCTTGCGTCAGCGCCAGCAACAGCGCGACGATTAGAGCGAAATGGCCTAGTTCCGGAATCATGTCTCCACCTTTTTAAGTGATGCCCCTATTAGGAAGGCAATTATTTCACCAGCGTTTCCTGGGCTTTCTGGGCTTGTTCAACGGCATGCGCGGCCTCGGGCGGCATGTAGTTCTCGTCATGCTTGGCCAGGACTTGCGAGGCGGTGAATAACCCATCAGAGCCCAGCTTGCCTTCCGCCACCACGCCTTTGCCTTCCTTGAACAGGTCAGGAAGGATGCCCTGGTAAATCACGGGGATGGATTTGGCCGTATCCGTCACGACAAATTTGACATTGATGCCATCCGGCTGGCGCTTCACGCTGCCGGCTTCGACCAGTCCGCCAATGCGGAAGGCGCGTCCCGTGGGCGCTTCGCCCTGAACGACCTGGGTCGGGGTGAAAAAGAACACCAGGTTGCTGCGGAAAGCATTCAGCACCAGGGTGGCGATCAATCCTATGCCAACCAGCCCCAGGCCGATGACAAGCAGTTTTTTGTGTCTGGACTTCATTGCTCTTCCCAATTACGCATGCGCTTCAAAAGTTTCAGGGTCTGGCTCCTGCCTTTTCTCAGCAGCACGATTTCAACAACGACCACCGCAATCATCACCACGTAAGAGCCCCAGACATACAGACCATATCCGCCCATGGCCATGAAATCATTCACACTCGCCCATTGCATGTTATTTCTCCATCAGGGCCTTGACCCAGTCCGTGTTTCGTTCGCGTTCAAGTATCAGCGTTCTTACCCGGTATAGCGCGACAGCAATGGTGTAAAGCCATGCGGCAATCGCCATGATCAGCATGCCCAGCAACATGATCTTGGCCATCGAAGGCGCCTTGGTAAGACTGACGGATGCACCCTGGTGCAGCGTGTTCCACCACTTGACCGAGAAATAAATGATCGGCACGTTGATCGCACCCACCAAAGTCAGCAGCGCGCCAGCCCGGTCACCGCGCTGCGGGTCGTCAATGGCGGCCCACAACGCCATGATGCCTATGTACAGGAAAAGCAGGATTAGTTCCGAGGTCAGCCGCGCATCCCATACCCACCATGCGCCCCACATGGGTTTTCCCCAAAGCGCGCCAGTCCAGAGGGCTATAAAAGTAAACAGGGCGCCAGTGGGCGCCAGGGCCCGTGACATCATGAAGGAAAGGCGGGTTTTGAAAGCCAGACCGATCGCGCCCCAGAATGCCATGATCAGATAGATGAACATGGACATCCAGGCGGCGGGCACGTGGATGAATATGATCCGGTACGCCTCACCCTGCTGGAAATCCGTGGGCGCCATGAAGAAGCTGAGGTAGAGCCCGATCACGGTCAACAGCACGGCGCTCCAGCCGAACCACGGGATCAGCTTCCCGCTGAGATGGTAGAACGTGGCGGGCGAAGCATAATAGTAGAGATTCAAGGCCATTATTCGATCGATACTTTAAGCGCGGCGGCGGCAATCCAGGGCGCCACCAGCAAGGTTAACACCAGGATGGCACCCAGCAGTGAAAGATGGGATTCCGCCCCGGTCCCGGCCATGGTTGCATCCACCGCGCCGGCGCCGAAGATCAGCACGGGAACATAAAGCGGCAGAATCAACAGGGTCAACAGAACGCCGCTGCCGCGCAATCCCAGTGTCAGCCCAGCTCCCACGCTGCCCAGCAGGGAAAGGATGGGCGTGCCGATCAGCAGCGACAGCATCAGGATCGCAATGGCGTCCGCAGGCAATGCGAACTGGATGCCCAGGATGGGGCTGATGATCAGCAGGGGAATGCCGTAAATCAGCCAGTGCGCGAGCGATTTTCCCAGCGCCAGCAATACCGGGGGCTGAGGAGTAAGCAGCATCTGTTCGAGCGAACCATCGCGATAATCTTCCGCCAGCAATCTTGGCAGGGACAGCAAAGAAGCCAGCAGCGCGGATACCCAGACCACACCGGGGCCGATCATTTTCAGCGTGACCGGGTCGGGGCCGATTCCCAGGGGAAACATGCTGGCGACCATGACAAAGAAAAACTGCGAAGTCAGCCAGTCGCCACGGCGCCGGGCTGCCAGCATGAGGTCGCGGCGGATAACAGTAATCAGAAAGTGGAGCATCGGGCGTCATTGTCTCATGAAGCCGCTTCAGACTGAGGCACATTGCCCACGCGAAGTGTGCGGATATTGCCGCCTTCAAGTGATATCGGCTGATGCGTGGTGAGCACCGCCATGCCGCCTTTATCGATATGGGCTTTAAGCAAGTTTTCCAGCAGGGCCACCCCATGCACATCCAGGCCGGTCAGCGGTTCATCCAGAATCCACAGCAGCGCATTGGAGCAGAGCAGGCTCGCCAGGGAAACCCGCCGCCGCTGTCCAAAGGACAACACCCGGCAAGGCAAATCCAGGCAGCGCCCCAGACCAAGCTGTATCAGTGTTTTTTCTGCCTCTGATTCATTCAGGGTGCGCCCTGCCAGTTGCGAGGCAAGCCGCAAATTCTCGATCGGCGTCAGGTCATCCTTGATGCCGTTCAAATGACCGATATAGGCCATCTCCCGGTGATAAGTCTCGCTTGTCTTGTCCAGCTTTTCTCCGCGCCAGCGCACTTCGCCACCCGCTGGCTGGGAAAGGCCGGTAAGCAGCCGCAGCAGGCTGGTCTTGCCCTGGCCATTGCCGCCCTGAATGAGCAATGCCTCCCCGCCATGCAAAGTGAAATTCATGCCAGTGAACAGTTCACGTTCACCCCGCATGCAACCGAGGTTATGAACCGAGAGTGAAATATCGGAGGAAGACATTAATGGGTGGTTTGGATCGAACGGCTAAGGATAACGAATCTGGAAGTTGAAACCAAGCGTCAAATAATCGTTACAAAAAAATGGGCCGGCTGATGAGGCCGGCCCGAACGTTGCGGAGGAGATTATTTTGCCGCGGGTGCAGCCGCAGGTGCTGGGGCCGCCACGGGAGCCATGGCAACAGGCTTCTTCATGTCGGCCAGTGCTTTCCTTAGCATGGTCACACCATCTTTGGAGGCTGTAATCGAAGTAGTCAAGGACTCGCGCGCATCAGCCGGGTTATGGAAACCGTCGGAGTTCTCAGCGGTCCACCATTCCCAGTACAGGTTGGCGTCATACTGCTTGTCGTAAGCCTTCTTGATGATGTCGTCGGAAACGCCAGCATCCTTGGCCTTGACGATCATGTCGATCAGCTGCGACAGCCAGAACTCGGCGTCCGCCATCTTGCCACGGGTGTAGTTCTGGATCGTGTCGATGGTGTACTTGGCTTGCTGCTCGGTCCAGTCACCATGGCAGGTCAGACAGGTTCCCTTGATATTCTCGCGTGGGGTAATCTGCTGGTGAGAAGTGTAAGTCTTGCCTTTTTCGCCCTTGGCCTGGGACATGTGGCAATGCTTGCACTCGACGCCGGCTTTCTCATGCTTGGAACCCCAGAAGGTTTCCATTTCCGGGTGCTGGAGCTTGGGCAACATTGCGCCAGTGGCAGCATGCTTGAAGTCCCTGAACTTGTAGTCGTCGGTCATGACCTTCTTGTAGCCGAAGACGTTAGTCCACGGGAACAGGTTGGTACGCCGGTCGGCCATGGTCACTGAGTACTTGCCCGAGGAGTTGTCAGCCGTAATGTCGTAACCAGGTCCGCAGTTGTATTCCACGTGGCACTGTGCGCACATCAGGTTGGAGTCAGACTTGCTAAGCAGGCCAATGGCACGGAAGTCCTTGCCATCGCGCTGGAAGTTGACCTTGGTCATGGCCGTCTGCTTGCTCTTTTCCGGGTTCATCGGGTAGGTACCCAACTTGCGGTCGACAACGGCTTCGATCAGGGCATCGCGAACCACGCGCGGCTGCGTGCTGTGCGGGTCATGGCACATGTAGCAGTTCAGCGGATGCTTCATGCCGCGTGCGAATTCAACCGGCTTGGAGGTGCGGGCCCATTTGGCGTTGGGATCCGGGTCGCCCATGAATTTCCAGTCTAGGATGTGGTCTTGCGTCTTGCAGTTCATGCACACCGGGTTGACGGCGGTCACTGTCTGCTTCATGAATACCTTCTGGTCAGAGGTTTCCGGCTCGCGGTCATACAGCACATTCCAGGGGCTAGCGGCAGCTTCCTTGGCTTTGTCGATGTGCCTCCAGTCCTTGAACTGGAAGCGGCCGCCAAAGCCACGATCCACTGCCCACTGGTCGACCAGCATGAAGGCGTGGGAACGCGGTTCGCCGTGTTCGATGGTGAAACCGTAGCCTTCCATGATCTTGTCGAACAGCGGTGAACGGCCTTTGAACGTGCCCTTTTCCAGGCGTGCCGGCGCGGTGTAGTCCATTTTCACAAGGGATTCGTACTGATCCTTGTGGCAGGCGCCACAGGCACGGTGGTCGGTGATGGTGGCCGGCTTGGTTGCCTTCTTCTGGTCCTTGCTGGATGCCAGATGTTCCGCGGTACCGGTATGGCAGCTTACGCAGTTGACCTTGGCATGTTTGCCCTTGGCATGAAACTCCTCGATGTTGTCATGGCAGGCATAACACTTTTTGGTGTCCACCGGCTGTTTGTCCAGCGTGATCGCTGACAAACCGGGCGAGACTGCGGCCGGTTTGTCGACCGCTGAGGCCGGCAGACTCAGCGACAGCAGAGCGAGCACCAGCCCTCCCAGCCAACTATGCTTTAGTATTTTCATAATTACCCTCCTTGAGAACGTGTTGTCGTCACACTTAAAAACAAAAAACTAATCAGGCAAACGCATCCGACATGACATTGCGGAGCCAGCCAACCGCATACTCAGCTTCAAGCTTGCGATAGACATCCGGCACCGGCGACTTGTCAGGCATGGTCATCATGGAAACGCCACTGCCTTCCTTGATGTACTTGAAGGTGCCGTTTTCAACCCGATACATATGCGCAACCGAGAAGCCATAGCCCTCATCCACAATGCTGTAGCAGGTATTGGCGAAGTAGGGGTTGGGCACCGGCTGGCCATTGACCTTGGCGACAATGGCAGCGGCAGCGACCTTGGCCTGGGTCATGGCGATATGGGCCGACTTGGGCATGTCGAAAGCCGCATTGGGGTTGCCATACAGCGGCATTTCGCCTGCGACACAGGAATCGCCAACGACATAGATATTTGGATCCGTTGCAGAGGCCATGGTCATCGGCTCAACCTTGCACCAGCCCATCTCGAAGTTGTTGCCCGAAGTGCCGGTCAGCCCCGCATCGGCGGCAATCTTGCCGGCCTTGTGCGGCGGGATGATGTTGAGCACGTCGGCCTTGACGTCAACGAAGTCGGACGAAACAGTCTTGGTTTTTGCATCCAGTTTGGTGACCTTGCCGCCCTCGGCACCTTTCACCCATTCGATCATGCCATTGGTGCCCATACCCTCTTTTTCCCAGCCATACAGCTTCGTCCAAGCTTGGTTAAACAAGCCTTTCTTGGAGTGGGAGTCGTTGGAATCAAGAATGATGACCTTGGACTTGGTCTTGCCGCTGTGCTTGAGATAGGAGGCAACCAGGGAAGCACGCTCGTACGGTCCGGGTGGGCAGCGGAACGGGCCCTTGGGCACAACGATCACAAATTTGCCGCCATCGGGCATGGCCATGAGCTGTTTTTGCAGTAGCAGGGTCTGCGGGCCGGCCTTATAAGCGTGAGGGATGTCCTCGATCATCGATTCGTTGTAGCCCTCGATGCCAGTGTAGTGGAACTCGATGCCGGGAGACATGACCAAGGCATCATAGGGAAGTGTCTTGCCTCCCTTGGTGGTCACGGTCTTCTTGGCGCGATCTACGCCGATAACAAAATCATGCATCACGTTGACACCGCGTTTTTTCAGGCCGTCGTAACCAATCTCCAGGGTCTTGATGTCACGATGGCCGGCAATGACCTCATTGGAAAGCGGGCAGGATGTGTAGATTTTGTTGGGCTCGATGAGGGTGACATCGATGTTCGCATCCCCCATCTTGATGTACTTGGCAGCCGTGGCGCCGGCGAAACCTCCGCCGATGACGACAATCTTGGCTTTTGCCCCGCCGGCGCGTACCACCGAAGGGTAGCCCAGGACGGAAGCGGAACTGGCCGCAGCGGCCAGCTTGATAAATTCACGACGATTGATCTGGCTCATGAAGGTCTCCTTATTTCTTCTGGCTGGCAAAGAACTGGGCGGCAGCATTGCCATCGGCCTCACCGGCCTTGGCCGCAGCTTTGCGCATTTTCTCGTGGGTCATCTTGAATGACTCGTCACGATATTTCATGAGTTCGAGTTCCATGTATTGTGCCCATTGGCCGGTCAGTTTCGGCGTTTCATCGTCACCTGCGCCAGTATCGCCATGGCAGCCGGTGCATTTGTCCGCTGCTGCTTTGCCTTTTTTGACCGTGGCCTTGTCGGTTTTTTGTGCGACGGGTGTCCAGGGCTGTTTGGCAAAATATGTTGCCAGCGCTGCTATCTCTTCATCCGTGTAACCGCTGATGAGACGGGTCATGTTGGCAGAGGCGCGTTTCCCCGTCTTCCATTCCATCATGAGGTTCTTTAGGTACGCTTCGGGCAGGCCTGCAATCGAGGGCATGGACTCACCCGCGCTGACGCCACCCGTACCGTGGCAGTTGTTGCAAGTATCTGCCAGACCCTTGATGTTGAGTTCTGCATGGACACTGCCTGCTAACAGAAGACAGCTGACAACCGCACTGCGCAAAAAGACTTTTTGCATGGCCTCCTCCTAAAGTAAAGTTTTGATTAGGTGTTATAGGGTACTCTTGAGCTTCGAATACTAGTGGCTAAGAAAAGGTTATTCCTTGACGCATATCAATTTTTTAGTTTTTTTCAGATAAAGAGGTCAGTTGAAGTTGAATATTAGGAATCATCGATGAAGTCTCGCTGGATGTATGGCTTCCATGCCGTCAAGGCGCGCTTGCGTTCCGCTCAACAGACAATCATTGAAGTTTGGGTGGACGAAAGCCGCCAGGATGCACGCATGCGGGATTTCCTTGCGGTATTGGCAAATGCCGGCTTGGCCGCCCGCATGGCGGATGGCGGAAGACTGGATAAAATGGTCGGCGGCGCGCGCCATCAGGGTGTCGTGGCAAAAGTCGAAGCCGTCACGATGGCGCGTACTTTGGCTGAGGTCATTGAAGTCATCGAAGGCGCACCGTTAATCGTCGTGCTGGATGGCGTGACGGATCCCCATAATCTGGGGGCGGTGTTGCGCTCGGCCGATGCGTTTGGCGCCCATGCGGTCATTGCGCCCAAGGATCGCGCGGTGGGGCTGAATTCGACCGTGGAAAAAGTCGCCAGCGGCGCGGCCGAAACCGTGCCCTATTTGATGGTGACCAATCTTGCGCGCAGCCTGGATGAACTCAAGGAATTCCAGGTGTGGACGGTTGCGATGGAGGCCGAGGCACCCAGATCCCTCGATAAAATCGACGCTAAAAGCGGCATAGCCTGGGTATTGGGCGCGGAAGGGACGGGCTTGAGACAGCTTACGCGCAAGACGTGTGATGAAGCCGCGCGGATACCCATTGGCGGTGCAGTTGAAAGCCTGAACGTTTCGGTTTCGGCCGCGATTTGCCTGTATGAAACGGCAAGACAAAGGGTGGCATGAACAGGGAGCAGTGCCTGCCAAAGGCAGGTGCGACCGGCCCGATTGCCGCAAGTCCACGACAATGGGTCGTTGGGTAAACAACAAAGCATGAGGAGTGGGCAGTCATGAATGAATATGATGCGCGCGATATTCTGGTTGCGTCCGAAGTCATCGCGGATGCGCAAACTGTTCAAACGTGCCTGGACAGATTGGGAAGGGATATTTCAGGCGTGCTGCATGACCGGTTTCCGCTGGTATTGCCAGTGATGGGCGGCGCCATCGTATTCGCGGGCCAGTTGTTGCCCCGCCTCGATTTTCCGCTTGAGTTCGATTACCTTCATGTGACGCGATATCGCGGCAAGACCCAGGGCGGCGCCATCGAGTGGCGCGTGCTGCCGGGCAAATCAGTCGCAGGCCGGTCGGTGCTGGTGCTGGACGACATTCTGGATGAAGGTGAAACCCTGTATGCCATCCGGCAGAAGTTGCAGGAGATGGGCGCGGCGCGGATTTATACCGCTGTGCTCGCAGACAAGACCATCGAGAAATCCAAACCGGTAAAAGCGGATTTTGTCGGTCTGACCGTTCCCAACCGGTATGTTTTTGGTTGCGGCATGGATGCGTATGGCTTGTGGCGGAATCTGCCGGAAATCCGCGCGTTGCAGGCAGAATAGAAGAATAAAAGTTACTGGGAAAAAACATGCTGGGAATTATCGGAGGCACCGGCCTCACCAAACTGGCCAATCTTGAAATCACCCACCGCCAGGTGGCGCGCACGCCCTATGGGGAACCTTCTGGCGCGCTGACCTTCGGCAGATTATGTGGCGAAGAAATCATTTTTCTGGCACGCCACGGCTACGGTCACACCATTCCGCCGCATGAAGTGAATTATCGCGCCAATCTGTGGGCGCTCAAGGAACACGGCGTGGATCGCATCGTATCCATTGCCACGGTCGGCGGAATCAATCCGGCATTGCCCGCGGGCAGCATGGTCGTGCCCGACCAGATCATTGACTACACTTGGGGCCGGATTGGCACCTTCACGATTTCCGGCGAAAAACAGGTGACACATCTGGACTTTACCGAACCTTACTGTGATGCCATGCGACGCGATATTTTGCGTTCGGCTTCCCTGAAAAATCTCAAGGTGCGGGATGGCGGCGTGTATGCCGTGTCCCAGGGGCCGAGGCTTGAAACCGCTGCCGAGATCAATCGCATGGAGCGGGACGGTGCCGACATGGTCGGCATGACCGGCATGCCAGAAGCCTATCTCGCGCGTGAGATCGAGCTTTGCTACGCCGCGATCGGGGTGGTGGTCAATGATGCGGCGGGACGTGGTGCATCGAAAAACGGCATCCATGAAACCGATATCCAACGCGGGCTTGAAGACTTGATGGGCCGGGTCAGAATACTGCTGGAAGAACTGGTGGTGCTGGCTCACCCGGAATCCTGTCCCGTTTAATTGATGCCTGTTTGCGAAGTCTTGAGAATGGGCGACCCGCGCCTCTTGCGGCAGGCGCGGCAAGTTCAGCATTTCGGCACGGCCGAATTGAATACTCTTGTCATGGATATGCTGGACACCATGCATTACCTGAATGGCGCGGGGCTTGCCGCGCCGCAAATCGGCGTGGATTTGCAAGTGGTGATTTTTGAAATCACGAATAATCCCCGTTATCCCGATGTGGCTCCCATCCCATTGACTGTGTTGGTCAACCCTGTGCTGGAATTGTTGACGGACGAGGTGCAGGAAGACTGGGAAGGCTGCCTGTCATTGCCTGGCCTGCGCGGACGCGTGCCGCGTTATTCCCACGTGCGCTATCGCGGCTTTGATGCCGTGGGGAATTTCATCGACCGTACGGTCGATGGTTTTCATGCTCGTGTGGTGCAGCATGAGACCGATCATTTGCATGGTGTTCTGTATCCGATGCGGATGCGGGATTTTTCCAATTTCGGTTTTACCGACGTGCTTTTCCCCAATATCAAGACTGTCGAATAGCTGTTGTTATTTCAGCATTTTTGGCAAAAATTCGTACCCGACAAACGGCCTAAAGCGCAAACCAATCCGGCCGCTAACGAGAGTGTCGATTGTGAAAAACGTTTTCCCTAAAGGACTGTTAATTGAGCGAAGCAAGACCATCCCAGACAGTGATAGATGCCGAGCGCCTGGACGGCGCGGTGACGCTGTTGCTGGATGCCAGCCGTTATTGGTCGTCACCCGATCGAGAGGGAAGGCTGGCCATCGCGCTGGAGGTCAGCAGGGAAATGTGGGGCGATGTTCAGCTCGCGCTTTCGACAAGACAAACCAGTCTGCCACTGGAGGTAAAGAACAATCTCCTGATTGTCAGCGTCTATGCGCAAGGCAAGTTGATTGAATGTGAACAGACGCCTTCGCGTGAGAGGCTGGCATCACTGATTTTCATGACCCGTAACCTTGCTGCCAGCCTGAGAGAGTGGCGCGCTGCGGCTTGAAATACAAAAAACATGCAAAACAAGAAAGAATATTTAACGGCAGCGGAAGACACAGTTGGCGGAATTGTAAGTGGCACGGCCATTTCGCCGCAGCGTAATCGCTCACGGCCCCAGGAAACCTGGGAAGAACAAATCCAGCCCGCCAAAAAGCCCGAACGCAAAAAAAACAATGCGAAACGCCGTGCGCCGGCACGCGGCAGATATATCGACGAATACGCCCGACCGGCCATGTGAGCGGCTCAAGATCTGGCAGGCTGCTCCAGCACGCTTATCAGGTCCCGCTCCAATTCCAGCAGGTTCTTCTGTTTTTCCAGCGCTTCTCCCCGGATTAAAAAGCGGTCTTCCACACGCTCGCCGAGCGTATGGATTTTGGCGCTGTACAGGGCGATGCCATGCCGCTGAAATACCTGGGCAATGCCGTGCAGCAGTCCTGCGCGGTCGCCGCAGGAAAGCGACAGAATGTGATAGCGCGCGCGCTCATCAGGCTGGATTTCGATTTCCGGCTGAATGGGGAAATGGCGCAACCGGCGCGAATATCGACCGGCAGGCACGGGTTCAGGCTGACGGGCCGGATCAAGTCCAAGCGCGAGTTCATGCTCCATGAATTGCAGAAAATCACGGTAGTGCACTTCCCGCCGTCCGTCGTCGAGCACCTGAAAACTGTCCAGCGCATAGCCATGCCGGCTCGTGTGTATCTTGGCTTCCACCACGGAGAACTGGTTGCGGGCAAAAAAACCGCACACGCGCGCAAACAGATCAGGCATGTCGGGACAGTAAACCAGCACCTGAATGCCTTCACCGGCAGGTGACAGGCGGGCGCGCACGATGGGCTGTTGGTTATCCGGCTTTTGCCAGAGCATGCGCGCGTGCCAGGCAATGTCGGCGGCATCAAAACGCAGGAAGTAGCTTTCATCGAGATGACGCCACAGGGCATCGGCCGCATCGGGTTGAATGCCATAAAGCGCAAGCCTGGCACGCGCGTCCGACTGTATTTCGCTGATACCGCCGGTTGCGCGGGCCTCTCCGGTCAGGCGCGCACGCGTGGCGTGATAGAGGTCTTCCAGCAGTTTGCCCTTCCAGGCATTCCACACTTTGGGGCTGGTGCCGCGAATGTCCGCGACGGTCAGGATGTAAAGCGCATCGAGCTGTCGCAATGCACCAACATTTCTGGTGAATGTCTCGATGACTTCCGGATCGCTCAAGTCTTCCTTCTGCGCCGTGCGTGACATGGTCAGATGTTCCCTGACCAGCCAGGCCACCAGTTCGACATCCTCGCGCGGCAGTCCATGCGAACGGCAAAATTGCCGCGCATCGCGCATGCCCAACTGCGAGTGATCGCCGCCGCGTCCCTTGGCGATGTCATGGAACAGGGCGGCCAGAATGAGCAGTTCGGGTTTGTCGAACCCCGAAATCAATCTTGAGGCCAGCGGATATTCATGGGCGAATTCCGCCACGGTGAAGCGCCGGACATTCCTCAGCACCGCCAGCGTATGTTCGTCGACAGTGTAGATGTGAAATCCGTCGTGCTGCATCTGACCTGAAATTCGGCCAAACGCCGGCAGGTAGCGGCCAAGAATGCCATACCGCACCATGGCCTTGAGCGCCCAGGTCACGCCACGCGGTTCGCGCAGGATTGTCATAAACTCAGCCCGGTTTTCCGGGTTGGCGCGGAATGCCGCATTCACTTTTAATCGGGCTCGCCAGATCGCACTGATCAGGTCTGGCGCAAAGGCCGGGATGGAATTGCGCATGGCGATTCGGAATGCGCGGAATATGGCGCCGGGATCCATTTCGAGCAGTTCGGGGTTGCGCAACGCCAGCGTATTCCCGCGCAGGACGAATTCGCCATCCAGTGCGCGATCCGTGACCGGCTCATTTAAAACCCGCGCCCGCAATGCCGGAATCAATATTTCGTTGGCCAGTTGAACCTGTTTGGCAGCGCGGTAGTAGCGTTGCATCAGCAACTCGCCTGCCCGGTGGTGCCGGGAGTCGGTCAATTTCAGCGATTCCGCGAGCTGGGTCTGGTAATCGTAGGCAAGGCGGTCTTCGCGCCGCCGGGCCTGCAAGTGCAGGTGAATGCGCAGCAGGTCAAGAACGCCCTGAATCCGCGATAACCGCATTGCCTCGGTGCGGGTCAGGATGCCGGAGCGGGCAAGCGCCTGCCAGTCGCCGCCCGCATTCGCCGCCAGGCCCAGCCAGTGAATCATGTGCAGGTCGCGCAGGCCGCCGGGACTGTCCTTCAAATTGGGCTCGAGTTTGTAGGCGCTGTCTTCGAAGCGGTTGTGGCGGTTTTTCTGTTCCAGCAGCTTGCCTTCGACGAACCGGCGCGGGTTGAAACGCGCCGAAAACAATTGCCTGAACCGATCAAACAGTGTTGAGTTGCCCCAAATCTGGCGCGCTTCCAGCAAGGCGGTTTCAATCGTGATGTCCTTGCCGGCTTCATCCGCGCATTCCTCGGCGGTGCGGATGCTGTGTCCGATTTCGAGTCCGGCATCCCAGCAAGCTTGTACCCAGGTTTCCAGCCGCGTTTTCAAGGCCTCGTCCGGTGCACCGGGAATCAGCACCAGCACATCCACGTCCGATGCCGGGAAAAGCTCTCCCCGGCCGTAGCCGCCCACTGCAACCAGACTGGTGTCTTGCGGAAGCAATGTATCGCACAATGCGGACAAAATGGAATCGACCAGCCTGGCATGCTGTTGCAGGTAGTGCTGTGGATGGGGACGTGACTGGAATGCCGATGCCAGATCGGTACGGCCCTGCTTGAGCCGCGCTCGCAGGGCGGCCAGATCCGCCGCCTGCATGTCAGGCGGCTTGTGAAATAAGTGCCGGTGCGGCGGGCGTGCCCGCGGAAACGGTCAGCACCTCAAAGCCCGTCCCGGTTACCAGCACAGTGTGTTCCCACTGTGCTGACAGGCTGTGATCCTTGGTGACGATTGTCCAGCCATCACCCAGCTGGCGGATATCCTTTTTGCCGGCGTTGATCATGGGCTCGATGGTGAAGGTCATGCCTGGTTGCAGTTTCATGCCCGTGCCCGGTTTGCCGTAATGCAGCACCTGCGGGTCTTCGTGAAACTTGTTGCCGATGCCGTGACCGCAGAATTCGCGTACCACGCTGTAGCCGTGACTCTCGGCATGCTTCTGGATCGCGTGTCCGATATCGCCCAGCGTCGTGCCGGGCTTGACCTGAGCAATTCCCACCCACATCGATTCGTAGGTAATCTGGATCAGCCGCCTGGCCTGGATGGAGACTTCGCCGACCATGAACATGCGGCTGGTGTCACCATGCCAGCCGTCCTTGATGACGGTAATGTCCAGATTCACGACATCGCCATTCTTCAGCACCTTGTCGCTAGGCACGCCGTGGCATACCTGATGATTGACCGAGGTGCAGATCGACTTGGGGTAGGGCACATGCCCCGGCGGCGTGTAATTGAGCGGCGCCGGAATCGTGCCCTGCACGTTCACCATGTAGTCGTGGCACAACTTGTCCAGCTCGCCCGTGGTGATCCCGGGCTTGACGTAAGGCGTGATGTAATCCAGCACCTCCGAGGCCAGCCTTCCCGCCACGCGCATCTTTTCGATTTCTTCGGGGGTTTTGAGGGTGACGGACATGGAGTGTCTGAATAACAGGGAAGGTCATATTTTAACCCGCTACCGCCGCGCGGCCAGCATGTAAAGCCAATGTAATTTTTTGACCATCTATAACTTTGGTTGTATTGACGGTCTTTCCATTGACTTCTACTTTGTCCTGACAAGCAACGTGACGGTGGTGCTTGTACAAAAAGCATGTGAGCCGCCTGAGCAGTTGATGGTAGGGAAGCCTGGTGTCGCTCATGTTATCTACCTTGGCACAGCCAGGGAACACTTGGATATCAAAGGGGAAAACAATGGCCGTACAATTTGCAAGATTCGCAGGAAAAATTACTATCGGACTGCTGGGGTGCGTTTTGGCGATGCCATCTCATGCCATTACAGTGAATGAACTGGCTCCGGGGCAAATATGGATCAGCGAGTTCATGCCTGATCCGGCAGCAGTGGCGGACAGCGCGGGAGAGTGGATCGAACTCGTCAACCCGCTCTCTGTTTCGATTGATCTTGCCGGACTGGTCATCAGGTCTGGCGCGGAATCCTATGCCTTGACGGCTGGCACGGGGACAATCCTGGCATCGGGTGCATACTTCCTTTTGGGCCGGAGCGCCACGGGCAACGGCGGCATTGTTCCCAATCAGGTGTGGTCTGGCATTGTCCTGTCAAACTCGTCAGACTCAATCCAGTTGGAGAATGGTCTTGGTCAGACCCTCTTCTCGGTTTCATGGACAAGTAGCGCAGCCGGTAAGAGTTATTCCCTGCAAACGATCTCCCCGCCCTATACGCTCACCGCTGCAAACTATTATGTCGAGACATCTGTTTCCTATAACGGCACTGATTTTGGCACGCCGGGTTCAGCCAACACGGTGGCCGCCATCGGTACCGCGCCTCCTGTTCCCGAACCGGAATCTTGGGCAATGCTTCTGGCTGGCCTGGGGTTTGTGGGTATTGCAGCTCGCTGTCGGGGCCGAGCCATCGGGTCAGCCTGATCTTGTGGTGATACGAGAGGGGCGGAAGCCCCTTCCTTTTATTTAAACCGGTTTTTCCCCATCGCTGGCCGGCACCCGACTGCAGCCGGATATTCTGTACCATAAACAAACGCGGATGCATTTTGCTGTTGTTAAGGACACGTCTGCCTGGACAGGGATTGGTCATAACTTTTGCCTTGAATTAAAAGGCAAATCCGGTTTAAAATCACGGCCTTCCCGGGATGGGCCCGGGGAAATACACACACCTGCTCCATCGTTGATTTGATGGAACCAAGGGTGCGCTGGACAAATGTACTGCCAGCGCCAGGCGGGTGGAGGCTCAACCTTTGAAAGGAAATAGTATGTCCGTGACCATGCGTCAAATGCTGGAGGCCGGTGTTCATTTCGGCCACCAGACCCGTTACTGGAACCCCAAGATGGCTCCGTTCATTTTCGGCCATCGCAACAAGATTCACATCGTCAACCTTGAGAAGTCGCTCCCCATGTTCGAGGACGCGCTCAAGTTCGTGCGCCAGCTGGCTTCCAACAAGGGCACCATCCTGTTCGTGGGCACCAAGCGTCAGGCGCGCGAAATCGTTGGCGAGGAAGCCGCGCGCGCCGGCATGCCTTTCGTCAACCACCGCTGGCTGGGCGGCATGCTGACCAACTTCAAGACCGTGAAGCAGTCGGTCAAGCGCCTGAACGACATGGAAGCCGCCCTGAGTGAAGCGGGCAAGCTGTCCAAGAAGGAAACCCTGCTGCAGTCTCGCGAGGTGGAGAAACTCAACCGCAGCCTGGGGGGCATTCGTGAAATGAACGTGCTGCCCGATGCGATTTTTGTCATCGATGTCGGCTACCAGAAGGGCGCGATTACCGAAGCCAAAAAGCTGGGCGTGCCGGTGATTGGCGTGGTGGATACCAACAACAGCCCTGAAGGCGTGGATTACGTCATTCCCGGCAACGACGACTCCAGCCGCGCCATTCGTTTGTATGCCCGCGGCATCGCCGATGCCGTGCTGGAAGGCCGTGCGCAGGTCATCCAGGAAATGGTGGGCGGCGAGGAAGAGTTTGTGGAGGAAGAAGGCGGCGCGGCCTGATCGTCCCGAAATGACACAAGAGGGGCGCGAGCCCCTCTTTTCATATTTGATCTGGAAAAGTATTTTAAGGAGCAGCAAATGGCGGAAATTACCGCAAGCATGGTGAAGGATCTGCGTGACCGGACCGACGCCCCGATGATGGATTGCAAGAAGGCGCTCTCCGAAGCCGGCGGTGACATGGAAAAAGCCGAGGAAATCCTGCGCGTGAAGTTTGGCAACAAGGCGACCAAGGCCGCGGGCCGCATTGCAGCGGAAGGAGTGGTCGGCATTTACATCAGCCCCGATGCCAAGCTGGGTGCGATGATCGAAGTCAACTGCGAAACCGACTTCGTGGCCAAGAATGACGATTTTCTGGCTTTTACCAAATCGCTGGCAGAGATGGTTGCCAAAAGCAATCCGGCGGATGTCGCGGCATTGTCCGCAATGGATATGGGCGGCAAGACGGTCGAGGAAGTGCGCACCCAGCTGGTTGGCAAGATTGGCGAAAACATGAGCCTGCGCCGTTTTGTGCGCACACCGGCACAGGGCCGTCTGGCCAGCTACGTGCATGGCGGCTCCAGGATTGGCGTGGTGGTTGATGTTGTCGGTGGAGACGAGCAACTGGCCAAGGACATTGCCATGCACATCGCGGCCAGCAAGCCGGTTTCACTGTCGAAGGAAAATGTGCCCGCGGACCTGATCGAGAAAGAACGTTCCGTTGCCGCGCAGAAAGCCGCCGAATCCGGCAAGCCGGCGGACATCGTCGCCAAAATGGTCGAGGGTTCCGTGGCAAAATACCTGAAGGAAGTGACCCTGCTGGGTCAGCCTTTCGTCAAGGATGACAAGCAGACCATTGAGCAGTTGCTCAAGTCCAAGGGCGCATCGGTTGCGAGCTTCACCCTGTATATCGTGGGCGAGGGCATCGAGAAGAAGAAGGACGACTTCGTTGCCGAAGTGATGGCGCAGGCGAGCAAAGCCTGACATGCCTGACCCGGCCTACAAGCGCATTCTGCTCAAGCTGTCGGGCGAGGCCCTGATGGGGCCGGAAGCCTATGGTTTCCACGCCGATACGCTGCGCGGCATCGTGGCCCAAATACGGGAAGTGGCAGAGCTTGGAGTGCAGGTGGGCATCGTGGTCGGCGGCGGCAACCTGTTTCGCGGCGCCACGGGTGCGCTGGGCGGAATGGATCGTGCCACGGCGGACAGCATGGGCATGCTGGCGACGGTGATGAATGCGCTGGCCTTGAAGGATGCCATGCAGGCCGCGGATGTGCCGGCCACGGTGATGACGGCAGTCAGCATCGCCCATGTCGGCGAAGCATTCGAGCGCGAGATCGCCTTGCGACATCTGCAGAATGGTCAAGTGGTGATTTTCGGCGGTGGCACCGGCAATCCTTTCTTTACCACCGACACGGCGGCCGCCTTGCGCGGCGCCGAAATCGGCGCGGAACTCATGCTCAAGGCGACCAAGGTCGATGGTGTGTATACCGCCGATCCCAAGAAGGATGCGGCAGCCATCCGATACGAGCAACTGAGTTTCGACGAGGCCATCGCAAAAAATCTGGGTGTGCTGGACCTGGCCGCTTTCGCGCTTTGCCGCGAACAGGGCCTGCCGCTTACGGTGTTCAGCATCTTCAAGCCTGGCGCCCTGAAGCGGGTGGTGATGGGCGAGGATGAGGGCACGCGAGTGACCTTGAACTGAGGTAAGGAGACAATCGTGGCTGATCAAACTATCGCGGACGTGAAAAAATCCGCCGAGCAGAAAATGCAGAAGACCATCGAGGCGCTGAAAGCCGACCTGGGCAAGGTGCGTACCGGCCGTGCGCATACCGGCATCCTTGATCACGTCATGGTCGATTACTACGGCAGCATGACCGCGGTTCCGCAGGTTGCCAATGTCACGCTTATAGATTCGCGCACCATCGGCGTACAGCCTTGGGAAAAAAGCATGGTGGGCAAGGTGGAAAAGGCCATCCGCGATTCGGACCTGGGATTGAACCCGGCCACGCAGGGCGAAATCATCCGCGTGCCCATGCCCGCGCTGACGGAAGAGCGCCGCCGCGATCTGATCAAGGTGGTGAAGGGCGAAGGCGAGAGCGCCCGAGTGGCGGTGCGCAATGTGCGCCGCGATGCCAATACCGCGCTGAAGGACATGGTCAAAAGCAAGACAGCGAGTGAAGACGAGGAACGCCGCGCGCAGGATGATGTGCAGAAACTGACCGACAAATTCATTGCTGAAATCGACAAGCTGTTGCAGGCGAAAGAAGCGGACTTGATGGCGGTCTAAGCCAGCCGATCAAGTCTCAAGCACGGCCGCCGGCCATGATATTCAAAAGCTCCACCACAGATATCCCTGAGATACGCCAAGTACCCCGCCATATTGCCATCATCATGGATGGCAACGGACGCTGGGCCAAGCAGCGTTTCATGCCGCGTGTGGCAGGCCACAAGCGCGGCGTCGATACCGTCAGGGAAACAGTCAAGGCCTGCATCGAGCGCGGGGTGGAACAGCTTACGCTGTTTGCCTTCAGTTCCGAAAACTGGCGACGTCCCGAAGATGAAGTAACCAAGCTCATGGAGCTGTTTGTGCTGGCTCTGGAGCGCGAAGTCGACAAACTGCACAAGAATGGCGTGCGCTTGCGCATTGTCGGCGATCTGGCCCGGTTTGGTCCGCGCCTGAACAAGCTGATTGCCGACGGCGAAGCGTTGACCAGAAACAATACCCGCCTGATATTGAATGTCGCGGCGAATTACGGCGGGCGCTGGGATATCCTGCAGGCAGTCAATCGGCTGATAACCGATCAGGACAGAAACGGCCCCATCACCGAGGCTGATCTTGCCCAGGGTTTGTGCCTGTCCGATGCGCCCGAGCCCGATCTGTTCATCCGCACGGGCGGCGAAAAACGCATCAGCAACTTCCTGCTCTGGCAGCTGGCCTACACCGAACTCTATTTCACCGACACGCTGTGGCCGGATTTTGATGCGGCGGCGCTGGATGCAGCGATAGATTCCTACCAGAAACGCGAACGCCGTTTTGGCCGGACCAGCGAGCAGTTGACCGAGGCGGCAAACGAATCATGAACCGGGTGATCACTGGCATCGTAATGCTGGCCATTTTTGTTCCAGCGCTGTTTTTTCTGCCCGCCATGTTGTGGGCGATCCTGATCGCGCTGGTGGCCGGCGTGGCAGGGTATGAGTGGGCGAGAATTTCGGCATTCCCCGAGCCTTTGCCTATCGTCTATGGCGCAGGCATGGCCATCATCGCGATGGTGGTGTATTACCTGCCCTCCCCCTCGCATGCCATGCTGGTCTTGTGGGCGATGGCTGCGGTGTTCTGGGTATTGGTCGCGCCGCTTTGGCTGGCAAACCGCTGGCGGGGCGAAGCTTATTTTGTTCGTGCGCTTACCGGCGCGCTGATCATATTGCCGACGTGGGCAGCCATTGTGGCATTCCGCGAGCGCAGCCCCTGGCTGCTGCTGGGCGTGATGGCTGTGGTCTGGATTGCCGATACCGCGGCTTATTTCGCGGGGCGCCGTTTTGGCCGGCGCAAGCTGGCACCCGGTATCAGTCCCGGAAAATCCTGGGAAGGCGTGGCGGGCGCGGGCATCGCGCTGGGGCTCTATGCTTCCGCCATCAGTGCCGCCATTGTTGGTTTGCGGATTCCCGGCGCGCTGATACTGGCAGCCGCACTGCTGTACTTTTCCATTCTCGGCGATCTGTTCGAATCATGGATGAAGCGCCTGGCTGGCGTAAAAGACAGCGGCACGATATTGCCCGGACATGGCGGCGTGCTGGACAGGATTGACGCCCTGACTGCCGCATTGCCGATCGCGGCCGGCATTCTTCATTTTGTTTCGTGGGCATGAGGCGCGCATGACCAGCCCTCAGGTTCTGACCATACTCGGCGCTACAGGCACCATCGGCGTCAATACGCTGGATGTTGTTGCGCGCCATCCCGGGCGCTTCAGTATTTTTGCGTTGACCGGGGCCACGCAGACCGAAAAGCTACTTCAGCAGTGTCTGCAATTCCGTCCGCGATACGCGGTGATGACGGAGCAAGCTGCCGCCGACGATCTCCGTCAAAAACTGGCTGCCGCAAAGTGCGCCACGGAAGTGCTTGCAGGGCCTCGGGCGCTGGTTGACGTTGCCACCGCGCCCGAAGTCACGACTCTGATGGCGGCCATTGTCGGCGCGGCAGGCCTGCCCGCCACGCTTGCGGCGGCTAAAGCCGGCAAGCGCATCCTGCTCGCCAACAAGGAGACGCTGGTCGTTTCCGGCCAGCTGTTCATGGATGCGATCCGGGAAAGCGGCGCGGCACTGCTGCCTATCGATTCCGAACACAGCGCAATCTACCAGTCACTGCCAATGGGCTTTGACGGTGACCTGGACAAGGCAGGCGTGAATACCATCTGGCTGACGGCATCCGGCGGCCCGTTCCGCACATGGGCTATCGAGCAGATGGCGGCTGTCACGCCGGAGCAGGCGGTGGCGCATCCAAACTGGGTCATGGGCCGGAAAATTTCCGTGGATTCGGCCAGCATGATGAACAAGGGACTGGAAGTGATCGAGGCCCGCTGGCTGTTCAATGCGCAGGCCGATCAGATCCGCGTGCTGGTACATCCACAGAGCATTATCCATTCCATGGTGGAATACCGCGACGGTTCGGTCATGGCGCAGCTTGGCACGCCGGACATGCGCACGCCGATTGCCTATGCGCTGGGATTTCCCGAGAGGATTGAAGCGGGTGTCTCGCCGCTGAATTTGCTGGGCAGCAGCCTCCAGTTCGAGCAGCCCGATTTCAAGCGTTTTCCCTGTCTGCAACTGGCTTTTGATGCCTTGCGGACAGGCGGGTATGCGCCAGCCGTGCTGAATGCGGCCAACGAAGTCGCGGTCGATGCCTTCCTGAGCAGGAAATGCGGATTTGGCGATATCCCTCGAGCCATTCATCACGCGCTGGATAGTTTGCCCGGATCGAACCCGAACACACTGGATGAATTGCTGGAGGCAGATTCGCTCGCACGGCAAATGGCGCGGGAATTTCTTGCATTGCAGACGACGGCATGAGTCTGCTGACGACCGTCCTGTCTTTCCTGGTCATGATCGGCATTCTGGTTGTGGTGCACGAATACGGCCACTATCTCGCCGCGCGCTGGTCGGGCGTCAAGGTGCTTAAATTTTCCGTCGGTTTTGGCAAGCCACTGTTCAGCCGCCGCCTGGGCCGGGATCGGACCGAGTGGGCCGTGGGCGCGCTGCCATTGGGCGGCTATGTGAAAATGCTGGACGAGCGGGAAGGTGCGGTCGCCGGGGAAGAAGCGCATCGGGCCTTTAACCGGGCAACGGTATGGCGGCGCATGGCGATTGTTGTCGCCGGCCCGCTGGCAAATTTTCTGCTGGCCGTCATTGTCTTCTGGGCCTTGTTCATCCATGGCATTCCGGCGCTCAAGCCGATCGTGGGAGAACCCGATCAGCAGACACCCGCGGCACAGGCGGGTCTTCGCAATGGCGATGAAATCGTCAGCGTGAATGGACAGCGCGTTGAAACCTTTGCCGATTTGCAGATGGCGTTGCTGGAGTCGGCTGTCAACAAGGAAAAGGCTGCCGTTGAGCTGGCAAATGGCGAGCAGCGCGAACTTGATTTCAGCCTGGTTGAAACTGGCGACATGGAAGACAGCGCCAAATCGCTTGGCATTGTTCCTTTCACGCCCGATCTGGCGCCGGTTGTGGGGCGTCTGGAACCAGGCGGCGTCGCGGAAAAAAGCGGACTGAAGCCAGGCGACAGGATTCTGTCGGTTAATGGAAAAGTCATTCAAACCTGGCAGGATTTTTCGAAACAGGTGCGGGCTTTCCCCGGCAAGGAAATCGAGGTGGCGCTTGAATCCGGCCAGACTTCACGGTCGATTCGCATGACGCCTGCCCGGGCAAGTGACAAGGGTACCGGGATTGGCCGGGTGGGTGCGGGGCCAAAAGTTGACCCGGCGCTGTTTGAAGCCTTGCGAACCGAACAGCGTTACGGGCCCATCCTGGCCCTTGGGCAGGCAGTGATCAAAACCTGGGACACGACGGTATTCAGCCTGAAAATGCTGGGCCGCATGGTGATCGGTCAGGTGTCCTGGCGTAATCTGTCCGGCCCGATTTCCATCGCGGATTATGCGGGACAGACGGCCCAGCAAGGCTGGATGAGTTTTTTGGGGTTTCTGGCTGTCATCAGCATCGGGTTGGGCGTGATTAATCTACTACCCATTCCCTTACTGGATGGGGGCCATCTAATGTATTATATTTTCGAGGCTTTTCGGGGCCGCCCTGTCTCCGAAAGAGTTCTGGATATCGGTGCGCGCATTGGTATGGCCATGCTGGGCACCCTGATTTTTATGGCTTTGTATAATGACATTCTCCGCGTTCTAACCAGGTGATTCCGTTCTTAAATCAAAACTTACTTTGTCGGCTTCGCCTTGCCGTATTGCCCATACTGTCTGCGGCTCGCCTTCACGTCGTTTTTGATTTAGAAAATGGAATGAATACAAAAGAATGAAAAAACGCATCCTAGCCTCGCTTGTTCTCGCGGCCTTTGCCAGCCCTGCTTTTGCCATCGAACCGTTTGTCATTCGCGACATCCGGGTTGAAGGTTTACAGCGCACGGAGGCGGGTACGGTCTTCAGCTACTTGCCCGTCAAGGTGGGCGAAACACTGAACGATGATCGTGCCGCCGCTGCCATCAAGGCCTTGTTCGCTACGGGCTTCTTCAAGGATGTGAAGCTGGAGGCGCAGGGCGATGTGCTGATCGTGGCGGTGGAGGAGCGGCCGTCCATCTCCAAGCTGACGCTCTCCGGCATGAAGGAGTTTTCCGAGGAAGATCTCAAAAACGGGCTCAAGCAAACTGGTCTGGCCGAGGGCAGGGTGTTTGACAAGGGCCAGCTGGATCGAGCGGAACAGGAACTCAAACGCCAGTATTTCAATCGCGGACTGTATTCCGTTCAGGTGGTAACAACGGTTACTCCGCTTGAACGGAACCGGGTGGCGCTTCAGTTTGACGTGGTGGAAGGCGAAGCTGCAAAGATCAGGCAGATCAACCTTGTGGGCAACAAGGCGTTTGCCGAAAAGAAACTGCTCAAGCAGTTCAATTCTTCCACACCGGGTTGGCTGTCCTGGTATACAAAGGACGACCAGTATTCCAAAACCAAGCTGTCCGGCGATCTGGAAACCCTGCGTTCCTTTTATCTGAATCAGGGCTATCTTGAATTCAATATCGATTCCACCCAGGTTTCGATCAGCCCGGACAAGAAGGACATTTACATCACGGTGAACATGACCGAAGGCCCGAAGTACACGGTCTCCGATGTCAAGCTTGCCGGACAGATGCTGGTGCCGGAACAGGAACTGAAAAATCTGATCATGGTGAAGCCGGGCGAAGTGTTCTCGCGTGAGAAACTGACCGAATCCTCCCGCAAGATCAGTGATCGCCTGGGCAATGAAGGTTATGCCTTTGCCAACGTCAATGCAGTGCCCGAGCTTGACAAGGAAAAGCATCAGGTAGCGTTCACCCTGTTTGTCGATCCGGGCCGGCGCGTGTACATCAACCGCGTCAATGTGGCGGGCAACAGCAAGACGCGCGATGAAGTCGTCCGCCGCGAAGTCAGGCAAATGGAAGGCGGCTGGTACAACGCCGAGAAAATCAATCTTTCCCGTGACAGGCTGAACCGCCTTGGCTTCTTCAATGAGGTCAATGTCGAAACGCCGGCCGTTCCGGGTGCAACGGATCAGGTAGACGTCAACATCAGTGTGGCGGAAAAGGCGACCGGCAATATTCTGCTGGGCGCGGGCTTTTCTTCATCCGAAGGGCTGGTGCTGTCCGGTTCGGTCAACCAGAGCAACGTGTTCGGCACCGGCAACCGTGTGGCAGTTCAGATCAACAGTGGCAGCGTGAATACCGTTTACTCGCTGTCGTTCACCAATCCCTATTACACGCTGGATGGCGTGAGCCTGGGCTATGACCTGTACCGCCGTGATGTGGACGCCACCTCGCTGGACGGTGTTGGCGAATACGAGTCATCCACCACGGGGCTGGGCGCGCGCATGGGCCTGCCCATCAGCGAGAAAGACAGCATCTACTTTGGCGCGGGTATTGAGCAGCTGGCCATCGGCACAACCGCCAACAGTCCAATTCAGTACAAGAATTTTGTAACGAGATTCGGCAGCGGGAATGAGGTGAAGGTCAACACCTTGCGTCTGGATACCTCGATCGCGCGGGATACCCGCGACAACTTCCTGTTTCCGACCAAAGGCCTGATGCAACGCGCGGCAGTCGAATTTGGCGCCCCGCCGGGGGATTTGCAGTATTACAAGCTGTCGCTCCAGCATCAGCAGTATTTTCCGTTGACCAAGGATTTCACCTTGATGGTCAACGGCGAAGCGGGCTACGCGGCGGGCATCGGTGGCAAGCCCCTGCCATTCTTCCGCAACTTCTTTACTGGCGGCGTGAGCTCGGTCCGGGGCTTCGAGTCCGGCACCATCGGCCCGAAGGACCTGGATACGGTGACCAACGAGGTGGTAACTCTAGGCGGCGACACCAAACTGGTGGGTAATGTGGAACTGCTATTCCCCATGCCCGGCATCAAGGACAATTCGGTTCGCCTGTCGACTTTCCTCGATGCCGGAGGCGTGTTTGGCGAGGGTAATGCGCTGTATGGTTCAAATACCTTTAGCCTGGATGACATGCGATTCTCGGCCGGGTTGGGCGTGGCCTGGAATTCGCCGCTTGGGCCGCTGCGTTTCAGTCTGGCCTATCCGCTCAACAAGAAAGACACGGACAAGACGCAGGTCTTCCAGTTCAACTTGGGCAGTACGTTCTGATCGAAGTAAATGGAGCCGTTCATGAAACATACCCTGGCAGTCATTTTTTTATCTTTTGGCACGCTGGCCGCGGGGGCTGTTCATGCTGAAAAAATCGGTTTCGTGAATACGGAAAGGCTGCTGCGCGAAGCGCCGCTTTCCGTCAAGGCACAGAAGAAACTTGAGAAGGAGTTTTCACCGCGCGAGCAGGAAATCCAGAAAATGGCCAAGCAGGCCAGGGACCTTCAGGCCCAGCTCGACAGGGAAGGCGTCACCATGTCGGAAACCGAGCGCAAGAACAAGGAACGCGATCTGGCCAATCTCAATCGCGAATTCCAGCGCCAAAGCCGCGAGTTTCGTGAAGACCTGAATCTGCGGCGCAACGAGGAACTGGGCGCCATCCAGGAAAAGGCGCGCAAGGCCATCCTCGAGATCGCCAAAACCGAGAAGTTTGACCTGATCGTTGAGCAGGCCGTCTATTTCAATCCCAAGATCGACATCACCGAGCGCGTGATGAAGGAACTGGGCGAGCGATAGCAATTTCGTGGCAGGGACATTTTCCCTCTCTGACATCGTAGCCCGTTTTGGCGGAGAGCTTGTCAACGATGACGAGGTGCGGATTTCCCGGGTAGCACCAATCGAGCGTGCCGGTCCACGGGAAATTGCTTTTGTATCGCAATCAAAATATCTCAGGCAGATCGAGACCACCCAGGCGGGTGCGCTGATTCTCCCGCCCGAGGGGCGCGACCTGACGCAACGTCCCCGCATCATTACACCCAACCCGTATTTGTATTTTGCCCGCGTCTCCGCGCTGTTCAATCCGGTGCCGCAAGCCGCGCCGGGCATCCATCCTTCCGCGGTTGTCCATGAAAATGCAGATGTTGCGCCCAGCGCTTCGGTTGGGCCCGGTGTTGTCGTGGGCAAGTGGGTAAAAGTCGGGGCGCGCACAGTCATTGGCCCAAACTGCTCAATTGGCGAAGGGGTGCAAATCGGCGAGGATTGCCTGCTGTATGCAAATGTCTCGGTTTACCACGCGTGCGTTATTGGCAGCCGCGTGATTCTTCATAGTGGCTGCGTTATCGGCTCGGATGGCTTTGGCCTGGCAAATGAACAAGGACGCTGGGTGAAGATTCCCCAGACGGGCCGAGTGATTCTTGAAGACGACGTTGAGGTCGGCGCCAGCACCACTATCGACCGGGGCGCCTTGGACGACACCGTGATCGAGGAAGGCGTCAAACTTGACAACCTGATCCAGGTCGCGCACAACGTCCGCATTGGCGCACACACCGCCATTGCCGGCTGCACGGGCATTGCCGGCAGCGCGAAAATCGG
Organism: uncultured Thiobacillus sp.; assembly: GCA_964404175.1. Classification (GTDB taxonomy): domain Bacteria; phylum Pseudomonadota; class Gammaproteobacteria; order Burkholderiales; family Thiobacillaceae; genus UBA6918. The sequence goes on along the minus strand of CAYOJA010000007.1, from coordinate 2,972 downwards.
CAGGCATTGCATGATTGGTGGCGCGGCGATGATTCACGGCCACATCGAGATCGCGGACGGCGTGCGAATCTCCACCAATACTTTAATAACAAAATCCTTGAACAAGCCAGGCACATATACCTCGGCAATGCCGTTTTCCGAACATGGAGAATGGCTTAAGAATGCGGTGCACATGCGCAACCTGGACAAGCTGGCCACGCGCATCAAGGAACTGGAAAAACGGATTGCGGAAATCGAAGGGAATGACAAATGAAAACCATGGACATACAAGAAATCATGCGGCATCTGCCGCATCGTTACCCGTTCCTGCTGGTGGACCGGGTGCTGGAATGCGAACCCGGCAAAGGCATCGTGGCGCTGAAAAACGTCACCATGAACGAGCCGCATTTTCCAGGCCACTTCCCGCATCATCCAGTGATGCCTGGTGTGCTGATTCTTGAAGCGCTGGCCCAGGCGGCGGCGATACTTTCCTATGTGACCGAAAACAAGGTGCCGGATGATGATTCGGTTGTTTACTTTGCCGGCATTGACGGCGCGCGTTTCAAGAAGCCGGTGATGCCTGGCGACCAGTTGATCCTGAAAGCCGAAATTCTCCGCAACATGCGAGGCATCTGGAAATATTCGACGCGTGCCGAGGTGAATGGCGAGATTGCCGCCGAGGCGGAAATGATGGCCGCGCTCAGGAACATGTGACATGTCCCGCATTCACTCCACCGCGATCATTGAAGCCGGCGCAAAAATTGATGAAAGCGTCGAGATCGGCCCCTATGCGGTGATCGGGCCGCATGTGGAAATCGGCGAAGGCACGACGATCGGCGCGCATGCCGTCATCACGGGCCATACGCGCATCGGCAAACGCAACCGGATTTTCCAGTTCGTCTCGCTGGGCGAACAGCCGCAGGACAAGAAATACGCGGGCGAACCCACCCGGCTGGAAATCGGCGACGACAACACCATCCGCGAATTCTGCACCTTCAATACCGGCACGGTTCAGGGCGGCGGCGTCACGCGCATCGGCCACCGCAACTGGTTCATGGCCTATGTGCACGTCGCGCACGACTGCATCGTCGGAGACGATACCGTGTTCGCCAACAACACCACCCTGGGCGGGCATGTCGAGGTCGGGAATTACGCCATTCTGGGCGGACTGACGGCGGTGCACCAGTTCTGCAAGATCGGCGCGCATGTGATGACCGCCGGTGGCTCCATCGTGTACAAGGACATTCCGCCCTACGTCATGGCGGCCGGTTCGCCGGTTACACCGCATGGGCTCAACAGTGAAGGACTCAAGCGCCGTGGCTTTACCGCCGAGACGCTGGCAACGCTCAAGCGCACTTACAAAGTTCTGTACCGGGACGGTTTGACCTTGCAGGAGGCGCTGGAAAAACTGGAAGCTGAGACCGCACCCGAAGTGGCTGAACTTGCGGCTTTTCTGCGCAAAGCCGAGCGCGGCATCATCAGGTGAGCCTTACAGTCGGGCTGATTGCTGGCGAAGCATCCGGCGATCTATTGGGTGCCGAGCTGATTGCCGCGCTCAAGTCTCACAAACCCGAACTTCAATTCGAAGGCATTGCCGGACCAAAAATGATTGCCGCAGGCGCGCGGATGCTGGCGCCCAGCGAGCGATTGTCTATCAATGGTTATGTCGAGGTGCTGCGGCATCTTCCGGGTTTGCTCAAACTCAGGCGCGATATCGTCAAACATTATCTCGGTCATCCACCCAAGGTCTTCGTCGGGATCGATGCGCCCGATTTCAACTTCGGCGTCGAAGAGCGGCTGAAAGCCGCAGGTATACCCACCGTGCATTTCGTCAGTCCTTCGATTTGGGCCTGGCGCGGCGAACGCATTCATCGCATCAATAAAGCCGTGTCGCACATGCTGGTGGTGTTTCCCTTCGAGGCGGAAATCTACGAAAAGGCCGGCATTCCCGTCACCTACGTCGGCCACCCGCTGGCCGACCGATTGCCGCTGGAACCCGATGTCGCAGGCGCACGCATGAAACTCGAGCTCGAATCGTCCGGGCCGGTCATCGCCTTGCTGCCAGGATCGAGGCAAGGCGAAGTCAAACGATTGGCCCCGATCCTGTTGCAAGCGGCAAGAATTATTTTGCAGGCCAGACCCGCTGCGAGATTTGTCATGCCCGCCGCGACCGATGCCGTGAAATCCGTTTTGCAGACCCTGGTGCGCGATTCATCCCTGCCGATCCGGGTACTCGACGGCCAGTCGCACGAAGCCATGACTGCGGCGGATGTGGTGGTGCTTGCATCCGGCACCGCCACGCTCGAAGCCGCGCTGCTGAAAAAACCCATGGTCATCACCTATCGCATTCCAGCCATCACCTACTGGCTGGCCAAGGGCAAACTCTATCTGCCGTGGGTGGGATTGCCCAACATTCTGCTCAGGCGCTTTGCCGTGCCCGAACTCTTGCAGGAAAATGCCACGCCGGAAAAAATCGCCCAGGCAACGCTCGACTGGCTCGACGCGCCGAAAAAATGCGCGGAACTGGCTGCCGAATTCCGAAGCTTGCACGAAACCCTGCGCTGCAATGCCAGCGAACGGATCGCGGAAGCCTTGATGCCGTTCCTTGAACAAGAACTTTAAATCCCCCGGCACGCAAGCTCGCCACCCCCTTTGACAAGGGGGTAATTTTGAGCCCCCTTGATAAGGGGGGTTGGGGGGATTTGCCTAATCCGCTTCCCGCTCCACCGAACAGCACATCGAAGCCGTTTCTTCCGCGCTGACGAGCACCTGTCCCGTCACCGGGTTCGGCCTGAATGTCGTGCAGCCTTTCAAGCCTTTTTCAAACGCATACTCGTAGAGCGATTTGAAATCGGCAAATGAATATTCCGCCGGTACGTTGATGGTTTTGGAAATGGCGTTGTCCACCCATGGTTGCAAGGCCGCCTGCATGTCCAGATGCCGATAGGGGGAAATCTCTCCAGCTGTCACGAAGGCATCCGGCAGCGGCACAT
>CAYOJA010000006.1:48163-92923 GCA_964404175.1 uncultured Thiobacillus sp. | reverse complement strand
CGCCGACCTCGCAAATCGTTGGTACCCAGGCCGTGCTCAACGTCATGGTCGGCAGTCGCTACAAGAGCATCACGCAGGAAGTGAAGCTCTACCTGCAAGGCCGTTACGGCGCCACGCCCGGCAAGGTCAACGAGGAAGTGCGCAAGCTCGCGATCGGCGATCTGGATGTCATGAGCTGCAGGCCTGCCGACCTGATGCCGCCCGAGCTGGACAAGCTGCAGGGCGAAATCGAAGGCCTCGCGAAATCCGAGGAAGACGTGCTGACCTACGCCATGTTCCCCGACCTGGGCCGTGTCTTCCTGCAGGAACGCGCCGCCGGCACGCTCAAGCCCGAGCCGCTGCTGCCCATCGAAGCGAAAAACGGCGCCAGCGCGGCGCATTTTGCCGCGGACGAATTCAACATCACCCTGCACGGCGAGACCTACCACATCAAGCTGGCAGCAAGCGGCCGTCCAACAGAAACCCAGCGGCCATTTTTTGTCACCGTCGATGGCGTCTCGGAAGAAGTCATGCTCGAGGCCTTGAACGAAGTCGAAGTATCGGCACACGCCTCCGGCAAGGAAAGCAAACCCGCCGCCAAATCCGCACCCGCCGGACAAAAGCCTCGCGCATCGCACAAGGGCCACGTCACCGCGGCCATGCCGGGCACGATTGTCGATGTCCTGGTGCAAACGGGGCAAAAAGTGAATGCAGGCGATGCGGTCCTCGTCATCGAAGCCATGAAAATGGAAAACGAAGTCCAGGCGCCCGTGTCCGGCACGGTCGTGGGCATCTTTACCGCCAAGGGCGAAGCCGTCACGCCCGACATGGCGCTGATCGAAATCGAGGCGGAATGATGATGCCCAAACTGGTTCTGGCTTCCACATCGCGCTACCGGCGGGAGCTTCTTTCCCGCCTGCATATTCCCTTCGAGATCGTTTCGCCGAATGTGGACGAAACTCCGCTGCCAAACGAAACGCCCTCCGCCACCGCGCTCAGGCTGTCGGTGCTGAAGGCACAGGCTGCGGCGGGTCAATTTCCCGACGCGCTCATCATCGGTTCCGATCAGGTGTTGATGCTGGACTCGGAGCAACTCGGCAAACCCGGCAATTTCGAGAATGCGTTCAAGCAGCTTAAAAAAATGCAGGGCAAGGCCATGGTGTTCCACACCGCATTGACCCTGCTCAACAGCAAAACCGGGCGGACGCAGACGCGCGATGTACCGACCGTCGTGCATATTCGCAAGCTGACCGATACGCAGATCGAGGCTTACCTGAAAAAGGAACAACCCTATGACTGCGCCGGATCGGCAAAAAGCGAATCGCTCGGCATTGCGCTGATGGAGCGCATGGACAGCCCCGACCCCACGGCCCTGATCGGCCTGCCCTTGATGGCCCTGACCGAGATGCTGCTGAACGAAGGCGTTGACGTTCTGAAATGAGTGTTGGCACGCTCTATCTGATCCCGGTCCCGCTCGGCCCGGTTGATCCCGAAGTTTGTCTGCCGCCCGACACGCTTGCCGCCGCGCGGCGTCTGGATACCTTCGTTGTCGAGCGCGCCAAGACCGCCCGCGCGCATCTCAAGGCCATGGGCCACCCCAAACCCTTGCAGGAACTCACCCTGCTCGAACTCAACGAACACACCAAAGCCGCAGACATTGCCGCGCTGCTAGCGCCGTTGAAAAGCGGCCAGGACGTTGGCCTGATGTCAGAAGCCGGCTGCCCCGCCGTTGCCGACCCCGGCGCGGAACTGGTCAAGGCCGCGCATCGGGAAAACATTCCCATCGTTCCGCTGATCGGTCCCTCGTCCATCCTGCTGGCATTGATGGCTTCCGGCCTGGGCGGGCAGAATTTCTGTTTTCATGGCTATCTGCCCGCCAAGGAACCCGAGCGGACGAAGAAAATCCGCGAACTGGAACAAGCCGCGCGCAAGAATGCCGCTACCCAGCTTTTCATCGAAACACCCTATCGCAGCGCCGCAATGCTGGAAGCGCTTTCAGCGACTTTGTCCGCTGATACCTTGATCAGCGTCGGCGCCGACCTCAGTCTGCCGAATCAATTGATCAAAACAATGAATGCCGGAAACTGGCGCGGATATAGCGATGTCGTCAAGGACAGATTGGTGGTATTTGGAATTGGAGTCTAAAGAGACGCAGGAATGTCAGCACATGCGGCGCAATGCCCTCCGGTTACTGCGCCCTACGCGGGCTTTCATCAAGCAACGCCATCTTTCCAAGCGTAGTACTTGCCAGTTGAGAACAAGTGTTTGAGATTCTTCTCATCAACCCATGGATAGCGAGAGGTGAAGGCTTCACGCCAGACGGATAGGTTGATGTTTTTTCCTTCCTGCTCCACCATTGAGTAGACAAGGTCATGACCGTATTTCATGGCTTCCTGCGCTACAGAATTGAGACGGTCTAATTCTGAAGGGGGCATATTTGGATAAGCTTTACGCAATCGCTCATGAGTTGGCTTAAGCCATTCGTCGCCCCACTCTTGAGCCAGTTCAAGTGCATAGTTCATGAGAGTCTCCTCTCCGCACGTCTCTAGTGATGGGGCGCGGCGGATAAACAGGAAGCGGAGAATGCGGTTTAGCATTTTGACGCCCAACTTAAGGTAGACACCGTTTCCACATTTGGGAACATTTCTTGATGTGGGAGTTTATATCCACATCTGGCCACAAACTTGCCAGATGTAGATATGGATAAATACAGGCATTGCCATATTTGGCATATCAGCCCCCGAATCAACATTGCCAAACGCTGCCCATGGGGAGTTTTCTGTGGCCTGTCAAAATCGAATCTGATCCAACCTGATCAGGAATTTCTCGCCCGATTCGCTTTGCGCCTCCAGCCACTCCACGCCTTCTTTCGCATAAACATCCAGCGGCAGCAGACGGAATGTTCCAGGTTTTTCACCAGAAAACACTTCCACATCCAGCCATTGTTTTTTCAGCACCGCGAATTCCAGCCGTTCGTGATTGATGCAGGAGATCGGCTGGTAGTCGCTGGGCATGGATCAGCGCATGGGTGATGTGTGTTGCGAAGTGGGATTCAACCACTTGCCGATGCTGACGCCCAGGCGCCCGGCGAGCTTGGAAGCCAGATCTTCCTGCGGGGTGAAGTCGACGATGTCTTCGGCCTTGATGATTTCGCGCGCGACGTAATCGGTGCTGCCAAAAGCGTCGGCCAGGCCCATTTCGATGCTTTTCGCCCCGCTCCAGACCAGGCCGCTGAACATGTCCGGCGTTTCCTTCAGGCGCTTGCCGCGCCCCTTGCGAACGGTGTCGATGAACTGCTGGTGAATTTCGGCCAGCATGGTTTTGGCGAAAGCTTCCTGCTTGGGGTCAGCAGGCGAGAAGGGGTCAAGAAAGCCCTTGTTTTCGCCAGCAGTGAGCAGGCGGCGTTCGACGCCGAGCTTGTCCATGGCTTTGGTAAAACCGAATCCGTCCATCAGCACACCGATGGAACCGACGATGCTGGCCTTGTCGACATAAATCTTGTCGGCGGCGGCGGCAACGTAGTAACCGCCGGATGCGCAGATGTCATCCACCACCACGTAAAGCGGCGTTTTCGGATGCAGGCCGCGCAGCCGCTTGATTTCATCGTAAATCTGCCCTGCCTGCACCGGGCTGCCGCCGGGGCTGTTGATGCGCAGGATCACGCCCTGGGTGTGCTTGTCTTCGAAGGCGGATTGCAGGCCCGACATGATGAGATCGGCGCTGGCCTCGTCGCTGGAGATGACGCCCTGAAGATCGATCAGGGCGGTGTGCTTACCCAGCACTTTCTCGCCGCCCTTCATCCAGCCCATGAAGGCGAACAACACAATAAACAAGTATAGAAAAGTCAGTACCTTGAAAAAGATGCCCCACTGCCGGGTTTTGCGCTGCTCGGTTACGGCAGCCAAGGCGACTTTCTCCAGCGCCTGGCGCTCCCAGTTGGGGGAAGTGTTTTCTTGTTCGCTCATTTGATCAGTTGGTGTTTCAGTAATCGAATCTGGTGGTCGCTTTCTTCCACAGGCAGCGCGGTCAGCCCGCGACCATTGCAACGGCCGCCGATGCAGGTACCTCTGGCCGGGTCGTACATTGCGCCATGCGTGGCGCAGACCAAGTATACCCGCTCGGCATCAAAAAACTCGCCTTCCTGCCAGTCCATCTCCACCGGGATATGGCCGCATTGATTGAGGTAAGCATGCGCCTGGCCCTGATAACGTATGACAAAGGCAGGCGTTTTCTGTCCCTGCCATTGGATATTGAATCGCACGCCCTTGCCGCCGTCTTCCAGCTCGCCGGAATCACAGATCACGCGTGCGTCATCAGCCATGATTTCACTTCGGCAAAAGACTGCGCAAGCAGGATGGGACGATGCGGCGTCAGGTCTTCCGGCAGATGCGCGCCGTAGGTGACTCCCACCCGGGCCACACCGGCATTCTCGGCCATCTGCATGTCGTGGCTGGTATCGCCGATCACCACCGCGCGATCCTTTTCCATCATCAGCTCATCGATGATTTCCTCCACCATGGCCGGATGCGGCTTGGAGTGTGTCTGGTCCGCGCAGCGGGTGGCCGAGAAAAAAGGGCGCAAGGCGGTATGTTCCAGCGCGCGTTCCAGCCCCTTCATGCTCTTGCCGGTGGCAACAGCCAGGGTGAAACCCGCGCCATGCAATTCGCGGATGCCTTCGGTGACCCCTTCAAACAGGGGAATTTCCGCATCCTGTCCCAGGTAGTAATGACGGTAGCGTTCAACCAGTTTCGGATAATCGCCCTCGGGCAAATCCGGCAGCAGCGTCCGCAAGGCCTGGATCAGGCCCAGGCCGATGATCTGCCGGCATGCCCGGTCATCCGGCACGGGAATGCCAAGATCGGCGCTGGCCCGCTGGAGGGAATCGACAATGAAGCCCGCCGAATCCATCAGCGTGCCGTCCCAGTCAAAAATCAGGAGTTCATACTGCCTGGCCATCTTTGTCCAACTTGTTCAAAAACACTTGAAGGTCATCTGGCAGCGGTGCTTCAAAAATCAAGGGCTCGCCAGTAACCGGATGATTGAAACTGAGTTTCGCGGCATGCAGGAACATGCGTTTCAAACCCTGCCCGGCCAGCTCCTTGTTGAGGGCGAAATTGCCGTACTTGTCGTCGCCGGCAATCGGATGCTTCAAATAGGCCAGGTGCACGCGTATCTGATGGGTGCGGCCGGTTTTGAGTTCGGCTTCCAGCAGGGCAAAACCCGGCCAGGTCTTGATGCGGCGGAACACGGTATGCGCGGTCTGGCCGCCTTCATCCACGCTGACCCGGCGCTCGCCTTCAGGTGTGACAAACTTGCGCAGCGACAACCGGACATTGCGCAGTTCGTCCCGCCAGCGTCCGGTGGCCAGCACCAGATAACGCTTGTCGATGCGATGCTCGCGGAATATGTCATGCAGCGAAGTCAGCGCGCGCCGTTTCAGTGCCACCACCAGCACACCCGAGGTTTCGCGATCCAGCCGATGGGCCAGTTCCATGAAGCGATGCTGGGGGAATTCCAGTCGCAGCTGTTCGATGACCCCGCGCGAAATGCCGCTGCCGCCGTGTACCGCCATTCCGGAAGGTTTGTTCAGTACCAGCAGGAATTCATCCTGATAAATAATCCGCGCGGCAAGCCGGGGCGCATCCTTCGGCAGGCTAGCGGGTTTGGCCGCCATTTGCGCGACCCGGACGGGCGGAATGCGAACCTCGTCACCCCAGGATAATTTGTAACTGACCTCGGCCCGGCCTCCATTGATGCGGACTTCGCCCGCCCGTACCATCTTGTAAATCCGGCTTTTGGGCACGCCTTTCAGCTGCCCGAGCAAAAAATTGTCCAGCCGCTGCCCTGCATGGGCGTCGTCCACTTTTACCTTTTTGGCTGAAACTTTGCCTAAGTCATTCATTTTCAATATACTTAGCTGACCTAATTGGCTTTTTTAGTCAAGTTCGGCCTGAATTTCCCGGTTATTTTCGCTCACCGGCCGCAGCATCGATGCATACATAGAGTCTGTGTGGCCACTTGGCCCCGCACTCTGTCTCGATGCTGTAAAAAAGTAGCGATACTAACTTAGTAACGTGTTACCGCATACGCCAGACCTGGCCTGTACACCGCCGTAATTTATTTAACGGCCATGTACCCTCACCAGGTCTTTGAAGCTTGCAGCGTCGAGTTCGCTCCGCTGCAACCCCAATAAGGACAGGAAACCTTTTCATTTTTCAATGAATCTTCTGCCACCCGCATCAATCCGGCCTGACAGACCCTGACGGTTTTCCCGTCCCGTATGCCTGCGCACGGGAGTAAAACATGAAGCGCATGCTATTCAACGCCACCCAGGCGGAGGAACTGCGGGTGGCCATCGTCGACGGGCAAAAACTCGTCGACCTGGATATCGAATCCTCCAGCAAAGAACAACGCAAGAGCAACATCTACAAGGGTGTCATCACCCGCATCGAGCCCAGCCTGGAAGCGGCGTTTGTCGATTACGGCTGCGAGCGCCACGGCTTTCTGCCTTTCAAGGAAATCGCCCGCTCCTGCGTCAAGGGTTCCGGACGGCCTTCCGACCTTATCCGCGAGGGCACGGAACTCATCGTCCAGGTCGAGAAGGACGAGCGCGGCAACAAGGGCGCGGCACTCACCACCTACATCTCGCTGGCTGGCCGCTATCTGGTACTGATGCCAAACAACCCCCGTGGCGGCGGCGTGTCCCGCCGCATCGAGGGCGAAGATCGCAATGAACTCAAGGATGCCATGTCGGGGCTGGAAGTGCCGGACGGCATGAGCCTGATCGGCCGCACCGCCGGCATTGGCCGCAACACCGAAGAATTGCAGTGGGACCTGAACTACCTGATGCATTTGTGGACCGCCATCGAAGGCGCCGCCAATGCCCAGTCCGGCGCATTTCTCATTTACCAGGAAAGCTCGCTGGTCATCCGCGCCATCCGCGATTACTTCCAGCCCGACATCGGCGAAATCCTCATCGACACCCAGGACGTGTTCGACCAGGCGCAAGGCTTCATGGCCCACGTCATGCCGGGCAACGCCAACAAGGTCAAGCTGTACAAGGACGACGTGCCGCTGTTCTCGCGTTTCCAGATCGAGCACCAGATCGAATCGGCCTATGCGCGGCAGGTGAATTTGCCTTCCGGCGGCGCCATTGTCATCGACCATACCGAAGCGCTTGTTTCCATAGATGTGAACTCGGCCCGCGCCACCAAGGGCGGCGACATCGAGGAAACCGCCTATCGCACCAATCTGGAAGCAGCGGAAGAAATCGCCAGACAGGCTCGTCTGCGCGACCTCGGCGGGCTGATCGTCATCGACTTCATCGACATGGAGTCGCAGAAGAACCAGCGCGAAGTCGAAAACCGCCTTCGTGATGCCTTGCATCATGACCGCGCGCGTGTGCAGATGGGCAAGATTTCCCGCTTCGGCCTGATGGAGCTTTCCCGCCAGCGCCTGCAACCCTCGCTGGGCGAAACCAGCCACCAGCCCTGCCCGCGATGCAGCGGCACCGGCCACATTCGCGGCGCGGAATCCACTGCCCTGCACATCCTGAGAATAATTCAGGAAGAATCCATGAAGGAAAACACCGGCGCCATCCACGCCCAGGTACCGGTTGAAGTCGCCACCTTCCTGCTGAACGAAAAACGCCAGGACATTCATACCCTGGAAGCCCGGCTGAAAGTGAATGTCGTACTGATTCCCAACATTCATCTTGAAACGCCTCATTACACGATCGAGCGCATCAAGCATGAGGAACTGAATCGCGAAGGCGCCACCGAACCCAGCTACAAAATGGTAACGGTGCCCGAGCCCGAGGCGCACCTTGCCGCGCGTGAGCAGCGTGCTCCCGCGCCTGAAGCCGTCGTCAAGGCCATTACCCCCGCACAGCCCGCGCCAATTGCCCCCGCACCAGCCGTGCAGGAGGCAGAGAAATCCGGCCTCATCGGCCGCATCGTAGGCTGGTTCAAGAAAATGGGCGAAGAGCCCCTGCCCGCTGCCCCCGTCGCAGCCGAGCCCAAGCGCGAAGCCCGCAAGCCGCGCAATGCCCGCCCCGAACGCGGAGAGCGCGGAGCGGATCGAGGAGAACGCGGCGACCGCCGTGAACGCCAACCCCGCCCCCCGCGTGAGCCACGCGAGCCGCGTGAACCGCGCCGTAGTGAACAAACCGAGTCAGGCGAAACGCGCTCACAGGAAACCCGCGCGCAAGAGGGCCGCGAAAAACCCGCACGCCAGCCGCGCCCGCCCCGCCAGCCCAAGGCAGAGCAGCCCGCGCAGATTGAAAAGCGCGAGGCCGTTGCCGCCACAGGCGAGGAAACGCCGCGCGAAGGCGGCCGTGGCCGTCGCGGCCGCCGCGACAGAAGCGATCGCGGAGAGCGTGGCGAGCGCCGTCCGCAACAAGCCGAAGCGCAGGCAAACCTGGTTGAAACACCCGCTGCACCTGTCGCCGTCATGGCCACTGAAGCAGCCGTTCAGCCGGTTTCCTCGCCCGCGATGGAAACAGCGCCTCCGCCCGTGCCGGTCACCGCAGCGGAACCTGTCGCGCAGCCCAGGGAAACCGTCAGCGCCGCACCAGTTCCGCTGCCAGTCAGCGCACCGTCTGAAACGCCCGCGCCGACACCCGTGGTTTCACAGCCGGGCGTTACCGCCCGCCCCGAGGACATTCTCAAAAATCTGAGCCCCGCCGCTGATCTTCAGCAAGTTGAAACACAGGGTGCGGCGCCCGCCGCCGCTGACGAATCAGCAGGCACGTCCCAGCATCGCCCGCGCCGCCGCCGTCCGGCTTCGGCGCCTTCCACGCAAATGGAACTGATGCAGGTGGAAACCAGCACGCCCGCGGAATCAGTATCTGCGTCCACGGAAGGAACCGAACAGCGTACACATGGCCCCGGTCGTCGCCGCCGTTCGGGAGCGCCCGCGCCCGCCAGTGAACCGCTGGTGCAAGTGGAAACCGGCCAGAGCAACGTCTGAATTTCCTTGCGGCACTAAACATCAAGGGGGCCATTGGCCCCCTTGGTGCTTCTACAAGTCATTTATTTCAGCTGCGAGCCTTATGCTTGTCGGGCTGCATCAATTGAATTTCCTTGATCAACCCCTGCACCGCATCCTCGATCATGTCGAGGTTTTCCTCGAATCCGCTGATGCCGCCGTAATAGGGATCGGGCACATCCAGATTGGGATACTTGCGGCTGTAGGACAGAAGCAGCTTTAACTTTCCATGCAGACGAGCGGGGGCACGCCTTTTGAGATTGTTGAGATTGACTGTATCCATGGCAAGGATGTAATCAAAATTCTCGAAATCCGCATCCGCAACCTGGCGTCCACGCAGGCCGCTGATATTCACACCCCGTTTATTGGCGGCATTCTGCGCGCGCTGATCGGGCTTTGATCCAATGTGATAACTGTGCGTGCCGGCGGAGTCGATATGCACCTTGTCCAATAATCCAGCCTTGGCTATTTCGCGCCGGAAGATGCCTTCCGCCATCGGCGAACGGCAAATATTGCCCATGCATACAAACAACACATTCATCATGATTACCGTCTCGATTCGTTATCCTGATCTATGCCAAACAACACCTGCTTGAGTTCCTTCAAACGGTCGCGAAGTTCCGCAGCCTTTTCAAATTCAAGATTTTTGGCGGCATCGTGCATGTCTTTCTCGGTTCGCTTGATTTCCCTGTTGAGGTCTTTCTCGGTCATGACATGATACGCGGCCAGGGTCTGGGCGGCCTTCAACTCCAGCCGCGCGGACTCCAGGTCCACCACGTTTTCGATGATGTCCTTGATTTTCTTTTCCACGCCTTTTGGCGTAATGCCATGTTCTGCATTGAATGCAATCTGCTTGTTCCGGCGGCGATCGGTTTCGTCGATGGCGCGGCGCATGGAATCGGTGATTTTATCCGCGTACAGGATGGCCGTTCCGTGCAGATGCCGGGCAGCCCGGCCAATGGTCTGAATCAGTGAACGGGTGGAACGCAGGAAGCCTTCCTTGTCCGCATCGAGAATCGCCACCAGCGAAACCTCCGGAATGTCCAGCCCCTCGCGCAGCAGGTTGATGCCCACCAGTACATCGAATACGCCCAGCCGCAAATCCCGGATGATTTCGACACGCTCGACAGTATCGATGTCCGAATGCAGGTAACGCACACGAATGCCATGCTCGGCCAGGTAATCCGTCAGGTCTTCCGCCATGCGCTTGGTCAGCGTGGTAACCAGCACGCGCTCGCCAATGTCTATCCGCTTGCGGCACTCTGACAAAAGATCGTCGACCTGGGTTGTAACCGGGCGCACTTCCACCACGGGGTCGATCAGGCCGGTGGGCCGCACGACCTGCTCGACCACTTGGCCCTGATGTTTCTCTTCATAATCGGCCGGCGTGGCGGAGACAAACAAGGTTTGCGGCATGAGATTCTCGAATTCCTCGAATTTCAGCGGCCGGTTGTCCAGTGCCGAGGGCAGACGGAAACCATACTCGACGAGATTTTCCTTGCGTGCCCGGTCACCCTTGTACATGCCGCCCACCTGCGGGATGCTGACATGGGATTCATCAATCATCATCACCGAATGCGCGGGCAGATAATCGATCAGCGTGGGTGGCGGCTCGCCTGCCTTGCGACCCGATAGATGGCGCGAGTAGTTTTCGATGCCCTTGCAAAAGCCCATCTCGTTGAGCATTTCCAGATCGAAGCGGGTGCGCTGTTCCAGCCGCTGCGCCTCGACCAGCTTGTGATTGGCATAGAAATATTCCAGACGATCCTTCAGTTCGACCTTGATTTTCTCGATGGCCTTGAGCGTGGTTTCGCGCGGCGTGACGTAATGGCTGGACGGGTACACCGTGAATCTTGGCGCTTTGGACAATATCTGTCCCGTCAGCGGATCGAACACTTGCAAACTTTCGACCTCGTCATCGAACAGACTGATGCGCAACGCGGTTTCGGCGTTTTCCGCCGGAAATACGTCGATCACGTCGCCGCGCACGCGAAACGTGCCGCGTGAAAAATCAAATTCGTTACGCTCGTACTGCATGGCGGCCAGGCGTTGCAGCACTTCGCGCTGGCCAAGTTTCTCGCCCACGCGCAGATGCAGGATCATGCTGTGATAATCCACCGGATCGCCGATACCGTAAATGCACGACACCGTTGCCACAATGATAGTGTCCGCGCGTTCCATCAGCGATTTGGTGGCCGACAGCCGCATCTGCTCAATGTGCTCGTTGATGCTGGAGTCTTTTTCGATGAACAGATCGCGCGAGGGCACGTAGGCCTCGGGCTGGTAATAGTCATAGTAGGAAACGAAATACTCGATGGCGTTTTCAGGAAAGAACTCGCGCATTTCGGCATACAGTTGCGCGGCCAAAGTCTTGTTCGGCGCAAGTATCAGTGCGGGCCTTCCCAGCCTGGCAATGACATGCGCCATGGTGTAGGTTTTACCTGAACCCGTAACACCCAGCAGGGTCTGGTAAGCCAGTCCGTCCTCAAAGCCCTCGGTGATTTTGCGGATGGCTTCCGGCTGGTCGCCCGCCGGTTCAAAAGGCTCGTGCAGGCGAAAGGGACTATTGGGGAAGGTGACAATCACGGGTAAAATCTGGCGCTATTTCGAAACGAAAATCGCGAAAAAACAAGTATTTTACTTCAGCCAAGATCATGAACCCCCTGCTATCCAGACGCGTCCAGTCCATCAAGCCCTCCCCCACTCTTGCCGTCACCGCCAGGGCTGCCGCGCTCAAGGCTTCCGGCAAGGACATCATAGGGCTGGGCGCGGGCGAGCCCGACTTCGACACGCCGGAACACATCAAACAGGCCGCAATTGAAGCCATCAACAAAGGCTTCACCAAATACACGGCCGTGGATGGCACGCCGGGCTTGAAAGCAGCCATCATCGCCAAGTTCCAGCGTGACAATGGCCTGACTTACACGCCCAAACAGATTCTGGTCTCCTGCGGCGGCAAGCAGAGTTTCTATAACCTGGCACAGGCCGTTCTGGATTCGGGCGACGAAGTCATCATCCCCGCGCCCTACTGGGTATCCTATCCAGACATGGTGTTGCTGGCCGATGGAAAGCCTGTCATTGTCTATGCCGGCATCGAGCAGGGATTCAAGATCAGCCCGGCGCAACTCGAAGCCGCCATCACGCCCAGAACCAAACTGTTCGTCATCAACAGCCCCAGCAATCCCACCGGCGCGGTGTATACGAAAGCCGAACTGTCGGCATTGGGCGAAGTGTTGAGAAAGCATCCGCGCGTGCTGATTGCCACGGATGACATGTACGAACATATCCGCCTGAATGACGAACCTTTCGTCAACATCCTCAATGCCTGCCCGGACCTTTACGACCGCACCCTGGTGTTGAATGGTGTATCCAAGGCCTATTCCATGACCGGCTGGCGCATCGGCTACGCTGCCGGCCCGCAGGCCATCATTCAGGCCATGACCAACATCCAGTCGCAGTCCACCTCCAACCCCGCATCGATTTCCCAAGTGGCCGCGGAAATGGCGCTCAACGGCGATCAGGGTTGCATGGCGCAAATGCTGGCGGCTTTCAAGCAGCGTCATCGCATGGTGGTTGACCGGCTCAACGCCATACCCGGCCTGAAATGTCTCGACGCGGGCGGCGCGTTCTACGCCTTCCCCGATGCGCGTGAAGCCGCGGCCAACATGAAGACCAAGGGCAAGATCAACGAAGCCACTGACCTCGCCCTGTCCGAATACCTGCTCAACGATGCCGGTGTCGCCGTCGTCCCCGGCTCGGCCTTTGGCGCTGATGGCTACATCCGGCTGTCCTTCGCCACCTCAAATGCCAATCTGGAAAACGCACTGTCGAGAATGGCAAAAGCGCTGACTTAAACAGTCTAAAATTCAAGTTCTCCAGTGGGAGAGCTTGAATGTTCAACGCCCTTTACGTCGATCTCAATTCCTTCTTCGCCTCGGTCGAGCAGCAGCTCGACCCGGCCCTGCGCGGCCAGCCGATCGGAGTGCTGCCGGTCATGGCGGAAACCACCTGCTGCATCGCCGCCAGCATCCAGGCCAAGCAGTTCGGCATAAAGACCGGGACGCCGGTGTGGGAAGCGCGCAAGCGCTGCCGCCAGATCAGGTTCGTGCAGGCGCGTCCCGCCGTGTATGTCGAGATGCATCACACCATCGTCGCCGCGGTGGAGCGCTGTTATCCGGTTTCCGATGTACTGTCCATCGACGAAATGGCGCTGGATCTGACCGGGCGGCACACCCGTGAAAGCCATGCCGTCAAACTGGCGCACCAGATCAAGCAGGCCATTTACAAGGAAGCCGGAGAAGTGATGCACTGCTCCATCGGCATCGCGCCCAACCGCTTTCTCGCCAAGACCGCCTCCAATTTCAAAAAGCCCGATGGTCTGGAGCTGATCCTTCCACAAGACCTGCCAAACATTCTGCACAAGCTGGAATTGACCGATTTGAACGGCATCAGCCACGGCATGGAAAACCGGCTCAACCGCGTGGGCATTCATACCGTTGAGCAGCTTTGCGCCGCGCCGGTCGAGAAATTGCGCCTGGCGTGGGGTGGTGTGGAAGGCGAACGCTATCACGCCAAGCTGCGCGGCGAAGTACTGCCACCCTTGACCACGCATCGCTCGACCGTCAGCCACTCGCATGTGCTGCCGCCGGAAATGCGCAACGACGAATCCGCACTGGCCGTGCTCTACCGCCTGTTGCACAAGGCCGCCATGCGGCTGCGCCATTACGGCTATTACGCAGGCGCGCTGGCACTGCATGTGCGCTACCAGAACGGCGTGCGCTTTACCGAGCAGGTCCGTTTCGCGCCCCATGCGGATACGTTCAAATTCAATCAGGTGCTGGCCAGCCTCTGGAACATGCGCCCGCATGAAGGCGGCCAGCCGATGAAAATCGGCATCGTTCTGTCAGAACTCGCCGACCAGCACAGCATGTCACGTGATTTGTTTGAACATGACCGGCAAGGCGAAGACCTGTCGAGTGCCGTGGATGAAATCAATCAGCGATTCGGCCCGAATGCCGTCCACTTCGGCAGCGCACATCGCGGCATCGGCGCCGCGCCCATGCGCATCGCCTTCAATCACATCCCCGAATTGGGTGTGGAAAACGACGGCTGAATCAAGGTAATTCCAGCGTAAAGATATTGCCCAGTGCCCGGCGGATTTCCGGCACGCCGAGATGTCGTGGAATGCCCACGCCAGCGGCATACTGGTCACTCTGGCAAATCATCCTCAGTACGCCCGGCTGCTTGTCCGACTTCAGCGTAAAAGTGGTTTTGAAAAACATCTGGGTTGGCCGCGTGTCACTGGCAAAAGCAGTGCGCACAAAGAATCCGGGCGCGGCGGCCAGTTCGCTGATGCTGCGCTGAACCCGGATGATGGTGAAAACATCAGGCTCGATGCGCTGAGGTTCGGCACGCACCGTATCCAACTCCATGATGCAGTGCGGCTCATGCTCCTGAACCTGGCCAAAGGCAACGACCTTGCCGGACTGCAACCTCGCCGTTGCCCAGTTAGCCGGGATTTCCAAAGCCTGGTTAAGAACGAAACGCCCATTTTCAGGATAGCGATAATACGGCGACTCCTGACCATAATCCCGGGGCGTGTTGCAGCTCCAGAGAAATATCACGCAGCACAGCAGCAAGGCTTTTCTCATGATGGACACCTTCCACTCATGTTTATCACTTTAGCCAGTTCCTGGCTGAAGTGAACACCCGAATGCCGGAAAAGAACTTTTGGGAAATACCAGCTGTGCAAAGGGCTTTAACCCGCGATTCAGAAGAGCGTGAATTTCTCGGTTGACTCGTTGTAGCGCACCAGCAAATACCAAATCAGCAGACAGACGCCTGTTGCCAGATATGTCCAGCCCCAGCCGCCCAGCATGACCGGGAAGAAAGTCTGTATGCCTAGTGCGCTTTCTTCCAGCATGTCGAGGTTCATCTCCGACACGGTCAAACCCGTCTTGTTAAGCAGTGCGCTTGCTGTGGAACCCACCCAGGCGAAGAAAAACACCGCCACCCACAGTTTGAGGTGACCTTCTCCCACCCGCCACAGAGAGCCTGTGCCGCAACCGCCGGCGAACACCATGCCCACGCCAAAGACAATGCCGCCAGTCAACGAACCCATCCAGAATCTTGGCGGAATGGCGAGATAGGGATCAAGCAGCTTGGCCTGGAAAATCAGCGAGGCCAGCGGGATGCCAATGGCCAGCGCCAGGATGACTGCTTTGGTCATGTCACCTTCGGCGGTCATGAAAGGTTCGCGGATGGCCCGCGCAACACAGAAGCGCGAGCGATGCATGATGAAGCCGATGGCGAAACCGGCCAGGATGATAATGGCGCGCGACGCTGTCTTTTCTTCAGTTGATCCATACCAGCTTGTCGCCCACCACAAAATGCTGGCCACAACAGCAAGGCCTATCCAAGGATAGAGACGATGCACCAACGGTGAGAGTGGCTTTGGTATAGGCGCCTGCATGCCCCACGAAATATGATCCAGCGTCCAGAGCAGCAGTTTCAAACCGATCACCGCGCCAATCATGAGCCCTGCCAGCATTACCAAACCCGATGGAGAGCCATGAAGGGTTGGCACAAAGAACGCACCAACCGTGCAGCCGCCAGCGAGCACCGCGCCAATCCCCATGAGACTGCCGCCCAGAGCGCCCCAAATGAATTCAAGCGCCGGTGGACGGCTGAAGCGGAACTGGTGTGAAAGCAGAGCGGCCGTGAAGGCCCCAAGCACCAGCGTGATGTTCATCAGTGACAGCCGGTGCATAAGCGGCGAATCCGGCGCGTGAATGCCCAGCACTTTATCTAGGCCAATGAAATGATTGAACCAGTCGCCCCAGAGTTTGATGCCGCCAAACACGCCCCAGAATTCGCCTGATAGCATTAACGCGAATACTGCGATCAAAAGCAGGATAGCACCAACATACGGCGACCACGGCTCGACTAAAGCAGCCTCATAGTCGGCCCACAAACCGTTCTTCCATGGAGACCGAGGCTCCGAACTCATCACGTCATCCCTCTCGAACGGACTTTCGTCATTCAACGGCAACCGGTCGGCGCATCACCGTCTTTCGCACTGCGGTTAACAAAGGCTTTCAAATCCTCGAACAGCTCCTGCTCAGGCACATCCGCAAACTTGGCGGCCGCCTTGTTGGTCGATGCAATGCTGTCACGATACGGCTTGCTGACGTAGTAGCTGACACTGTCCTTGCCCTTGGCATGCTTGTTGGCCTGCATGTAAGCTGCCCATTCCGCCTGAGTGCGCGCATTGGGTCCGATTGAACCACCTGCCTTCACCACATGGCAGCTTGTGCAGACCATGCGGTAATACACATGCCCCCGTTTCCAGTCGCCTTCATAGGCATTTGCCAAAAGCGGAACACCCAGTACATAAGCAGTCAGGCATGCGCCTGCGATTTTTTTCCATTTCATCTTGTGCTCCTTTCTTCACGGAATCCGTTGTTGCGACTCACCTACCTTGTCTTGAACAGCGGTCCCTTTTTCAATCCTTCCACATCTTTCAATCGCCCCTGCGCCAGACTGCCATTCCTGTCATGGCAATCCTGGCATTTGAGCGCCTTGGCTTTAGGCGCGACCATGTGGTTCAGTGGCCAAAGCATTTCCGTTCTGATGAAGTCCACTTTGCCAGAGAACGGTGCACCGACATCCGCCATGCCTGCTGCTATCGCCTTTTCCCAATTGAAGCTCACACCATAGGATGCGGCATCCTCACCATAGGTATGGGGAATGACCAGAGTTCCATTGACCGGGTCGTAAGGTTGCACACCGCGAAAGACCTTGACCGGCCATATTCTCGATTTGCCGTCTTTCGGGCTGCCGCCAAACCGGTTGATGGGTACATAGCCATCGCTTCTCTCGATCCTGTCGCCAAGCAGGGTGTACTTGATCTCGCCGTTAAACCACACGTACCCGGGAATAATCTTCTCACCCAGTTCAAATGCGCCTTTTTTCGAGTCATAAATGGTGTGGCCCTTGGCATCTTTCTCCACCATGGGTTTGCCGTCCGCTCCCATCCTTCCCGCAGCAGACCAGTCCCACACCAGTTTTGTCGCCACCCCGCCTCGCGCCATGGCCGGAATATGGCAAGTCTGACAGGCAAGCTTGTCACCATGGCGGTTCAACATTGCCGCCATTCCCTGCTGAGTAAAACCTGGCAGGGGTTTGGTATTGGTCATGGTTTTGGCCGAGTGCGGATAGACCCCATGACAGGTATCACAGGTTGCCGGACTCTGCCTGTCGGTCCTTTCGCGGGCCGCGCTGCTTTCACCTCTCTTGGTGACCGGACTATAGCGGCTGCCATGCACCTGGTGCCCCGTCCCCGCGTGACATTTGGAACAGCTGAAATCAAGGCCAAGGGCATCCATATGGACATCAAGTTCAAAATCCGGCGCTTCCAGCGAGGTATCAAGATCCCCGTGCTTCACGCCATCACCGCGCCCGCCATAAAAATGGCATGCACCGCAGTTATAGCGGCTGGGAAATCCCACTTTCCGCGCCACTTTCCGTAAATCCACTGGGTGCATAATTTCTCCCGAGCCGGGTGGAAACTCCATTTCCTCATAGACGGGATGACCTGCCAGTCCGGAAGGTTTGCGATAGGTTCCTGTCGTATCATGACAGGCGAGGCAGTCAACGTTTTCCGCCTTGCTGAAATCAAAATTCCTGTCTTTCCATCCATAGCCGACATGGCAGGATGTGCAGTACGGATAATTGGAAGCAACCCCGATGCAGAAATTGTTGACCAGGGTTTTCTTCCCCAGCATCTGACCCGTTTGCGGATTCAATGATTGCCACGTCCAGTGCTTGGTTTTCATAACCTGGCTGGCAGCATCCTTATGACATACCAGGCAGGCTCGCGTCACCTCCGGTCCGGACTTGAATGGCTGTTGCAATTCCTTATAGCCTGAGTGATCTGTTGCCACGGCTGACGCCATGACTCCCACCGCCATAACCACAATCCCGCTGACGTACCCTCCAGGGAATTGACCGCCTTGCCTGGATATTTTCATATTCCAAGACTCTCCAGTTCTTTCCAATTTTCAAGTTCTGTTTTCTAATTTCTCAAATAAATTATAGCCAATAACAGGACATACTTATCCTCATATTTGCCATAGAATGGAAACAAGAACAGTCACTCACAAAATAAATCCATAGAGAACAAGAAATGAAAATACAATCATTCATGCGCATATGCGCGTCTCTTACCGATTACTCAACAGCATGAACAACCTCACACCAGGCTGGAGCCACCGCAACTGCACCAGACGGGCTGACTGCATAGACTGTGACATCCGCAAATCAGCCTTATTCAGTACGTTAAGCGAGGAGGAATTGATCTATCTGGTCCAGCCGGTATTGACCTTCCAGCATGAGGCACATATCCGCCTATATGAAGAGGGCGAAACCGGAAGCCATGCGTATACAGTGCGTAAAGGCATAATCAAACTTGTGAAGACCATTCCCAATGGGGAACAGCGTATCGTCAGGCTGACCAGCCGGTCGGATTTCATCGGGCTGGAAATTCTGCTTGCCCAACCCTATCGACACACTGCCATCAGCATTACACCCGTGGAGATATGCAAGATTCCAGTTGAAGTTCTCAGAGGACTGGATGAGAGAAACCCGTCCTTCAGCAAGCAGCTCATGACCCGCTGGCAAAAGAATGTGGATGACGCCGAAAGCGTAATAACCGATTTGTCCACAGGCAAGGCCGCTTCGCGATTGGCCCACCTCATCCTCAGGTATTTCAGTGACGGGCTGGCCGAAGTCTGGAACAGTCCGGCGAGGGACGATATAGCCAGCATGCTTGGAATAACCACGGAAACGGCCAGCCGGCTAATGGCAGAATTCAAGCGCGAAGGCCTGATCAGTGAAGAGCATGGCCGCATCGCCATTCAGGATTTTGTTGCTTTGAAGTCAATTGCCGACAATTGACAATTATCAATTTGGACAAGTCTTTGATGTGTCAGGACTGGCCAGCCGGTAGAATGGCCTCGTTTTGCGGCAATTTCAAAGAGCCGCTTGCTTGAACCCAAGGTATTCCAGATGACCCATATCAGCTTTAACCAGACCACCCGGCCAGAACAACGCAATAAAGCTTATTACACCGGGCTATGCCTTTCCCTGGCATTGTTTTATGGACAAGCTACCCATGCCACTGATTCCACTCCCTCAATCCTGATCACCCCGGAAGGCTTCAGAGTGGAAGGCTTTCGCGTCATGCCCAGTATCAGCCTGACGGAAAGCTGGAACGACAACATCTACGGTACGCCTGCCAATGAGAAGAGCGACACCATTACAGCTGCTTCCGCCTCGGTGAAAGTCAATTCAGACTGGGCTCGCCACCGGCTTAATTTTGATGCGGGCGCCTCCGCTGATTTCTATAGCAGCAACGATTCCGAAGACGTCGTTGACTGGTGGCTGGGAACAGACGGCCGTTATGACCTGTCCGCCAGATCCCATGCGCTGGGCGGACTTCGTGCCAGCCAGAATCACGAAGATCGCTCCTCCCCTGATTCCGCGGCAGGCGCGAAGGATCCCACTACGTACATCACCAGCCGGGCGCACATCGGATTTGCTCACCAGCTTGCTCCCTTCACCATCCGTGTCGGCGGCGTGGTCGAGAACCTGAACTTTGTCGATGGCAGCAATGGCTTTGACGTGGACTGGCGCGACCGTAACCAGTTTTCCATCGGCACTCGTTTCAGCTATCAACTGAATCCGCATAACGAGGTTTTCTTCCAGGCTGCCACGGATGCACGCGATTACGACAATGAGCCCGTTGGCCGCAATTCGGACGGTTACCGCCTGGGTTTGGGCCTGAGAACCAACCGCGGCCCCGATTTCGAGGCAGAAGGCTTCCTCGGGCACATGGTCCAGGACTATGACAACATCGCGCTGAAGGATGTGAATGCGCTCTACTATGGAGCCAATCTGAAATGGAAACCTGCGAACCATACTCGATTCAGCGCCAACATCGACAGAGCCGTCAACGAAACAACCTATTCCGAAGCAGGCACGGATGCTTCCAGCCATCTCGATACCAGTGTCAGTGGACGAATCGAGCACGACATCAACTCGAAACTCTCCTTGAACCTGAGTCTTGGCTATTCGAATTCGGATTATCAGGGCGTCATCCTCGAACTCGATGAACTGTCCGCTGGCGCAGGTTTGCGTTACAACCTGGACAGGCGCTTTTACCTTGCCGGGGGATATCGCTACAGCAATCGTGATGCCAACAACCCTCTGTATGAGTACGACAGAAATCTTTTCTATCTAAGCTTTGGCTACAATCCACGCAGCCAGTGATTGAGATTTCCCTTGACCCTAAAGCCCGGCATACATGCCGGGCTTTTTTTGTCTGAAGAAAATCCGGTGCTGTCATGCCGCAAGTCAAAAAAAGAAATTTATTCCATGCAAATTGACAAATCTCAATGACGTCATTCATGTCCATGCATAAAAATAAAACAGGAAAGGAGATATGAAGATATTCGAAAAGGAAAATTCAAACGCCTTGTCAAAACAAGGAATCTGATATCGACAAGAAAGGAGAGTTAGAGACATGACGAGTCTTGGTCTTAATCTTAAAAAACTGGTAGCAATTGGTAGCGCCTCAGTGTTTGGTCTTTTGGCTGTCCCGCTGGTGGCGGATTATGTGACGGATGGGATGAGCAATCTCGTTGCTACCGCCCAGGCTGCGGAAGATGGTCATGGCAGTGCTGGTGGTCATAGCGGCAGTGGTGGTGGTGGTGACAAAGGCCAGGTTAAAAAAGGCGCGGGTGGCAGCCATGAAAGCGGCGCGGGCGGCCCGAGCAAGTCTGTTGAAGCGGTTGTCAGCGAGGAAGAAGGCGGCAAAGGCAGCATGGGCAGTGGTGTTCATGGCCAAGGCTCCTTCCAGGACAACAAGCAGAAAGGCGGAGGTAGCGCACCCGGACCCGGTGGTACCAATGACGAGCCCAATGATGCAAAAGGCCCCCACTATAGCGGTGGTGCCGGTACTGGCAGCAAAGGCGGCAAACCCGCCTGGGCGCAGGAAGGCATTCCCGAAGTTGAACTCGGACGCCTGAATGTCGCACGCGCTCCGGGCAAACTGCTTGACAAACAACTCGTTGAAGCATTGGCGACGCTGAGCACCATCGTTGGCGCGAGCGGCACTTCGATCTACGAAGCCCCCAATCTGGCGGCGGCGATTGCACAAATCACGACCGATGCGCTTCGCGTCGATTCACCGCTGGCTAACCTGGCATTGCTGAAGGACTTCCTGTCTGATGGCGTGGTGGACGGCAATTACGTGACCAGTGATGGCACCACCAACATGTTGTTTGATCCAGCCATGACCGATGCAGAGTTCGTGGCGGTGCTGTTGGGCAGCGCATCCGACAAGACCGTTGCCATCACGAAGGATACCGTGACCGCACTCGAAACCATCCTCAAACTTGACATGGGTGACGATGCGGCGATTGCAACCATGGCTGACGACGTGCGTGAAGCGGTCCTCTACGCTCACGACAACTGATCATCCCTGGTAAAAACGGTAGCAGGAAGGGGCGTGAAAGCGCCCTTTCCATTATCCAGGCTGAGGTGTTGTATTCCAGCCGTCAGATGCAATTCAGGCGGGCTTCAATGCCACTTTGTAATTGCCTTCAAATCGCCATACCGGGAAAATACGCATCACTCATACAAAATCAAACACCTGGTCTTGAAGCAGGTGCACAAGCAGGCAAATTGCCTGTTAGAAAAAATAGATCGGAAGGAAAGCGGATGCGCTCTGTTTGCATGACAATGATTGCCTGGCTGGGGCTGTATCTCTTGCCGATAGCGGCGATGGCGCAAGCTTCCGCGCCGGAAGCCCAGGCAACCGACAACAACATCTGCAAAACCTGCCATGTCGCTTACGAAGGCCACAAGGTCAATGCCTATCATAGCGATTGCAAGGCCTGCCACACGATCATCGATTCCAAACACCTGGTCGAAGGCGGCAAGGGAAGAATGGAATTCCCAGCCAACGATAACTGCCTCTCCTGCCATCAAAGCAACGACCACCAGCGCATGAACTGGGCCTTCTCATCGCACAAACAGGCCCAGGTCGAGTGCCGCGATTGCCACGGCATGCATTCGCCCAAACAGCCCAGACAATTCAACCTGGCCTTGTGGAAAACCGACAAGAAATCGGCTGCCTGCATGGACTGCCACCAGGATGTCGCCGCGCGCCTCAACATGCCCTCCCATCACCCCGTCAAGGAAGGCGCCCTCTCCTGCGTCAGCTGCCACGACCCGCATGGCGGCAAGCAAACCAGCCTGGTGAACAAGAACGACCAGTGCTACAAGTGCCATCAGGCCATCCGCGGGCCCAAAGTATTTGAACATGCCCCGGTGGTTGAAGACTGCACCATCTGCCACAACCCGCACGGCTCGCCCAATCGTCGCCTGTTGCAGGTCGCCCAGCCCATGCAGTGCCTGCAGTGCCATTCCATCACCAACAACAGGCATGCCACTGCCGGCGTTCCAAATGGCGCCCAGCTCCGCAATTGCAGCAACTGTCACGGCGCGATCCACGGCAGCCACATCGACGCGCGGCTGAAGCATTAAGGATTGGACAAGAATATGAAACTCAGGACTACTATCGGGTTGGTGCTCCCATCGCTCACCGTGCTGGCCGCTTCACTTCAGGCTGCCGACGTCAATCCGGTCTGGGTGGAATATCCCTCCGTCTCCCCCGCTCCGGCGGGTAGCACGGAGAAGACCATCCCCACATCCGTTCCAGCGACAGCTCCCTTGCCCGCCACAGCCACGACGGCCCCAGCCGCGAGTTCAACTGTGCCTGTTACCGCAGCGACGGCGCCGGCAACACCGACCGTCACGGTCGCGCCCGAGCCGTCCGTCACGCCAGTCAGCACAGTGACTCCACCCATGGCGGCCGCCCCGGTGCAAACATCCGCACCCGCAAACGGAAACGGCGTTCAGCAAGTGCCGGCCGCTCCTGTCGTCACCACGGTCATCACCCCAAGGATTTTTCTTTTCGACTATTTCAAGGGCGTGGGCGAAGACAAGACACACTTCCTTGAGCGCTACGATTACCGCGAAGGTTTTTCCGGCGACATCCGCACAGACGTCTTCGCCGATGTTGATCTGGACCTGACCATCAGCAATGCCGAGCGCGATCTCTTTGTTCTCGAACGCCAGGGATTCGGCCAGCACAACCATCGTGGCCGGGCAAAATTCAGCGACGATGAAATTGCCTTCTCCGCCAACTATTCGCATTACCGTTCGGCCACGGGCGGAATCGATTATTTATACAGCCCCAACCAGGTTGCCGGCGGCACCGTGCCCGTTGGCCCCTATCAGACATTCAACGACGATGCCGGCCGCTTCGACTACCATGTCGACCGCACGTCGTATGGCGCGAGTTTCAAGGTCAAGCCCACCGTGCTGGGCGGCGTGGCCGCGGTCTCGATCGACTATGACGGCTACATGCGCGAAGGCAACAAGTTCGCGCCGTTTTACATGGACAATCCGGCCTCCTGCCCCGGTAGCGGTCCGTGCATTACCAACGATGCGGACAAATGGCGAGGCATCAATCTCGGCATCGACGAGCGCATGAACAAGGTGGCATTCAATATCGATGCCTCACCCAGGGGGTTGTTCAATATCAACTACAACGTTTCGCTGGAAAAATTCACCAGCGGAACAGCGGACCTGAAACTGTTTGACGACATCCTGGCGCCACAGGGCGTCGCCGTAACCGACATTACTTCAACCAATCGCCGTGGTCTGGCGCCATTCTTCTATGTCCCGGACACCAGCCTGATTTCGCAGACGCTGCAGCTCAACAAGAGTTTCGGGCATTCGCTCCTTCTTGCCATGGGCTACAGCCACACCAGCCTGGAGGATGACAGCAGCCATCCACGCTTTACTACCTTGTTTGGAGGACCTCCGCCAGGGCAGCCCGACAGCTGGGAAGGCGAAATCACGACCGACAGCGCCTTCCTGACCGCCAACTGGAATGCCAGCAAGAGCGTGGGCGTTGAAGGCCATGTCAAGTATTACCAGCGAGACAACGGTTCGAGTTTCCCCGTGGACAATGTCATATCGCCCACCGCACCGGGCCAACTGGTCGCGCCCCGCATCAACGACATCACCTCGCTCGATTACGGGTTGGCGGCAAACTGGCGGCCCGGCGTCATGGGCTCGACAGTAACGCTGGGCTGGCACCGGCTCGACAGGGAACGTGATCTGACTTTTGGCGCTGCAGCGGCCGAACACATCCTGCCGGGACAAACCCTGTATCGTGAAGACACGCTTTCCGACGAGGCCTATCTCAAGTTGATTGCACGTCCAGCAAAGGGCTGGAACGTTCGGCTATCGCCTTCCTACACCTGGGCAGACAAGACCGGACTTGTATCAGAGCCGGAGGAAGCTCTTCGGGTCAAGAGCCTGGTAAGCTACACCGCGCCGGCTGGCTGGCTGGCCAGCGGATTTTACGACTACACCCGCAAGCAGAACGCCAGCAACACCTTCATGGACGCGGCAGGCCCCGGAGTCTACAACCAGGACATCGACAGCACACTGCATTCCGCCGGCCTGACCTTCAACCTCATGCCCTCGAATACCGTCAATGCATTTGCCAATCTCTTCTGGGTGCAAAACGACCTGAGCAGCTACTTGTTCCAGACCAATACCGAACGCTGGAACCCTGGCGTGATTTTCACCCTGGTGGACCGGCCCAATTACAAGGTTGATACCTACAGCCTGGGACTTGGCGCCGACTGGCAAGCCATGGATAAACTCAAGTTCAGCGGCAGCTACACCTTCTCCAAATCCACGGGAGACGTCGCGAGCGGCGTCGTGCTGACGGAATTACAGAACGCTACAGGCGCAGTCGATTCGAAGATCGACAACACCCTGCATTCCATTTCCCTTGGTGCGGATTACAGCCTTACGCCAAAGACAAATCTGCGCGCCAACTATCTTTACGACTACTACGAAGACGATGCCTATAGCCTGCTGACTGGCGGCGTGCATATGCTTTCAGTCGGTGTTTCATTCAAGATGTAAGCCACGTAGTAACGCCAGTCTTACGGTTTGCTGAAAGCAAAAAACGGGCGCCCAAAGGCGCCCGTTTTTCTTGTTTGGCTCCCCGACCTGGGCTCGAACCAGGGACCTGCGGATTAACAGTCCGTCGCTCTACCGACTGAGCTATCGGGGAATCGGTAAGCGCGAGATTCTAAGCAGAATGGGCCTTCCGGTCAAGTGCGCTTGTAGATATCCTCGAAGCGGACGATGTCGTCCTCACCCAGATAGCCGCCCGATTGCACCTCGACCATGTGCAACGGGAACTTGCCCGGATTTTCCAGCCGGTGCTTGCTGCCAAGGGGAATATAGGTCGACTGGTTTTCGGTGAGCAGAAAGGTTTCGTCATCACGGGTGATGCGTGCTGTGCCCGTCACGATGATCCAGTGCTCGGCACGGTGATGATGCATTTGCAGTGAAAGTTTCTCGCCTGGCTTGACCATGATGCGCTTGACCTGAAAACGTTCCCCTTCGTCGATACCTTCATACCAGCCCCAGGGACGGTAGACCTTGCGGTGAAAGACATGCTCATCACGCTTGTCGGCCTTGAGCCTGTCGACCAGCTTTTTGACATCCTGCACGCGATCCTTTGCCGCGACCAGCACGGCATCCGGCGTTTCGACAATGACGAGATTGTCCACGCCCAGTGCCGCAACCAGTCTTGATTCGGCACGAATGAAATTGTGGCGCGCGTCTTCTGTCAGGACATCGCCTCGAAGCACATTATCGCGGGCATCCTTGTCGCTGACATCCCACAAGGATGACCACGCGCCGATATCGTTCCAACCGATATCGGCAGGCACAACAGCCGCCTTGCCGGTCTGTTCCATGACGGCATAGTCAATGGATTCGGCCGGACAGGCCTCGAATGCTTCCTTGTCGAGACGAATAAAATCGAGATCGGTGGCCGCCCTGGACAAAGCGGCTTCACAAGCAGCCAGGATATCGGGCCGCAAACGCTTGAGCTCGTCAACAAACACGCTGGCCTTGAACAGGAACATGCCGCTGTTCCAGAAATAGTCACCGCTGTCGAGGTAGGACTGCGCGGTGGCGCGATCGGGCTTTTCGACAAATGACGCAACGGCATGCACGCCAGTTGCACCGGCCAGTGCCTCGCCCCGCCGGATGTAGCCGTAGCCGGTTTCCGGGCTCTGCGCGACGATGCCAAAGGTTGTCAGGTAACCTGCCTGGGCCGCACCTTCCGCCCTGGCAACCGCGGCATGAAAAGCGGGCACATCTCGAATCAGGTGATCCGCGGGCAAAACCAGCATCAACGCATCAGGATTGATCCGCATCAAGCGAAGCGCGGCCACTGCTACCGCGGAAGCAGTATTGCGCCCGACCGGTTCGAGCATGATGGCGGAAGGCGTCACTTCAATTTCTCGAAGCTGCTCGGCAATCATGAAGCGATGATCATCGTTGCAAATGACGAGCGGCGCTGCCAGGCCCTCAATGCCATTCAGCCTCAATATGGTTTCCTGCAGCATGGTTCGGTCAGAAGCGAGGGGCAATAATTGTTTCGGCAGCGCGGCACGGGACAAGGGCCACAGGCGGGTGCCAGAACCGCCGGACAGAATGACGGGATAAAGTGACAAGGTCATGTTGTTATGTCAGGGTCAGAAGTAGTGATAGAGATCAGCAAATTTCACGCCAGACAAAGCCTGAGCGCGTCATCCCATGCAGGCATGAAGATACCAAAAGCCTGTTGCAGTTTTTCATTGGACAAAACCGAATTCGCAGGACGCTTCGCGGGCGTCGGATAATCAGCCGTGGTGATGGGTCTGAGCCTGGCAATGTGTTCTCCAGCGGCTTGCATGCTTGTCAGGATTGCCGCCGTAAAATCATGCCAGTTTGTCTTGCCTGCGCAGCTCAGATGGTAGATGCCCGAGAGTTGGCGGCGGTTTTCCTCTGACGTGCCCGGTGAAAGCCACATTGCCAGCATCTGCGACGTGGCTTCGGCAATGCTTCGGCTCCAGGTCGGCGCGCCAAACTGATCGTTGACCACGCCCAGTTCTTCTCGCTCACGCGCCAGACGTTGCATGGTCAGCAGGAAGTTTTTACCGCGCATGCCATAAACCCAGCTTGTGCGCAAAATCAGATGTGGCGCACCAGACTCCCTGACTGCTTTCTCTCCCACCAGCTTGCTTGCGCCATAGACCCCGAGCGGGTTGGGCCGATCGGTTTCAACATAGGCTGTTTTCTTTCCGCCATCGAAAACGTAGTCTGTCGAAAAATGCACCAGCGTAATGCCCAGACGCGCGGCTTCCGTTGCCAGTACTTTCGGTGCCTCGGCATTGACTGTGTAGGCAATATCCTGCTCGGATTCCGCCTTGTCCACTGCCGTATACGCAGCCGGGTTGACGATAATATCCGGCTTGATTTGCCGGACGATACGGGTAATTGATTCGGGTTGCGAAATATCCAGTTCACCGCGATCCGGCGCCACCACCCGGCCCAAGCTGGCCAAAGCGCGCTGCAATTCCCAACCCACCTGACCACTCGCACCCGTCAGCAGGATGGTTCTCATGCAAAGGCCTCTGCCTGATCCAGCGGTTTTCCTAGCCTGTCTTTTTCCGACAGTCCGGGCTCGCCATCCAGCGGCCAGTCAATGGCAAGCGCGGGATCATTCCACAGCAGGCTGCGTTCATGCTCTGGCGCGTAGTAGTCGGTTGTCTTGTAGAGAAACTCGGCAAATTCAGAAAGCACATAGAAACCATGCGCGAAACCAGGTGGAATCCAGGCCATCAGCTTGTTTTCGGCCGAAATCCGCATTCCGGTCCATCGGCCAAAGTTGGGTGAACTGCGACGCATGTCCACCGCCACGTCATAGACTTCACCCGCGACTACCCTCACCAGCTTTCCCTGCGATTGCCGGATTTGGTAATGCAGTCCTCGCAGTACCCCTTTGGCCGAACGCGAATGGTTGTCCTGAACAAAATCCTGTGTAATGCCTGCCTCGGACATTGCCCGCTTGTTGTAACTTTCCATGAAGAAGCCGCGCGCATCGCCAAACACTTTTGGTTCGAGCAGGAAAACTCCCGGCAGAGTAGTTTCAATCACCTTCATCAGAAAATCCGCTCTTTAAGCAATGCAAGCAGATACTGGCCGTAGCCGTTTTTGGCCAGCGGCGCGGCCAGTTTCTCGACTTGCGCGGCATCGATGAACCCCTGCCGGTAGGCTATTTCTTCAGGGCAGGCGATTTTCAGGCCTTGGCGTTTTTCAATGGTTTCAATGAACAGGGAAGCTTCCAGCAGCGATTCGTGCGTACCGGTATCCAGCCAGGCCTGGCCGCGGCCCATGACCTGAACATCGAGCGCTCCCCATTCCAGATACTGGCGATTGACATCGGTAATTTCGAGCTCACCACGAGGAGAGGGCTTGAGATTTCTGGCAATTTCCACCACGCGGCTGTCGTAGAAATACAATCCTGTCACCGCGTAACGCGACTTGGGAAGTTTGGGCTTTTCCTCAAGGCTGATGGCATGTCCCGCCGGATCAAATTCCACCACGCCATAGCGCTCGGGATCCTGAACCGGGTAAGCAAACACGGTTGCCCCTTGAGGTTTGGTGCTGGCCTGCTTCAAATCATCCGCCATCTCGTGGCCATAAAAAATGTTGTCGCCGAGCACCAGCGCGCTTGATGCGCCCCCCAGGAAAGATTCACCGATCAGGAATGCTTGCGCCAGTCCATCCGGCGACGGCTGCACGGCGTATTGCAGATTCAAACCCCACTGACTGCCATCACCCAACAGCTGTTCAAACCTTGGCGTGTCCTGCGGCGTCGATATCAGCAGGATGTCGCGTATCCCCGCCAGCATCAAAGTGGAAAGCGGGTAATACACCATGGGCTTGTCATATACCGGCAGCAGTTGTTTGGAAACTGCTTGTGTCACCGGGTACAGCCTGGTGCCTGAACCGCCGGCGAGGATGATGCCTTTGCGCGCTGTCATATTTATTGATCCGGCATGGTGAAGCTTGAAATGGCGAAGCGCCTGAGTCCGTGCGTCCGCCGGAAGAGCCCCAGGCGTGCCGGATCAATAAACATTAAAAACAGCGTGTTATTGAGACGGTTCAACAAATCAGGAAAACCGGGATAAGGTAAATGATCATTAGTGTATTCAAACATCATCGGGCCGTCTCAATATCTTGTGGCGTAGTTGGTTTGCAGCCAGTTGCGGTATTCGCCTGAAATCACGTTATCAACCCAATCCCGATTATCCAGATACCAGGCTACCGTTTTGCGTATGCCTGTCTCAAAGCTCTCCAAAGGCTGCCAGTTCAGCTCACGGGCAATTTTGCCGGCGTTGATGGCGTAACGCGCATCGTGCCCGGGGCGATCCTTGACGAAGGTGATCAGCTTTTCGTGTGGCGTAACCGGTGAGCCAGGATGCAATTCATCCAGAATGGCGCAAATCGTTTTTACCACTTCCAGATTGGTTTTCTCGTTGTTGCCGCCAATGTTGTAAGTCTCGCCCATCCTGCCTTTTTCCAGCACGGTCATGATGCCGAGACAGTGATCCGTGACATACAGCCAATCCCGGATGTTGCTGCCATCGCCATAAATCGGCAGGGGCTTGCCCGCGAGCGCGTTGTGGATGACCAGCGGAATGAGCTTCTCCGGAAACTGATAAGGGCCATAGTTATTGGAACAGTTTGTCGTCAGTACCGGTAGCCCATAAGTGTGGTGGTAGGCGCGCACCAGATGATCCGATGCCGCCTTGGAAGCCGAGTACGGGCTGTTGGGTGCATACGGCGTTGATTCGGAAAACGCCGGATCGTTTTTTCCCAGGGA
The DNA here is from genome assembly GCA_964404175.1 of uncultured Thiobacillus sp. Taxonomy (GTDB): domain Bacteria; phylum Pseudomonadota; class Gammaproteobacteria; order Burkholderiales; family Thiobacillaceae; genus UBA6918. The sequence goes on along the minus strand of CAYOJA010000006.1, from coordinate 63,072 downwards.
TCCATAAACCTCGTCCGTGGAAACATGCAGGAAACGAAATCCGCTCTTTTCGCCTTCGCCCAAACCAGCCCAGTGGGTACGAACAGCTTCCAGCAGATTGAAAGTGCCCACGACATTGGTCTGGATGAATTCACCCGGCCCATGAATGGAACGGTCGACATGGCTTTCGGCCGCGAAGTTGATCACGGCACGCGGCCGGTAACGGGCAAGCAGTTGTTCAACCAGTTGCCGGTCCCCGATATCGCCTTGAACAAAGACATGACGCTCATCCCGGTCGATTGAAGCGAGATTGGCGAGATTGCCCGCGTAGGTCAGCTTGTCGAGGTTGACAACGGGTTCATCATTGCGACCCAGCCATTTAAGTATGAAATTGGCGCCGATAAACCCGGCGCCGCCTGTTACCAGAATCATGATTCAGTTTTTCTTGTCTTCGGATGCGGGAGGCGCATAACCCTCCGCATATTCAACTTTCGTTGACTCGCGCAATTTCTTGACTTCGGCTTCCAGCACTTCCTTCTGTTTCCTCTCAAGCAGGATTTTCTTGATGGCAGGTGTCGCCTGCTCCAGGTTCAGCGGCTGCGCTTGTATGCCAGCAACCGACAGAACAGCAATGCCGTTCGGCGCAGGCACAATCACCACCCCGCCCTGCTGCATGCCTGCCAGCTTGTCGCGCATCTGTTCGGGCATCTGCTCGGAAGATTTCACACCGCTTGCCACGCCGCCCTTCAGGCCCTGGCTTTTCAGCCACTCGATAAATTCACCCAGGGTCTTGCTCTTGCCCAGTTGTTCCTGGATCGCAGGCAATTTGTCCTGGGTCGCTTCGATCTGGACTTCCTGCAAACGGTATACACGGCGATTTGAAAACAGATTGGGATTCTGCTTGTAGAAGTCATCGATCATTTGTGACGAGGCTTCTTCGTGCATGCCCGGCAGTGATTCAGCATACGCCTTGGCAATCACCTGCCTCTGGGCGGCAGCCGCGTCCAGGACGACTTCGGGCTTCTTGTCCAGCCCGGCTTTTTTTGCCTCCTGCACCATCAGCTTCTGGGTTACCAGCGCTTCCACCACGGTTGCTTTCAATTTCGTCTGATCGGCACCCGCCGAATTGACACTTGCCATGGCGCGCTCGATTTCCGCTTCGGTTACCGTGTCCTGGCCAACCTTGACCGCTGACTTGGCGCTATCCGCCTTGTCGGGCGATTCACAGGCGTTCAGCAAACCCGCCATCAACACTGCAACCAGTACGCGATATTTCATGAAATTCTCCAGATTAATGATCAATTGGTTAACGTCGAAATCTCGACATGAATTTAGCCAATACCGGTATTTTGCCCTGAATCAAGGCCTAATGAAGCAAAAGAGGCAGGCCAACATCCGGAACAGCAAGCTTGGCAAGCTGTAAAAACCGGTAAAGGATGGGATTCCGGCCGCTATTCAATGTCAATTGGCCAGTAAAGTTTTTGTGACACCGCCCGATATAACAACCAGAACTTTCGAGTTCTAGCCCGGTTTGGGGGCTCGGATGCCCCCGGCTCTCCTCCGGTCTATTTCCGGGCTTTTTTGCGGCGCTTCGTTGAGCGCCGCTTTTCTTTTGCGCGGTTCTTTTGTGCTGCCGGTTCAGGAAGTCAGAAGTGCTTCCGGAAACTCCAGTCCCACCTTACCGTCCGGGTTGACGTCCACCCGCACTCGCCCGCCATTGGCCAGCTTGCCAAACAGCAATTCGTCAGCCAGGGCTTTTCGTATCGTGTCCTGAATCAGACGTGACATGGGCCGCGCGCCCATGAGCGGATCGAAACCTTCCTTGCCCAGATACTCGCGGAGGGCTTCGCTGAAGCTGATTTCGACTTTCTTCTCGTGCAACTGCTCTTCGAGCTGCATGAGGAACTTGTCAACCACGCGCATCACCACTTCGTGATCCAGCGCGGCGAATGGAATGATGGCATCCAGCCGGTTGCGGAACTCAGGCGTGAACATGCGCTTGATGTCCATCATCTCGTCGCCTGCCTTGCTGGATTGGGCAAAGCCGATGGCGGATTTGCTCAGGTTCTCGGCGCCGGCGTTGGTCGTCATGATGATGATGACATTTCGGAAATCCGCCTTGCGACCGTTGGTGTCGGTCAGCGTGCCGTGATCCATGACCTGCAGCAGCACGTTGAAAATATCCGGATGCGCTTTTTCGATCTCGTCCATCAGCAAAACGGCGTGCGGGTGCTTGTTGACCGCTTCGGTCAGCAGGCCGCCCTGATCGAACCCGACATAACCGGGTGGCGCGCCGATCAGCCGCGATACTGCATGACGTTCCATGTATTCGGACATGTCGAAGCGGATCAACTCGATGCCCAGCGTGTAGGCAAGCTGTCTTGCCACTTCGGTCTTGCCAACCCCGGTCGGGCCGGAAAACAGGAAGGAGCCGATGGGCTTTTGCGGATTGCCCAGGCCGCTGCGCGACATCTTGATCGCCGAAGCCAGCGCCTCGATGGCCTTGTCCTGGCCGAACACCACGGCTTTCAGGTCGCGGTCCAGACGCTTCAGTGATTCGCGGTCATCAAGCGAAACGGTTTTGGCCGGAATGCGGGCGATCTTGGCAATGATTTCCTCGATTTCCTTCGGCGTGATCACCTTCTTCTGCTTCGACTTGGGCAGGATGCGTTGCGCCGCGCCGGCTTCGTCGATCACGTCGATGGCCTTGTCTGGCAGATGCCGGTCACTGATGTAGCGGGCCGACAATTGCGCGGCCGTGGTCAGCGCCGAGCTGGTGTACTTGATGCCATGATGGTCTTCAAAGCGTGATTTGAGCCCGCGCAGGATGGCCACGGTATCGTCCACGCTGGGTTCCAGCACGTCGATTTTCTGGAAGCGCCGCGACAGCGCGTGATCCTTCTCGAAAATGCCGCGGAATTCGGTATAGGTGGTCGCGCCGATGCAGCGAAGCTGGCCGGAGCTCAAGGCAGGCTTCAGCAGGTTGGAGGCATCCAGCGTGCCGCCCGATGCCGCGCCCGCGCCGATCAGCGTATGAATCTCGTCGATGAACAGGATGGCGTTCGGGTTGTCGGTCAATTGTTTGAGAACGCCTTTCAGCCGCTGCTCGAAATCGCCCCGGTATTTGGTGCCCGCAAGCAGAGCGCCCATGTCCAGGGCGTAAACCGTGCTCTCGGCCAGAATATCCGGCACCGTGCCCTCGACGATGCGCCGGGCCAGCCCCTCGGCGATGGCGGTCTTGCCCACGCCGGCTTCGCCCACCAGCAAAGGATTATTCTTGCGGCGGCGGCACAGGGTTTGAATTACCCGCTCCAGTTCCAGGTCGCGCCCGATCAGCGGATCGATCTTGCCGGCCAGCGCCTGCGCATTCAAATTAAGGGTATAGGATTCCAGCGGCGAACCCGACTGGCTCTCCTGCGCCGTTTCGGTCGCATCTTCCTGCCTGGGCGCGCCAGCTTGCGGCACCTTGGCGATGCCGTGGGAAATGAAATTGACTACATCCAGCCGGGTAATGCCTTGCTGATCCAGGAAGAAGGCAGCGTGCGAATCCTTTTCGCCGAAAATCGCCACCAGCACATTGGCGCCGGTGACTTCCTTCTTGCCAGAAGACTGCACATGCAGGATGGCGCGCTGGATCACGCGCTGAAATCCAAGCGTGGGTTGCGTATCGACTTCACCCTCGCCTTCGACTTTGGGTGCGTGCTCCTCGATGAAATCCGAGAGTTTCTTTCGCAGTTCGTCCATGTTGATGCCGCATGCACGCAGCACCTCGGCCGCCGAGGGATTGTCCAGCATCGCCAGCAGCAGATGCTCGACCGTGATGAACTCGTGCCGCTTCTGGCGCGCGTCCATGAAGGCCATGTGCAGGCTGACCTCGAGTTCCTGAGCGATCATGTATCCCTCAACTTTCTTCCATCGTACATTGAAGCGGGTGCTGGTTGTCCCGGGCAAAGCGGGTCACCTGCTCCACCTTGGTCCCCGCGATGTCTTTCGGGTAGACACCGCAGATCCCGACACCCTCCGTATGCACTTTGAGCATGACTTGCGTCGCGCGTTCACGGTCCATGCCAAAAAACCGCTGCAGCACCATCACCACAAACTCCATGGGTGTGTAATCGTCATTCAGCAGCATAACCTTGAATAGCGGCGGCGGTTTGGTCCGGGCCTTGGCCGGCTCCAACAATACTCCTGAATCACGTTTGACTCCCATTACCCAAAATGTAGCTCAATAAACAGTTCTTATATTTGATGAGTTGAAAAGAATTTTCAACCCTCGAAGGGCAATGGAAATTGAAGAAAAAAAGCCCTTGGCAGGGCTAATTCGGGATTAGCGATTTATTCGGCGGAAAATTGCCTGACAGAAGCCGCTTGGCGTAGAGGGGGGGATTGTTCGGTTTCGTGTTGCCTCCACGAAAGCGCAGCGCCATAGCGCAGCCCCTCGGCACGTGGGCAGCGAAGGCGATCACAGCTCGCGCTATTGTTTATGGCGCTGCTATCGGCTCGCTCCACTGTGCACGTTCCGAGGCACAACGTTACGCGAGCCATCCCTCGCTATCGCTCGGGACCAGCCTTCGGCTGTCCGTCGCAAGCGGTGCTTGCTCCGCGAACCCAAGGGGGTTCTCACCCTCCCCCGTCATGCCATAAACAAACGGCCCCTTCAGGGGCCTTTTGTTTATGGCGGAGAGGGGGGGATTCGAACCCCCGATACGGGAGAACCCGTATGCCGGATTTCGAATCCGGTGCATTCAACCGCTCTGCCACCTCTCCGCGGGTTACAGGCCAAAGGCTGACTCTTAAGCAGCGCGGATTTTACATGGTATGGGGCTGCTTCCCAACCCAAAAATTAATCCTTGCGATAGACTTCGGGGATGATCCGTGCCCTGACCCTGGGCTGGCTGGTGCTAATCGTATTGAATGGATGTTCCAAAAGCCCGGTTTCAGTTCCCGTGCCCGATCCGGATACCACCAGGGAACTGGTGGTGACAACCCGCTATGGACCCTCCACCTATTATCTGGACGCGGAAAGCAATCGGGCTGGCTACACATATGACGTCATCCAGGCCTTTGCCAGCCAAAACGGCTGGACGGTAAAGTGGCAGGAAAGCGATAGCTATGCCGATCTGTACGAAACGCTTCACAAGAACAGGACACACCTGGTTGCCGCCAGCCTGATTGCGGCAGCGGTCGAAGAACAGCGTTTGCTCCGAACCCCACCCCTGTATGAAACGCGCGTGGTGGTGGTCACGCGCGATACCGCCGCGAAAATCCGCAACCTGGCCGACCTGGGCAAGGTGCGCCTGGGCGCCATGGCGGATAGCGGCCACCTCCCCCTGCTCGTTTCAGCCCATCGCAAATATCCCAAGCTTTCGTGGACCACGCTGCAGGATGTATTTCCCGAGGAGTTGCTAAACCGGCTGGCCGAGGGCGAACTGGACGCCGTGGTGGTCAATGAACAGGACTTCGACCTGGCGCGCAACCACTATCCGTCGCTGAAAATCGCCTACAGTTTTGCCGGCCAGCAGCAGGTTGTCTGGGCCCTGCCCCATCGTTCAAGTAAAAAACTTGCCATCAAGCTGAACCAGTTTTTCATCGAATCCCGCCGCAATGGCAGGCTCAAACAAATTTATGAGCGTTATTTTGGCCACGTCAAACGCCTTGAGCCCGAACATGCCGAGGGTATTCTGGACAGGCGGCTTTCCACGCTGCCCCGGTATCGCAAATATTTCCATGAAGCGGAAAACGTCACATCCATCGACTGGCGGTTGCTTGCAGCCATTGGATATCAGGAGTCGAAGTGGGATCCTTATGCCACTTCGTTCACTGGTGTGCGCGGGCTGATGATGCTGACGAATGAAACCGCCGACCGCATGGGCGTCACCGACCGGCTTGATCCCAAGCAAAGCATTCTTGCCGGAGCAAAATACCTGACATTATTGAAAGAAAGCCTGCCCGCCCGCATTGCCGAACCCGACAAGACCTGGCTGGCACTGGCGGCCTACAATCAGGGACTGGGGCATCTGGAAGACGCGCGCCGAATCGCCAAGTCAAAAGGCATGAATCCGGACAGCTGGGCGGATGTAAAACAGACGCTGCCGCTGTTATCGCGCGGCGGCTACAAGGGCGTGATACGCTACGGCTACGCTCGAGGCGGCGAGGCTGTCATATTTGTCGAAAGCATCCGCAACTATTACGACATCCTGGCGAAACTGGAACCGGATTACAGCCCGCTGCTGTTTGGCCGCAACGCGTTTCCGGAAAAGCTGGCTCTGTTTTTCAACTAAGCCTGTCCAGCCCACCCATCCAGGGCCGCAGGACTTCCGGTACGGTCACGCTGCCATCCGCGTTCTGGTAATTCTCAAGGACCGCAACCAGTGTCCGGCCCACCGCCAGTCCCGAACCGTTCAACGTGTGCAGCAGCTCGGGTTTGTTCTTCTCGTTGCGAAAGCGCGCCTGCATACGCCGCGCCTGGAAAGCCTCGAAGTTGGAGCAGGAAGAAATCTCACGGTAGGTGTTTTGCGCGGGCAGCCACACTTCAAGATCGTAGGTCTTGGCCGAGGAGAAGCCCATGTCGCCGGTGCACAGCAGCATTTTCCGATAAGGCAGGCCAAGCTTTTGCAGAACGGCCTCGGCATGGCCGGTCAGTTCCTCCAGCACACGATAGGAATCCTCGGGCTTCACCATCTGCACCACTTCCACCTTGTCGAACTGGTGCTGGCGGATCATGCCGCGCGTATCGCGGCCATACGAACCCGCCTCGGAACGGAAGCACGGCGTGTGCGCGACGAACTTCAGCGGCAGGCTTTCGCCCGGAACGATCTCGTCCCGCACCAGATTGGTCACCGGCACTTCGGCGGTGGGGATGAGATACAGCTTCTCATCAGCGTTCTTGAAGGTTGCGAACAAATCCTCCTCGAACTTGGGCAACTGACCCGTGCCGCGCATGGAATCGGCGTTGACCATGTAGGGCACATAGACTTCGGTGTAGCCATGCTCGCGCGTGTGCATATCCAGCATGAACTGGGCGAGTGCGCGATGCAGGCGGGCGATGCCGCCCTTCAACACGGCAAAACGCGAACCGGAAAGTTTGGCGGCGGATTCGAAATCCAATCCCAGTCCCGCGCCGATATCCACATGATCCTTTACTTCAAAATCGAATTTCCGAGGTTCACCCCAACGCAACACTTCCTTGTTGCCGTTTTCATCCGAACCCGACGGTACCGACTCATGCGGCACATTGGGAATGCCCATCAAAAGCGCGTTGAATTTATCCTGCAATCTGGCCAGGGCATCTTCATTGGCTTTCAGTTCATCGCCCAAGCCGCCTACTTCAGCCATGATGGACGCGACATCCTCACCCTTGGCTTTGGCCGCGCCGATGCTTTTGGACAGGCTGTTGCGCCTGGCCTGCAAGTCCTGGGTGCGCGTTTGCAGCGATTTGCGCTCTGCTTCCAGCGATGCGATGCTTGCCGTATCCAGATCAAATTTCCTGGCCTTGAGTCTGGCCGCCACGCCTTCCAGATCGTTGCGCAGCAGTTGTATGTCCAGCATGAAAACTCCCTAAAAATTTTTACTGCGGTTTCTTTTTTCTTGCCGCCGCGTCGAGACTTTTCAGATAAGCCAGCCGCTCGGCAATCTTGCCTTCCAGCCCTCTTGGCGTCGGCGCGTAAAACTTCGGCTGGATACCCTCGGGGAAATACTCTTCCCCCGCCGCATACGCATCCGGCTCGTCGTGGGCATAGCGGTATTCGCGGCCGTAGCCCAGTTCCTTCATGAGCCTGGTTGGCGCATTGCGAAGATGCACGGGCACCTCGCGCGAGCCGTCGTCACTCACAAACCTGCGGGCATTATTGTAAGCCACGTAGGCCGCATTGCTCTTGGGCGCGCAGGCCAGGTAGATCACGGCCTGGGCAATCGCCAGTTCACCTTCCGGGCTGCCCAGGCGCTCGTAGGTTTCAGCCGCGTCCAGCGCCAGGCGCAGGGCTCTGGGGTCAGCCAGGCCGATGTCTTCCGAGGCCATGCGGATTACTCGCCGGGCGACATACAGCGGGTCGCAGCCGCCATCGAGCATCCTGATCATCCAGTACAGCGAGGCATCAGGGTCGGAACCGCGCACGGATTTGTGCAGCGCGGAAATCTGGTCGTAGAAATCGTCGCCCCCCTTGTCGAAGCGCCTCGGTCCACGCACCAGGACATTGCCTGCCAGTTCCATCGTGACGGGAATATTCTGCGCCCTCGCCGCCTCGGCCAGCTGCTCGATGTCGTTGAGAAAGCGCCGGGCATCGCCATCGGCATACTCGATCACCTTGTCGACGGCATCCTGTTCAAAATTCACATCGCTCATGCTTTGCTTCACCCGTTCGAACAGGGACAGCAGATCCTCACGCGCAAGCGATTGCAGCACATAGACCTGGGCGCGGGATAGCAAGGCACCCACGACTTCAAACGACGGATTCTCGGTGGTGGCGCCGATGAAGGTGACCAGCCCAGATTCCACATGCGGCAGCAGCGCATCCTGCTGCGACTTGTTGAAGCGATGGATTTCATCGACAAACAGAATGGTATGCCGGCCCATCGCCCGGTTATTCTCGGCACGTGCCACCGCATCGCGGATATCCTTGACGCCGGACAGCACGGCGGACAGGGGAATGAAATCAGCTGCCATTACATCCGCCATCAGGCGCGCCAGAGTGGTCTTTCCAACGCCCGGTGGGCCCCACAGGATGAAGGAATGCAGCTTGCCGGACTCATACGCCACACGCAGCGGCTTACCCGGTCCGATCAGATGCGCCTGTCCGGCCACCTCGTCCAGTGTCTGCGGGCGCAGGCGCTCAGCCAGCGGGACAACGCCCTCGGCCCGACCAAACAGATCGCCGGAGGCTGGTTTCATTATTCCGAAATGATGTCCGCCCCCTTGGGCGGCGTGAATTTGAAATCGCTGTTGCCGACCTGCGGGTTTTTCTCCAGCCGAGTGAACTTCAATTCCGTGGTCTGGCCGAAACTGTCCTTCAGTTCCATGGCTTTCAGCGTTCCGCCCACAAAGCCCATGCGCACCCGTTCAAATGTGCTTTCCTTGTCCTTCGGTCTTGCTTCCAGCCAGTCCATGCCGTCCTGCATCCCGGCATCCTTCAGCACAAAATGCTTCTCGATGTCGTTGCTGCCTGCAAGCAGGGCCGCCGGACTGGAACCCAGCGCGTCGCCCAGCTTCTTCACCGTCACCTGCTCCAGGTCGGCATCGTAAATCCACAGTTTGACGCCATCGCCAACGATCAGCTGTTCATATGGCTTTTGATACACCCAGCGGAATTTTCCAGGGCGCGAGAAGGCCAGCGTGCCTTCGGATTTCTGCCGCAGCTTGCCATTCTGGTCGGTCACGGTCTGGCTGAACGCGGACTTTGCCGTGCGCGTGTCGCCGATGAAGGATTTGAGCGCATCAACGCCGCCGGCCAGTGCCGAAGCCGGAATCAGGAATGCCAACACCATCAGGGGAAATTTTTTCATGTTCGATTCTGGAAATGGACCTGCCTGCTTGGGCGCCACGGCATGACTTAAGTTCAATTCTCGCGCGCGGGCGCGATGACTTCGCGGTTGCCGTTCGGCTGCATGGCCGATACCAGCCCAGCCTTTTCCATCGCCTCAATCATCCTCGCCGCGCGGTTGTAGCCAATGCGCAAATGGCGCTGCACGGCGGAAATCGAGGCCCGCCGCGTCTTGAGCACGATAGCAACCGCTTCGTCGTACAGTGGGTCAGCCTCGGCATCGCCGCCGCCTTCGCCGCCTCCGCCTTCGAATGACTCCTCCGGGCTTTCGAGGATGCCTTCGATGTAATCCGGCTGTCCCAGACCCTTGAGATATTCGACCACGCGGTGGACTTCGCCATCCGAGACGAACGCGCCATGCACGCGGTTGGGCAGGCCAGTGCCCGGCGGCAGGTAGAGCATGTCGCCCTGGCCTAGCAAGGCCTCGGCGCCCTGCTGGTCGAGGATGGTGCGCGAATCGACCTTGCTGGACACCTGGAAGGCGATGCGGGTCGGAATGTTGGCCTTGATCAGGCCAGTGATGACATCGACCGAGGGCCGCTGGGTGGCCAGGATCAAATGAACCCCTGCCGCGCGCGCTTTCTGCGCAAGCCGTGCAATCAGTTCCTCGACTTTCTTGCCCACCACCATCATCAGATCGGCCAGTTCGTCGATCACCACCACAATCATGGGCATGGGTTCGAGCGGCTCGGGATTGTCGGGTGTCAGGCTGAAGGGATGGTTCAGCGTCAGGCCACTCTTCTTGGCATCGCGGATCTTCTGGTTGTAACCCGCCAGATTGCGCACACCCAACGCGGACATCAATTTATAACGACGATCCATCTCGGCCACGCACCAGTTGAGCGCGGCGGCGGCCTGGCGCATGTCCGTGACCACCGGCGCCAGCAGGTGCGGAATACCTTCGTACACCGACAATTCCAGCATCTTGGGATCGACCATGATGAGGCGCACCGTATCCGGCCCGGCCTTGTATACCAGCGACAGGATCATGGCGTTGATGCCCACCGACTTGCCTGAACCGGTCGTGCCCGCGACCAGCAGATGGGGCATCTTGCCCAGGTCGGCCACCACCGGGTTACCGGCGATATCCTTGCCCAGCGCTACGGTCAAGGGGCTGCCCATGTCGTGATAGGCCCTGGAGCCGAGAATTTCGGACAGCCGAACGGTCTGGCGGGTGGGATTGGGTATCTCTAGCCCCATGGTGTGCTTGCCGGGGATCGCTTCAACCACGCGGATGCTGACAACCGACAGTGTGCGCGCGAGGTCCTTGGAAAGATTGACGATCTGGCTGCCTTTCACCCCAACCGAAGGCTCGATTTCGTAGCGAGTGATGACCGGGCCGGGCGAAGCTGAAACCACTTTCACCTCGACGCCGAATTCTTTCAGTTTCCGCTCGATCATCAACGACGTGAATTCCAGCGCTTCCTTGCTGGCGGGTTCAGCGGCTTCCGTCGCTTCATCCAGCAAATGCAGGGGTGGCAACGGGGAATCCGGCAGGTCCTTGAACAGCGGCGTCTGCTTTTCCGCCTCGATGCGCGGCGACTTGGGCACTTCCGTCACCACCGGCTCGATCTTGATCGGCTTGGCGATTTCGAGTTTTTTCTTCTCCTCGGCCACCATTTCCTCGCGCTGGTGCAGCGCGGCCTGGCCGATTTTTTCGTCACGCTTGCGCTGAATGTAGGCAACAGCGCCCCAAGTGGCACGCTCCAGCGCTTCGCCCACCCATTCCACAATCCGCACCCAGGACACGCCGGTATACAGGCTGAAGCCGATGCCCATCGTAATCAGCAGCGCCAGCGTGCCGCCGGTAAAGCCCAGCAGTTTCTGGAAACCGTTACCCAGTCCCTGTCCGATGATGCCGCCCGCGCCATGCGGCAAACCGTTCATGCCCCAAAGGCGAAGCGCTTCAATCGCGCTGCTGGCTAGCAGCAGTACGAAAAAGCCGCTCAGCGCGATCCAGACATGCCGGTTGCTGGTCAGCGGCACTTCATCCAGATGACGGAATACGCGAATTGAATAGCCGATGGCAAGCACCACCGCCCACCACGATGAATAGCCCAGCAGTCCCAGCAGCAGGTCGGACACCCAGGCGCCCAGATTGCCGGCCAGATTACGCGGCGGCTCGCCACTGCCCGAAGTAAAGAAACCGGAATCCGCCAAGCTGTGCGTCAGCAGCATGGCCGCCAGAAACAATGCCGCCGCAATGACCGCGATGGCGCGGGCTTCACGCAACAATCTCAACAATCGTGGCGGCAACGGGTCGGCGGTTTTGGTTCGTGTCGAACGGGTGGCTTGGCGCATGGAGCATTTAAAAATCTGAATGCGACATTATATAGATACGTGACATTGAGTTTTGCCGGTAAAGCATATTTCAATGGCAACTTGTTAGAATCCAGCCTGTCTCCATCCAAACGAACCAAACAACAGGAAGTCGACCCTCATGACAACCCAACACGCCAAACTCCTGATTCTGGGCTCCGGCCCCGCCGGCTACACCGCCGCCGTCTACGCGGCCCGCGCCAATCTCAAGCCCGTCCTCATCACCGGCCTGCAACAGGGCGGTCAGCTCATGACCACCACCGATGTCGACAACTGGCCGGCCGATGCCAGCGGCGTGCAGGGACCGGAACTGATGCAGCGCTTCGAGGCCCATGCCACCCGCTTCGAGACCGAAATCATTTTCGATACCATCCATACCGCCAAACTGACGGATAAACCCATCACGCTGATCGGCGATGCCGGCACCTACACCTGCGATGCGCTGATTATCGCCACCGGCGCCTCGGCCATGTATCTGGGTTTGCCTTCAGAGCAGGCATTCATGGGCAAGGGTGTGTCCGGTTGCGCCACCTGCGATGGCTTTTTCTACAAAAACCAGAATGTCGCCGTGATAGGCGGGGGCAATACCGCCGTCGAGGAAGCGCTCTACCTGGCCAACATCGCCAACCACGTCACGCTCGTCCACCGCCGCGACAAGTTCAAGGCCGAAAAGATCATGGTCGACCACCTGATGGAAAAGGTGAAGGAAGGCAAGATCACCCTGCAAACAGACCATGTGCTGGACGAAGTGCTGGGCAACGAGACCGGCGTCAATGGCATGCGCATCAAGCATGTTGAAAGCGGCGCCACGCAGGACATCGCGCTCACGGGGATTTTCATCGCCATCGGTCACAAACCCAATTCCGACCTGTTCAAGGATCAGCTTGAGCTGGAACACGGCTATATCGTCACCAAGAGCGGCCGCGCTGGCAACGCCACCGCCACCAGCGTTCCCGGCGTATTTGCCGCGGGCGACATCCAGGATCATATTTACAAGCAGGCGGTGACCAGCGCCGCTTCAGGTTGCATGGCCGCGCTGGATGCCGAGCGTTATCTCGACAATCTTGGCCTGGCCTGATGCCTGACCCCGCCTCTAGTCAGGAAGAACTCAACCTCTTCCGGCAGGAGGTGGGGGATGCCATTGCCCTGCCGCCACACAACCGCGCCGAACCGCACCGCGCGCGCATCAAGCCCCTGCCCCTGCAACGGCTGAAGGACGAAAAACAGGCGCTGCTGGATTCGCTGGCCGACCCCTGGGACATTCTCGACCAGGGCGGCCGGGATTCAATTGAAAACGGAGAGGAACTGTTCTTCAGCCGTCCCGGCGTGCCGGCGGCGGCCATCAGAAAACTCAAGCGCGGCGGCTGGGTGATTGCCGCCGAACTGGATCTGCACGGCTTGCGTTCCGACGAAGCGCGGATCACGCTGGCCGGATTCCTGCTGCACTGCGCCCGCAACGACCTTCGCTGCGTCCGCATCATCCACGGCAAAGGACTGCGCTCGAAAAACCGCGAACCCGTGCTCAAACACAAATTGCGCCACTGGCTGATGCAGCGCGAGGACGTGCTGGCCTTCTGCCAGGCCCGCCCGGCGGACGGTGGTAGCGGCGCGGTCATAGTCCTGTTAAAGTCTTCCACACGAGTCCACCATCCATGACATTACCGGTTATCAAGGATTTCACCGCCGACGCCACTGGCGGCCCGTTCACACTCTCCGCCCACCAGGGCAAGACCGTGGTGATTTATTTCTACCCCAAGGACAACACGCCCGGCTGTACTACCGAGGGCATGGAATTCCGCGACCTGGCGAAGCAATTTGCCAAGGCCGGAGCAGTCCTGGCCGGTGTCTCGCGCGACAGCCTCAAGTCCCACGAAAACTTCAAGGCCAAACTGGAACTGCCCTTCGAACTGATTTCCGACCCCGATGAAAAGCTCTGCGAACTGTTCGGCGTCATGAAACTGAAAAACATGTATGGCAAACAGGTGCGCGGCGTCGAGCGCAGCACCTTTGCCTTCGACAAGAACGGCAAGCTCGTCAAGGAATGGCGGGCCGTCAAGGCGCCCGGCCACGCCGCCGAAGTTTTGGCTTTTGTTCAATCACTCAAGTAAGCAGACCTGATGCCCAGAAAACCCGCAGCTCCCAAAACCCGTAGTTCCGCCAAGCTGTTTGTTCTTGATACCAACGTGCTGATGCACGATCCCACCAGCCTGTTCCGCTTTCAGGAACATGACATCTACATTCCGATCGCCACGCTGGAAGAACTCGACCAGCACAAGAAAGGCATGAGCGAGGTTTCGCGCAATGCGCGCCAGGCCAGCCGCTTCCTCGACGATCTGGTGAGCCGCTGGGAAGATATCGACGAAGGCATTCCACTCGGCCCGCAAAGCCACGACGCCGCCACCGGCCGCCTGTTTTTGCAAACCGAGGCGATCCATGGCGAGCTGCCCGCCTCTCTCGCCACCAGCAAGGTCGACAATCAGATCCTGGGCGTGGTGCTGCATCTGGGCCGCACGCATCCCAAGCGTCAGGTCATACTGGTGTCGAAGGACATCAACATGCGCATCAAGGCCCGTGCGCTGGGCCTGCCCGCCGAGGACTACTTCAACGACAAGGTGCTGGAAGACACCGACCTGCTGTATACCGGCGTGACCGAACTGCCGGCGGATTTCTGGGACACGCACGGCAAGGGCATGGAATCCTGGCAGGCCAACGGCCATACCTTCTACCGCATCAAGGGGCCGATGTCGAACGACTTCCTGGTCAACGAATTCGTCTATCAGGAGAGCAGTACGCCGTTCTATGCCAAGGTGCTGAGCGTTCAGGGCAAAAACGCCGAACTGCAAACCATCAAGGATTTCAGCCATCACAAGAACAATGTCTGGGGCATCACCTCGCGCAACCGCGAACAGAATTTCGCGCTCAATGTGCTGATGGACCCGGAGATCGATTTCGTCACCCTGCTTGGCCAGGCGGGTACCGGCAAGACGCTGCTGACCCTGGCGGCAGGGCTTGCACAGGTTCTGGAAAAGAAGATTTATTCCGAAATCATCATGACCCGCGTCACGGTTCCCGTGG
>CAYOJA010000006.1:0-48153 GCA_964404175.1 uncultured Thiobacillus sp. | reverse complement strand
GGCTTTTTGCCCGGCACCGAAGAGGAAAAAATGACGCCGTGGATGGGCGCGCTGGAAGACAACCTCGACGTGCTCAACAAGGCCGACGACGAAGCCGGAGACTGGGGCCGCGCCGCCACGCAGGACCTCATTCGCAGCCGCATCAAGATCAAATCGTTAAATTTCATGCGTGGCCGCACCTTCATCAACAAGTTTCTTATCATTGACGAAGCCCAGAACCTCACGCCCAAGCAGATGAAGACCCTCATCACGCGCGCGGGCCCGGGCACCAAGGTGGTGTGTCTCGGCAATATCTCGCAGATCGACACGCCGTATTTGACCGAAGGCAGTTCCGGCCTGACCTATGTGGTGGACCACTTCAAGGGCTGGCCCCACAGCGGCCATGTCACGCTGGCGCGCGGCGAACGCTCGCGGCTGGCCGACCATGCCGCCGAAATTCTTTAATGCAAAGACACTCTGAAAGGAGCATGCACATGAAACCCCGTCTACTTGCTTTGACTATCGCCGCTTCTCTGGCTGGTGGCGCGTATGCGCTGGATCTGAACGACCTCCTGAATGCGGGCAAGGCCGCCATGGACAAATCGTCCGGCACGCAAACCGCGCCCAGCGCCGCCAAGTCTGCCGTCGATGCACTGACGCCCGCCGAAATGAACTCCGGCCTGAAAGAGGCCCTGACACGTGGCGCCGAGGCGGCGGTTGCGCAACTCGGCAAGCAGGACGGGTTCTTTGGCGATCCCAAGCTGCGCATTCCCCTGCCCGACAATTTGAAAAAAGTCGACAAGCTCATGCGCACCTTCGGCATGGGCAAGCAGGCCGATGAGCTCATCCTGTCCATGAACCGCGCCGCCGAGGCCGCCGTGCCCGAGGCCAAAACCCTGCTGGTCAATGCCGTGAAAGACATGAGCGTGGATGATGCAAAAGGCATCCTCACCGGCGGCGATCAGGCGGCCACGGAATTCTTCCGCAAGAGAACCGAAACCGCGCTGACGGATAAATTCCAGCCCATGGTCAAGACCGCCACCGACAAGGTCGGCCTGGCGCAAACCTATAACAAATACGCCGGGCTGGCCTCACGGTTCAAGATGGTCAAGCAGGATCAGGCCAGTATAGAGAACTACGTCACCAAACAGTCACTGGACCGGCTGTACAAGGTCATCGGCGAACAGGAACGCGCCATCCGCACCAACCCGATTCAATATGGCAGCGACCTGCTGAAGAAAGTGTTTGGCGCGGTCATGGGTAAATAAGGGATTTCCTGGCCCGGAAACTGCTACGAAACAACAAAACCCTCGTATCATTCCGGCCATGAAAAACCTGACCCTGCTGTTTACCACCCTGTCCGCGCTGGTTTTGCCGCCTGCCCACGCCTGGCAGGCTGGCGAGTTCTACAATGGCATGCCGCGCGCCGATGTCGAACAGGCATTGAAAAGTTGGAAATTCGGCAAGATCACGCCACTGGGCGCGGACATGATCCTGGCGCAGGATCCCGTGGATCAACCCGGCGCGCGCAACTACGAATTCCAGTTCTGCAACGAAAAGCTGGTTGGATTCGAACAGCTCGTCAAACCATCCTTCCAGAACTTCATTACCCTGGCCAGCAATTATTCCAACCAGTATGGCAGCCCGGTTTACACCATGCCCTACACCAAGGTCATCGCCAGCGGGCCGGTCAGCCAGCTCGGCCTGTTCTGGCGCAAGGGCACGGATTTCATTGGTTTGCGCTACATGGAATCGACCATGGGCGAGCAATTGAGGCTTTCCTGGCAGGTCAACAACAACTGCTGGTCTGCGCCTCGCTAAACGGCAATTCCCTGCTGCCTGAAAAAGGCAGTGTAATTTTCAACGATTTCCAGTGCCTGCTCCGCGCCGCTCTGAATACCAGCGTCAGCCAGTTTCTTGTCCAGCATGCCGGACAAGCCTTCAACAGGCGTGTCGCCATCCATCACAGTAATCAGCCAGCGCCCCCATTCATCCAGGTCCAGCGCCTGATGGAATCGATTGGTGACAGGCCATTCGCGGCTTGCGGCTTGCGATATTGCCAGCATCGTTGATCGAGGAAATGCCGTACCGGATTCCGTTGAAAAATGTGCCTGCGTATGCAGCCGCACACCATGCAGTTGCACGAAATCGAGCAAGGCTTCACGGAATGCATCATCCACCTCGCCCGTATAGCTATATTCCTTCGCCAGCGGAAGCGCATGATCCAGCAAAATTTGATAATCAACCACGTCAGGCCACGCACCCGCCAGCGCTACCAGAAACGCCTTCAGCAGCGGGTGCGAAACCGGATAGCGTTCACCCGTACGTGTCCGGAAATGCTGCTCGATGGACTCGGAAAAATCCAGTTCGTCGTCAGAGGCCAGTTCGGCACTGAATGACAGCAAGGCCAGTTTATCTCCTGATTGCGGCGCGTGCATGGGCGCATCATCGCGCACCAGCAGCGCCCGGCGAAAGCGGGTATTCAAGGCCTCGTCCAGCCTGGCTTCGGCTTCCAGCCAGCGCTCGTGCCGCGCCTCCGCAGACAGCCCCCAGTCGTTTTCCAGCATCACGCGTGCGCGCCTCGGCCCAGCCTCACCCAGATAACGCAAGCCATGGCTGGATGCATCCTGAACAAACGACTCGAATGAAAACGGCTGATTGATCTCCGAGAGGTATTCGTGAAACAGATAGGAAGGCGATGCGGTTTTCAGATAGGCGATTTCCTTCACGATGCGCTCATCGTCATCCTGCATGGCCGCCAGCGTTTCCTTCGCCCTCATCACGCGCTGCATAGGCGAAAGACTTGCATCGTCCTGTTTCATCAGCCCCTCGCGTATCTGCCCATACAAACGCCAACCCGCCTCGACATTGAAACTGATGTAGGCAATGCCCCGCGGTTTCAATAAACGGCGGCAGGCTGACAGCAAGGCATCACGCACAAAGTCCGGCACCCAGGAATACACCCCGTGCGCGATGATGAAATCGAATTTGCCCAGGTTATCCGGCAAGGTTGCGATGTCGCCATGCAGTAATCGGATATTAGTCAGGCCAGCACGCTTGATGAACGCCTGCCCCTCATCCACCTGGCCACGCGACAGGTCAACGCCGACGAACTCGCTCGCTGGATAACGCGCCGCCATCGGAATCAGATTGCCGCCCTGCGCACAGCCCAGTTCCAACACCCGAGCGGCACGCGCATCAGTCGCTACAAAACCATGCAGCCCTGCCAAAGACGCCAGAAAATCCGGTTCTGATTCCGGCAAGGGCAAGCGGTCGTAAGGGAGTTCGTCGTAGGTTTGAATAGTGTCCATGGGAACAATTGTACTGGTGAGCTTACAGCCCGCTAGGCTGAGATTTTTCTGGTAGAGTTAATTTCACCTTAATATTTTTTGACACTTAGTTCACAACGACTTCAATGACACCGCAGGTTGATAAGGCAAAACTTCAAGATATTTTTGATGCTCTTCAATTGGAAGGTGACCGTGCATGCGCAGTCCTCGGACTGGCAACAATAGATGCACTTCTAGGAGAGCTTCTTAGGCTAGCCTTGATAAAAGACCCTCCTAAGGAACTCTTCGAAGATCGAGGCGCTTTTTCCACCTTATCAAGCAAAATTGACATCGCCTACGCATTAGGTCTAATTGCAAAGGAAGATCGTCGTGACCTCCATCTTCTTCGTAAAATTCGAAATGAGTTTGCTCATGCCATAGATCACGAATTAAGCTTTGGCGATCAAAAAATTAAAAGCTGGATTAACGCGCTTACAACGCCAAAATTGTTTGAGAATACATCGGTGCTTCAAGGCAATAACGATACTATTAGATTTCGTTTTGAGCTTGCCGTAGGCGTAATCAGCGTTACACTTTCCAGCTTCCGCAAACGCGGAGTTATTACTCCAAAGTCGCCACTGAGCATAAAACCAGGGAAGCAAGCGTAGGATGGGCTAAAGCCGTTCAGGCCGTGCCCACGCGGTTACAAATATAAAAGGGTGGACACGCTGCACTTTACCACCCTGCCAAATCACAAACCCATCAATGCCCGCGCGAACCTGGCTTGGCCGTGAACAGTGCCGCCTGCGGCTTGGGCCTGCGCGTCTGGCCGGGCTTGGCCGGTTGCGGGCCGCGTGGCGCGGTTTCGTGTCTTGTTTGCGGTTTGTCCGCACGTTGCGCTTCGCCGCGTTTGGCTTGAGGTTTGTTTCGTTGCTGGCCCTTGCCTGATGCCTGACGGCCCTCGGCCTTGGGCTTGTTTCCGGACTGACGCTGGGGCTGGCGCGGGGGACGGACATCCGGTGCGGATTCCGCACGCGGCGTGGGCACAAAGCCTTCCACTTCCACGCGCACGATGTTGCGCTTGATGAGTTTTTCGATGTCTTTCAGGTAGCCCATTTCCTCACTGTCCACCAGCGAAAGCGCGGAACCGGTGCTGCCCGCCCGCCCCGTGCGGCCGATGCGGTGGACGTAGTCTTCCGGCACGTTGGGCAGTTCGAAGTTCACAACTTGGGGCAATTGATCGATATCGATGCCGCGCGCGGCGATGTCGGTCGCCACCAGCACGCGCACCTCGCCGTTCTTGAATCCCGCCAGTGCTTTGGTTCTTGCCGACTGGCTCTTGTTGCCGTGGATGGCGGCAGCGGAAATGCCATCCTTGACGAGTTTTTCCGCCAGCTTGTTGGCGCCGTGCTTGGTGCGGGTAAAGACCAGCACCTGTTGCCAGTCGTGATGCCTGATCAGGTGCGCCAGCAGATCGCGCTTGTGCGCCTGCGGCACCAGATGCAGCGACTGCTCCACCAGTTCCGATGCAGTGTTGCGGCGCGCGACTTCGACGCAGCCGGGGTTGTGCAGCAACCCATTCGCCAGCGCCTTGATCTCGTCGGAGAACGTTGCCGAAAACAGCAGGTTCTGCCGCTGTTTCGGCAGCACGGCCAGCACCCTCTTGATGTCGCGGATGAAGCCCATGTCCAGCATGCGGTCGGCTTCGTCCAGCACCAGGATTTCCACGCCGGACAGGTCCACGGTTTTCTGCCCCAGGTGATCGAGCAGGCGGCCCGGCGTCGCCACCAGCATGTCCACGCGCGACTTGAGCGCCTTGAACTGAGGATTGATGTTGACGCCGCCGAACATGACCATCGAGGTCAGCGAGAAATATTTGCCGTAGGTTTTGACCGATTCTTCCACCTGCGCCGCCAGTTCGCGCGTGGGCACCAGAATCAGGCAGCGCGGCCTTCCGGGTTTCTGGTTTTGAGCCGGGCGTGTGGACAGGTGATGCAGAATCGGCAGCGTGAATCCGGCGGTTTTACCGGTGCCCGTTTGCGCCGCGGCAAGCAGATCGCCGCCCGCCAGAACCAGGGGGATGGCCTGTGCCTGAATCGGCGTCGGCGTGGTGTAGCCAGCATCGGCAATCGCACGCATAAGAGGTTCGGCCAGGCCGAGGCTGGCAAAGGATACTTCAGTAGTCATTTATTTTTTCCTGCGACGGCCTGTCGCGCCAAAGGCGACACCAATCGAGGCAGACGAAATGGGAGATCAAGGAGATCGTTTCAAGAGACCCGCATGCCGATTGGCTGGACATGCGGAAGCGCGAACTATACAGGCTTTCTCACCAACAACAAGCTTTATTTGCTGCTGGCTGTGGAGGCTTCAAACATCCAGCAGCAGTCTCTCCGGCGCCTCCAGCGCGGTTTTGACGGCGACGAGAAACTGCACGGCATCCCTGCCGTCGATGAGGCGGTGGTCGTAGGACAGGGCCAGGTACATCATGGGCCGGATGACGACCTGGCCGTTCTCTGCAACCGGGCGTTCCTGAATCTTGTGCATGCCCAGGATGCCGGACTGCGGCGGGTTGAGGATGGGCGTGGACAGCAGCGAACCGAACACGCCGCCATTGGTGATGGAGAATGTGCCGCCGGTGAGTTCGTCTATTGAAATCGCGCCGGTCTGGGCGCGGGCTGCGAAGTCGGCGATGCCTTTTTCGATTTCGGCGAAGGACAGTCTCTGCGCATCGCGCAGGATGGGCACGACCAGGCCGCGCGGGGTGGAAACAGCAATGCCGATGTCGTAGTAATCGTGGTAAACGATGTCCTCACCGTCGATGGAGGCGTTGACGACCGGAAACTGCCGCAGGGCATCGCACACGGCACGCACGAAGAAGGACATGTAGCCCAGCTTGATAGCGTGGCGGGTTTCGAACTCGGCCTTGAAGCGCTGACGCAGTTCGTTGACCGGCTGCATGTTTACTTCGTTGAAGGTGGTGAGGATGGCAGCAGTGTGTTGCGCCGCAACCAGGCGTTCGGCCACGCGCTGGCGCAGGCGCGACATGAGTACGCGGGTTTCGCGCCCTTCGCGGCTTTGCACGCTCAAGCGCTGCTTGTGCGGGCCGTCATCGGGCAGGCGTTTGGCGGGCAGCACTTCGGATTTTGGGGGGCTGGAAACTGGCGTGACAGGCGACGGTACAGGTTCCGCAGGCTTTGTGGATTTGGCCGGTTCCTGTGCCGGTTTGGGCGCAGGCGGCACTGCATCTGAAACAGCCGTAGCGGCGGCTGAAGTTTCAGTCTCGATGATGGCAAGCGTTTCCCCAGCCTTCACGGTGGCGCCTTCGGGCTGGATGACACGGGCCAGTACTCCATCCACTGGTGACGGTACCTCCAGGATGACCTTGTCGGTTTCCAGATCGACGAGGGTTTCGTCGCGCTGAACTTTTTCTCCAGCCTGCTTGCGCCACGCCAGCAGCGTGCCGGACGCGATGGATTCTGAAAGTTGCGGGACCTTGACTTCGACCGGCATCCTATTCCTCCAGCGCCTGTTTCAACATGGCATCCATCTCCGTTTTGTGGCGGGCTGCATAGCCCGAAGCAGGCGCCGCAGCCGGCGGGCTGCCGGCGTAACGGAATGACTTGCCCGCTGGCGCGCAATGATTGAGATGGTGCCAGATGGCATACCAGGCGCCCTGGTTCATTGGTTCTTCCTGCGCCCAGACAAGCTGCTGCGCGCTGGGATAACGCGATAAGGTTTCGCGCAGTGTGTCTTCTGGGAACGGATAAAGCTGCTCGATACGCATCAAGGCGACATCCTTGCGATCGCCACGCGCCGCCAGCAGATCGAAATAGACTTTGCCGGAACAAGCCACGACGCGAGTTACCAATTCCGCCGGAACCGAGTCGTCGATGACCGGATGGAAGCGCCCGTTGCTCAAATCATCCAGGCTTGAAACCGCTTGCGGATGCCGCAGCAGACTCTTGGGCGAAAACACCACCAGCGGTTTTCTGACCGGCCGCACGATCTGCCGGCGCAACAAATGAAAAATCTGCGAAGGCAGCGTCGGCACGCACACCTGCCAGTTGTTCTGCGCGGACAACTGCATGAAGCGCTCGATACGGCCGGAGGAATGCTCAGGCCCCTGCCCTTCATAACCGTGCGGCAGCAGCAAAACCAGTCCGCACAGCCTGCCCCATTTGGCCTCGCCGCTGGCGATGAACTGGTCGATGACTACCTGGGCGCCATTGGCAAAATCGCCGAACTGCGCTTCCCAGATGACCAGCGAATCGGGCTCCGCCGTCGCGTAGCCGTATTCAAAAGCCAGCACCGCTTCCTCGGACAAAAGCGAGTCGATTACCGTGAACATGCCCTGATGTTCATGCAGCGATTCCAGCGGCACATGGTCTCCGCCGTGACGCGACTGGCGGTTCTGGTTATGCCATACGGCATGACGATGAAAGAACGTGCCGCGCCCGGAATCCTGACCGGAAAGCCGGACATTGGTGCCCCGGTCCAGCAGGCTGGCAAATGCCAGATGCTCGGCCATGCCCCAGTCCAGCGGCATTTCGCTTGCCGTCATCTTGCGGCGGTCTTCCACTACCTTGGCCACCCGGCTGTGCAGGACGAAACCATCCGGAACATGCGCAAGCCGCGCGCCCAGCCGTTTCAAATCCGGCAGCGGAACGGTTGTGTCCGCCACCTGCGAGATGTCGCCGCCACGGAAGCGTCCCCAATAGGTGGCAAACGTTTGCTTGAAATCCGACGCGGCAGGCGGGCTCAGGCTCTTGCCTTGTTCGAGCGTTTCGCGGCAGGCGTTGATCAAGGCTTCATCTTCACCGGCATCGATTACGCCCTGCGACTGGAGATGCTGCGCGTATTTGGCGCGGGTGCCAGGATGCGCCTGTACTTTGCGATACATCAGTGGCTGGGTCACCAGCGGTTCATCCTGTTCGTTGTGGCCATGGCGGCGGAAACACACGAGGTCGATGAAGACATTTTTATGGAAGGTGTAGCGGAAATCGACGGCCAGCTGCGCCACCCAGGCCACCGCATCGACATCGTCGGCGTTGACGTGGAACACCGGCGCCTCGACCATCTTCGCCACATCGGTGCAATAAAGGCTGGAGCGCACGTCTCGCGGGTCGGAGGTGGTAAAACCGATCTGGTTGTTGATGACGACATGGATCGCGCCGCCGTTCCTGAAACCTCGTGTCTGCGACATGTTGAGGCTTTCCATGACCACGCCCTGGCCGGACAGCGCAGCATCGCCGTGCAGGATGACCGGCACTACTTCGTAGCCCTTTACATCGCCCCGGCGATCCTGTCGCGCGCGCACCGATCCTCGCACGACCGGGTGCACGATTTCCAGGTGCGAAGGATTAAAGGCCAGCGCCAGATGCACGGGACCATAGGGCGTGGCGATGTCATTGGAAAATCCCTGGTGGTATTTCACATCTCCGGACAGCGGAGAATCCGGCCCGCCGTTTTTGGCCTGTTCGAACAGGCTGTCCAAAGTTCGTCCCAGCAGATTGTTCAGCACATTGATACGGCCGCGATGCGCCATGCCCATGACAATCTCGCGCGCGCCATGCAGCGCCGCGCGGGCAATCACGGTATCCAGCAACGGGATCAGGCTTTCCGCGCCTTCCAGCGAAAAACGCTTTTGCCCGACATGACGGGTATGGATGAATTTTTCCAGGGTTTCGGCATCGGTCAGACGCTTCAGCAGTTGCCGCTTGATCTCGGGTGGATGCGAGTAGTGGCCATCCGCGCCTTCCAGATGCTCCTGTATCCAGCGTTTGCGCGGCACGTCGGACAGATGCATGTATTCCACGCCAACCGTGCCGCAGTAGATCCGGTTCAGCCGCGCCAGCGTGTCGGAAAGTTTTGCGCGCCTGGTACCCAGCAAAGTCCCGGTATCGAATTCGCGGTCCAGATCGGCAGGCGCCAGCCCGTAGTATTCCGGCGTCAGTTCGGGAAGCTGCTCGATGGCAAAGCGTTTCAGCGGGTCCAGATCGGCCTGTCTGGCACCCAGGAAGCGGTAGGCGTTGATGATGCGCAATGCACCGACCTGCTTGGATTCCCACAGGCGCTCCAGCCGGTCTATCGACTCGGCGCCTTCGTCAACCAGGGTTTCCTCGATGAGCCCGGTTGGCAGGTTCCCGGGGAATTCCTCGAAATACGCGGCGTTGGCCGCGGAGAGCGCGCTGCTGTCTATCCAGTCTTTATGTTTCATGGGAATCAGTCGTCTGACTCCAGTTTTCCTTACGCGCCGCGCTTCTCGACCGGCACAAATTCACGCAACCGCGGACCCGTGTAGCGCTGCCGCGGGCGGCCTATCTTGTGCGCGGGATCCGACAGCATTTCGCTCCACTGCGCCACCCAGCCCGCCGTGCGCGCCAGGGCAAAAATCGGCGTGAACATGGCAGCCGGTATGCCCAGTGCCCGGAAGACGATGCCCGAGTAGAAATCCACATTGGGATACAGCTTCTTCTGGATGAAGTAGTCGTCCTCCAGCGCGATGCGTTCCAGCTCCAGCGCGATCCTGAATTGCGGATCGTCGTGCATGTCGAGTTCGTCCAGCACTTCATGCGCGGTCTCGCGGATAACGTTGGCTCGGGGATCGAAATTCTTGTAGATGCGGTGGCCGAAGCCCATCAGGCGGAAGCCAGTGGATTTGTCCTTGGCGCGCTTGATGTACTCGGGGATGCGGCTGACGTCGCCGATTTCCTCCAGCATTTTCAGGACGGCTTCGTTCGCGCCGCCATGCAGCGGCCCCCACAGCGAGGCCATGCCAGCCGCCATGCAGGCAAACGGCGTGGCGCCGGAAGACCCGGCCAGGCGAACCGTCGAGGTTGAAGCGTTCTGTTCATGGTCTGCATGCAGGATGAAAATTCGATCCAGCGCGCGCGCAAATACCGGTTTGACTTCGTGGGGTTCGCAGGGAGTCGCCTGCATCATGTGCAGGAAATTCTCCGCGTAGCCCATGCGGTTCTGCGGATACATGAAGGGCTCGCCCATTGTGTATTTGTAGGCCCAGGCGGTAATCGTCGGCACCTTGGCCAGCAAGCGATGCGCCGCGATCTCGCGCGTCTTGGCGTCGAACACATTGTGCGCATCGGGATAAAAGGCCGACAGCGCGCCGGTTACGCCAATCATCAGCGCCATCGGATGGGCATCGCGCCGGAAGCCGCGAAACACCGTGCTGACCTGGTCATGCAGCATGCTGTGATGGCGGATGCTGTTCACGAACTCCAGCTTCTGGTCGACCGTTGGCAGTTCGCCATAAATCAACAGATAGCAGACCTCCATGAAATCCGACTTGTAGGCCAGATCCTCGATGGCGTAGCCCCGGTGGGAAAGCAGGCCCTTTTCGCCATCAATAAACGTGAGGCCGGATTCACAGCTGGCGGTCGCGGTAAATCCGGGGTCCAGCGTATAAATGCCCTGCGCGGCCAGCGCACGCACGTCCACGACCTGCTTGCCCAGCGTGCTTTCGAGCAAGGGCAGTTCGATGGAAGGACGTCCATCGCTGAAAGTTAGGGTGACGGTGTTGTTATCGCTCATGGCCTTGCCCGCTTAAATGCGCTGGAGTTGATTTTAACGCGGCTGGCGCGAATCACACAGCCGTCCGGACGCTGGAAACCATTTGTTCATACGCTTCTGGAACAGGCTGTTGCCCCTGAAGCCAGGCCAGCAAATCCACATCGGCTTCCTGCAGGAGCTGCTCCAACTGCCTGCACTGCGCCGCGTTCAATTGCGGCAACTGTGTATTGGCGAACCGATCCAGCCAGACATCCAGTTCCAGCAACCCGCGCCGGCAGCGCCAGCGCAGGCGGCGCAGGGTTTCTTCATTGGATAAAACGCTCTCGCACATCGCCTTCAAACCTTGCGCTTGACCAGCAAGCCCTTGATCAGGCCGATTGCCTCGGTGGGATTCAGCCCCTTGGGGCAGACCTCGACGCAATTCATGATGCCGCGGCATCGGTACAGACGGTAGGTATCCTCAAGAAAATCCAGCCGTTCCTCGGTGGCCTGGTCGCGGCTGTCGGCGATGAAACGCCAGGCCTGTAAAAGACCGGCGGGTCCAACGAACTTGTCGGGATGCCACCAGAAGGATGGGCAGGACGTGGTACAGCAGCCGCAGAGGATGCATTCGTAGGCGCCTTCCAGTTCGGCACGCTCTTCGGGCGTTTGCAGCCGTTCTCGTTCGGGCTCGGGATCGTCGTTGATGAGCCAGGGCTTGATGGACTTGTACTGGCGGAAAAAGGGTTCCATGTCGACGACAAAGTCGCGAATGATGGGCAGTCCCGGCAGGGGCCGGATTTCGATGGGTTGCTTCAATTCCGACAAGGGCGTGATGCAGGCCAACATGTTACGGCCGTTGACGTTGACGGCATCGGAGCCGCACACGCCCTCCCTGCATGAGCGGCGAAAGGCCAGCGTGTCATCCTTTGCCTTCAGTTCCAGCAGCGCATCGAGCAGCATCTTGCCTGCCGGATCGATGTCGAGCTCGACTTCCTGCATGTGGGGCGGCTGGTTCGACTCTGGCTGGAAGCGGTAGAGGCGGAACTTCATCAGTAGCTCCGTTCCTTCGGCCTGAAGGTTTCCACCGACAAGGCCTTGAGCCGAACGGGTTTGTAGTCGAGCTGGTCGCCTTCCAGCGAATACAGACTGTGCTTGAGCCAGTGATCGTCATCGCGCGATGGAAAATCCTCGCGCGTATGGGCGCCGCGGCTTTCCTCCCGCGCCAGTGCGGACACCAGGCTGGCGCGTGCCACCAGCATGAGATTTTCCAGTTCCAGCGCTTCGATGCGGGCGGTATTGAACACGCGGCTGGCATCGCCCAGCGATACGGAGTCCATCCGCTGAAAGAGCAGATTGAGCTGGTCAAGCCCCGCCGCCAGCACATCACGTTTGCGGTACACGCCGCAATGCTTTTGCATCAGCTGGCGCAGTTCCCGGGTGATGCCGGCCACGGTTTCCTCGCCCCGCTTTTCTTCCCAGCGATTCAGGCGCCGCATGCTGCGCTCGACGTTCTCATCCCCATGCTTGCGCGGATAGGGGTTCTCGCGCAGGTACTCGATCATGTGATTGCCGGCAGCGCGGCCGAATACCACAAGATCCAGCAGCGAATTTCCGCCGAGCCGATTGGCGCCGTGCACCGACACGCAGGCGCATTCGCCCACCGCATACAGGCCGGGCACGGGCTCTTCAGGTCCGTAGCGCGCTGGCGTGACCACCTGGCCATGAAGGTTGGTGGGGATGCCGCCCATCATGTAATGCGCGGTGGGCGCAACGGGAATGGGCGCCTTGGCCGGATCAACGCCGGCAAAGCGGATGGACAGTTCGCGGATGCCGGGCAGGCGTTCGGCGATGATTTTTTCGCCAAGATGATCCAGCTTGAGCAGCACGTGATCTTGATGCGGCCCGCACCCGCGGCCCTCGTGAATTTCGGTGGCGATCGCACGGCTGACCACATCGCGCGAGGCAAGGTCAACCGCGTGCGGAGCATAACGCCCCATGAATCGTTCACCCTTGTTATTCAGCAGATATCCACCCTCGCCCCGCGCGCCCTCGGTAATCAGGCTGCCCACTCCGGCGATGCCGGTCGGGTGAAACTGCCAGAATTCCATGTCTTCCAGCGGCAAGCCCGCGCGCAGCACCATGCCGAGGCCATCCCCGGTGTTGATCATGGCGTTGCTGGTGTTCCAGAACACCCGGCCCGCGCCGCCGGTCGCCAGCAAGGTCGTGCGAGCCTCAATCTGCAACGGCTCGCCGGTTTCAATGGATAGCGCCGTGATGCCGAGGCAATACCCCTCTTCATCCCGGATCAGGTCCAGCGCAAAATACTCATCAAAGAACTGCGTGCGCGCAGCCAGGTTGCGCTGGTAAAGCGTATGCAGCAAGGCATGACCAGTACGGTCGGCACAGGCGCAGGTTCTTATTGCCTGCTCGCCGCCGAAGTTCTTTGACTGGCCACCAAAGGCCCGCTGATAAATCTTGCCGTTTTCCAGCCGCGAAAACGGCAGCCCCATGTGTTCCAGTTCATAGACCGCGGTCGCCGCCTCGCGGCACATGAACTCGATGGCATCCTGGTCGCCCAGATAGTCCGATCCCTTGACGGTATCGAACATGTGCCAGTGCCAGTTGTCTTCCGACACGTTGCCCAGCGCTGCGGTAATTCCACCCTGGGCAGACACGGTATGCGAGCGGGTGGGGAAAACCTTGGACACCACGGCGACCTTGAAGCCCGATCCGGCCAACTGAAGCGCGGCCCGCAGCCCGGCCCCTCCACCCCCGCAAATGACCGCGTCGAAGATGCGCTTATCCATTTCCGCCCCACAGAATCGCCGTTACCCACACCACGCACATCACCAGCACAAGCAGCACCATGACATTCATTGGCAGCCGCAGCGCAATCGGTTTCACGTAATCCATCAGCACGTCTCGCAAACCGATCCACGCATGCAGGCAGAGGCTGGCCACCACCAGCCACACCAGCAATTTGATGAAGCTCTGTTGAAAAGCCGAATGCCAGGCCGTGTAGTTGAACGGATAGGCAGTCCAGAAACCGAGCAGCAAGCCTGCTCCCGCCAGCAGCAGTATTACCGCCGAAATCCGCTGGGCCAGCCACCAGCCGGTTCCGCTGTGAGAGCCGGCAATGGTTTTCCTCACAGGAACAATCTCCAGGCTGCCAGCGCAACCACAACAAGTGTGGCTGCAATCACCCAGCCAGCGGATCGTCTGGCTGCATCTTTTTCTACTCCCCAATGAATATCCAGACCCAGATGGCGAATTCCGGCAATCGCATGAAATGCCAGCGATGCAAGCACCGTCAACAGCATCAATCGGCCCGCCGGATGATCCAGCATGGTGGAAACGGCTTCAAATCCTGCCTGATGACTGAGCGACCGTTCCAGAAGATAAAGGGCAAGAGGCAATGCCAGAAATAAAACGACACCAGTAATGCGGTGCAGGATGGACACCCATCCTGCCAGTGGCAAATGAAGACGAAATAAATTAAGATAAATGGGTCTGTTATGCATTATTGTTCTGACGAAGATGTGTTCGTCAGTTTAGCTTGTCGCGGCACATTGTGAATCAGGAGTTGAATATGAAAATCCAAACCCTGTCAGGCCTTGTCCTTCTGACCCTGATGTCTTCACCGCTCCTTGCAAGCCAGGAACTTGCCGAAAAGAGTGGTTGCATGGGCTGTCATCTCATGGACAGAAAAACAGTGGGCCCATCGATCAGGCAAATCGCCGAGCGTTATGCGGCGCAGCCCGATGCCTCGGCCATGTTGTACGAGAAAGTCAAAAACGGCGGTGGTGGGCCGTGGCACGGCACATGGGGCTCCATACCCATGCCCCCGCATGGAGACAACATCCAGCCTGACACGATGAAAACCATCGTGGACTGGATGCTGCTACAGAAGTAATAAGCAGTCTCAGCTTCCCCGCTTGACTGCCTTGATGATCGCGGCGGGGATGCGTTCGATCAGGCGCGGATCGAAGGGCTTGGGCAGGATGTAGTCGGGCCCGAATTCAAGTTTTTTCAGGTTGTAGGCTTTCAGCACGGAAGCTGGCACCTTTTCCCGCGCAAGCTCCGCCAGCGCTTTCGACGCCGCGATCAGCATCTCCTGAGTGATGGTCCTGGCGCGCGCATCCAGCGCACCCCGGAAAATGAAGGGGAAGCCCAGCACGTTGTTGACCTGGTTGGGATAATCCGAGCGCCCCGTCGCCATGATCAGATCCTTGCGCACCTTGTGCGCCTTGTCCGGGGTAATTTCCGGATCGGGATTGGCCAGCGCGAAAACAACCGGCTTTTCGGCCATCGACTTCACCATCTCGGGACTGACCAGATTGGCGCCGGAAACGCCGATGAACACGTCCGCATCTTTCATTACTTCGGCCAGGGTTTTCGCACTGGTTGAACGCGCCCAGGGCTTCTTGTATTTGTTCAGATCGGTGCGCGTCTTGCTCACCACGCCTTTTGAATCGACGAGCGTGATGCTGGACTTCTTCGCGCCCATGGCCACCAGCAGATTCATCGACGACAGTCCCGCCGCGCCCGCACCCAGACAGACGATCTTCACGTCAGATAAATCCTTGCCCTGAATATGCAGCGCATTGATCAGCCCGGCGCAAATGATGACCGCTGTGCCGTGCTGGTCGTCATGGAACACCGGGATGTCCAGCTTTTTCTTGAGTTGCGCCTCGATCTCGAAACACTCCGGCGCCGCAATGTCTTCCAGGTTGATGCCGCCGAAGGTTGGCGAAATGGCCTCGACGACGCTCACCACTTCCTTGACGGTTTTGGCATTGATTTCGATGTCGTACACGTCGATGCCGGCAAAGCGCTTGAACAATACCCCCTTGCCTTCCATCACCGGCTTGGAAGCCAGCGGCCCCAGATTGCCCAGACCCAGAATCGCCGTGCCGTTGGACACCACCGCCACCAGATTGCCCTTGTTGGTGTACTCGTAGGCGGTCTTTGGATTTTTCGCTATTTCGCGCACCGGCTCTGCCACGCCCGGCGAATAGGCAAGTGACAGTTCCTGCTGGGTAGCGCAGGGTTTCATGGATTCGACCGACAGCTTGCCTGGCTTGGGCAGACGGTGATAGTCGAGGGCTTTTTTCTTCATCGAGGCTTTGGTAACGGGCGCTTTGCTCATGGGACTAAATTCAGTGAAAACTTCAAAGACGCTAGAATAACGGTTTTCGCTTACGTTTCCGACTGTTCACATCATGTCCGCCAATTCTTTCAACACCCTCAAGCCCTTTCCCGCCGGTCAATTCCACTCCCTGCCCGCGCTTGAAGCCGCCGGTATTGGCAAAGTTTCCCGCCTGCCGGTATCGATTCGCATTGTGCTGGAATCGGTCTTGCGCAACTGCGACGGCGTAAAAGTCACCGAAGAACACGTCAAACAGCTGGCAGGCTGGAAGCCGAATGCCGAGCGTACCGAAGAAATACCCTTCACTGTGGCGCGTGTGATCCTGCAGGACTTTACCGGCGTGCCGCTGCTGGCCGACCTGGCGGCCATGCGCTCCGCCGCGCAAAGAATGGGCAAGGACCCGAAGAAGATCGAACCACTGGTGCCGGTGGACATGGTGGTCGACCATTCGATCCAGGTCGACGCCTATGGCAGCAAGGACGCGCTCGACCTCAACATGAAAATCGAGTTTGACCGCAACAAAGAGCGTTACCAGTTCCTCAAGTGGGGCATGCAGGCGTTTGATACCTTCAAGGTCGTGCCGCCGGGCGTAGGCATCGTGCACCAGGTCAACATGGAATACCTGGCGCGTGGCGTGATGGAAAAAGACGGTGTGTACTTCCCCGATACGCTCGTTGGCACGGACAG
Organism: uncultured Thiobacillus sp.; assembly: GCA_964404175.1. Classification (GTDB taxonomy): domain Bacteria; phylum Pseudomonadota; class Gammaproteobacteria; order Burkholderiales; family Thiobacillaceae; genus UBA6918. The sequence goes on along the minus strand of CAYOJA010000006.1, from coordinate 31,560 downwards.
CCACACCACCATGATCAACGGCCTCGGCATCGTCGCCTGGGGCGTGGGCGGCATCGAGGCCGAAGCTGCCATGCTCGGCCAGCCAGTGTATTTCCTCACGCCCGACGTGGTCGGCGTAAATCTCAAGGGCCACGCCAAACCCGGCATCACTGCCACAGACATCGTGCTGACCATTACGGAAATGCTGCGCAAGGCCAAGGTGGTCGGCAAGTTCGTGGAGTTCTTTGGCGAAGGTGCGGCCGCGATGTCCGTGACCGACCGCGCCACCATCGCCAACATGGCGCCCGAATACGGCGCGACCATGGGCTTCTTCCCGGTCGACGAGGCCACCTGCCAGTACTTTGCCGCTACAGGAAGAAATGAGTCGCAGGTCAATGCCATCCGCGCCTACTACCAGGCGCAGGATATGTTCGGCATTCCCAAGGCAGGCGAGATTGATTACTCGCAAGTGCTGGAGCTTGATCTTTCCACCGTCGAACCTTCGGTCGCCGGCCCCAAGCGCCCGCAGGATCGCATCGAACTGAAAAACCTGAAAACCGCCTTCACCGGCCTGATGGACAAGGCCGTGGCCGAGGGTGGTTACGCCAAAGGCGCTGCGGCACTTCGCCGAGATAGTCAAAGCGGTGGCGACACTCCCATCAAGCATGGCGACATCGCCATCGCCGCCATCACCTCCTGCACCAACACTTCCAACCCCGGCGTGATGCTGGCCGCCGGTCTGTTGGCGAAGAAGGCCGCCGCGCTCGGCCTGAAGCCGCCTGCACACGTCAAGACCTCGCTCGGCCCCGGCTCGCGCGCCGTCACCGAATACCTGAACAAGGCCGGGTTGATGGACGCGCTGGAACAGGTCGGCTTCAACGTGGTGGGCTACGGCTGCACCACCTGTATCGGCAACTCCGGCCCGCTCAAGCCCGAGATCGAAAAAGCCATCGCCGACAACGATCTGGTCGTGGCCTCCGTGTTGTCCGGCAACCGCAACTTCGAAGCCCGCGTGCACCAGGCCGTGAAAGCCAACTTCCTCATGAGCCCGCCGCTGGTGGTGGCCTTTGCACTGGCAGGCCGCGTCGACATTGATTTCGACAAAGAGCCAGTTGGCACCGGAAAGGATGGCAAGGCTGTGTTCCTGAAAGACCTCTGGCCGAGCAACGCGGAAATCGCCGCCGTGATGAACACCGCTACCGATGCCGCCGCCTACCGCAAAATCTACGCCGATGTCGGCGCGAATAATCCCTTGTGGGACGCCGTTTCCGCGCCCACCGGCACGGTGTACGAATGGGATACAAGCTCCACCTACATTCAGGAACCTCCGTTTTTCTCCCCCTCTCCCTCGGGGAGAGGGGCTAGGGGTGAGGGCGCAGGGATCAGGGGGGCACATGCGCTTGCAATCTTCGGCGACTCCGTCACCACCGACCACATCAGCCCCGCCGGCGGCATCAAGCCCACCTCGCCCGCCGGCCTGTATCTCACCGCCAACAAGGTCGAGAAAGCCGACTTCAACAGCTATGGCGCGCGGCGCGGCAACCACGAAGTGATGATGCGCGGCACCTTCGCCAACGTGCGCATCAAGAACCTGATGATTCCCGGCTCCGAAGGAGGCATCACGCTCAAGGGCGGCGAGCAGAAGCCCATCTACGACGCCGCCATGCAATACCAGAACGAAGGCACCCCGCTGATGATCTTCGCCGGTGAAGAATATGGCACCGGCTCATCCCGCGACTGGGCCGCCAAGGGCACTAACCTGCTGGGCGTAAAGGCCGTGGTGGCCAAGAGCTTCGAGCGCATCCACCGCGCCAACCTGGCCGGCATGGGCGTCCTGCCCTGCCAGTTCAAGGACGGCGTCGATGCCACCTCACTCAAACTCGACGGCAGCGAAACCTTCGACCTCGAAGGCACCGAGAATGGCATCGTGCCGCAGCAGGACGTCACCCTGGTGATTCATCGCGCTGATGGAAAAGTCGAGCGCGTTGCAGTCAAGCTGCGCATCGATACGCCGATTGAAGTCGAGTATTACAACAAGGGCGGGATTCTGCCGTTCGTGCTGGAGCAGTTGGTTGGATAGTCGATCAAACTAAACAAACATGCAGGATGATTATGTAGGTGATGTTGGTGATTTTGGCAAATACGCTTTGCTAAGGCACTTGCAAAAAGTGTCTGGAAAGACACTAGGTATCATTTGGTATCTTGTTAATCGTACTCATACAGATGGTAAGCACCAGGCAAATGATGGAAAACACATTGGGTATCTCGGCTTAAAAAGTTTAAATGGACGACTGCTACAAATAAAACCAAATAAAGACTCCAAAAGCCTGAGAGAACGCGATGAAGATCTTTATGGAAAGCTTAAATCAATCGTAACTAGTGGAAAACGTGCCGTTCAATCCATAAATAATCAGGGTCTACTAGGTGAGAAAGCAGCATTCTTTGCCGAGTGTCTGTCTACCCCTTCGAGTGTATCCCCTCACGATAGGGAGGCCTTACGCAAGGACTGGTTGGAACGTGCTCATACTGCAACCAAAACCAAAAACATCATTTTCCTAGACCCTGACAATGGTCTCTCCTCGGAAACCAGAGTTGGACGCAAAGTTGACGATGCCAAATATGTTCTCTGGACTGAACTGGACAAGTTTTGGGGTGATGGAAAACGCGTGATAGTTATCTACCATCACCCGAACCGAAAATATAAGGGTATTAGCCACGACAGGCAGATCGTTGATCTGGTCGAAGAAATTGAGAAAAGATACAAGAACGCTAAAGTATTGCCATTGCGCTATCGTCGTGGCACTTCACGTGCTTACATCGTCATCGTTCCTATAGGAGAAGTCAACCAATGGCGGAAATGGCTGCAAGAATTCACCGAACCATGGCCTGTAAAGAAGTCCAAGAGCGAAGCAATCAAGGCTTTTGAATTTGTAAACGTCAGGTAATTCTTATGCCCTACGACCAAGGTCTCGCCGAACGTCTGCGCGAAGCCTTTTTCACCCGCCAGGATGTGACCGAAAAGAAAATGTTCGGCGGCATTGCCTTCATGGTGTCGGGCAACATGTGCTGCGGGGTGGTGAACGACACGCTGATGGCGCGGGTGGGGCCGGATCACTATGAAGCCGCGCTGAAACGCCCCCACGCCCGCAAGATGGATTTCACCGGCAAGCCGCTCAAGGGCTTTGTGTATGTCGCACCGGAGGGGTTTGAGTCCGACAAGGACCTGGCTGACTGGGTCAGGCTTTCCCTGGATTTCGTGACAAGCCTGCCGCCCAAATAATCACGCCGCCTTCGGCATGACTTCCTTTTCGATGCGCCTGGCGTTTTCGATCTCGGCCACGCGCAAGTCGTAAGCCGCCTGCAAATTCAGCCATGACCGTGCATCTCCGCCAAAGTAGCGCGCCAGTCGCATGGCGGTATCCGCCGAGACACCGCGCCGTTCGCGAACGATGTCATTGATGCGCGGAGCAGGCACATTCAGCGCTTGCGCCAGCGCGTTGGCGCTCATGCCGAGTGGCACCAGAAAATCTTCCCGTAGAATTTCGCCGGGATGAACCGGTCGCATACCATTTTTCAACATGATGAACCTCTTTCAGTGGTAATCCACAATCTCCACATCCGCCGCGCCATTGTCCTGCCATCTGAAGCAAAGCCGGAACTGGTCGTTGATGCGGATGCTGTATTGACCCGCACGGTCGCCTTTCAAGGCTTCCAGCCGATTGCCCGGTGGCGATTGCAAGAACTCCAGTGTTTCCGCCGCATCCAGTTGCGCCAGTTTGCGTGTCGCAATGCTGGCAATGCCGGAAAAGCGCCGGCTTTTGCCTGTTTCATACAATCTTTGTGTATCCGGGCAACGAAAGCTCTTGATCATGACCTACTGTATAACGTTTAACGTTAAACATCAAGTTGCGCGCATAAACAGGCGCTGATCGACGTGCAAGTGCTTTTGTCCTGCCCAGCAAGTAAAATGGCGACTTTCCAAAAAACACACACGCCATGCCGCGCAAGCTCCTTGTCACCTCTGCCCTGCCCTATGCCAACGGCGACATTCATCTGGGCCATCTGGTCGAGTACATCCAGACCGACATCTGGGTGCGTTTCCAGAAAATGCAGGGACACGAAGCGCATTACGTCTGCGCTGACGACACGCATGGCACGGCGATCATGTTGCGGGCGGACAAGGAAGGCATTACGCCGGAACAGCTGATCGACCGCGTGTGGCACAACCACAAGCGCGATTTTGACGGCTTCCACATCGGCTTCGACCATTACTATTCCACGCACTCCGAGGAAAACCGCGAGCTGGCCGGTGGCATCTACAAGAAACTGCGTGAAGCCGGACTGATTGAAGTCCGCGCCATCGAACAGTATTTCGACCCGGTGAAGGAGATGTTCCTGCCCGACCGTTTCATCAAGGGCACTTGTCCGAAATGTGGCGCTACGGATCAGTACGGCGACAATTGCGAAAGCTGCGGGGCAACGTATTCCCCCACCGACCTTAAAGATCCGTATTCCGTGGTGTCGGGCGCTGCGCCCATTCGCAAGACTTCGGATCATTATTTCTTCAAGCTGGGCAAGAAAGAGGATTTCCTCAAACAGTGGACCCAGTCCGGCACACTGCAACCCGAATCCGCCAACAAGATGGCGGAATGGTTTGCCGCCGGGCTGGCCGACTGGGACATTTCGCGTGATGCGCCCTATTTCGGCTTCGAGATTCCCGATGCGCCGGGCAAGTATTTCTACGTGTGGCTGGATGCGCCGGTGGGCTACATGGCCAGCTTCAGGAAATATTGCACCGACCACAACATCGACTTCGATGCCTGGTGGAAAGCGGGTTCTGATACCGAGCTGTACCATTTCATCGGCAAGGACATCCTCTACTTCCACGCGCTGTTCTGGCCTGCAATGCTGGAAGCGGCGGGCTATCGCACACCGACCAGGGTGTTCGCACACGGCTTCCTGACCGTGAACGGCCAGAAGATGAGCAAGTCGCGCGGCACGTTCATCACCGCGCAAAGCTATCTGGATACCGGTCTCCATCCCGAATGGCTGCGCTACTACTTCGCCGCCAAGCTGGGTGATGACATGAGCGACATCGACCTCAATCTGGAAGACTTCGCCGCGCGCGTGAATTCCGATCTGGTTGGCAAGTTCGTCAACATCGCTTCGCGCTCTGCCGGTTTCATCACCAAGCGTTTTGATGGCAAGCTCGCTGCCTGCCCAGCCAACGCCGCAATCCAGGCCTTGCAGGACAAGGCCAGTGAAATTGCCGCGTATTTTGACGCGCGCGAATACAGCAAGGCCGTGCGCGAGATCATGGCGCTGGCGGATATCGCCAACCAGTATGTCAACGACGAAAAACCCTGGGAGATTGCAAAACAGGAAGGCCAGGAAACCCGTTTGCATGAAGCCTGCACGGTCGCCCTTAACCTGTTCCGGCTACTGGCGCTGTATCTCAAGCCGGTGTTGCCAAAAGTGACGGAGTCGGTCGAAGCTTTCCTGAGTATCCCGCCCATGAGCTGGACTGACAGCACAAAAGTCTTGCCTGCCGGCCACACTATTCAGCCTTATTCCCATCTCATGACCCGCGTCGACATGAAGCAGATCGACGCGCTGGTCGAAGCCAACAAACAATCTTTGGAAACCCCGCCCGCGCCTGTGCGCCACGCGGAAGCACAACAACATTCGACGAGCAAGAACATGACCGAGAATAAAACCGCGCCCTCACCCCTGGCCCCTCTCCCCGAGGGAGAGGGGAACACAATCTCGATCGACGACTTCGGCAAGATCGATCTTCGCATTGCGAAGATCGCCAACGCCGAGCACGTGGAAGGCGCGGATAAACTGCTCAAGCTGACCCTGGACCTTGGCCCGCTCGGCACGCGCCAGGTTTTCGCCGGCATCAAGTCGGCCTACGCGCCGGAAGCCCTGATCGGCCGCCTGACCGTGATGGTGGCCAACCTCGCGCCGCGCAAGATGAAGTTCGGCATGAGCGAGGGCATGGTGCTGGCTGCCAGCGATCCGGAAGGCAAAACCGGCGGCCTGTTCATCCTCTCACCCGACAGCGGTGCAACGCCGGGCATGAAAGTGAAGTAACCAATGTCATGCCTGCAGTTACTCATCAGCGGTAAAGTGCAGGGGGTGTGGTTCCGCGAATCGATGCGCCAGGAAGCTCTGGCTAATGGTGCGACCGGCTGGGTGCGCAATCTACCGGACGGGAAAGTAGAGGCAGTTATTTGCGGCAGCGAGGAAGCAGTTCAGGCCCTGCTGTCATGGGCAAAAAGGGGACCGCCGCTTGCCAGGGTGAACAGCATCGAAACCCGAGACATCCCGGCTGAATCCTTTTCCGGCTTCGAAAAACGCCAGTAGCGCCAAATTGGCAAAAAAAGCCCGGCAATTGAATGCCGGGCATAAATCCACCAAAGGAGGAGGATGGAGGAGACAACACGACTCGCCGTGTAAGGCGCTTCGTGTTATTAGTATTATCTAATATAGTTATCTAAAAAGCAAGTTCTGTTTCTGTCACGCCACACATTAACCAAAATGTGTTGCATAAAAACAATAATTTTGGCGTTGCCTCGCAAAACTGGCGATCAGTAAAGCACCTGAACCTGATCCGGCTGGAGCCATTGCCCCAAAAGCTCGATCAACCGGTCGTTAAGCTGAACCTGCCAACCGGCGCCAAGGCTAACGTTACAGGCGGCCTTGCCATTGTGATAGACGACCGTGACCGGACAACCTCCGTCCGCGCTGACATAGGGCGACAATATCTCCTTGAGTTTGGCCCCATTGGATTGGCCGTTACAGGACAGCCGCAATTCCCTGGCAAACCGGCCTCGGGCATGGGTCAGGTCATAGACCCTTTCAGCCGTGACTCGCAGGCCGCCAGAATAAACATCCTCGCTGACCTTGCCTTCCACCACCAGCAGTTCATCTTCCTTGATCCAGTCGCGATAGGCGTCATAAGTCTCTGAAAACACGACCACTTCCAGCGGAATCGTGCCGTCGTCCAGCAGCACGATGGCCATTTTGCCACGCCGGGACATTTGCGTCCGAACGGAAACGATGATCCCGGCCAGCCATTGCAGGTCTCTTGACGCCTGAAGCTGGTTGAGCCGGTTTTTTATGAAACCGGAAAGCTCACCCGCGCAGGCATTGAAGGGGTGCCCACTCAGATAAAAACCCAGCGCGGATTTTTCCTGTAGCAGTTTTTCGCGCTCAGGCCAGACAGGAATCTCGATACAAGGCTCGCCCGTTGCCATGTGGCCGGCATCATCGCCAAACAGGCTGTTCTGGGAACCGCCCCGGGAAGCCTGTTCGGCAGACTCCATGGCCACCGGGATGCTGGCCATCAGGCTCGCCCGATGGCTGTTAAGCGCATCCAGCGCGCCGGCCTTGACCAGTGCTTCCAGCACCCGGCGATTCAGGAAACGCTTGTCCACCCGCCGGCACAAATTGAACAGTCCCGTGTAAGGCCCGTTCTGTTTCCGCTCCGCCACAATGGCGCCAATCGCCGCCTCGCCTGTTCCTTTGATCGCGCCCAGACCATAGCGGATTTCATGCGCACCAACGGGCTCGAACCTGTAATCCGAAAGATTAATATCCGGCGGCATGATGTTGATATTATTGTTTTTTGAGTCCTCATAAAACACGCGAACCTTGTCGGTGTCCGCCATTTCCGAAGACAGCGTGGCCGACATGAACTCGGCCGGGTAATGCGCCTTGAGCCACGCCGTGTGGTAAGCGATCAGGGCGTAAGCGGCGGAATGCGACTTGTTGAAACCGTACTCGGCGAATTTCTCCATCAAGTCGAAGAGCCGACCGGCCAGTCTATCGTCCACGCCACGATTCTTGGCGCCAGCGAGAAAAATCTCGCGCTGCTGGGCCATTTCCTCGGCCTTTTTCTTGCCCATGGCCCGCCGCAGCAAATCCGCGCCGCCCAGCGAATAGCCCGCCAGGATCTGTGCCACCAGCATCACCTGCTCCTGATAGACGATGATGCCGTAGGTCGACTTCAGCACCGGCTCCAGATCGGGATGGAAATATTCCGGCTTCTGCCTGCCCTGCTTGCGCGCGATGAAGTCATCCACCATGCCGGAACCCAACGGCCCGGGCCGGTTCAACGCCATCAGGGCAATGATATCCTCGAAACAATCCGCTTTAAGCTTGCGCTCCAGGTCCTTGGCGGAACGGGATTCTGACTGGAACACGGCAGTGGTGTTTCCCTCCCCGAACAACCTGTAAACCGCCGGATCATTCAACGGCAAGTCTTCAAGCCGGAAGTTTTCCTGGCCTGGCTGGCGACGCACAAAGCGCACCGCTTCATCGAGAATGGTCAGGGTACGCAAGCCCAGAAAGTCGAATTTGACCAGGCCGATGGCCTCGACATCGTCCTTGTCGAACTGGGAAACGTAGTTGTCGGCGCCCTCCTGACGGTACAACGGGCAAAAATCGGTCAGCCTCCCGGGCGCGATCAACACGCCCCCCGCATGCATGCCCACGTTGCGGATCATGTCCTCCAGCTTTTCCGCCAGGCCAAAGAGCTCCTGCACTTCTTCTTCCTGGTCGAAACGCTCTTTCAGCTGGGGTTCCATTTCCAGCGCCTTCTTCAGCGAAACCGGCTTGACGCCCTCTACCGGCACCATCTTGGAGAGCTTGTCGCAGTAGGTGTACGGCATGTCCAGCACGCGCCCAACATCGCGTATCACTGATTTCGAGCCCAATGTACCGAAAGTGGCAATCTGCGATACTGCGTCATGACCGTACCGGTCTTTCACATACTGGATGACACGCTCGCGGTTGTCCTGGCAGAAATCCACGTCAAAGTCGGGCATGGACACGCGTTCCGGGTTGAGAAAACGCTCGAACAGCAGGTCGTAACGCAATGGATCCAGATCGGTAATGCCCAGACTGTAAGCCACCAGCGAACCTGCGCCCGAACCGCGCCCGGGGCCGACTGGTACGCCGTTGTTCTTGCCCCAGTTGATGAAGTCCGCCACGATCAGGAAGTAGCCCGGGAAGCCCATCTGTATGATGGTGCCAAGCTCAAAATCCAGTCGCGCCTGGTATTCCGGATATCTTGCCGCGCGCTCCGCTTCATCGGGATAGAGATGCGCCATGCGCGCAGCAAGTCCGGCTTCGGATTGGTTGCGGATGTAATTGTCCAGGCTTTCGTTATTGGGCGTGGGAAACTGCGGCAGCTTGCTCTTGCCCAGTTCCAGGCTCAGATTGCACTGCCTGGCGATTTCCACACTGTTTTGCAAGGCTTCCGGCAAATCGGCAAACAATCCGGCCATTTCGTCTGGCGACTTGAAATACTGCTCCGCGGTGAAGTTGCGCGGCCGCCGCTGATCCGCCAGCAGATAACCTTCGGCAATGCAGACCCGGGCTTCGTGCGCCTTGAAGTCTTCCGGCTTGAGGAACTGGATGGGATGGGTAGCAACGGATGAAATGCCGAGTTCGGCGCCAACTTCCAGCAAGCCATCTATCAGCATTTCGGTTTGAGGATGGCCAAAACGCTGTAATTCCAGGTAAAAACCATCCGGAAATGCGCGGTTCCAGCTTTCGGCATGCGTTTTTGCCAGTTTCAGGTTACCCGCCAGAATGGCTTGAGAGACATTGCCATTAAAGCCGCCGGAAAGCGCCAGCAACCCTTCGGTGCTCATTTCAGGAAACCACGCGGGGTTGATCTCGGGCCGCCCGCGATTCATGCCTTCCCGGTATGCGCGCGTCAGGATTTCACACAGGCGGCGATAGCCTTCGCGATGGCGCACCAGCATCAACAGGCGGGAAGGACGGTTCGGATCAGCCGGATTGGCTACCCAGACATCCACGCCGAAAACAGGCTTGATGCCACTGCCCCGGGCGGATTTGTAGAACTTGACCCAGCCAAAAACATTGCCGAGATCCGCCAACCCCATAGCTGGCATGTTGTATTCTTTTGCCAGGCTTACCGCCTCGTCCACCCGCACAGTGCCGTCAGTTATGGAATGTTCCGAATGCAGGCGGAGATGAATGAAGCTTGGCTCAGGCATTGCTGGATTTTACCTGCTTCACTTAATTCAGACTCAAAAAAAGCGGCCACCCGGGCCGCTTGATCTTGTGGGAAATTTACCAGTTGGTTTCCCGCTCGGGCGTTGCCGAAATCTTGTGGATGGAAAGATCCGCGCCCTGGAATTCTTCTTCCTGATCCAACCGGATGCCGATGCTGGCCTTCAATAATCCGTACACGACAAACCCGCCAAGCAGCGCGATCGCGATGCCAGCCAGCGTGCCAACCAGTTGCGCCATGAACGTCACTCCACCGATACCGCCCAGCGCCTCCAGGCCGAAAATCCCGGCGGCGATGCCGCCCCAGGCGCCGCAGAGCCCGTGCAATGGCCAGACACCCAGCACATCGTCAATCTTCCATTTATTCTGGGTAACGGTGAACATGAACACGAACAATGCCCCTGCCACCGCGCCGGTCGCCAGCGCACCCAGCGGATGCATCAGATCAGAGCCCGCGCACACTGCAACCAAGCCGGCAAGCGGGCCGTTGTGGATAAAGCCCGGGTCATTGCGTCCGGCGAAAAGCGCCGCAATCGTGCCGCCCACCATGGCCATCAACGAATTAACTGCCACCAGTCCGCTGACTGCTTCCAGCGTCTGTGCCGACATGACATTGAAGCCAAACCAGCCCACGGTCAAAATCCAGGCACCTAGCGCCAGGAACGGGATGCTCGAAGGCGGATGAGCGGCCACACCGCCATCCTTGCGATAGCGCCCCTGACGGGCGCCCAGCAGAACCACCGCCGCCAGACCGATCCAGCCGCCGACCGCATGCACCACAACCGATCCGGCAAAGTCATGCAGCTTGGCGCCAAATGACGATTCGAGCCATGCCTGGAAACCGTAGTTGCCGTTCCAGACCATGCCTTCAAAAAACGGGTAAACGAAGCCAACCAGCAGAAACGTTGCTGCAAGCTGGGGATTGAACCTGGCGCGTTCGGCAATGCCGCCAGAAACAATAGCCGGGATGGCGGCTGCAAACGTCAACAGAAAGAAGAACTTCACCAGGTCATAGCCGTTTTTATTCGTAAGCTCGCCGGCACTCGAGAAGAAATCCACGCCATAGGCGATGGCATAGCCAATGAAAAAATAGGCAATTGTTGAAACACTGAAATCCGTCAGGATTTTTACCAGCGCATTGACCTGATTTTTCTTGCGCACGGTTCCCAGTTCCAGAAATGCAAACCCGGCGTGCATGGCCAGCACCATGATGGCGCCGAGCAATATGAACAGTACGTCACTGCCTGCTTTGAGTGTCTCCATTTGGGGCATCCTTTAGATTGAATTGGGGCATAGAAAGCAACAAGCATTCCATGCAACAGGCTGTTGTTTATAAATGAGAATTAGAAAAGCCGCCCCAAATTGGGCGCCCTCGAATGGTGCGATAAGAATAAATATGCCCTAAACCTGGGCAGACGAATCCGGTTTGCTGGTTTTTATTTGATCGTCAATGCTGTCCAATTCCGCTTCCATTTGCTCGTCTGTCATGGGCGTATAGTCGGATGGATATGAAGATTGAGGCTGCTCTTCAGCCGGTTTGACCTTGCGCAGAAAACTCGCGACCAGAATGCCAAACTCATACAGTATCCACAACGGAACAGCCAGCATGATCTGGGAAATGACATCCGGCGGCGTGAAAATCGCGCCAATGACAAAGGCGCCGACAATCACGTAGGGGCGGGCTTCACGCAGCTTTTCGATCGTCACCATATTCGATATGACAAGTAGTATCACCACCACCGGCACCTCGAACGTAATACCGAAAGCGATGAACAAGGTCATGACAAAGTCGAGATAGGCTCCGATATCGGGTGCGAAGTTGACGCCCTCTGGCGTGGCGCCTGCCAGAAAACCGAACACCACGGGAAATACCAGAAAATAGGCGAAGGACATGCCGACAAAAAACAGCACCACGCTGGCAACCAGCAACGGCAGCGCCAGTCTTTTCTCGTGGCGATACAGGCCCGGCGCGATAAACGCCCACATCTGGTACAACACGAATGGCAGCGCAATCAAAAAAGCCGCCATCAAGGTAACCTTGACCGGAATGAAAAAGGTCGAAGCCACCGCAGTCGCGATCATCTGGCTGCCTTGTGGCAACTTGGAAATAAGCGGCTGGGCAAGCAAGGTGTAAAGATCGTTCGCCCAGGGAAACAGGCCGATGAAAATCACCACCACCACTGCAACCGTCTTCAACAGACGGTCACGCAGTTCGATCAGATGGGAAATGAAGGTTTCCTGCTTGTCAGGCGCGTCGCTCATGACTTGTTTGGATTATTTGCGCTGGCCGGGTTGTTTTCTTCAAAAGCGATTTCAGTTTGCTCAGTAGGCTGAGCAGTTTCCGCCACATCCTGCTCCTGGCGGATTTTCTCCATTTCTGCCTCGGTCACGGAATTTGGTCCTTCCGTTGCCGCCATGGCCTTAAGGACTTTCTCGGCCGGATTCACGACCTCTTCGCGAATGGTGTATTCCGTATCCTCAACCCGGTTCTGAATACCGAGCGCGGTATTCTCGACCGACTCCTTGAAGGTTTGCCCGGCCTTGCGCAACTCCTCCAGTTGAACCTCGCGACTGATATCGGACTTGACGCTGGACACATAACGCTGGAAACGTCCGAGCAAATGCCCGGCCGTGCGTGCCACCTTGGGTAGCCGCTCGGGGCCTACCACCAGCAGCGCCACCACGCCAATTACAAGTAGTTCTGTAAAGCCAATGTCGAACATGGGAAGTGAGAACCGAGGCGTGAGGTGGCGTTGGAGACAAACTCCTCACCCCTCACTCTTCACTCAAGAATTCTGTTTGTCTTTCACTTCCGCATCGATGGTGCGGCCGGATTCCTGACTCTTGTCGGCCACCTTGGTGCTTTCATCCTTGACGGCATCCTTGAAATTCCTCACCGCGCCGCCCAGGTCGGAGCCCATGTTGCGCAGCTTCTTGGTACCGAATATCAGCAATACGATCAGCAGAACAATCAGCCAGTGCCAAATGCTAAAACTACCCATGATTTGTCTCCTCTAAATTAGCCGCGGACTGGGTCGCCGCCGCCAAAAACATGTATGTGAATATGAAACACTTCCTGGCCACCACCGCGCCCGGTGTTGATCAGGGTCTTGAACCCCGATTCCAGCCCCTGTTCCTTCGCAAGCCTGGGCGCCAACAGCAGCATTTTACCCATCAACGCCTGATGTTCTGGCAAGGCATCCGCCAGAGAAGCAATATGCGTCTTGGGAATAATCATGAAATGCACTCGCGCGAATGGGTGAATGTCGTGGAATGCATAAACATCCTCATCCTCGTACACCTTGCGCGATGGAATCTCGCCCGCGATGATCTTGCAAAAAATGCAGTCGCTCATGATTTTCTTGAAGCCTTCTCTTCAATGCCGGAAACGCCTTCTCGGCGCGCCAATTCGTTCAAGACGTCCTGGGCACTCAAACCGCGGCTGGCCAGCAGGATGAGGGTATGAAACCACAAATCCGCCACCTCGTAGATGATCTTTTCGTTCTGGGCGTCCTTGGCTGCCATGACGGTTTCCGTGGCCTCCTCGCCGATTTTCTTCAGAATCGCGTCCTCGCCCTTGGCGTACAGTCTGGCCACATAGGAGGAATCCGGCGCTGCGGATTTTCGCGCTTCCAGGGTCTCGGTCAAGCGTTTGAGGATGTCATCGCTCATTTCTTGTATATCTCGCTCGGGTCTTTCAGCACGGGATCGACTGCCACCCACACGCCGTTTCTCAGCACACGATAAAAACAGCTTTCACGTCCAGTATGACAGGCAATTCCACCTTGTTGTTCAACCTGTAGCACGATGACATCTTCGTCGCAATCGAGCCGGATTTCCCTGACCTTCTGCACATGACCGGATTCCTCGCCCTTGTGCCAGAGTTTGTTGCGAGAACGCGACCAGTAAACCGCTTCGCCCTTATCAGCCGTTTGTGCCAGCGATTCGCGGTTCATCCAGGCAACCATGAGGATGCGCCCGGATCCGGCATCCTGCGCGATGGCCGGTGCGAGTCCTTTTTCGTCCCAGCGGATTTCATCGAGCCAGTTCACAGCCTGACCTCGATGCCCTGCTGCTGCATGTAGCGCTTGGCCTCATCCACCGTATATTCGCCAAAGTGAAAAATGCTGGCGGCCAGCACGGCATCTGCATGGCCGATCTTGATGCCCTCCACCATGTGCTGCAGGTTGCCCACCCCGCCGCTGGCGATAATGGGTATATCAACAGCATCCGAAATCGCACGCGTCAGTTCCAGGTCGAACCCGCTCTTGGTGCCGTCGCGATCCATGGAAGTCAGCAGCAATTCACCCGCGCCCAGCTCTTCCATCTTTTTCGCCCATTCAACGGCATCGATGCCGGTGGGTTTGCGTCCGCCATGAGTAAAGATTTCCCAATGGCCGTCCACGCGCTTGGCATCGATCGCAACCACAATGCATTGGGAACCGAAATAGCCAGAAGCATCCGCCACCAGTTGCGGATTGGTGACCGCCGCCGTGTTGATGCCCACCTTGTCCGCGCCAGCATTAAGCAATCGGCGCACATCTTCCGTCTTGCGCACGCCGCCGCCAACAGTCAGGGGAATGAATACCTGCTCGGCAACCGCTTCGATAATGTGCAAAATGAGATCCCGGTCATCAGAACTTGCCGTGATGTCGAGAAAGGTTAGCTCGTCCGCGCCGGCATCGTTGTAGCGCCTGGCAATCTCGACCGGATCACCCGCGTCCTTCAACTCAACAAAGTTGACGCCCTTGACCACGCGGCCCGCAGTAACGTCCAGACAGGGAATGATGCGTTTGGCGAGCATTATTCCCCAAATACCTTGCCGGCCAGCTCATCGGCCAGCTTCTGCGCCGCGGCAAAATTCAAGGTACCCTGGTAGATGGCGCGGCCGGTAATAGCGCCCATGATGCCTTCTGACGCAACAGCCGAGAGATTTCTCACATCATCAAGATTGGTTATGCCGCCACTGGCAATCACCGGGATATGCAAGGCCTGGGCAAGCTTGACCGTGGCCTCGATATTGACACCGGTCAACATGCCATCCCGTCCGATGTCGGTATAGATCACGCCTTCCACGCCATAGTCCTGGAAACGCTGGGCCAGATCGACCACATCGTGATCCGTCACCTTGGACCAGCCATCCACCGCGACCTTGCCGTCTTTCGCATCCAGCCCAACGATGATGTGTCCGGGAAAGGCATCGCACGCTTCGTGCAGGAATCCGGGATTCTTCACCGCAGCAGTGCCGATGATGACATAGCGGATACCGTCATCAAGGTAGCGTTCTATCGTATCCAGATCACGAATGCCGCCGCCAAGTTGAACCGGAATTTCGTCACCCATTTCCTCGACGATGGCCTTGATGGCTTCTTCATTCACCGGTTTGCCGGCAAACGCGCCATTCAGATCAACCAGATGCAGGCGGCGAGCGCCCTGCTTCACCCAGTGGCGCGCCATGGCAGCCGGGTCTTCGGAAAAGGTCGTGGCGCGGTCCATTTCGCCTTGTTCCAGGCGCACGCAGTGGCCGTCCTTGAGGTCGATGGCAGGGATAATCAGCATGATGCGGTGTAAGTCAGGTTAGGCACAGTTTGAATCGGCCATGTTGCAGGCCGATTTCGTTTTGAAAGGATCCCAGGTGATGAAATTGCCCAGCAAGGTCAAACCAGCCTGGGCGCTTTTCTCCGGATGAAATTGCACAGCGAAGATATTACCCGAGGCAACCGCGCAGGTGAATGGGAAGGGGTAATGCGAAAAACCGGCCACGCTGTCCGGCAAGGCCGGCTGCACGAAATAGCTGTGCACGTAATAGAACCGGCTGCCATCTTCAATGCCCGCCCACAGCGGATGAGCGCCGGTTTGGAAAACGTTGTTCCATCCCATGTGCGGCACCTTGAGCTTTTCGCCCGCGGCGTCATGCATGGCTTCTTTCGGAAAACGCACAACCCCGCCCTTGAGGATGCCGAGGCAGGGCGTGTCCCCCTCCTCGCTATGCTCGAACAACACCTGCAAGCCCATGCAAATACCCAGAAACGGCTTGCTGCGGGCCGCTTCGGTGATTACGCCGCGCAAGCCGCGTGCATCGATTTCACGCATGCAGTCACGCGCCGCGCCCTGACCAGGAAACACCACGCGGCCAGCCGAGAGGATTTCATCCGGATCAGATGTGACTTTGACCGTGGCATTGGGCGAAACATACTCCATTGCCTTGTCCACCGAACGCAGATTGCCCATGCCGTAATCGATCACGGCAATGTCCAGTTTGGTCACAAGCTGCCCTTTGTACTCGGCATTTGTCCGGCCATGCGTTCGTCCACCTCAACTGCCATTCGCAATGCGCGACCAAAGGCCTTGAAGATCGTCTCAGCCTGGTGGTGCGCATTGATGCCGCGAAGATTGTCGATATGCAGCGTGACGCCCGCGTGATTGACAAATCCACGGAAGAATTCCAGCAGCAGGTCGACATCGAACTCGCCGATGCGCGCTCGGGTGTAATCGACGTGATATTCAAGTCCCGGACGGCCAGACAGATCGATCACGACTCGCGACAAGGCTTCGTCCAGCGGCACATAGGCATGGCCGTAGCGGCGAATGCCCTTCTTGTCGCCCACGGCCTTCGAGAATGCCTGACCCAGCGTAATGCCGGCATCTTCAACCGTGTGATGCGCATCGATGTGCAGGTCGCCCTTGGCCTGGATATCCAGGTCGATCAGGCCATGACGCGCAATCTGGTCCAGCATGTGATCGAAGAACGGCACGCCGGTATCGAGCGTGGCTTTGCCCGTTCCATCCAGATTCATCGTTACGGTAATCTGGGTTTCCAGGGTATTGCGTGAAACTTGAGCAGTGCGCATGGCAGTCAGGGATTGGGAATCAGAAGCAGGTTTTCCAGTTCGATTCTATCAGGACAGAATCATTTTCAACGCATTTACCAGTGTTTCGCACTGCTCGTCGGTTCCTATCGTAATGCGCAGAAACGGGGCAATCCGGGCCGGATTTTTGAAATGCCGGACGATGATGCTGTGTTCTCGCAGCCGGGCCGCCAGCTTTTCGCCCCCCCACGTGGCATGACGGGCAAATATGAAATTCGCCGAGGAGGGCAGCACGCTAAAGCCCAGCCCGGACAGTTCCGCCACCAGCCGCTCGCGAGTCGCCATGACCTTGTGCCGGGTTTCATCAAAATAGCCGCGATCCTGCATGCATGCGGTTGCGCCCGCCTGTGCGAAACGATCCAGCGGGTAGGAATTGAAGCTGTCCTTGACCCGGTTCAATGCCTCGACCAATTCAGGCTGACCGATGGCATATCCAACCCGCAGTCCCGCGAGCGAATGTGACTTGGACAGCGTATGCACCACCAGAAGTTGTGGAAAGCGCGCCACCAGACTGATGGCGGACTCTCCGCCAAAATCGATATAGGCTTCATCGACAACAACCACCGATTCCTGGTTTTTTTCCAGCAGGCGCCCGATTTCCTTCAGGCCAAGCAATCTTGCGGTCGGTGCATTGGGATTGGGGAAAATGATCCCGCCGTTGGGCATGAAATAGTCATCAACGCGAATCTCGAAAGAGTCGGTCAAAGGGATTTCGCGGTATTCAACGCCATACAGCCCGCAATAAACTGGATAAAAACTATAGGTCACGTCCGGAAACAGGATGGGCAGGTCATGCTTGAGCAATGCCTGAAAGGCATGTGCCAGCACTTCGTCCGACCCATTGCCGACAAACACCTGATTGGCCGCCACGCCGTGAAATGCACCAATCGCTTCGCGCAGCCGGTCGGAATTTGGATCGGGATACAAACGCAGCGTGCTACCCGCCTCGGCCCGCAAAGCCTCGATCACCATCGGACTGGGGCCGTAGGGATTTTCGTTGGTGTTGAGCTTGACCAGATTGGCGAGTTTGGGCTGCTCACCCGGGACATAAGGGGTCAGCCTTTTCACAACGGCACTCCAGTAGCGGCTCACGGTTTTCCCTTAGCGGTGAAGGCGATACTCCGCCGAGCGTGCATGCGCCTGCAAGCCCTCGCCATAGGCCAGCGTGGCGGCGATCCTGCCCAGGGTTTGCGCGCCCTGCTCGGACACCATGATGAGGCTGGAACGCTTCTGGAAGTCATACACACCCAGCGGCGAGGAGAACCGGGCAGTGCGTGAGGTCGGCAACACATGGTTGGGGCCGGCGCAGTAGTCACCCAGCGCCTCGCAGGTATTGCGGCCCATGAAAATGGCGCCGGCATGGCGAATCTTTTTCGCCATGGCAACAGGATCCTCAACAGACAACTCAAGATGCTCGGGTGCGATGCGATTGGCGACCTCGGCGGCTTCATCCAGATCGCGCGTCACAATGATTGCGCCGCGATTGCTGATCGAAGTTGTAATCACTTCGCTGCGTGGCATTTCGGCAACCAGCCTCTTGATTGACTGCTCGACCCGGTCCGCGAATTCCGCATCCGGTGTCAACAGAATGGATTGCGCCAGTTCGTCGTGCTCGGCCTGCGAAAACAGATCCATGGCTATCCAGTCCGGGTTGGTCTTGCCATCGCAAATGATCAGAATCTCGGACGGCCCGGCAATCATGTCGATGCCCACCGTGCCGAATACCCGGCGCTTGGCGGCTGCCACGTAGGCGTTGCCGGGCCCGACGATCTTGTCCACCTGCGGCACGGTTTGCGTTCCATAAGCCAGCGCCGCCACCGCCTGTGCGCCGCCAATGGTGAATACCGTGTCCACGCCCGCGATGGCCGCCGCAGCCAGCACCAGTTCGTTTTGCTCGCCGCCCGGTGTCGGCACGACCATGATGAGTTCCCTGACGCCCGCGACCTTGGCCGGAATGGCGTTCATCAGCACAGAGGAAGGATACGCCGCCTTGCCGCCCGGCACATACAGGCCAACCCTGTCCAGTGCCGTGACCTGCTGGCCCAGCATCGTGCCATCTTCCTCGGTGTAGCTCCAGGATGCCTGCAACTGGCGCTCGTGATATTTGCGAACCCGCTCCGCGGCGGCTTCAAGCGCCTGGCGTCTTTCCGGCTCCAGTTCTGCCAGCGCCTGATCCAGCCGCGATTTGGGAAGCGTGAATTCCGCCATCGCCTTCGCGCTCATGCGGTCGAATTTGTTGGTGTATTCGACGACAGCCTCATCGCCACGGGATTTAACGTCAGCAAGAATCCTGGCCACGGTTGTTTCAATGGAAGCATCCGTTGCGTCATCGAATTGCAGGAGGCGGTCCAGCCGGGAAAGGAAGTCCGGCTGACTAGAACTAAGGCGGGCGACTGAAATCACGGCAACTATCTGATATTAAAGAATGAATTATATGGGAATTCAGGATAAAACGCCCCGTTTCCTGATGCAGGTCAGCAGCAGTCCCAAAAACCGGCATTCAGGCCAAAGCCAAAATTAGACAGAGTCCAATTCCTAGATTATCATCAAATCGTCATTTTACTGTTTTGGAACTGCACGCTGTGATGCATTATCGCCGCGACAATATGGCCGACCTGCTAAGGGCGCACGACATCAATCCCACCCACCAGCGGATCGAGATCGCCTATGCTCTGTTTTCCAGGCAGGCGCATCTTTCCGCCGACCAGGTCATGACCATTGTCAACGACCGTCATGCCGAAACTTCCAAGGCCACGGTTTACAACACGCTCAAGCTGTTTCTGGAAAAGGGCATGATCCGGGAAGTGATTGTTGATCCTTCCAAGGTTTTTTATGACCCCAACATCAGCCCGCATCACCATCTGTATGAAGTGGATAGCGGCGAATTAACCGATATCGACGCCCATCAAGTGCGCATCGAAGGGCTGCCCAAGTTACCGGAGACAATGGAAACCGAGGGCATCGACCTGATCATCCGCGTGCGCAGGAAAAAGGCCTGATTATTTCCCGGCTGAGCGTTTGGCTGCCCTTCTCTCCCCTTCGGCCCTTGCGGCTTTCACTTTCTCTTCAGTCGGCTCGGGAAAACGCGCATCACTTGTTGTGACAAGGTAGTGCACCGCCCAGGCGACCTGCATATCGGTCAATTCCTTCTTGCCGCCCCTGGCCGGCATCTGGCGTACCCCAACCAGTGCATTGCCGACGAGATCATTGAATCCCTCGCGCGCGAGTTTCTTCCACTTGGGCGTCTGCCCCAGCTTGGGCGCATTCAGTGTTCCACCTTTGTGACAGGCCGCGCAAATGGCATCGTACGTTGCCTTTCCCGGGTGCTCTGACGCCCACGTGCCAGGCGAAGACAAACCCAACATTGCACCAGCAAACATCATTCCTGTTGTTCTATTTATTTTTATCTCCATCCCTTGCGGTGGGCCGCATTGATTGTTTTCAGTAAATCCCGGAAGGGAATATCCCTCTCGAACCGGTTGACGATTTTCATGAATGGCAGATCGCCACCCAGCCCCGCCCCTTCGTATCTTCCCGCGATGATATCGTCATAAAGCTGCCGCAGTGAAGCATCGAGCGCATCGATGAAGGGCGCATAACGCTCCATGTCGTAGTCTTCTTCTTCCTCCATGCAGGCTCGCAGTTCATCCACTTCGTACACAGCCTGATGAACCAGATCGACGAATTCCTCGTATTTTTCGACGTTTCTCATAGCATGCCTTCAAAGGTAAAACAGGGGCAAACGCCCCTGTTTTCTACCACAAATTTTCAGTCGTATTACTTGGCAATCGCTTCCAGCTTGGGCGCGCGGATTACCTGGCCATTCAGCCCGGCATCCTTGGCGCTGCCGCCGTAGGCAATCGTCATCAACTGGCTGTAATACAGCACCGGGATATTGAACTTGGTGTTGTATTTGTTGTTGATGTGGCCCTGATAGATTTCCACGTTGGCCTGGCAAAGCGGGCACGGCGTGACAATCATCTCTGCGCCGTTGTCATAAGCCGACTCGACGATGTCCTTGATCTGGGCCTGCGCCTTGTCGGGTTCGGAGAATGCCAATGCGCCGCCGCAGCAGGTCACCTTCTGATCGTAGGGCACGGCTTCGCCACCCATGGTCTCGATGATCTTGTCGAGATACATGGGGTTCTCGAAGTTCTCGCCCGCGATACCAAATGGCCGGTTGGTCTGGCAACCGACATAGCCTGCAAACTTCAGCCCCTTCAGCGGGTTTTTCACGTGTTTGCCCAGTTCCTCGAAACCGAAATCCTCGACCAGTACTTCAGCCATGTGGCGAATCTCAGGCATCACTTTGATTTGCAACCCGGCTTCCTTCAATGCTTCCTGGGTATCTGCAAGCAACTGCGACGAATGCTCGATGCGCTCCTTGGATTCCTTGGCACCCAGCCAGCAGGCGGCACAGGTGGCGACGATGTCCTGCCCAGGCAGATTGCTTTCAGCCAGCGCGAAGTTGCGCGCGTTCATGACGTGGCGCGGCAATTCACCTGCTTCGCCATAACCGATCGAAGCGCCGCAGCAGTTCCAGTCGGGGATTTCAGTCAACTGGATATCCAGCGTCTTGCACATGGACTCGACCGAAGTCAGGTAGTTGGAAGCGGATGCGCCTTTTTGCGAAGAGCAGCCGGGATAAAAAGCATATTGTTTCTTTGCCATTGTCATCTCTCCTTAAGCCTTAATGGCCTTGCGCTTTTCTTCCAGTTCGCGCGCTTTCTTCAGCATGGCATGAATGCCCTTCTGGTCCTTGCACTTGTGACCGCCGAAAATTTCAAACGGGTTGAGGCGCTTGGCTTTCAACAGGCCGAGTGCCACTTTCTGCATGGCCAGGCCCTGCTTGATGCCCTGACCAATATTGATCTTGCCTTCGGCGTCCTTGAAGTAAAGCCCGATGGACAGCTTGAGTTCATTGACACGTCCGGTGGCAATGGCGTTGTTCCAGAACAGTTTCGAGAACGCGCGAGTGGGCTGGCCCTTCGGCGCCACGCCAAGGCGATGCGCGTAGTTGGCCAGGCCGTGCATGATGTGGGTGATCGGCAACTTGCGAGGGCAGCGCACAATGCAGTTGTAGCAGGACGTGCACATCCACATCGACTGGCTGGTCAGCACTTCTTCGCGCTTGCCGGCGCGGATCATCATGAAAATTTCCTGCGGCGGGTGTTCCCAGCCGGGATGGAAATTGACCGGGCACGAGCCGGAGCACACGCCGCATTGCATGCACATTTTGACCCACTCACCCATTTCCACCTGGTCTTCAACTTCCTTGAGGAAGCTGTTCTTGTACCTGGCGGCCATTTGTTGATTTGCGCTCATTTCGTTTCCTCCGCCTTAGAAGCCCTTGAACGGGCTCATGCCGATGTCAATGATCTGCTGGGCATACTCGTTGATGATGCGCGGCAGGTTGTCGATGTCGGTGATGGCCACTTCCAGGTCCTTCACGCGTTCGGTTTCCAGGTTCATGTTCTTCAACGTGTCGCCCACCTTGCTCAAGCGATAGCGGCCAAGTTCCGAGCCCTTGACGAAGTGGCACTGGTATTCCTCGCCGTGCTTGCAGCCCATGAGCATGACGCCGTCATAACCGGCGTTCAGCGCATCGGTGATCCAGATGGTGTTGACCGAACCCAGGCAGCGCACCGGAATTACCCGTACGAAAGCGGAATATTCGTTGCGTTTCATGGCGGCCATATCCAGCGCTGGATAAGCATCGTTTTCGCAGGCCAGAATCAGGATGCGCGGCTTCTCCGAGAATTCATCCGGAATGTCCACCGCCTTGATCTGCGAGCCGACCGTATCAACGGAATAATTTTCGAAGGAAATCACGCGCACCGGGCAGGCGCCCATGCAGGTGCCGCAACGGCGGCAGCGTGATTCGTTGAACAGCGGGAAGCGCCTTTCATCTTCGTCGATGGCGCCGAAGGGGCATTCCACCGTGCAGCGCTTGCACTGCGTGCAGCCTTCCAGACGAACTTTCGGGAATGACAAGTCGCCCGAGCGCGGATGCGCAGCGCGGCCCAACTGGGCGTTTTCCAGCGCCTGGATCGCCTTCAGTGCGGCGCCGGTTGCATCCTCGCGCGCCTGCACCATATCCATGGGACGGCGCACCGGGCCAGCGGTATAAATGCCGGTGCGGCGAGTTTCGTACGGGAAGCAGATGAAGTGCGAGTCTGTGAAGCCCCACTTGAACTGCGGCACATCCGTACCCTGCCGGTATTGCAGGTTGAGCACGGACACTTTCTTGGAGAACTGCACCGGCTGGGCGCCTTCCACTGCCTCGCCTTCGGCGGGGGCTTCCTCGGCCGGCGCGTCGATGTTCACGCCTGAGTTCGGCACCTGGCCCGTCGCCAGCACCACCAGGTCGGCTTCGATCTGCGCGTTCTGGTCGTCCAGAATCAGGTCGTGGAAATTCACCGTGCAGGCGTTGCCGTTGGGGGCAACACCAGCCACCTTGCCCTTGGTGAAGATCACACCCTTTTCCTGCGCGCTGCGGTAAAAGTCTTCGCCGTTGCCGGGTGTCCGCAGATCGGTGTAGATCACCGTGGTGTCGATGGCCGGATTGCCATCCTTGAAATACATAGCCTGCTTGATGCTGGCATTGCAGCAGTAGCCCGAGCAATAGGCCAGATGTTCGCCGCTGGCGTCGCGCTGACCCGCACACTGCACGAAGGCCACGGACTGCACCGGCTTGCCATCGGAGGGACGCAGGATGGGACCACCGTTTGCGGCCTTGGCCAAGGCTTCCAGCCCGGCCTGGTCGACCACGTTGGGCGATTTTCCATAGCCCAGATGCGGCAGCTTGTTGGCGTCATACAACTCAAAACCGGTGGCCTGGATGATGGAGCCGATGTCCTCGGTATTGATGCCGCCGGATTCGGTGGCGATCTGCACCACGAAACGGCCAGGAGCGCCGTCCGTTTTTGCAATCGTCGAGTTCAGGTACACCTTGATATTGGGATCGGCTTCGATCTGCGAAACCAGATCGGCCACACCGGTATCGGCGGGCGCCTTGAAGGGTTCGTGCACGGGAATGCGCTTCCACAGCTTACCCGCCCAGCCGCCCAGCGCGCCGGTCTTTTCCACCAGCACCACGGGATAGCCGGTCTTGGAGGCTTCCAGCGCGGCGGTCATGCCGGTCACGCCACCGCCAACAACCAGCAGGGTGCGGTTGGAACCAGTGTTGACGTTGCCGCCTGGTGCGGTCATTGCCTTGACTTCGGCGCAACCCATGCGGATGTAGTCTTCCGCCATGTCCTGCGTGGTCTCGCGCGCCTCGTCGGTATCCGGGCGAATCCAGATCACGCCTTCGCGCAGGTTGGCGCGAGTCACGGCGTTGTTGGGGAAATAAAATGCCTCGGTCTTGGCGCGGCGCGAACAGGCTCCGATCATGATGTGGGTCACGCCCTCGTTGGCGATGTCATTCTTGATCATCGCCACGCCGTCGGCGTTGCACAGGAAGTCGTGCTGCTTGACGACCTGCATCTTGCCTTCCTTTTGCGCGATGCCGGCCAGCTTGTCGGTATCCAGGCGCTCGCCCAGGCCGCAACCCTTGCAGATATACGCGGCAAATTTCTTTTCTTCAGCCATTTCTAAAATCTCCTGCTCAGGCTTCGGCGCGAGCCACTTTGTTGACCACCTGGATGGCGCGAAGCGCCGCGGCCGTCGCGGACTGCACGGCGCGGTTCACATCCAGTGCATTACTGGCGCAGCCAGCGCCAAACACGGCGCCGTTGGCCGGGTCGGCCTCGATGAAACCACTGGAATCCGCGACGATATGGCCGGGAATAGTCACACCCTTGACGGAAGGCTCCATGCCGACCGCCAGCACCACCAGATCATGCGGATTGGAATAGCGCTTGTAGCCTTCGGTGTTCACGCCCCAGCACACGGGATTGCCCTGTGCATCCTCGGAGATGCGGGCGACCTTGGACTTGACGAAAGTCACGCTGGGATCGGCCTGTACCTTCTGATAGAAATCCTCGAAACGGTCGATGGCGCGAATGTCGATGTAGTAGATGGTGGACTTGCCGTCTTCCGGGTTTTTCTCGCGCACATAATGCGTTTGCTTCAACGACGCCATGCAGCAAATCCGTGAGCAGTGGCGCAGGTGGTTTTCATCGCGCGAACCGGCACACTGGATGAAGGCCACGTTCTTCGCCTCCTTGCCATCGGACGGGCGCAGGATCTTGCCGCCGGTAGGCCCGTGCGGGTCAGCCAGGCGCTCGAACTCCACGCTGGTGATCACGTTCTTGTAACGGCCATAGCCGTAGGGCTGAATCTTCTTCGCATCGTAGGGCTGCCAGCCGGTTGCCCACACCACGGCGCCGGCCTTGATCTCGACGGTTTCTTCCTTTTGATCCAGATCAATGGCGTTGTATTTGCAGGCGGCTTTTGCAGCCTCGGCATCGGGCGTGCCGATGATGGACGGATGCAGAATGTAGCGCTGGGGATAGGCCATGGCGGACGGAATGTACGCCGCCTTCATCTTGCCCAGGTTGTAGTTGAAGGGGTTGTCGACTTCGGCCTTCACCGCATCGGCGCAGGCGCCGCAGGCGGTGCAGTTCTCATTCACATAGCGCGGCGTGATTTTCACCGTGGCCGTGTAATTGCCGGTGGAGCCGGAAATGCCCGTCACTTCGGCCTGGGTCAGCACGCGCACACGCGGATTGGCCTTGAGCCGGCGCAGGTTGATTTCCAGACCGCAGGTCGGGTGACACATCTTGGGAAAATAGCGGTAAAGCTGGGAAGTGCGGCCGCCCAGGGCGGGATTCTTTTCCAGCAGCACGACCTGCTTTCCGGTCTCGGCGGCTTCAAGCGCCGCGGTCATGCCGGAAATGCCGCCGCCCACCACGAGGATGGTCTCGTTCGTTGCGATGATGTCCGTCATCAGGTGATCCTCCAATGCAACGGATGCGGGGTGTGAAAATGTGTCATGAATACGCTTCAACCCCTTACGCGTACTCAAAAATCTGGTGGTGCGATGTTACTCTGATGGGCATTTACAAGCCACAGGATGGGCGCCCGTTTTTGATCGAAGTTTCTTATATGCGAATAGAGGGGACTTAAGAAATAACCCTCAAACGTCGGGGGCTATACGTGAGGCGTCACGCGCGGCTGGCTGCTGGGCACGGTTTCCGGAACCGGTACCGCAACAACCTCGAATTGCATCGTGGACAGATCAGCCAGAATGTAGGTCGGCGCATGCCCTACTCCGCCCACCGTGCCGGGATTCAGCATCCAGGTTTGGCCGCCCTTCACGTTATCGATGCGCGACAACTCCGGCCGATGGTCATGGCCGCAGCAGACAAGATCGTATTCCCCCGTGCACGCCATGGCCTTGGCGTAATGCGGATAATGCACGATGAAAATATGCCGGTCGGCCAGCGTAAACGCCGCATCCTGGCCGTGATAGCGCACCACGCTGCCCGGCTCGGCTGCCAGCCGCGTCATGTTGTACAGATCGCCGGTGTTGTTGCCGTGGATGACATGCACCGGCAGCTCGTATTTCTGCAGCACGCGCAAGGTCGTCGGCGCCACCACGTCGCCGCAATGCAGCACCGCCTCGGCGCCGCGCGCCTTGGCGTCGGCCACCGCCGCACCCATCAGGTGCCGGTTGTCGTGGGAATCGGAAAGAATGCAGATTTTCATTAAGTACTTGAGTCGAGAGTGAAGAGTCGAGAGGAAGGAGTTTGCTATCTCCCCGGACACCTCAACTCCAAACTTTGTCAGAAAGCGGGTTTGGTCTCCGCGTTCCGGTACCGCTCCACCCCGGCCATGATTTCGGCGCGCGCGTCGTCCGCTCCCGTCCAGCCTTCGACCTTCACCCACTTGTTCTTTTCCAGATCCTTGTAGTGCTCAAAGAAGTGGGAAATCTGCGACAGCAACAAAGGCTGCAAATCCTCGGGCCGGTTCACGCCCTGATACAGTCCGCACAGCTTGTCCACTGGCACTGCCAGCAATTTGGCATCCACTCCGGCCTCGTCAGTCATTTTCAGCATGCCGATGGGACGGCAGCGCACCACCACGCCGGTAATCAACGGAATCGGCGTCACCACCAGCACATCAACCGGGTCGCCGTCGTCCGACAGCGTGTGCGGAATGTAGCCATAATTGCAGGGGTAATGCATGGCCGTGGACATGAAGCGGTCGACGAACATCGCGCCGGATTCCTTGTCCACCTCGTACTTGATCGGCTCGCCATGCGCCGGAATTTCGATGATTACGTTGAAATCGTCCGGCAGATTGCGGCCGGAACTGACGCGGTCGAGACCCATGACTGCTCACCTGGAAAGAAGAAAGGGCGGATTATACCTGCTCCGCCCTCTCCTCTCGTCATACTGGTTGTTAGTTGAGTATGCCCTTCAGCAAATCCTCCAGCGAGGGCTTTTCCTTCTTGGCAGGCTGTGCGGGTTGCGTTGCTGCCGGAACTGGCGCCGGCGCTGCGGCGGGCTGGCTCTTGATGTTGAGCACCTGTCCGTCCGGGCCGAGTTTCAGGCCTTCGACCAGCAGGGTGATGTCGATTTCGTTGCCGAGCAATCCGCCACCGCTGGCGTCGAGGTATTTGGTGATGCCGTAATCGCCGCGGTTGAGCGTGAATTTGCCTTCGAACGCGGCGCGCTGGTTGCCCCAGGGATCGGGCGAGAAGCCAAGAATCCTGTAGGGGATTTCAACCGTGCGTGTGGCACCGTGCAGGGTGAGCTGGCCGGTCATGACGCCGGTGTCCTTGCCGGTGGATCTGAAGCCGCTGCTGACGAAACGCATGTTGGGATATTTGTTGGCGTCGAGAAAATCGCCGGTCAGCAAATGCGTGTCGCGTTCGCGGTGTCCCGAATCCAGCGAGTACAGGCTGATGGTGACATCGGCATTGCCGGTATTGGGGTTAGCCTGATCGAGCATCAGCGTGCCCTTGATGCCGGTGAAGGTACCCGTGGTCTTGCCAACGATGTGGCGGATGCTCCAGTTGGCAAAGCTGTGGGTGTCGTCGATCTTGTAGGATTCCGGCGCAGCCCAGGCCAGCGGCGCGGCGAGAAGGCCAAGGGCTAACAGTTTCATTTTGTGCATGGTGTCTCCTTGAGTAATGCGTCCAGTAAAACAAATCCCCCGACGCTTCGCGCCACCCCCTTTATCAAGGGGGTTAATAGACCTGGGTGCTTTCATCCTTGCTCACCGGAACCTTGATGCTGTCCGAGGTGTATTGCACACGGGTCCGGTTATCCCCAACGGCAATTCCTTTCGCAGCCACTGACCACGTCAGGGACTGCTTGGGCGCCAAAGACGCCACCGGTGCAAAGCTGACGTTTTGACCGGACACCGTGGCGGAGGTTGCACCGGCTGATGAAACCGGCTGCAGGCCAGCGGGGAAACTCATCTGCACGCGGATATTGCTGTCGGCAGCCGTGCCCTGGTTGGTCAGGGTAATCCTGAATTCGGTCATGTCGCCTTCCTTGATGGGGTCGGCCGTATCGGACATTTGCAGCGACAGGCCCGGCAGGCCGCGCCAAAGCGTGGAATATTCGCTTTCAGCCGTTACGCCTTCTGCTGACTTGAATTTGACCACGTTCTTGTAGACGCCCGGCGTCATCGCCGTGGTGATGACCGAGAACAGCTTCTGCTCGCCCGGCGCAAGCTGTTCGATGTTCCAGACAGCGTTGTTGCCGGACAGAGTCGCACCATTGGCCTGCAGGATTTTCCCTTCCGCCGGCAGGCTGTTGGTGATCACCACGTTCTTCAGCGGCACGTCGCCGGGATTGGTGACGATGATGTCGTAAGGCGCCGGCTTGCCGACATACTGGTCATCCATGCCCTTGCTGGCAAGGTTGATGGTTTGCAGCAGCATGAGGGTATTGCTTTCGGCCGCCACCGTCACGGCATTGGCGGCATTGAGCAGGGCGATGTTCTTGACCGGGCCTTTTTGAAGCGACTTCAGCACCACGGGAATGGAACGTGTTTGTCCCGGCTGGAGGTCGCCCACCTGCACTACCACTTCCCGACTGCCGCTGGCGTGGCTCATGCCTTCCGGCACGCGGTCGGTCAGCACCACGCCCTTGGCGGCATAGGTGCCGGCATTGGTCACGTCCAGCTTGTAGGTCACATCGCTGCCAACCAGCGCGGTCGCGGGCGCGGTTTTGTTCAGGGCCAGCTTGGCCTTGCCCACCATGGTCGAGGCAAGCGCCTGAGGCTCGACTGTCACGGTGGTATGGCCTTCGATGCGGCCTTCCTGTTCCGGCCTCAAGGTCACATTCAGGGTTTTTGTCGAGCCTCGTTCCAGCTGTGGAAAGCTCCAGATGAGCTGGTTGCCCACCACCACGGATTCAGGCTCGCTGCGGATGAATTTGGTGTTTGCAGGTATTTCCTCGCGGATCGTCACGTTGCGCGCATTGTCGCGGGCCTGGACTTCGATGGAATACGTCGCTTCCTGGCCAAGTTCCAGCAGGCCGGGCAGTTTCTTGGAAACATTGACCAGCCCCTGCTTCATTTCAAAGCTGGTGTTCTCGATTTGCGCAGCCTGAGAGGACTGCGACATGCCATCCGTCGTGGTGGCTGCCCTGCGGTTTGCACAGCCCGAAACTGTCATTGCGAGAGCCAGAATAACGACTGCCGGACGCGTGAAAGAATGAAACATGAACAACGTCTCCTGATGATGATTTTCATGGAGCCGCAAGCATACTCCACGGGCTTGAAGCTGTCAGCGGAAAGAAAAAAGCCGGCGAGAGCCGGCTATTTCGTTCAGGCAAATCAAAAAATCACAACAGCGGCACGATCAGAAGCGCCACGATGTTGATGATCTTGATCAGCGGGTTCACGGCGGGACCGGCGGTGTCCTTGTAGGGGTCGCCGACGGTATCGCCGGTAACGGCGGCCTTGTGCGCGTCCGAACCCTTGCCGCCGTGGTTGCCTTCCTCGATGTACTTCTTGGCGTTATCCCATGCGCCGCCGCCAGTGGTCATGGAAATCGCCACGAAGATGCCGGTGATGATGGTGCCGAGCAGCACGCCGCCCAAAGCTTTGGGACCAAGGATCAGACCGACCAAAACAGGCACCAGCACGGGCAGCAGCGACGGGATCATCATTTCCTTGATCGCCGCCTTGGTCAGCATGTCGACGCAGGTACCGTATTCAGGTTTGGCCGTGCCTTCCATGATGCCCTTGATTTCGCGAAACTGGCGGCGCACTTCCACCACCACGGAGCCTGCCGCGCGGCCCACGGCTTCCATGCCCATGGCGCCAAACAGATACGGCACCATGCCGCCAATGAACAGGCCGATGATGACCATGTGGTCGGACAGGTCGAACACGGCCGAGATGTTGTTGGCTTCCAGCGCGTGAGTGTAGTCAGCGAACAGCACCAGCGCGGCAAGACCGGCGGAGCCGATGGCGTAGCCCTTGGTCACGGCCTTGGTGGTGTTGCCCACGGCGTCGAGCGGGTCGGTGATGTTGCGGATTTCATCCGGCAGCTCGGCCATCTCGGCGATGCCGCCGGCGTTGTCGGTGATGGGACCGTAGGCGTCCAGCGCGACGATGATGCCGGTCATGGAAAGCATGGCCGTTGCCGCAATGGCAATGGCGTACAGGCCGCCAAGTGCATAGGCGCCCCAGATGGCCAGGCACACAGCAATGACGGGTGCGGCGGTGGACTTCATCGACACACCCAGCCCGGCGATGATGTTGGTGCCGTGGCCGGTGGTGGATGCCTGCGCGATGTGGCGAACCGGTGCGTACTCGGTCGCGGTGTAATACTCGGTGATCACCACCATGGCCGCCGTCAGCGCCAGACCGATCAACGAGGCGTAGAACAGGTTCATGCTGGAAACCATCTGGTCGCCGACCATGATGCCTTCGCCGAACATCTGCGTCGTCACCACATAAAAAGCCGGAACCGCCAGCACGCCAGCGACCATCAGACCGCGATACAGCGCGTTCATGATCTTGCCGCCCTCTCGCGCCTTGACGAAGAAGGTGCCGATGATGGAAGCGATGATGGACACACCGCCGATTACCAGCGGATAGATCACGGCGTTTGCCGCGTTCTCGCCCACCACCATCAGGCCGCCCAGCAGCATGGTGGCGATGATGGTC
Organism: uncultured Thiobacillus sp.; assembly: GCA_964404175.1. Classification (GTDB taxonomy): domain Bacteria; phylum Pseudomonadota; class Gammaproteobacteria; order Burkholderiales; family Thiobacillaceae; genus UBA6918. The sequence goes on along the minus strand of CAYOJA010000006.1, from coordinate 580 downwards.
ACGGCGTATGTCTCGAACAGGTCGGCCGCCATGCCCGCGCAGTCGCCGACGTTGTCACCGACATTATCTGCAATGACCGCCGGGTTGCGCGGATCATCCTCGGGGATGCCCGCTTCGACCTTGCCCACCAGAGCGGCGCCCACATCCGCGCCCTTGGTGAAGATGCCGCCGCCCAGACGCGCGAAGATGGAGATCAACGAGCCGCCGAAGCCCAGGCCAACCAGCGCATGCACGGCATCCATCGTGCTGGAACCCATGGCCGTCAGCACGGCGTAATAACCCGCCACACCCAGCAGACCCAGACCCACCACCAGCATGCCGGTAATGGCGCCGCCCTTGAAGGCGATATTGAGCGCCGCATTCAGGCCGTTGTGCGCGGCCTGTGCCGTACGCACGTTCGAGCGCACCGACACGTTCATGCCGATGAAGCCCGCCGCGCCGGAAAGAATCGCGCCGATGGCAAAGCCAATGGCCGTCGGCATGTGCAGGAAGACCGCAATGACGATGAACAGCGCCACGCCGACGATGCCGATGGTGGTGTACTGGCGCTTCAGATAAGCCTGCGCACCTTCCTGCACCG